>DATHIB010000088.1:0-35703 GCA_035490055.1 Candidatus Limnocylindria bacterium | reverse complement strand
ATGAAGATTGGTGGCTGGAAGACCCGTTCGGTCTTCATACGCTACGCAATCGTCGCAACCAAAGACATCCAGAACGCCATGAATGCCCTCGAAAAGAACGATGGAACTTTGATGGAACCTGACGCCAGGTTAGCTCAGCGGCAGGTCACTGGCTTCATGAACTCGTTTGTTTTCTTAGAGTTGGAGCCGAGGGCGAGAGTTGAACTCGCGACCTGCCGATTACGAATCGGCTGCTCTACCACTGAGCTACCTCGGCCCTTGATAATAAACGACTTATTTCCCTACTTGGCCTCTTGCGTTTAACTTTGCGTTCCACTTCTCTGAGTTTCTGCGGTACGTTACCTCACCTCTATTCGGGAATGCACCGCCTATTCGGAACAATCCCCCGCCACGAACCAGCGATTACCGCGCTTCCACTTTCCGAACAACTCTCGCTTTTCGTGAAGCGCCCAGAAGAATCCGATCGCGTCCCAGATGAAGGAAAGATAGCAACTTGATTCTAGCCTTGCCTGATTCCTTTCGCAAGCCCTTGAGTTTAGGGGTTTTGGCGTCGAGCATAGCGTTTACCTGACAGTATCCCGAAAAAACCTCCAGAACAAAGAGAGGCGATCCGGAAGATTCCATATTAACCGAAACTATAAAATATTTATTAATTATTTATATAAACGTAATTAATAGTGTCACTTAAGAGTACTCCGTCCCTTGCCCGCGGAAACTACATCGCCGGGGGAGCAGCCGCTCAAAAATCGGCTGCTCCCGAGATCGCCCGCCATGTTGCGGCAAGTCCAAGGAGCATTCATCCTTCATGGTGCTACGTTGTTGGTTCCACTGCTGGGGACGTAGTTCAGTTGGTTAGAACGCTGCCCTGTCGTTGGTGAGAATCCCACACTGTCACGGGGCTGTCGGGCACAATTCCCGCCGCTCCCGCGATTTTTTTCAAGCACTTCCACAGATGAATCGCACCGGATTGGCTGGACAATGAGTTGAGTCTATTTATGCGGTCATCCATGTTAGATCTGACAGTCAATTACTTTGCTCTGCTGAATTAGGCCGCGTTCGTCCGTGATCGCTGCATAGGCTCGGAGGAGTTCGCCATGAACGCAGTCGGCTGACCTTCCTGCAACCCTGGCCTCAGGTCGCAAACAGGTTGCGTATGACGAAGACAGCGTTGGCCGGACGTTCCGCCAAGCGCCTCATAAACCACGGAAACCAGAACCTGCCATATGCGACTAGGACAATTGAATTCCACCCCTCTTGGGCCAGTCGACGCTGTTCGGCCCGTTGAATGCCATACAGCATCTGAAATTCCAAGCAATCCTTACTTAGTCCCCGGGACGCTGCAAACTCCGTGATGCGGCGAATGAGTTTTTGATCATGAGTGGCCATTGCCGCACGCACCCCGCTGGCTCTTGCTTCGTCGCCCAACAACTGCTTGGCTAAAGCAAAGTAGTTCTCATCAACATCCTTCTTACGCGGAAAAGCCACGTCCGGTGGCGCCTTGTAGGCACCCTTGACGAGGCGAATCGCAGCTCCGAGTGGAACTAAGGACGCCAAGTCTTTAGCCGTGCGGAAGAGGTATGCTTGCAAACAGACGCCAACATTGGGGTATACCAGCTTGGCGCGACGAAACAATGCCAGCGTCGGGTCGACGTAATTGCTCGCCTCCATGTCGATCCAGACGACACTTCGCATTCCCGCGTGTTCGATGATTCTCACAAGATTCGTGTAGCAGAGTTCCGGGTTAAGGTCCAAACCAAGCTGAGTCAATTTCACCGACACTTCCGTCCGCAATCCTTGGGAACGAATGCGGTCCAGCACGTCCAGATAATGGACAGTAACTTGCTCCGCTTCAGTGAGATCTGAAACGTTTTCTCCAAGTTGCGTGAAGATCGTTCCGATCGACTGTTCGCTTAGCGCAGCAGCGGCAGCGAGAGCATCAGATACTGTCTCCCCGGGCATGAATCGTGACACGGTCCGTCGCACGAACCTGTAGCGAGGTGCTTGCTCGCGCAACCATCGACTCTGTGCGCATGTCAGAAAGAAGGTTCGCATGATTCCCACTTTTAGCCTCCACCGCTTGCCGTTCGCAACAGACCCAAGAAACTATGAACCGTACCAGTCGGCAAAAACCCCGGCCGCACGCCATCAATTTCGCAAAACGCGAAGACTCGGTCGAAGTCCAGCCCTAGTCGGAGTATGGACTACCAAATTCCTCGTTCACCAAACGTTTCAATCACTTTACACAGCCTGTCAGCACGGTTCTGCCAGTTCGTTTGAATGGCGCGCTCCGC
The DNA here is from genome assembly GCA_035490055.1 of Candidatus Limnocylindria bacterium. Classification (GTDB taxonomy): domain Bacteria; phylum Acidobacteriota; class Terriglobia; order Acidiferrales; family UBA7541; genus Acidiferrum. The sequence continues at coordinate 33,412 of DATHIB010000088.1, read as the reverse complement.
TACCTCAGAATCACCCCTCTCAATGCCGTCGATAACCCTGGCGTGTTCGCCTACAGAAGCGCTCAATTGATCAATAATACTGCTCGCGTACAAACGCCAGTAGCATGGCCGGTCTCAATTTTCTGAACTTCATCCTGGCTTCGGCGTGAACTCAAATAACGCTCCGCACTAGCCCGCCGTCGACCTGCAGCGTAGCGCCCGTGATGTAGGATGCAGCAGCCGATAGCAAGAAAGCCGCCGCGCTAGCCAATTCCTCGGGATTTCCATATCTGCCCAGAGGAATCGTGGCTGCTACGCGATTTTCCTGTTCCTTGACCGAAATTCCCGCGGCCTTGCTCCTGATGTCATCTAACTCGCGTACGCGACCTGTCGCGATGCGGCCAGGTATGAGCTGGTTTACCCTGATCCCGTGCCCCGCGAGTTCATTCGCGAGCGTCTTCGCGAGCGCCGCAACAGATGCACGGAGTACGTTGGACAACGCAAGATCGGTAATGGGCTCCCGAACTGACGACGACGTCAACATCAAGATACTTCCCCCACGGCGTTCGATCATTGAGGGCGCCACAACTCGGACCGTCCGAACCGTGCTGAGCAAAATTAGCTCGAATGCGTTCTGCCAGCCGGCATCGTCGAATGAATTCACCCTTCCCGGTGGCGGCCCGCCAGAGTTTGTAACCAGTAGATCGATGCCACCGAAGCGTTCGACTGTCTTTCGATGCCACGTTGCGATGTTTTCGGCCGAACAAACATCGGCCACGCACCCGATTGTGGTCCCTCCGACCTCCTCCTGGACGCGAGCGGAGGCTTTCGCGATCGCATCCCGGTCCCGGGAAGCCATCGAGACGATGGCACCTTCGCTTGCCAGAGTCTTGGCCACTGCAAAACCGAGCCCGCGGCTGGCGCCCGCCACCATCGCCACCTTCCCCTTCAATCCTAAGTCCATGATACCCTCTGCTTATCGCGCATCCAACGTAAGAGTAGATCTAGTGCAGCGCGATCAGATCCGCCCATCATTGTCCCTGGAGGGCGAATCGTTGCTTCGGTTAGGACTCCCCGCCGATGCAAGACTTCCTTGCGAATAGACATGCCGAGACCTTCCTGGAATTCAAAGCGCATTAGCGGCACATATCGATAGAACGCGTCAGCCGCCTCGTCAACCTGGCCGGATTTAAACAATTGGACAACATCCACCAGCATTTCTGGGTACGCAAATCCTGTCATCACACCGGACGCTCCTGCCAATAGTTCCTCGAGCAAAAATACGCCTCCGAGACCACCCAAGACACTGACCTCAATTCCGTCGCATTGGGCCAGAATTCGACTAGTCTTAAACGGGGTCGGTGGGTCCTCCAACTTAATTGTCCGCGCCCTCGGGACCTCGCGCGCAATGCGAGCGAGAAGCAGAGGTTCCATGCTGAACCCGGAAATCGGAGGATAGTCCTGAATCACGATTTCCACTTCTACTGCTGAACTCAGTGCAGAGAAGTGCGCCAAAACTGCGTCCGAGTTGAGTTTCGGCATCCGCGGCGGGCTTACCATCACTGCAGACGCTCCCGCGCTTTGAGCGTGGCGGCTGTATTCGATGCAAGTCCGAAGCCCATCAGCTGTTGTTCCAGCGACTACCGGAATGCGTCCATTGACTCGGCCCAGGACTGTGTCCAGGACAATTCCTCGCTCACGCTCGTTGAGTCGCGCCACTTCTCCAGTGACACCAAGTGCCGTAACACCGTTCACTCCCGCTTTGACAAAGAAGTCCACCACGCGACAAAGCCCATCGACATCGACGTCTCCCGCGTTTGTGAACGGTGTTGGCAGAACTGAAAACACTCCTTCTAGTTTCAAAATCCCCCCTGTTGATCCGCCGCTGTCTGCCAGAGCAGAGCCCCAAATAGCGTACTACATTGCATACAATATCCAAAAGCACTCAGTCCAAGAGGCAAAGCGAATGACACTCGACTAAAGAGAGGGCCGGACAGTATACAATCCCGTATGTGTGCGGGGTTCGTGATGTACAAACGTCTGTGAGGACGAAATCAAGGACATGAAAAAATTGTGTGCCTGATCCCTGCCTCCGCAACTGCTGGATGATCCAAGGGCTCGTCGGATGCTTCGCGACATTGAAATGAACGATACGCCGACGATGGTGGCTGATGGCGAAAACGTTAGAGCACGCAGAGACCAAATGCGACCGGTTGAATCTGGTAAAAACTGATATTGTATATTATATTCGAACTGTTTGGAGATCTCGGTGAGAAAGCTACTTCCTACCGTTTTGGCGATGAGTCTTTGTTTTCCGGCAATTGCTCTTGCGCAAGCGCGGAATGCCGCCCAAATTTCGAAGAACAAAATTCTAAAGGCCCGCCCTCTTCCTCTAAACGACGTGCGTTTGCTTGGTGGGCCTCTCAAGATCGCGCAAGACCTGGACGCCAAATATCTCCTCGAGCTAGAGCCCGACCGTATGCTGTCTTTCCTGCGTCTGCGCGCCGGCTTGGACCCCAAAGGGAAAGGTTACGGAGGATGGGACGGCCCCGGCCGGCAACTCACGGGTCACATTGCAGGACACTACCTGTCCGCTGTGAGCCTCATGTGGGCCGCGACAGGTGACGTGCGCTTCAAGGAACGCGCCGACTACATCGTGAAGGAGCTCAAAGAAATTCAAGAGAAGCAGGGCGATGGTTACCTGGGCGCCCTCATGGACAAAGACGGCGTTGATGGAAAGCTCCATTTTGAGGAATTGTGCCGAGGCATTATACGGTCAGGTGGTTTCGACCTGAATGGGCTTTGGTCTCCATGGTACGTCGAACACAAAATATTTGCTGGGCTCCGCGATGCCTACCGTTACACGGACGACCGCGAGGCCTTGGAAGTAGAAATTAAGTTCGCCGGTTGGGCTGAAAGTATTCTCGCAAGACTGGATGACGAGCAGATTCAGAAGATGCTTGCCACGGAATTCGGCGGCATGAACGAAGTAACCGCCGACCTCTACGCGGACACCGGCGATGCTCGATGGCTAACGCTTTCCCGTAAGTTTCAACATCGCGCCATTGTCGATCCACTTGCTGCTGGCCAGGACATCCTTTCCAGCAAACACGGCAACACCCAAGTGCCCAAGCTTCTTGGGTCCCTCGCGCGGTACATTTATACGGGCGATGAAGCGGATTACAGAGCTGCGACATTTTTCTGGGACCAGGTTGCGCTGCACCATAGCTTTGCCACCGGAGGCCACGGCAAGAACGAGTATTTCAGTCCGCCAGACAAGTTGAATGACATGATTGACGGACGCACCGCCGAAACCTGCGACGTCTACAACATGATCAAGATGGCGCGCGCTTTGTTCTCCGTCGAACCCGACATACGCTACGCGGACTTCCACGAGCGCGCCTTGTTCAATCACATTCTAGCTTCCCAGGATCCAGACGACGGCCGTGTCTGCTACATGGTGCCGGTTGGCCGGGGCGTCCAGCACGAATACCAAGACAAGTACGAAGATTTCACCTGCTGTGTTGGTTCCGGCATGGAGAGTCATGCCCTGCACGCGTATGGAATCTATTACGAATCCGGAGACAAGCTTTGGGTAAGCCTGTATGCTCCGTCGACTGCGAACTGGCAATCGGCAGGCGTGAAACTCAAAATGAGCACGGACTTCCCTGCTGGCCAATCCACTTCGCTGCAGATCACTTCTGATACGCCAAGGAAATTTACGTTGGCGTTGCGGCGGCCCTACTGGGCAGGCACAGGCTTTAGCGTGAAGGTAAACGGCGAATTGCTGACGAATCTTCCGAAAGCAGATTCGTATGTCGAAATCAATCGCACTTGGAAAAAAGAGGACAAAGTGGAGTTGGTGCTGCCGAAAACACTCCGAACGGAACCCCTGCCCGACAATCCGAATCGCCTTGCTCTGATGTGGGGCCCGCTGGTTCTGGCCGGAGATCTAGGACAAGAGAGAAAACGCGGCCCGGACAGAAACGCGGAGCCGCAAGCACCTGTGTTGGTCGCTGCAGCGCAGCCAGTGGAAAATTGGTTGAAACCCGTCACAGGCAAACCCGGGATGTTTCGCACATCAGGAGTGGGATTGACCACGGATATCGATTTTCTCCCCTTTTATCAATTGCCAAGGCGTAGATACGCTATTTACTGGGACATGTTCACCCCGCAGGAATGGAAGAAAAAATCCGCGGCCTACGCTGCTGAAGAAGAAAGAAAAGAGAAATTGGAAGCGTCAACCGTGGCCTTTGCGCAACCCGGCCAAATGCAGACGGAACGCGATTTCAACCAGCAGGGAGAAGACACCTCCCCGGTCCAAATCCAGGGGCACTATGGACGACGCGGGACGAAGTGGTTCTCTTTTGACCTTCCCATCGATACCGCCCATCCAGTAACTTTGATCGTAACTTACAGCAATGAGGCGCGCCGGGACGGGGCCTTCGACATTCTCGTGGACGGAACGAAAGTGGGGCAACAAGCCACGGAACGGCGCAGCCCGGAACAGGACATTCGCTTCTTTGACGTTGAATACTCTCTGCCGCCTCCGTTGGTCGAGGGAAAGCAGAAAGTGACAGTACGCTTCGAAGCTGCCGAAGGAAACGACATTTCAGGTGTATTCGGCATTCGAATGATCCGCGCTGACGCCGCGCGGTAAAGATTCCAGGGCACGAGGCCTTCCCATCTTGCGACCCAAACATGATTCGATGAAGGATCGCCTGATGTCCTGCACCCCTTTCCTTCGGCACTTCGGTGGACCGACGGATTTCGCGTGCGGACTGGAAAACCGCTGGTCACCGCGGATCCTACTATCATTGATCACTTGTGAATTCCTACTGCCGCCGCCGGAAGGGCGGGAGCCCTTACAAGTCCAGTAATGTAGTGCAGACTCAGCCGTCGTCTAAACTAGGAAGGGTTTCCATTCGGGACAGGCAGGTCCGTTCAACTCAGCTGAACTCGCCAACAACCTCGAATCGACTCTCGTTCCGCGTCTGGATGACGACAGTGTCATTGCGAGGACCGCGAAGATTCGCAGCCTGGCCGTTGACTCTGACTTCCAGTAATTTGTTCTGTGCGGGCAGCCGCAGCTTCACGTGCACCTCTTTGGGCGACCCAGAGCGGGCTAGCTCGACGGAAGCAGCGATGCTTTTCGCCGCAGGCATGGCCACCAGTTTGAAACTAATTCTGCCCCAGCGCGTCGGCGCTCGATCGATTCGAATTTCCTTCCCGCTGGCAACCCAGTCACGCGGAACGCCTTTTGCCAAGTACACCTTCTCTTCATCGCAATCTTCGAGAACCAGCATCCAGCGAATCAACAGCGGAATGGTTTGCTGCGCGGGAATGCAAAACAGCGCGTTGTCTCCATCAATGCCAGCTACTTCCCCCGCAGTCCAACTCCCGCGAGTGTGGTCGTGGTACCGGTGCGAGTAGAGGAACAGTAGGTATTCTTCAACGCGATCCAGCCGCAGCAGCATCTGCGCGTAGCCGTATGAAATGAAACCTAGAATATCGCGGCCCTCAGGATGTGGCCGTTCTACGTTGGCAACAACTCCGAGCGTCGTAGCGCCGTACGCACGCATGCAGTCGATCACTGTGTTGGCCAGCCTGGCGGGCAGCACATCGGCCTGCAGCAGCTCGGCATAGGCGCGGTGCGCCCACTGTTGCGGGCTCGGCTTTTCTTTCTGCATCGATTCCCAAAACGTCATCGTGGTTCCAGGGAGCGGCCCTATGTAAGGCGGCTGAATGTCTCTTCGTACGTTCTTTTCCATGCTCGCCACAAGCACGTCCTGAAGTACCTTGCTGCGCTCCAGCCAACCGACGGCCATCTTTTCTATCGCCTGTGAGGGCTTCGATCGATTAATCTCGCTCCACACTCGAGCGATATCCCTGAGCCCCCTCGCAGAATATGCGTTGTTCGCGAAATAGGGCAGCCACCAGGTCATGGGTTTCGGGGCCAGGCAAGAATCCGATTCGCTCCAGCCGTGGATCAATCCGTAGCCGGAATCGTCCTGCGGCAAGCGCAGGCTTTCCTCGTGAAGCTCCACAAGCAAAGCCGCCGTCGCTTCGATCTTGTCCCGATGACGCAGCAACAAGCCGCTGTCTCCCGTATAGTTGAAGTATCGCGCGAGGAGCGAAAGCGTCATGCCGAACTGCGCTATTTCGGGCCCACGCATGTTGTTCACACCCTTGGCGTCCACGAAATCCGTGAAGAAGTTGTCGATCACCGCTCGTGCCATTTCGAAGCGGCCCCATTCGAGATTCGCGTAAACACTCATCGTGAAGATGTCCTGGAACCCGTCGTACTCCGAGCCGTAGTAATCGCGGTCTATGGCCCCATATTTCGGATACACGCCGCCAGGCCGCACCATAAGCTCTTTGGCAAACGCATGTTTGGACATGTCGATCCAGTCATTCTCGGGAACGGAAGCCGCCGAGAAGTCGCTCAGCAACTTCTCCCAGTAGCCGGTAAACGCAGCGAGCGCGCGGTAGAACTGTTCCGGGTTGGGGTCCGTACGCCGCGGAGGGAACCCCGGGTAGCTGTGGCCGTAAACGACTTTTGTGATCTTGCCGTTCTCAACACGCGCTGTGCGATGCCACGTCTGGACGATGAACTTGTCGCGCGCCTGCACGTCACCGAACACCACGACTTCGTCGTAGGCCGTTTCGGAAAGTGCCATCACTTTTCGCACCGCAGGCATCCAGCCACCGATAAGCCCATCGAATCGTTTTCGGGCCGCTTGGTTCGTGAGTTCGGGGAAGTTCTGCACCGGATGGTAGGTTCTTGTGCCGCCCGCTGGGAACACCGGCATGGTGTCAAAACATTCTTTCGTTCCCACAATCGTGTCCCAGGGTAGCCTCCAACCCGCGCGCTCCGGCGAGGACGATCCGAGAGGCGGAGCAGCTGACCTCACCTTCACCGGATCGGGATCACCACCACTTGCAAGAAGGCGCTCTGCCAGAAGATCCGCACCCGTTGTACCGATGTCCTTCAAGTCCAATCCAAGATAGGCTGGCTCGGCTTCTGGGAAGGAAGCCTCCGCGCTCTTCCTCAGAACGCGCGCCTCATCCCTTGCAGACACAAAGGTGATCGTTCCCTCGCGAGTGCGCAGGTCTTCGTACACCTTCCATATCGTCGCATCGATTCTGAATTCAGAAATCTGCGTGTGACCTTCGATATCCAGGCCGGCTCCCGAAGTCGCGCTGGCCTCGAAGGCCGCGCCGAGATCCGTCGCCTCTCCTGAATACTTGCCGGGTTTGACATTGCCCGGCAAACAGCGAGTGGCCGCAGCCACGGCGGCCAGATCCTTCAAGAATTTTCGCCGCTCCATGTACCTTTCCTTCCGGCTTTCATCACTGGTGAATCGTTTACAATTGGCAGCGGGCGCTGCCCCTGCCGTGATGCTCCCCGGGGGTGCAACTACACGCACGGGCGTTCAGGAATGCTGTTCGCGATGGCGCTTGATAAATTCCTTCAGGTACTCGCCGGCGTCCGTTATATGTTTCCACAGAGCCGCAACGGCTAAATCGGGGTCCTTCGCCTTGCAGACATCGAGAAGCTCGCGGTGCGCCTGGCCGGCGCGGTGCAAGTTACGCGTGAAGACCAAGTGGAGACGGGTGTAGCGGTCGCAGTTGATGTTGAGTTTCTTCAAGAACGACAGCATGACCGGACGATTGGCGGGCTCATAAAGTGCGGAATGGAAACTCCAGTTCCACCGGCCCCAAGACTTCACGTCCGAATCATTCTCTAGAGATTGTTCGTACTGACTAAGGATGTCCGCAGCGCGCTGGAAATCTTCTTCCTTCATGTTGGCGATCGCGCAGCGCAGCATGTAGCACTCCAGGACCGCGCGCGTTTCGAACAACTGCATGATCTCGTCCGGAGAAAGAGCCGAAACAACAGCGCCTCGATTTGGGACTATGGTGATGAGACCTTCAGCCGCCAGATGGCTGAGAGCTTCACGGACGGGAATACGACTGGTCTGAAATTCAGCGGCAATGGCGTCCTGCCGAAGTTGTTCACCTTCGCGCAATTCGCCGCTGAGGATTTTCTCTGTGAGCCTTTCGACAACAGCAGCAGAAAGGGATTGCCGAGGGATCGGTGCTGACTGTTTTGGTGTGACGGTCTCCATGATCAGGCCGAAATCTCTAAACATCGTGAAACTGGCAACTTCGCTTCACCAATAGCAACTTTGAAAACAATCAAAAAACGGGATTCAGATTATTAAACCTATGCATAATTTACAACTGTCCCCAACTGAACTTACCATCAACCACTCTCAAAATCCCCGACGACTTTGCATTTTTCAGCGCGCCGGATAATGCAAAACCCAAATAGCCCTTACAACGGCCGCCACTGCCCGTAAGCCTGATAAGTCTAGAAACCACGCGGAATTAAGCGAACGGGGCCGGTCACCCCAGGAAAACGCTCGCCATGGTGTTGACGTTTCATCATGCATACAATATACATAATCCGGCATGCGCGCAAACTCTATTTCACCTCGCGCTAACTGCTGCGGTTCCTGACTCTTGGAGACGGCCAGTTGAAGGAGGAGCAGAAAAATGTGTATTCTCGGCTCTTGGCGGAAAGCTGGAATTATTGCTTTGGGACTATGGACGGGGGGCTTGTCCGCATATGCCCAGCAACCACCGGCTCCACCTAAAGACGAAGAAACTTTTCGATTTAGATTTGTTGGGCCGCGAACTGGGAATCGAATCGCCGCCGCGGCTGGAGTCCCCGGGGATCCAAGCACCTATTATGCGGGCGCCGCATCCGGCGGTGTGTGGAAGTCCACGGATGGCGGGAGCGGTTGGGAGCCAATTTTTGATAAACAGTCGGCCGCCGCAATTGGAGCGATTGCAGTCGCTCCTTCCGATCCAAGCGTGATATGGGTGGGCACTGGGGAGGCCTGGGCCATCCGCGATAGCGATGTCATGGGTAATGGTGTGTATGTCTCTCTCGATGCCGGGAAAATATGGACGCACGCTGGACTCGATGACACAGGAAGGATCGCACGCATCCTCATTGACCCAAAAAATCCGGACCTCGTGTTCGTTTGCGCGCTGGGCCGCGCGACCGGGCCACAGCAGGAGCGCGGCGTCTACCGCACGAATGACAGAGGCCAACATTGGGAGCGCGTACTATTCGCCGACGAGAACACCGGCTGCTCCGGCTTGACGATGGACACTCATAATCCGCGAGTTCTATTCGCCGGAATGTGGCATGTGGAAATGCACACCTGGGGAGAATTCAGCGGAGGACCGGGAAGTGCAATTTATGTTTCGCGGGACGGCGGCACGAAATGGACGAAATTGGAAGCCCATGGGCTGCCGAAACCACCGCTCGGAAAAATCGACGTTGCAGTCGCCCCCACGAATTCTCAGCGCGTTTTCGCATTAATTCAGACGAAGGATCAGGGGTCTGTCTGGAGATCCGACGATGGTGGCGAGAATTGGCAGATTGTCAATTATCAGCGCCCATTGATCGGACGCGCCGGATACTACATTCGAATCGCCGTTTCGAGCGGAAGCGACAAAGAGGTATTTGTGGCCAATAGCAGTTTTTACCGTTCGCTCGACGGGGGCGAGGTTTTTCAGGAAGTTCCCTGGGGCGGAGACACCCACGATATCTGGATTGATCCGCTCAATCCAGACCGCTTTATCATTACCGACGATGGTGGAATGCGCATCACCACGGTGCACGGGCGCGGATTCCACCGTGTCACTTTGCCCATCGGTCAGATGTATCACGTCGCGGTGGACGAGCAGGTGCCTTATTACGTCTACAGCAATATGCAGGACGGACCGAACATGCGCGGTCCCAACACGACGTCGAATGAATTTGGCGAATACCGATGGGATCGCAGAATGGGCGGCTGCGAATCGGGTTTCACGCTTCCTGACCCCTCAGACCCGAACATCGTTTGGTCCAGTTGTTATGCCAACGAAGTGACGCGCTGGGATGCCAGGACCAGAGCCGCGCGCTCCGTGAGTCCCTGGATTCACACATTGGATTCACCTCCCAACGAACTGAAGTATCGTTGCCATTGGACTCCTCCTCTGGCGATCGATCCTTTCGATCACAATACTGTCTAGTACGGATGCCAGGTCATCTTCAAAACGAATAATGGAGGGCAGAGTTGGACCGTTATAAGTCCCGATCTTTCGACACAAGATCCGAGCCGTATCGTTTCGTCCGGTGGAATCGTGGGCGATAATCTCGGTCAATTTTATGGCGAGGTCGTTTTCGCAATCGCGCCGTCCAAGTTACAGCAGGGCTTGATTTGGGCCGGAATCAATGATGGACAGATTTGGTACACGAAAAATGGCGGCACCAGTTGGACGAATGTCACCAAAAACATTAAGGGCTTGCCGGCTTGGGGCACGGTCACGAGCATCGAGCCTTCCCATTTTGATCCCGGTTCCGCTTACGTCAGTGTCGATTTTCACCTGGCCGACAACCGGGATCCGTTCATCTACAAAACCTCCGACTTTGGAAATACCTGGACGCAGATCATCGGAGGCCTGCCCAGGCATCCACTGGCGTACGTGCGGGTCATTGCGGAAGACCCCAACGTAAGAGGTTTGTTATTTGCTGGTACTGGAAATGCGATTTACTACTCGCTGGACGATGGAAGCCACTGGGTAGCTCTCACGGCGGAGCTGCCGCATGCTCCAGTTACCTGGGCGGTCGTGCAGAAGCAATTCCACGACCTGGTCATCTCCACATACGGGCGCGGACTCTATATCCTGGACGACATCACGCCCCTCGAACAGCTGGCACAGAAAGCATCTGACGCGCCGGTCCACCTTTTTGAGCCGCGTCAGACTTCCGATTGTTTCCTGGCGGACGCGCCCTAATAAACTATTGGTTGAAATCAGCGCCGAAAGAAGTTCCAAGAATTGAGATCCTCGATTCGAACGGCCCGTTGATCCGAAAATTCGATGGGCCCCGCCGCGTGGGAATGAATCGAGCTGAATGGGACCTCCGCTATGAAGCCCCCAAGCTAGTGGCGTTGCGCACTGCGCCAGCTGAGAACTCTCACATTTGGGAAGAGCGGCGATTTCGCGGAACGGATGCAAGACCAATCCTCCACTGGGGCATCAAGGAAGCTGAAGTCGGGCCGGTTGCCTTGCCCGGAAAATATACGATTCGCCTAACAATCGACGGTCAGACCTACACTCAGCCCCTCACGATCATCAAAGACCCGAAAAATCCCGCAAATGACTCGGACCTGGAAACCTCTTTCAAGATGCAACTACAGATTCGGGATGACATAAGCAAGACCGCTGATGCGGTTAACCGGATCGAGTGGATGCGCAAGCAAATCAGCGTGCTCGAAGCGATGGCGCGCAGCGAGGGCAAGAAAGGGCGTGACGACGAGAGAGGTGACAAAGACCAACAAGACAAGCGCCAGCAGGAAAAGGACAAGCCGGACAAGAGCGACGACAAGTCCAATCCGAATGCCGCGCTGCTCAAGTCACTCCAAGCAATGGATCAGAAGATGCAAAGTGTTGAGTGCAAGTTCATTTCCCGCGCCGAAGCCCTTAGCGACGACAAATATTATTCCTCGGCAGACAAAATCTACCTCAACTTGATCTGGTTGAACGCGGAGGTGGGAACAGGGGGTGGAGATGTGGCCGGCGGCACTGGATTCGGTCCCACGGAAGCGTCCATCACTTTACTCCAGATGATCGAGAAAGACCTTGCCGCCGCTGAAAACGAAGTTCAGACCTTACTCGAAAAAGATGTCCCCGAGTTCAACCGTTCTCTGGTCGATCGCCGCATAACTCCAATTATCAGTTTCAACAATTCTGCGCCCGCAACCAGGGAAGAAGCACCAGCAAGGTAGCTGGCGACGAAGACTCTCGGCCGATGTTAAGCAGTGCGATCCTGCGTAGAGCGAATCAGTTTTCTGAAGTTGACAGCCACCCAACGGTGTATACAATATCCATGATTCTTGGCGGCTGCTTTCTTGCATCCGCTCTCCCTCGGGGTGGGGGAAAACAAGACTTCTTAGGCAGCAATTCTAGCTACGAGGTGGCTTATGTCCTTATTTATAGCTTCCCGTTCCAAGTCAAGTTTCCGTTCACTCGTTCTCGCCTTTCTGCTCGGCTTCCTGTGTTCCCTGACTGTGACCCACACGCTGACCGCTCAGGTTGCAACTACCGGAAAGATTACCGGCACAATCACGGACAGTTCAGGCGCAGCAGTGCCGAACGCAGCTGTTTCGGTTAAAAGCACTGCGCTTTTGGCTCCGAGGAGCACACACACGGAAGCGGACGGTAGCTACCTGTTTGACCTGCTTCCACCGGGCACCTATGAGCTGACCGTCACCGCTCCTGGATTCAGCACGCAAAGTCAGACGGGGATCGTACTCACCGCGGGGTTCACGGCTACGGTCAATTCGAAGCTGCAGGTCGGCGAAGTCACGCAGGTCGTGAAGGTGGAAGGCGAGCCGGTGATCGATTTGCAAAACAACCAGACTTCGACGACGTTTGACCAGAATCTACTTCAAGAGATTCCGAGCGGACGCGACCCGTGGTCTACCGTCGCCCAGATGCCCGGAGTTACCTCGAGCACCTTCGACGTAGCAGGAAACAACAGCTACCAGCAATCTGCCATGCAGGTGCACGGGAGCACCCAAGCAGAGCAGATCTACAGCTATAACGGTCTGGACCTCAATTGGCCCGGTGCGAGTGGCGGTTATACACAGTTCTACACCAATCATGACTCGTTCGATGAGTTTCAAGTGGTCGCAGACAACGCGCCCGCTTCCGTTCCTATTGGCGGAATTTACATGAACATGGTCACCAAGTCTGGCTCGAACGAGCTGCATGGCCAAGCTGCCGCTTACTATTTGACGGCTGGTACCCAGGCTGGCGTAAAGCAGCCAGTGTTCCAAGGCTCGCCAGTGGCGACGGGCTCGCCTTTCGACATGACCCGGGACACTTCTGCCAGCCTCGGCGGCCCCGTCATGAAGGACAGATGGTGGCTATTCGGCTCTTATCGTCGTTACGATCTGAGCCAGCGCATTCTCGCGGTAACCGACCAGGCGAAAAATCCCGTGAAGGACATAAATCATCAGACCAATACGGACCTGCGCAGCGATTTCCAGGTCAATTCGAAGAACAAGTTCAGTTTTATCTGGCTCTACAATGAGCAGAATCGCTTTTTCCGCCGAGACACCGCGTATCAGTTTGTTACTCAGGACGCCAGTTGGAAACAGATTGAACCCGCCTACATCTTGCAAGGACTGTGGACCAGCCAAGTTACCAATAACTTTTTGCTCGATTTTCGCGTCGGCTGGAACAAGATCATCTTCCCCCTCAGCTATCAGTCCAACTCGACAGGTCTCAATAAGCAAGACATTGGATTCTCAACCGAGACCGGCGCAGCACCCAACGAATTTCAAAATCCGGCGTGGGTGCTGAAATGGTCCGCAAGCGGCTCGTGGTATAAGGCGAATTTGGGCGGCAATCACAATTTCCAATTTGGCTTCGAATGGGGGGACAGCTACAACTCCTATCTTTACAAAGTCAGTCAAGGCATCAACGCTATCTACAATAGTAGCCCCCCCCAGCAGCCCTTCTCGACGCCCTTCCAAGTTGTGGCCTACAACACCCCAACGACTCAAAAGAACTATTTTCGGGATACCAGCTTCTACCTGCAGGATACTTGGACTCTAAAGCGCCACATCACGCTGAATCTCGGGATACGCTATGACCGGTTCACAACCTATTACCCAGCGCAAAAAACGGATCCAAACCTTATCTTTCCGCAACTCTTCAAGGCTGGCTTTACGTTCCCAGCGTCGGGAGACCTGGTGGATTGGAACACCGTTTCGCCGCGTATAGGGGTGGCGTTCGATCCCACGGGGAAAGGTGATTCCGTGCTGCGTTTCGGTTACGGCATCTACTACATCATGCAGGGAACGGGGCTGGCGGAGACATCGAACCCAAATGGGCTAGTCACGCTCACGTTCCCGTGGAACGACACCGACGGCGACAAGATTCCGCAAGTAAACGAATGGCTTCCCGCGGGAGCGAAGCCGATAAACTCGTCCGGCGGGGCGCAAATCAACCGCAACATGAGCCGCCCCTATTCTCAGGAAATCAGTGCCGCATACGAAAGGCAGCTGTGGCGGGATCTCCGCGTGGCCGCTACATACTATTACCGTACAAAGAAGAACCTGTATGGGATCGAGAACACTGCTGTACAACCTTCGGATTACACGCCGATCACAACCCTCCTGGACGATAACGGAGTTTCCCAGCCGATTGTCAACGGCGTTACCGGCCAGCCTCTGACCTTATTCAATCTAAATCCATCCAAGGTGGGCCAGTTCAACTTGGTGGTCACCAACATTCCGCAGCTGAATGACAACTCTTATCACGCTGTGGAGTTCACAGCGGTCAAGCGCTTGTCCCACAAATGGCAAGTTCTCGGTGGATTCACAATTCAACGCCAGAAGGGTGTTTTTGGCCGTGGCTTCTCGGATGAAGCCACCGGTGACAATTTCACCAATCCCAATAACGACCTCAACAGAAAAAACAACTACCTCAATCTAGACGCCACCTATGTCTTCAAGGTGGATAGCACTTACGAGCTTCCCTGGAAATTCGGTACCAGCGTCAACTTCCAGCACTACACGGGCTTCCCGATTCAACCAACCGAGACGTTTGGAGGCCTGACCAAGGCTGGGGTAAACAAAGGGTTAAACCAGGGCTCGGAGACGGTTATCCTCCAACCAGCGGGGATCCAGCGTCTGCCCAGCGTAAACCAACTCAATCTTCGTTTTTCCCGGGAGTTTGTGCTGAATGACCGCTGGCACCTCACTCCGACGGTCGATTTCTTCAATTTGACCAACTCGCAAACCACCATTTCGGAAGTAACCCAGTGGAGTCCTCCGACTGGAGGGAGCTACCTTTTGCCTTCCCTCGCCATCAATCCATTCGTAACCCGGTTCGGTTTGCGCTTCACGTTCTAAGCAAGCCTCGCTTGAGGCCGACACTTTCCTTTCCGGCGGGTTGGGACTAATATCGCGCCCACCCGTCGGTCTCATGTTTGGAACTCCATTCTCAGTTTGTGTACAGTGAGGGCGCTATGTGGAGATGGAACAAAGCGGCCGGAATGATTATCGGGGTGGTGCTAACGTTCGCGGCCACTGCTGCACCTCAGAGCAGCCCGAAATCCTCAAAGCTGACGATTGAACAATTGATTGATATCAAGCATCCGTCCAACCCGGTGTGGTCGCCGGATGGCAAACACGTTGTCTTTACCTGGGATCGCGCCGGGGTTGCCAATCTTTATGTGGCCAATGCGGACGGCCACGGCCAACCGCAAGCGCTCACCTTATTTCCCGAAGGCCAAGTGGAGGGCGCGTTCTGGAATGAGGACGGCGATACGCTGTATTTTCCACGCGACGGCGATTTGTGGCAAGTCCCCGTGACTGGCAGTACTCCCAAGCGGGTGTGGAGCAAGCTGGATCGCGGGAGGGATTTCGTCCCATCGCCCAACGCTAAGCGCGTCGCGTTCGTTCGAAGCAATCCGTCGGGCACTGAAGGCGCACAGCAGGGAAGCGATCTCATCGTCCGCTGGATCTCCGACGGAGCCGAGTCCACGATCGCCCACGACGATGTCAGCATCCGCGACATCATTTGGTCCCCCGACGGCACATCCATCGCTTACACCGGCGGTTCGAAGATCATCCATCACGACGATTCCCCAGCATACTCCGGTGGGAAGATCATCTATCGCGTCTCAGAATATGTGCGGGGTCAAATGTATGCGCTGCGGCTCGCGGTCGGCAAACCTATCGCCATCAGCAAGTCCGGCGAGTATGGAGGCTTGGCCTGGGTTGACCCTACTCATCTGGTCTTCGATGGCCAGTCCAGCGACTTCAAGAAATATTTCATTTATCTCGCCGACGCTGCCACCGGTTCCACGCGAGCGATTCATGAAATAGACGAAGAAAAATTCTGGAGCATTCCCGACTGGGGCGAAGCGGGGGCGCAGCCTTGGCCCTCGCCCAATGGTAAATGGATTGCCTTCCTCAGCGATCAGGACGGCTGGGACCACATCTACGTGATGCCCGCCTCCGGCGGGGACGCAGTCCAAATCACGAAAGGACACTTCGAGGCCTGGCGCCCTGCCTGGTCGCACGACAGCACGCGCATCGCCTTCGACGCGAACATGGAAGACCATCCCGGCGACCGTGTCATCGGCATCGCCAGTATTGGAGATGATCCTGCGCGAGCGGCCGTCACCTACATCACAGCGGGGCCGGGGACGAACATCGAGCCGCACTGGTCCGAGGGGGACGGGCGCATTGTCTATCAGCACACCGACGCGCGCAACAGCGCGGACCTTTTCACCATCGGCACCAACGCCGGTGCGCAACCAGTGAGGCTGACTGACTCGATGCCCGCGGGGATCGACCGCTCAAAATTTGTCGAACCTCAGTTCGTGCACTATTCCGGTCCCGATGGCCAGCAGGTTCCCGGCTGGCTCTTCGTGCCGAAAAATATCGATCGCACGAAAAAGCATGCTGCGATTATCTGGATCCATGGCGACGGCGTGAATCAAAACTACAACGGCTGGCACGTGCAGCGAAACTACGCCGTCTACTACAGCTTTCATCAGTACCTGCTGCAACAGGGTTATGTCGTTTTCGCTCCAGACTACCGCGGCAGCATCGGCTACGGAAGAGATTGGCGCAATGGCGTGTTCATGGACGTTGGCGGCAAAGATGCCAAAGACACGTGGATGTCGGCGAATTATCTAAAGACACTGCCTTACGTGGATACCGACAGAATCGGTATCTGGGGATTGAGCTACGGCGGATTCTTCACGCTGATTGCGATGACCGATCAACCAAAGTTGTTTCGGGCCGGTGTAGACGTGGCCGGCGTCGTCGATTATGTGATGTACTATTCCGATCCCTATCATGGCGATTGGACCGCAAGTCGCATCGGAACGCCGGAGCAGAATCCGAAAGTCTATGCGAACGCCTCACCGATTTCACATATCGATCGCCTGGAACACCCATTGCTCGTACTTCACGGCACGTCCGACGTCAACGTCCCTTACCTCGAGTCCGTTTGGCTCATCGACGAAGCACTCAAAAAGGGTAAAGGTGATCTCCTTTCATTCATGATGTATCCGGGCGAATTCCACTATTTCACCAGAGCGCATGTCTTGCTCGACGCGTGGCACCGGGTGGACGACTTCTTTGCGTTTCACCTGCAAGGCAGGAGCAAGGTTTCGCACTGAGCCTTTGGCCGCAAAGAATGGAACTCGTGTGTAACCCAGATACTCCTCGCAAGGCATCCCGCGAAAGGCGGAACCGGAAATGAGATCGCGCTATAAGGCGTACGTTCGTGCTGTCTTGGTTTTGTGCCTGGCAGCGAGTTCAGGTAGGGCGCAAGGCACACGGGAAGACTACCAGCGCGCGCAACAATTTCTTCCCGGGAACCTGCGCCATCATGTCTACGTCGCGGATGTCACTCCACACTGGATCGCCGAGAAGAATCGCTTCTGGTATCGCAAGGCCGGCATGAAGGGGGCCGAATTTATCCTGGTTGATCCCGCGCAAGACACCTTCGGCCCTGCATTTGACCACCCGCGATTGGCGATCTCGCTTGCAAAGGCAGCGAAGCGCGAGGTTCAGCCGGCAGAGCTTCCGTTCGACACGTTTGACTACGCAAAAGACGAGAAGTCGATCTCGTTTCAAGTTGACGGGACCTCCTGGACCTGCCAGCTCGAAGACTATGAGTGCAAGAAGGGGCCTGAGCCAGTTGCGGGGCAGTTTGAAGAAGCCTCGCCGAACAAGGAATGGGTTGCCTATGTCAATGAGCACGACCTCTATCTCCGCTATGTTTCGACCGGGGAAATAATACGGCTGACGCATGATGGCGAGGCATCTTGGGACTATGCAACTGCCATTCCGTCGCTGCGGCCGATGATTGCGCAAGGAACTCAGGAGGTGAAGCAGCGGCCTGCGGTGTTCTGGTCGCCGGATTCCTCAAAATTTGTCACCTACCGGATGGACACGCGAAATGCGGGGCGCTTCACAAACCTACAGTTCGTTCCGACAGGACAGCTTCGCCCCAAGGCATTCACCGTCGTCTACCCTTTGCCCGGAGAAGTGTTGCCCAAAGCCGAGCCGATCATCTTTGACGTGCAGAAGGCGAAGCGCATCGATGTGAAGACCGCACCCTTGGAGATTCAGTTTCAGGGCGGGCCGAGTTTCGAATGGTTTCCAGACAGCAAGACTTTTTATTACGAAGCAGACGAGCGAGGCGAAAAGTCCATCGAGCTGCGTACCGTAGACCCCGAGATCGGAGAGCAAAAGGTTGTGATTCGTGAAAAGTCGGATCGTTACGTCGATCCGGGGGAGACCTTCTTCCGATTCCTTCACGACTCCGGAGAAGTCCTCTGGTCTTCCGAGCGGGACGGCTGGAACCATTTGTACCTCTACAATCAGAAGACCGGCGGCCTGAAAAACCAGGTAACCCAGGGGCCATGGGTGGTCCGCCGCATCGTCGACGTCGACGAAAAATCCCGGCGCGTCTATTTTCTGGCAAACGGCCGCGAGAAAGGCGAAGATCCCTATCAAACTCACCTGTACAGCGTCGGCCTTGATGGCAGCAACTTGACGGCTCTGACCCCGGCGAATTCCAATCACACGGTTAGCATATCCTCCGACCATTCTTATTTTGTCGATAACTCCTCGCGGCCTGATCTCCCGGGGGACGCTGTTCTCCGAAATGTAAAGGACGGTTCGCAAGTTCGCGTCCTTGAACAAAGCGACGCGAACGAATTGTTTAAAACGAACTGGAAGTCTCCTGAGGCATTTCACGGCAAAGCCAAGGATGGCACGACCGATCTTTATGGACTGATCTGGCGTCCATCGAACTTCGATCCTGCAAAGAAGTATCCCGTCATCGAAATGGTTTATACGGGCCCCCAAGCATTCTTTGTACCAAAGACATTCGGGGCTGCGGTGCGCGGTCTGCAATCAACGGCGGAGTTGGGCTTTATCGTAGTGATGGTCGACGGCCGCGGCACCACAGGACGCTCTCGGGCATTTCACGAGTACTCGTATCGGAACCTTGGCGGAGCTTTCGAAGATCACGTCGCCATGATCAAGCAGATGGCCGCTCATTATCCCTACATGGATGCGACACGCGTTGGAATCTTCGGGACCTCGGCCGGAGCTTACGGCGCCGCCCATGCCATGCTGGTATTTCCCGATTTCTATAAGGTCGGTGTTGCTATCTCCGGAGATCACGACGCGAGATTGGACAAGGCCTGGTGGAACGAACTCTACCAGGGATTCCCAGTTGGTCCCGACTATGCCGAACAGTCGAACGTCACCATGGCGGACCGGCTTCAGGGGCAATTGCTGATCGAACATGGCGACATAGATGATAATGTCCACGTCGTCGAGACAATGCGCTTCGCTGATGCTCTCATGAAAGCCAACAAGGACTTCGACATGCTCATTGTTCCCAACATGTATCATGGAGAAGGTGGCAATTTGTATCTTGCGCGCCGACGCTGGGACTATTTCGTTCGATATCTTCTCGGCGTGAACCCGCCCAGCAACTTTGAAATCCATGAGGACCGGGAACCCACTCCTGGACGTCCACGTTGATGGCCCTACTGTCGAGATTCGCGTTGCTCAGCGCGATCCCCGTTTTGCTGAGCGGCAGTGCTTCGTCCCAATCGCTCCCAAGAGCACCCAAAACAGAAGTCATAACCGTGACACCCAAACCGGGGTTTTTCACTGAGCCTTCGATTGGCGTGAATCCTGCTAACCCTCTGCAAGTTGTCGCCGCTTTTCAGGACAACGCTCATATCGCCTATTCCGTCGACGGCGGACGCCATTGGCAGCTCGCCACAGGAATCGAGCCGCCGAACTATCGAGTTTCGGGAGATGTCTCAGTCACTTTCGACAATCAAGGACACGCCTACATTTGTTATATCGCCTTCGATAAGCTCGGTACGTTTAATTATTGGGGACACAACTCATCGCGCAACGGCATCTACGTTCGCCGCTCGCTGGATGGAGGCGCGACCTGGGAGGCTCAGGATATCGCCGCGACCGAGCAGCGAGATCAAACTACGGTTCCGTGGGAAGACAAGCCCTACATCGTCGCAGATATGGGACGCGGGCCTCACGCCGGCAACCTTTATATAGGTTGGACGAGATGGACGCTAAGCGATTCTCAAATTCTATTTGTTCGCTCCACGGATCACGGCAAGACGTGGTCAAAGCCAGTGGAGATCGACAACATTCGCGGGCTCCCGCGCGATGATAACGGAGCCATCGAAGGGTTTGCCGGAGCTGTCGGGCCGGACAGCACATTGTACGCGGTGTGGACCGACGGCAATCACGTCGTTTTCACCACCTCTCATGATGGTGGAGCGACTTTTTCCCACACACGAAATATCATCGACACGGCTCCCACCATGTTCACACTTCAAGCCGTCTCACGGGCCAATGGTTTTGCACAAATTGCCATTGATCCCCGGGGCGGCGCGAAAGGCGGTCGCCTATATTTGACATGGAGCGATTACCGCAACGGCGATGTGGACGTATTCTGCTCGACCTCCGGTAACCACGGTGAAACATGGAGTCCCGCTGTGCGCGTCAACGACGATTCCCCTCACAACGGCGCGGACCAGTTCTTTCAATGGATGGCCGTCGATCCCGCCGATGGCGCGGCGTACGTGGTCTTCTATGACCGCCGCCGCGACCCGAAGAATCGCCGGCAAATCGTCGCACTGGCGAGATCGACGGATGGCGGCCGGACGTTTCAGAACTATGCGTGGATGGATCAGCCGTTTGATGCCCAAGGAGTCTTCATGGGCGATTACAACGGAATTGCCGCTTTGAACGGACGCGTGTACGGAGTATGGACGCAAAAGCCAGAGAACAAATCGTCGCGAGACACTTTAATCCAGATTGGTGTAGCGGACTTCAACACAGAAAAAATAGCGACTGCCGCACCTCAACTCGCGCAAGCAGCCAAGACCGGCCGCCGGTAACAACTTGCACGGAATCGCGCTCTCTGAATCCAAGCCTCACTCCTGCAACGGTCCGGGGGTTACATGTTCCAGGAGGTAGCGGGCCAGCAGCGAATACAGGTGATAATGTGTTCCCTTCCCTTCCGCTAACGAATGCGTCCGGCCTGGGTATTCCATGAAGTCAAACGGTTTTCCAAGCTCCACGAGCCGATTGATGAGAAGTTCCGTGCCCTGATAATGGACGTTGTCGTCGCCTGGGCTATGCACGATCAACAGTTTTCCTCGTAACCCTTCCGCGAAATTAATCGGCGAGCCCCTCTGATAACCCTCGGAATTGTCCTGCGGGATTCCCATGTACCTCTCTTGATAAATCGTATCGTAAAGCCGCTGATCTGCCACTGGAGCGACGCTCATCCCCGTTTTGTATACGTCCGGCGAGCGAAACATGAGATTCAACGTATTGGACCCTCCTCCACTCCAACCCCACACCGCAATTCGATTCGCATCCATGAACGGATAAGTGCGTTCCAGAACTTGCAGCGCCTTCGTTTGCTCCACGGATGAAAGCACGCCAACACTTCCGTAAACTATTTTGCGCCACGCACGCCCCTTCGGAGCGGGGGTCCCGCGATTGTCCACGCTGACGACCAGGTATCCGCTTTCCGTCATGGCCCGGTGAAACACCCCGCTATCACCTTCCCAGGCGTCAACCACAGTCTGCCCAGCCGGTTCCCCGTACACATAGACGAGCACTGGATATTTTCTCGCCGGATCGAAGTTCCTGGGCTTCATCATCCATCCATCAAGCGTAACGCCGTCGCCGATGTCGACGTGAATAAACTCCGTCGGCCGCGAGAGAAACTCCTTCAGGTTCGCCCGCAGTGCGGCGTTATCCTCCAACACGCGGGTCACTCGATGATCGGGAACACTCACCAGGTCCGTGACTGGCGGCGAATCGAAACGGGAGTATGAGTGTATGGCCCAATGAAAATCGAGAGAAAACTGATAGGAATGCGTTCCTGGCTGATTCGCCGGAGTCAATCTTTCTGCTTTTCCGCCGCCGTCTAATTTGGTGCGGTAGAGATAGCGTTGTGTCGCATTGTCCGGCGACGCAAGGTAGTACAGCCAGTCTTCCTGGGGAGTAGTGCCAACGACTTGGATAACGTCAGAATTGCCGGGAGTTATTGGCCGGACTTGTTTTCCGTCTCGCGAAATTAAATAAGTCCGGCGCCAGCCATCTTGCTCGCTTAGCCAGAGGAATTCCTTTCCCCCATGAAGCCACTGCAGATGATCGACCACATCCACCCACGCGCTGTCATGATCCCGATAGACAGGCTGAACGGAACCGCTGCTGGCATCGGCAAGCAGCACATCATTCGTGTTCTGCAAGCGATTCAAATGCTGCAGCACCAATGTGTTCGAATCCCCTGCCCACTCCATACGGGCGATGTAGCTGTTAGTGGGGTCTCCTAGAACCTGCAGCCAGGTAGTCACGCCACCCTCGGCGGAGATCACCCCGGCGCGAACCAACGAGTTAGGCGTCCCCGGTTCCGGATAAGCGATCTCCTTGATTTGCGGATAGAGCCCGTACTGGGGATAGGGAATGTGCGTAAGCACGTCGTAAGGCGCTCCCACGTTGTACACCAGGCCAAACTTCCGCACTCCGCTGGTATTGAATTGCCAGTACGCAATGCGCTTTCCGTCCGGACTCCAGCGAAAAGCGTCCCGAAGAAAAAACTCTTCCTCATAAACCCAGTCGGACGTTCCGTTGATGATGGTCTCGGAGCCGTCGTGCGTCAGTTGGATGGTTTCTCCCGTCTGTGCGGATTCAACATAGATGTTATTGGCCCGCACGTAGGCCAGGCGAGATCCGTCCGGCGAAAACTTTGCAAACATCAGTGTAGATGGAGAGGCATCACCACCCAATTTGCGCAGACTTTTTCCGCGCCGATCGAAAACCCAGTAGTCTCCTCGCGTGTTCGCACGCCAGACTTTGCGCGAGTTGGTGTAGATGAGCACCCGGCTCATATCCCCGGACCAGTCATAATTCTCGATATGTAGAGGATCTTTCGAGCCAGCGGGTATCAACTCCGATGCCGCGATCAGGACTTCCCCCTTCCCAGTGGCGGTGTCGTAGCGTACTAATTCGCTGGAGCCAGAGAAGGAAGAGGAAGGCTCTAGCGTCGCGTACGCTTCACCTTCATTTAACCATCGAGCCGGTCCAAATGATTTGGGTTGGAATTCGCGCTGAAGAAATGCTCTGTGAAAAAACTGATCCAAGTCAAACGACTGCTGGGCAAACAACTGGGTGGCCGCAACCAAGATCCAAACCATGGATGAGATGAGCGGAATCGCCCACACCTTCAGGAACTTGCTTGGCAGAGAATTTCGGCATTTAAGGAGGGATATGCAATCCGAGCAGTTTGACGCGGGCATGCCTGACCTCGTTTTGTGTGGTTCGAGTCCGAAAATCTAAGCAAATTTCCGTTGACTCGCGGATATTATATACAGGAGCATACCCCGTGCCTAACCCTTCGTCACATCTCACTCTAATCTCCGCTGAAAAGATCAACCCGGAAGACACGTCTCGAATTTCGCGTCGCGATTTCGGGCGGCATGCCGCCGTCGCCGCGGCCTTTGCTCTATCACCCGGGATGGCGCTCGGGTCACCCCAAAGTTCGCCCCAGGAATCAAAGCAATTGCGCGAGATTCCCGATCGCGGCCTCGCCGGTCTGACAGCGGAACAGAGCGAAGAAGTCGAAGCTAGGCTGACCAACATCATCCGCAAATACGGAAATCGTTTGTCGATTGCGCAGCGCGACCATCTCCGCCGAATCCTTGCGTACAACGAAAAGATGCTCGTTTCGATTCGCGCTTTCCCTCTTCAAAATGGTGATCCGCCGGCAAGCGTCTTGAAGGCTTCTTTCCTCGAACAAACAGCGTCATCTGGCATACACGCTGCCGCGCGTAGCGAAGGCTCGAGGCGTTGAATCTAGGAATGGGGCCTAGACTTGTTATCAGAGGAAACTCTCTTTTTGTCCTTGCGCGAACTCGGTGACCGCATTCGTGCCCGCCAACTCTCGCCGGTCGAACTCACAGAAAGTTATCTCGCGCGAAGTTCAGAGTTAGGTCTCAAGCTCAACGCCTACGCTTGCCTGACACGTGAATTGGCATTGCTTCAGGCTAACGCGGCAGAAAAAGAGATTGCCGCAGGCCATTATCGGGGTCCCCTGCACGGCGTCCCGTATGCCGTGAAGGATCTGGTCGCAGTGGAGGGTTATCCAACGACATGGGGCGCGCGGCCCTACGCAACGCAGAGGCTCGATTTCAACGCCGCGGTGATCGAGCGTTTGAATCGCGCCGGTGCTGTTCTGATCGGCAAAGCCGCAATGATCGAACTGGCCGGGGGGCTGGGATATTCGACCGGGGCCGCCTCGCTTACGGGCGGTTGCAAGAATCCATGGAATACCGACTATTGGACATGCGGCTCGTCGAGCGGCTCCGGTGCGATTGTCGCGGCCGGCCTTGCGCCATGGGCGCTCGGCTCGGACACCCGGGGATCAATTCTTTGTCCTTCTGCCTGGTGCGGCATTTCTGGAATGCGGCCGAGCTTCGGCCGAGTGAGCCGATTTGGCGCTATGGCCATTGCATGGACAATGGACAAACTCGGACCGATGGCGCGTACGGCGGAGGATTGCGGACTCGTACTTTCCATCCTCGCGGGGCACGATGCTCGCGACTTCGACTCGCTGCCGCCGGGTGTCGCCGAGTTTGCTTACCCTGGCGGGAACCGCGCTTCGGCGAAATCCCTTCGCATTGGCCGGCTCACCAATGTCTGGCGGGAGATGGATCCTGGCCTTGATTCTGCGGTGAACAGCGCGCTAAAGGTGCTTGAAAAAGAAGGTGCCAGGATTTCGGATGTGGAGATCCCGGATGGGCCTTATGAAGAAGCGGCAGAGCTTACCATCCTGATCGAGGCAGCTTCGGCGTTTCGGGATCTGATCGCCAGCGGCCGGTGCGCCAAGCTGGCCGATCCTGTAGGCCAGATCAATGGCTATGCGAGCGAAGAATTCTCCGCCACAGATTATCTCCAAGTCCAGCGCGTGCGAAGCCTCCTGCAGAAGCAGATCGACAAACTGTTCGACAATTTCGATGTTCTGGCGACGGCTGGCGAATCTTCAGCCGCGGCGCTACTGAATGCTCCACCCGAGGAAGATTCTGCCGGCCCGATCGAAAGACGCGCACCCGATGGAATCTCCAGCCTGTGCGGGCTGCCCGCGATCACTGTCCCTTGCGGCTTCCATAAGGACAAGCTTCCCTTCGGCGTGCAATTCATTGGCCGTGCACTCAACGACCGCGTCGTGATTGAAGCAGCTCATCGGTTCCAGCAGCACACGGACTGGCACCGGCAACGCCCACCCATCCACTGAGTACCGCCAAATTGAAAAATCTATTTAAACCCTGCCATTTCCCACTTTTGGAGGGTGTCCAGCACCAGCGCCTTCACCTTCGCGATTACTTTCCGCGAATATTCCTCGGCTTTGGCCTGCGTGCGATCTTTCGGCAATCCCTGTCCCTCCGTATAAAGCAGCATTGTCGAAGGAAACGGCGTTGCCGACCAGCCGTCGCCCGGGGATGGCAGGGCCGTGGCCATGTCCTTGCCCGTGAATAGATCCCAATGCACAAGCTTCGGGTTGGCGGCCTGGACCATCGCCGTTTCCTCATTTGTCGCATGCCCGCCGTCCTCGCCAAACACCTGCCGCGTGATATCGTTGCAAAGCAGCCACCAATTGATGAGCAGCGTGTTGACCTTATACTGCAGCGAAATCTCGTTCGCCAACTGTTGAAGAATGAGGACCTGCGGACCATGCCCGTTGAGGATTACGATGTTCCGGAAACCGTTGTCCACCAGTCCCACCAGCACCGCGCGAACATAAACTCGAAATGCATCCTCAGGAATATGCAAGCTGCCGGGATACGGCGCGAGGATGTCCGTGACGCCATAAGGAATATGCGGAGCAATCAGCGCGTTGACCTCGCCAGCAATGGCATTGGCAATCGCCACCGGTACGGTATTGTCCGCACCGTTGTTGATGAACCCGTGCGCTTCGAGCGTACCAACGGTCAGGATTACAGTTTTGACTTTTGCCGGGACAAGCTGTTGGAACTCCTTCCAGTTGAGAGCGTCCATCGACCGCGAGGAAGGTTGTTGGGCACCGGCGCTCGCCGGAAGAAGCAGCCACAAAGAAATCATAAGAGTTCGCACCATGATTTAGCCTCCTTGGAAAGGCAGGTGTTCGCGGCTCAGCTCCGGTTCGTGAGAGAAGGATATCTTCGCCCCGTCCAGGCGCTCAGTCCGGGTTTGTGGTCATGGACGCCCGGCGCCCCGTGGTGATTGAGAAATAGTCAATCCACTGTTTGCGAATTCCGTTTGTTCGTTCGATCAGCTCGCTACTCGGCTTGGCGCCGTGCTGAACGACGATGACCATTCCGGTGTTGAAGTGCCGTTGAGATTTGTCAACACCGGGCGAGCGCAGGCCTTCCACGGCAATGACGTCTTCGATGGTTACCCTGGTCCTGTCCCCTTGGAAGATTGGGCGACCATTGGCGTCTTTGCCGGCAGGGACCAGGCTGCGGAGAATGAAAAAGTCGGGCACTTCAGCGGGAGAAATCAGACCCATGAGGTAGAGGTCGAGGTATGACCATCCAGTCGTGGGCACGTAATAGTCATCGTCGAGTTGGGTGTAGGTCTGGTCAAAGTTGTCGTGCCAAACACCACCGCCCATGATGGATGCTTCCGTCGGTCGTTGATAAGGGAACGGCACCCGGGCCTGCAATCCGCGGGCCCAGTGGGTGGGACCGAGCGGAATTGTTTCGCCACTGACCTTTGCCGAAACGAAGGCCGCCCAACGGTGGCCCATTTCATGGGCAATCTGCGAGATTCCGTACATATAGGGAGGCATTCTGCCGTCTTGCGAAATCTCAGCGAGTTGCTGCTGATAGAACGTGATGTCGTGATCTGTGCCAACTGGCGCGTCCTGGGGAGGCCGCTCCTGCATCTGGTTGGAGCCGACATAAACCGGTTGGATGAATTGCCACTGGAACCTGCCCGGGGTGCAGTAGGATGCGAGTCCGCGCTGCGTGGCGCCGATTCCCGTGACGGCACCTCCCACCGCTCCCAAGGGACCGTCACTGGGAGTGCCCGCTTCCTGGTTGTCGACGCGGAAGTCCGAGTAGTACGCGAGGAAGTCGAACTTGTCACCAAGGCTCTTGATCACGGAGCAGGTCAGGTCGCGAGGATTCGGCAGGGCATAATAATGGAAAGCTTCATAGACTACGGAGAACGGACCGTCTGAGGGCTTGAGGGAAGACAAATGCACTTCAGCATTGCGAATCCCGCTCAGAGAGACGGGGTGAGCGAGGATCTGTGCAACTGGCTCGTCCGAACCAGGAGCAGAAGCATCGGCAGAGACGGCAATCTGCGTCGCGCCGCGGAGCGCCGGCGGTAGGATTCCCTGAATCGAAATGGTGTTGCCGCTCATCTTCACGCGGCGCGACACCCCGGGACCGAACGCAAAGTATCGCGATGTGCCGGCGTTCGCGCGGTTGCGGCGTGCAAAGCCGCGAATTGTCCAGACTGCGCTGGCAAGAGCACCATCGTCAGGCTGGGCAGAAGGCTTGTGGGCATCAAAGTAAACGCGATAGGCAATGCCTGAGAGTCCCGAATCTCCTTCAGACAATGCGGGTCCGGCAGTTTCGAAGGTGGCCTTCAGAAGCAACCCATCAACAACCGAAAGCTTGAGATTCTGGATGTCGAGATGCGCGGCAACGGACGAGTTCTTCTTGCCGGTGAGCGTGGCGAGAGGTTTCTCTGCTGCGCTGGAAACCAGCGGATAGATGCCGATAATTGCGTCTTTCGCCGCAAGCTGTTGGTACGACATTTCGATGGCACCGTCCTTGTAGAGGACAGTTTGGAACCGGTTGACGGTCTTGGTCCACGTAAAGTCTTGAATGTTGCCCCACGGTTCGGTCACATCCCACGTCACCACCACGCGATCCTGGAGTTCCTTTACGTAACGATCGCCAGACATACGCGGCTTGAAAAAAACGCATATCGCCGGGAGGGTGTTAACCATGCTCGCGGCCCCCTCGGTCAGCGGATCGAAACGGCCAATGGAGACTCCGCCTTCATCACCACGGGGTCCGAAGCCGGGACCTGCGTCATCGGCGGGCGCGTTGCTTTCCGGCGTAAACCGAATCGATCCGGTAACGCCGACGGAGAATGAATTCCAGGTTTTGCCGGAAAAAGGAAACGAGAAGTTGTGCAGCGCGACTTGATGACGACTCAGCGCCCGGCCGAAGTCGGCGTCCCAGCGCAATGGAAAGTTTTCGACGCGATATCCCCCGCTTCCGAGCGTAAAGCGAAGCGTGCGCTGGCCGAGATCGAAGAGGTTCTGCTGGCCGAGCGCGCTTTGGTCCAACTCCATCAGGATCAGGTTTTCGGTGACGGAGACTTTGCCGATGGGCTTGCCCGGTACATCCCGTTCTTGAGCAAGTGCCGCAGTTCGCAGCACAAGAATGGCACAAAGCATCACCAGCATCTGGGAGAAAAGACAATCGGCTCTAGTCACGTTCCCTCTCTAAGCGCAGCGATTAGCGTCTACCTTTGCAATTCGGCAAACGGAACGAACCAATCTTGGTCCGGTAGGCTGTGTCGCCCTCTTTCATGTAATCGCCGACATACCAGAACGTGCAGTCGTCGCTCGGATCCATCGCAGTCGTTGTGTAGTCTTCCCAACGCAGCGTGTTCGTCTGCGACGCTTCTCCTTTCGCGAGCACGGTCTCGTGCAGCGTCAACTGGCCCCTTGGATCGCCCGCCTGCCGCGCAGCAAAGCGCTGCCCCGCGAAATTCGGCACCCCACCGAACGAGTATCCAACCCCGATGTCGCCTGTCCCATCCATCGCGATGCTGGGCATCCAACGGTAGAACCCTTCAGGCGCATACGTACCCTCCTGATACAAGGCTGGATCGCCTTTTTTGTCGAGGCGGAACTCATACCAGCGCACGCCCCCGCCACCTCCCTCCGTACCGACAGAGTGCGCGGCGACGATCGACTCGTGGCCCCCGACTTTGCGGTAGACGAGTCGCTGCATGATCTTGTCGCCCTGCACGTCGAGCCGGCGTTCGGTACTGGGCTGCGGGACGCAGCTCGTCAACTGCCCGTTACACAAGTAGTGATACGGCGCAACATTGATCTTCACGGGACCATTTGCTTTCGTATTCGCGGGATTATTCCAGTCGACATGAACCTTCCAGAAGTAGATGCCATCGTCATTGAAGATCTCCTTGAGCTGCGTGCCCCCAGCCGCCATCATGATGTTCGGCGCTCCCGCGGGCGGCAGTTTCTGGCCATCAATGTCGGCGTTGTTTAGGAAATTCACTCCGTCGATGACGATGCACTGCTCGGTAGCTGGTCGGCCCGCAAGCATCTTAGTGCGATCCGCAATGCACGCGTGCTTCTGAATCACGTTGTCGCCCGTGCTGGTCGCCATATAGTAGCCGTCGGTCCAAACTGCAGGCCGAGGGTAGTCCGGGAACAGCGTCCGCTCGAACGCATAACGATAGTACGTGCCGAGGGGGTCCGGCCCGGTGCTGACCGCATAGCACATGGCCCACACTCCCTCTTTCCTCTCAGGCGGCTTTTGACCTCGTTCTGGCGGAGGCGGCGGCTGCGCTGGGTAGGCAGGAAGCGCCGCAGCAGCACCCGGTGAAGACGCCTCATCTGTCTTTGCAAGCTGCCCAGGCAGGACTGCTTCGCCGCGAGCCAGACCGGTTTTCCCTGGAAATTCGTCGGGGCCAATTCGCGAGAACATTGGCATCACAATCAACCATCGCCCTGCAAGCTGGTCGTAGCGGACTACTGCGTCACCATTATTGCGCGCTTCGCATACGCCGCCGAAGCCTGTCCACACGGATTTCGTGGCCGCCTCCCCATATAACACAGTTCCACTCTTGTGGTATTTCTTGGCCCTCTTCGTGTAAATTGCGATTCTTGAATTGACGATCTGCACAATGTGATCGGGGCCGACTGCGAGGCTGTTGTCGGACGGGTTGCGGAACTTGGTCGTGCCCTGCGGACCTTCGAACCCGACGCCCAGTCCGTCGAAGCTCTCGAGCAGTGGCACCGCCGGCCGCGTACCTTGGGACGTTTGTTCAACGGCAATGCCGGCAGGACTCAAAGTTGGCGGCGGTGCCGGTGGAGGTATGGGCTCGCCGTGACTTTGCTCTTGCGCAGCATCCAGGTCATCCGTCAACGAACCAGGTGACACGCCGCAGGCCGCGCCTTCGCAATCAGCCAACGCGGTTCTCGCGTTCGACTCCTGCATTAACGCGAGCGGCCGCGAGACGTCGTATTCGATAGTGCGATGCAAGAGTACTGCACCCGCCTCTGGATCCGCACCTTCGCTATGTCCCGAGCGCGGTTTCAGACCGGGCCGACTCACGAAGACAAAGACAGCGAGCATAATTCCGAGTGCTGTGATGACGCTGGATTTCCGTGCGTGAATCATGGTCAGTCTCCCATCCAGGGCGTCCGGATTATAAAGTATACAAATTTAACTGGCACAAAATCTTGTCCATTTTCACCCCCCAAGCGCTATTTTGCGTCCCCGGTGACAAGAAAATGCGCGGGGTGACGATCAACGGAGTGAGGTGGGAAGGCTTCGCTCCGGAAAAAGAGGTCGTCATAGTCGCCCCGCACTACGCGAGAGAGATCAGGGTGGAAGTGGCATATTGGCCGACCCTTTCGGAGAATATATACGGATAGTAAATGCATTGCGCCCGTAGCTCAATTGGATTGATTGTCTGCCTTTTATGCAGAGGGTCGGGAGTTCGAATCACGCCGGGTGCGCCATCTCATTGAACCGAAAAGAGAAAGAAGAATCGCTCTTCACCGTTGACCCTCTGGCAGAAAGTAGAAGGGTCGGGAGTTCGAATCTCCCCCGGGCGCGCCACTTATCTGTCTTGAATCAAGCAAGTTGCAGGCATTTCCAAAACAACTTCGTTTTCGATTTTCGGTCCATTCCGTCCAACAACGGGTTCTTTAGACTGGAGCTCGAAAGTAACAGCCTTCAGAATGGGTTCGTACTTCTCAATCAAGCACGCGAACTGGCGGGGAGCACAGCGGGGACAAAATCTCAGATCACAGTAAGTCGGCGAAAATAAACTGTGCTTTTCCGGCCCCTTGAGGTTCGTCGTTCCATCTGAGACCAGGTTGCCCCGTGCAGAAAAGCGTTGGAGGGTGATAATGCTCCTATTGCGCGAGGGAAAGGCGGTTGACGCTTACGAGGGCGGTGAAATCGGCGGCAATTTTCGTGGCGATTTTCTGGAGTTCATCGTCGGAAGGGTCTCGGGAGACCTCGAAGCGTTTTGTACGTTCGCACTTCTCCAGCACTATAGCGCCATCACTTCTCGACTGCGAGATTCTCTAATTCGCCGAATGCAAGCCGCGGTATGTTTTCCTGCCATCCGTCGCCTGCGGAAGTCGGATCCGCGTCCCGAATGGAAGCATAGTGCTTCACCCAAATTTTCACGTTCCCGAATAGGATTGGGTCGCCCGTAAAGAGAAAGTACTGCCTGCCGTCAAGTTTGAATTCGATTTGATTCATCGTCAGGGTCCCTTCGACCGCGCCCGCTATGGGCTTTGCCGAGAATACGTACCACCCCTCGCTTTGCTCTCCATACGCGAAGTAGGATTTGTCCTGTGAGAGCTGGCCGCCTCCATTGTCAAATTTGCCGAGCATCTCTTTTTCTCTAACTAAAATGACGGGGGGATCGATTCGCAATTTGCCGTCTTCGGGATAGAGTCCCATCCGCACATTCTCGGGAAGAGTTGACTCGAAGTGGCCCTTGATTTCCAGGTTTCCGTAACCATCCACGGGAATCTTTAGATTATCGCCCGGAGAATAGAGGAACTCCCGCTCCGGCATATTGCGCACCCTCTCCCATTTTTCTCCCCGGGGCAACCACCCGGCTCGTGCTGCAATTTTTTCTGTTTCTCCGATCTGTCCCAGCATTCGAATGTGAAACCACACTGTTCCGTCCGCGTACGGCATTTCAGCTCCCCCATCGTAGTACGGATTTCCTCCCGGATTTGCTGGAGTTGTTCCACCCATAATCATCTTTCCGTCTCTTCCCAACACCTCATATTGAAACCATCGGGGCGTCTCTTTTGCCCGAGTCAAGAACAGTCCGGTGGACAAA
The DNA here is from genome assembly GCA_035490055.1 of Candidatus Limnocylindria bacterium. Classification (GTDB taxonomy): domain Bacteria; phylum Acidobacteriota; class Terriglobia; order Acidiferrales; family UBA7541; genus Acidiferrum. The sequence goes on along the minus strand of DATHIB010000088.1, from coordinate 1,133 downwards.
GCTAGTAAACTAAGAACCATCAGCGCGAACGCAAACCGTGGTATTCGCATCGTTCCCCTCCATTTTGTCAGCCAGTTCGTCGCAGCGGCAGGTTCCGCCAATCTCCAGCGTCCTTCCGGAATCCCCTGTGGCGAGGCAGCATTCGCCACACGGCGCAGCTCTGCGCCCATCTCTGCGTACTCGTTCAATCGGACGCGGCATTGTTCGCACGCCGAGAGGTGCGCGGCTGCCTCCCGCGAAATCGATTCGCCATCAAACAGCGCGGAAACGCATTCTGCAGCCTCAGCACAATTCATTTCATGCTCCTCGCCGCATCACTGGAAGAGCGCCAGATGCGCCGCAGCTCCTCCCTCGCAGCAAACAATCTTGACTTCACTGTGCCCAGCGGAATCTGCAGAATCACGGCGAGCTCCGCGTACGACTGGCCCTCGACTTCGCGGAGCCACAGGAGCGACCGCTGCTCCTGGGCCAAGCGGCTGAACGCATCGCTAACCGCCGAAAAACTGGCCCTTCCTTCCGCCGATTCGTGCTGGCCTTCCCCACCGCGAACATCGGGAACGCGCGACTGCCTTCGCCACCATTCCGCTGCGCGTTTTCTCCCGATTCCGAAAACATACGCGCGCAGTGACCCGAGCTCCGGCCGAAAACCGTTGGGCGACTTCCAGATCTGCGTGAACGTCTCTTGCATGACGTCCTCCGCCGCTTGCGGGCTGCCCACAATCTGTCCCAAGTAGGCACACAAACGCCCTGCGTTGTCGCGATAGAACGCTTCAAAGGCGCTCGCATCGCGGCCGCGAATCCGTTCCCACTGGTCGCGGTCGTCAGCCACGCATGCTCCTCACATCATTATTCGTTGAAATCGCGCGAAAAGTTCATCAGACCGAAAAGAATCTCCGCTAGGAGCAGCGACGCGCCCCCTGTCCCATCGGTCAAGTGTGATTCCCGTTGCCTTCCTCCACAAGCTCGCTCGCCGCTTTTCTCTTCGGCCCTACTACCTGAATCCGTCGTGAAAACGTAGGGTGAATGTGATTTTTCGCCCTATTTGACGCAGTTTTTCTTAACGTTCGGCTGTCTGACTAATTCCTAACGCTCTGTTAGGATTTAGTCAGCATGCGGTATTCACCTAGAAATAT
>DATHIB010000087.1:0-40290 GCA_035490055.1 Candidatus Limnocylindria bacterium | reverse complement strand
ATATAGAAACGTCTCTGTGGGCTCGCTCCGGCACTCTAGGAGCATCTCAGTGTGATGCTCATAGCAAAGTACGTGAAGGTCTTTTCTCATACCGGTACCCCGCCTTTCCTTCTTTGTTGCCGTTTCTGATTGGACTTTTGCACCCCCTCGTTGCCTTTCCATTCTTCTTCGCACCGCCCTTGACTGCTATCCTACTCTGTAGTATAGTGAATCGTGCTCTTTATCGAGTTCAGGATCTTTACCGAAAGACTCCATCGGCTCGCCAAAAGAGACGCTGATACTGTGCTCCGGGCGATTCAAGGGGATCTGCTCGACAACCCTCAGCGAGGAACCATTGTTCCGGGGTTAGCCGGTATCCGTAAAGCCCGCGCTGAAAATCCGGCAAGAGGCAAAGGGAAACGCGGCGGCTTCCGATACATGTACTATTTTCTCGAGCGCGACGATGAAATTTATCTGCTCTTTCTGTTCGATAAAGGTGAACAGGAAGACTTAAACGAAAGACAGAAAACCGCTCTGCGAACCGTGGTGGCGGAACTGAAGGGGAGTTAACAATGGCTAAGAAAATCCAGATTTTCGATGCATTGATGGAAGGTTTCCAGGATGCCGTTGCTCGGAAGAAGGGCCACAAGGTGGCGCTCCGAGTCACTGAAATTCCCCGCGTCAAGCCCATGCGCCCCCGACAGATCAAGAGAATACGACTGGCTCTAGGAGCCAGCCAATCCGTGTTTGCGTATATTCTAAATGTCAGCCCCAAAGTCGTTCAGAGTTGGGAACATGGCGCACGGCGGCCAACAAACGCGGCTCTCAAACTTTTGAGTATTGCGCAAAGCAACCCGCAAATACTCCTACAATCCGAAACAGCTTCCCGACCTCGCGTTGAGCGACGGAGGGTTGCTTTGTCTCATGGGCGGCGATCGTGATTGCTTGCATTCGTGGGTCCGCTCGAACGAAAGACTGGTCCCCGGACTCTGAAGGCTAGCCCGTGCAAAGGCCATCTTGTATCTGCTGTGTCCGGTGAGCAAGGGAGGGCGCAATGATTCAAGAACGGGCGCTAAAGGTCGTATTGGTATTGGTGGGATTGATTTTTTTGGCTGCAGTTTATCCGTTGACGATGTTTTTTGGGCGAGACCCTGCGTTGGCGATGATGCTTAGCCTCTACGTTACACTTGGGATTTTCTTGCTGCTCGCAGCGCGCAACCCCTCGGCGAATCGTAGCCTGATCGCTTTCACGGCATGGTCGAGTTTTGCTCACGCCTCTCTTATGGCGCTGCAGGCGTACCGGAAAGTGATCGAACGCGGAGAATTAGTGGGCGTGGCTGCGCTCGTTATCATTGGTGTTGCCATGATTGCTCTGGCTCCGGCAAAGCAGTCAGGATCAGCAGCCGATGCGTAGGCTCGCTCGATGAGGCGGTTGCAGGGACGGAAGCGCCTGACCAACTCCGTGCAGGAAAGTTCTAAAATCGTCCTCTAGGGCCGACCACTTCTCTTAGAATCAGCGACCTACAGCACACCAAGAACCCGATGAGCGCTTGGTCCCGGACCAGGAGGTCGGTGGTTCAAATCCACTCGCCCCGACCACTTTATACCCTCAAATTCAACAACTTCATGCTGCTTTCCCTGAAGCGACTGCACTTAGTTTCAGTTGCGAAAGTTGTGACAGATGGGTGGGTAGATCGAAGCCAAGGCCAATCTGTTCGCACCATTCGCGGTGGTATTTGACGTCCTCGAGCAGCTGTTCGGCGTACTGGTCCGTGAAGTCCTTGTGCGCGTGTCCCATCCACATTTTTTCTAGGTCCCACGGGACACGATTCTTACGAAGCCAAGACGCACGAAAGCGGCGAAAGATGTGGAAGCCGCTTTTTTCTCTACCCATCTTTTTTGAGAATCAAATGATGGCTGTCGCGCAGAACATTCCGTTGTGATAGCGGTTCTCCGCGCGATGTCTGAAAGAGGACAGTCTTACTCGGACTCCTTGGCCGGGCAGGCGCAATAATCTTAGGTCAAATGAGCAGGGGGCTCTGAGTGCATCTCTGCGATGCAGTTCCCATCAATCTAAAAGCTCAGCAGACGCTTTCTTGGGACGAATGGTGGCATTGTTGATCACTGGTCGTGCCCAGAAGCCAACGCTGAGGACAAACCCAAATGTGATGTAGAGAAATGCCAAGCCGCTACGCAGTCCAGCGTAGTCTCCGATGCGCCCAATGATCACCGGCACTACGGCTCCGCCTATGATTCCGGTACCCAAAATGCCTGAGAAAGAACCGTGGAACTCCTCGACGGAATTCAGAGCAAGCGACACTACGATAGGCCACATTACCGAGGCAAACAGACCGACTGCGGGAAAAGCAATTACGGAAAGCTTTGCGGGTCCAAACAAGGCTGCAGACAAAGAGAACAGAGCCCCTATGGATGTACCTATGAGCACCTTGCGGCTATCGAAGATCTTCAACAATAACATCCCCACTAAACAACCCGCCGTGAGTAAGCCCCAGAACCAGGAAACCGCTGCAGCACCCGTGGTATGAGGATCAAAACCGTGATACTGGTTCAGAAAGCTCGACATCCAATCGGCGGTGCCTTGTTCACAACCCACGTAAGCAAACATCGCCGCAAAGTAAAGCCACACAACCCGTTGGCGCGCCAGGGATCGGTACATGTTCAAAGACCCCGCACGCTCTTCGGCGGTGTGCTGAACTTTTGGGAACCTAGCAAAGAATAAAACGACCACCATCGCTATGGCGGAAACAGCGAAAATCCAGTAGATCGAAGCCCATGGCAATTCTGCGGGGGTCAGCCACCGCAGGATGCGCAAAACGATATTTTGATCGGGCGAAGGATCCTTGAGGTTTAGCACAAGATAAGAATAAATTCGCGGACTGACAAATGATGCGCTTCCGAAGACCAATTGGGCCAAAGTCGAATTGAATGCGTAGTGTTCTTCCCCGCCCGCGACCCGCAACAACGGATTGATGGCCACCTGCAGAACGGCCATGCCAGCGCCGATGGTGAAATAGGAAATGATGGCAACGCGATATCCGGGGAACAATGCGAAACTCAGTGATCCCAGCGTCCCTGCCAAGAAGGCCAGCACCATCACAGGTTTTTCGGTGAATCGTTCCACCAAAAAACCGGCAGGTATGGACATCACTCCATAAGCGATGAAAAAGGCAAAGGCCAGAAATCCCGCGGCAGTCAGACTCACGTGAAAACTGGTGATAATGTCCGGCACAATGGGACCAAGGATATTGGTCAGCAAGGAGATCACGAAAAAAGTAAGGAACACCAAGCTGACCGTATAGCGGCTTCTCGCCATGAGTTGCCTTTCTCTCTTTCCCAACTGATTGCTGCGTGTCCAGCGACGCCGGGGATGGCTGGATCGGTCTGGCAAATGGCCGCCGCTCGCGGCGGTACGTCACGAAGGCCGACCGACTCCCTGTTTGAAGCGATGGTGCCAGACCCGCGCTGCACCTATGAGATTGGCGTTCTCTCCCAGCGAGGCCAGGGCCAGTTCCGTCTTCTCAAACGGAACGAACCGGCAACCTTGACTAATTACTTTGCGAATGCCGTCAAGAAAGAGTGCCGCGCTCTTCATGACGCTTCCGCCTAAGACGATCACGTCCGGCACAAAAAGATTGATCAAATTGGCCAGGCCGAGACCCAGGTAGTAGGCTTCGTGCTCAACCGCCTGGCGAGCCAGGGCATCTCCCTGTCGCGCGAGCTGGCAGACTTGTTCGGCGGTGAGATCTACGGGATAGCAGTGGTCGGGTGCTACATGCGTTCTGAGCCATGCGATCATAGCCGGACCAGTCGCCAGCGATTCCCAACATCCCCGGAAACCGCAGGTGCAAAGGGGTCCGGATGGGTCGATAACGTGGTGACCAACTTCTGGATGGGCCATATCCGCGCCGCGATAAAGCTGTCCATCGAAGATAATTCCGCCGCCGATTCCGGTGCCCACCGTCACGTAAACCAATCGGGGCTTGCCTCTTCCAGCGCCCCAACTGGCCTCCCCGAGTGCCGAAGCATCCGCGTCGTTTTCCAGAGCCACGGTCACGTTGAGCGCACGCGCCAGATCTTCCACCGGGTTGTTCCCCCGCCATCCCGGGAGAAAGTCGACATCGCCAAAGGCGCCGCTGGATGGATACACCATTCCGGTGGATCCAATTCCGATGCCAGAAATCTGGACGCCGGCATGCTGTGCCGTTTCTCGCAGCATGCCGATAATTCGCTCGAGTCCATTTAAATAGCCACGATGGGCGTCGGTCGGAGACTCCAACTTGGACAACACCCTACCGGTGTCATCCACCATGCCGACCGCTATCTTTGTTCCACCGATATCAACGGCGCCAATCACGATTTTCCCTTCGCGTCATCTCGTTTCGTTCCCCAGTTCCCCAAGGGGTGGGCTACGACTCCCCAAACGCAAAGGATAACTTGGCGTCTGGGGCGTTATAGAGGGAGCGGAACTGGGCAGTGGGTGTGCATGGTTGGGAGCGGGAGTGCCAGGGGAAATCGGAACGGAATGACAGATGGTGAAGCTTTTGACATCGACAAGAATTTCTTTGACCAAGAACCGCACGATTTGTTGGCGCTCGCAAATGTTTAACGTTTTGGAGCGCGTGCGGAGCTTACTGCGAAATCCATCCAAACTCTCTGATAATTGCAAGTATCTCGCTTGATCCATGGCTCCCGTCTCAAGTGATTGGAGTTCTGATTCCACTGCTCTTGTTTTCTTGTTCAACTCCGGCATTCTTTCACGAAGCTGCGACAAACTGACCAAGTTTTCTTGATACGCCGTGATCAGTCGCTCGGCGTTTTTTTTCAGGCGCGTTTGTTCACAGCGTAATTCTTCCAGACGCTGCCGCCGAGGATCCGCATTGCGCGCGGTTTCTTTTCGCCGCTCTATTTCTGTTTGCACCAGACGGTCATCCTCGAGCAAGCGAAGGATCTCATCCCATACGAATTCGTCCAAGTAGTCTTGCCGCACAGGGCGATTCGTGCACAGTGCCCCTGTGGGACGACGGTAGGCATCGGAGCCGAAACAGCGATAGTAGTACAGCCTTCGTTGCGCCGATGGTGTGGAAGACCGATACAGCGCATAGCCACACTGTTGGCATACCAGCATCCCTTGCAGCAAGCTCGGCATTATTGTTCGGCGAAGAGAATAATGTTTGTTCTTCGTCAACTGCTCTTGGGCCAGAGCAAACGTTTCTTTGCTCACCAATGCAGGTACGGAAACTTCAATCCACTCTGTGCGAGGTCGCTCACGACGGCAGCTGGTTCGATTCGAAATGCCATTCTTTTGACGAAGCGGCTTGGTGATGCGCTGACGTGGCGACTGTTCCGTCTTGCCGTAACAAGCGCGGCCTTCATACGCGGGGTTACGCAGCATGGCCCATACCACCGAGCGGTCCCATCGCGTGTTCCCCGTTCTTGTGGAAATCCCGCGCTGGCTCAAAGAGCGCGCAATAGCATTGATGCTGAGATTCTGTTGCGTATACATCTTGAACACCATTCTGACCACGCCTGCTTCACTTTCAATCACTTCGTAATACGCGATGGAAGTGTCCGGTTTGCGAATATACTTATACCGTATGGCGCGGCCGACCTGTTTTGCCTTGTGCAGTTTTCCGCGTCGGCTCCGTTCCGCAATTTGCGCGCGTTCATATTCTGCAATCATTCCTTGGAACTGCACCACGAGTTGATCTTCCGGGCTGGATCCCGCTGGCGACTTCAAAAAACAATCTCGACGCCACAGCGAGAGAATTCTTCGCCCAACAATATTTGATACGCATACTTGCGACTGAGTCGATCGGGTGAGTAGATCAACACCGTCGTGATTTGCCCTTGTGCTGCGAGATCACGCAGCGTTTCCAGACCGGGTCGCGTGAGGATTGCGCCGCTATACCCTTCGTCCTGGAAGACCCATTCCGGCGGCACCAGATATCCGTTGCTCCGGGCATACTCCAGTAAGGCCGCGGTCTGGCTGGCGATGGTGTGACTCTCCTGCTGACGATCCGAGGAAATGCGCGTGTAAATGGCTGCTGGTTTGTTCATGGGGTTTCTCCTGAACGGAATTTAGTTCTGTCGACCCCACCGGGCGCCGAATTTCGGGTACGAGCAGCTCGAAGACTTGTTCCAATTTCTGCGAGAGGAGTCGATCGAAGCGATAAGCAAAGCGAACAGCGTGACCGTTCGATGGGAAATGCTCAGCCACGTTTTCGTCGCTGCGGCAAGGCCGCCAGTAGAGCGCGACTGACAATTTCGCTGAGCGACAGACGGGTGCGGTTTGCGAAAACACGAAGGCGTTGGACTAACGCTCGTGAAAGCTTCACCGTAAAAGCGATCTTGGGGTCGCCGACGGGAATGGGTTGTTTCAGATGTGCGGCCTGTTGGAGATCGCGATACGCTTGCCGACGGGAGACACCAGAATCCTTCGTCATTTGTGCGACGGCATCCGGCAGATGATCGAATTGCTGCAGCAGTTCGCGTGCGTGATTGAGGCGCACGGCCCTTTGAGCGTTGCTGCCACGGCTCATTTGCCACATGAATACAACCGCATGCGGCACATTTCAAGTACTCTTTGCGCACATCTAGCGATACCTCAATACGCGCTCAAAACAGAAGTTATCTTTTGCGTTGGTGGAGTCACTTCTCATCCTTGGGGGCTCCAGCTTCTTCACGCAACAAGCCGTACTCGTCTTCGACAATGAAAGAACTATAACGAAAGGAATCGCAATCAACTCCTGAGAGCTGCGACAGCCGTTCGGCTGCGAGTTGTGCGGGGATGATATCGATGAGATATTGCCAGTCGGGCGGTACGGCCGGGAGTTGGAATACAAGGTTCCCAGCATCCTGTGGCAGGTCTCGGCCGATCAGCATGACGGATGCCCCAAGTTGTCTCAGATCCCTGGCCACGGCTAGGTCTTGCCCACGCATACGCTCCCCATCAATCCACATGCCGAAGCGCGCATCCTTGTTAACCATTTCCTGCGGGCCGTGCCTAAAGCTGCCGGTGCCCATCGCGGTCGCAGGCGATTTGAGGCCTTCCTCCCAAAGGAGCCTGGCCTCTTGGCAACTCCCCAGGCTGGAACCACGAGCCAGAAAGTAAAAAACGGCCCCAGGTGCAAGCCAAGGCGTGTCTGCAATCTGCGCCTGCCAGACCGGAATGGCCGACGCTGTCCTTTCGACGACGCGGGAGAGCGAGGTTGCGAGAGTGGCATTCCAGGAGCCGACAACGGCACTTGCTAGAATCCCGACTGTCGCCGCCAATGTGGAATAAGTATTGACGGAAATCGCGTGGTCCATCTCGATGGGAACCACAATGGAAATTTGCGCCTCTTTTGCGAGTGGCCCGTCATTCGAATTGGTAATGCCGATAACGGTCACGCCGCTGTTCCGAACTTTGGTGAGCAAATTGACAATTTCCACGCTGCGACCGCTGCGCGAAATTACGATCATTGCTGAGTCCGGCGGAATAGTGGCGAATTGCAGCAACTCCGCTGCGTCCTGCATATAGACCGGGCGGGCGCCAAGGTGAAACAACGGCCCAGCAGTCAGTACCGCGTGCCAACTGCTGCCGATTCCAGTCAAGTAGACGTGGCGAGCGCCGCGGATTGCAGTCGTCGCCGCGTCCAGGGTGGGCCGGCCTGCTCCCAATAGAAAATCGATGGTCCGTTGTAACCCGTTGGGCTGGCGAAGAATGTCGCGCAAGAAGTGAGTCATTGGCCGTTCCGGGGCGTGCTGATCCTTTCTATTTCTCCGCTGGGGTGATGACAATATTGCGATAGGCTACATGCCCTTTTTCACTTCCCTGAAGATAAATGGATCCCGGCAGTTCTTCGTAGCTGTCCAGGGCGCCGCCCGTGATGCCTGGGATTTCTTTGTTATCGATGATGGTCTGGCCATTTTGAACGACGGTGATCCAACGCCCGACCAGCGTGACATCAAAGCTCTGCCATTCTCCCGGCTTGCGGGGTAGTTCCGGCGAAGCCGCCAAGAAACCGTATACGCCGCCCATGTGGTGACTCGGTGGTTCCTCGATGGAGTCCGTTTCGATCTGAGCTTCGTACCGGCCGCGCAAATAGACGCCACTATTGGAATTTGCCCCGCAATTGAATTCGACATGCAACTTGAAATCTTCAAACTTGGAATCGTTGATCAATTCAGGACCGTTCCCGGGACTTACCAAGCTACCGTCTTCGATCTTCCACACGGTCGTACCGGTTCCTGCCATCCTCCATCCTGTCAGATCTTTTCCGTTAAACAAGGGAATCGGCTTCCCCCACTTCGGGGCACTTTCTCGATTTAGAGCTGGTGCTCTCTGGCCGGTCCACTGCCAGGGAGTTCCATCTGGCCCAGTCGTGGTCCCCGACAGCATCTTCCCGACGAGCGTTCCTTCGAAGACCATATCGTCGGGCCGTTCTTCTTCCGCTTTGGGAGAAACGAAAATAAGGCGTCCTTTCGAGAGGGCAACTTTGGTAAGCGGCCGTGCGTTTCCCCAACGGCTCACAATCTGGGCCTTCAGTTGTCCGCCCTCTTGGCGGAGTTCCAACCATGAGGGATACTCCCGATCTGGCGCCTTTAGCGTCAAATCCCAGCGCCCCAGAAAAGCGTCGACGGATTCGGGAGTGGAGGTACTCTTCGCGGATTTTCCGGTTTGGGAATACGCCCTGGCGGATAACATCAAGATGACCATCACCAACACAAATACGATCCTTTGAAGGTTCATAGAACTACGGATCCCCTTTCTTTGGCGCTAAACAGCGGCTTGCCGACCGTCGCGCTTCCATCTCGTTTCGTAATCGAGCAGTGCCAAATCAACGCGTCAGGACTTTATAGTCTGCGAAGCGGAATCCCAATACACGGGGCTCTTCCGGTAGTAAGATTCATTCGCCATGTGACAGCCGAGCGCTGCGTTGTGACCGAACACAACGTCCTGTACGACCGGTTTCCGCGACCTGACGGACTGGAAGAAATTCCAGAGATGCGGCCGCAGATCATCATAGTCGTTCCCCCGATAACTTACGCTCTGCGGGGCAGGCTCATCTCCCGGTTTGGGATCGTGCTCGTCGTGCCACTGCTTGAAGTAGGCGTTCTTCAGGCGGCTCGGGAGCCCGTAGCAGTAATAGCTGGGAGCCAGGTCAATCCCGGCTTGAGGGGTGTAGCTGAGGCCAAACTCTGTAAGTTCGATGATGCCCTTGGAACCCATAAACCGAGTGGCTTCCGAGGTTTCAGTCCCCAGCGTCAAGCGCATGTACACCGGGACGTTTGCGTATTCGAACAGAACCGGATGCACGTCGGGCGTATTGCGCCCATCTTTCCAGCGGTAAATGCCGCCAAAAGCCGACGCTCGTTTGGGAGCTTCATTGATTCCGAGAACAAATTGCATCCCACTGAGCAAGTGAACAAGCAAGTCGCCGGCTAAGCCCGTTCCATATTCCTTCCAGCAGCGCCAGCGTGCGAAAAGAAATGGGTCAAACGGCTTCTTGGGTGCAGTTCCGAGCCACGTATCCCAATCCAAGTTCTCGGGAGATAAGTCTGCTGGAGGGGGATATTCCCAGGCCCCAGTGGGATCATTCCGGCCCAAACTCCCTTCGACAAGGCTCAGCTCACCGATGGCTCCGCTTGCGAAAAGCTCTTTCGCTTTTGCGCACAAGACGGAACTCGTCCGCTGCGCGCCGATCTGCACGATGCGATCCGTCTTCTTTGCGGCTGCGACCATCGCTAGGCCGTCCGCAGGGCTGTGCGACATTGGCTTCTCGCAGTACACATCCTTACCCGCGCCCACGGCGTCCACGACGACCTGTTTATGCCAATGGTCGGGAACTGCAATGATGATGGCGTCTATCTCTTTGTCATCGAGCAACTCTTTGTAGCGTCGCGTCGTGCGGATCGGTTTTCCGACGATTTCCCGCGCCAGTTCGTGACGCCCGTCGTAAAGATCGCAAGCGGCCGCGCACTCCACTCCGGGGAGCTGAACGGCAGTGGTCAGCAGTCCCGTTCCCTCCATGCCGACTCCAACAATTCCAAAGCGAACCTTGTCACTAGGAGCATTCAATCGCGGCAAAGCGATCAAAAGGTCGGGCTCCAGTAGAATGGAGCCGCCGATAAGGGAAGCACCCGCTATTCCTACACTTCTCTGCAAGAACTCACGGCGCGAGTAATCAGCCTTGCTCATATTGCAATCTCCTTCGGCGCTACTTATAGCTCCGTCGCGATCCGCCCATTACATGAATCTAAAATATGCAATCGGTTTCGGAAACCGGTTGCTTTCGCTCTTCTTTTACGCAGCCTCACATGGATTGTCAAGGCTCCATTCTTCTGCAGAACGCTTTTCATGATGCAATCCATGTGGACTAGAAGTTCAGATCGTGAACTATTGGGAGAAAGCGAGGATTGGTTTTGAAACAAGAATCATGACGGGGCAACCCAATGAAAAGTTAATCGCACCAGCCAACTAGATTGAATACTGCTGCTCCTCATCCGCGATAAACGGCAACATGCTGATCTTCCCGCTAGTGGTTTCAACGTGCCAGGACTGCCGCCCATCTTTCGTGCCGGGATTTGCGAACCGCTGTCGCTGCGGATTCCACCATTGGTTGCCGGCTCCCGCGAGATAGTCCATTATGGACAGGAGAGAGCTTGGCTGCCGAAATATTATCATCCAGGAAATGGGTCATGAGGTCGATGCAACTCGCTCGGAGTAAATCTGCGAAAGCTGGAAGGTCATGAGACCGCCTGCTGAAACCGGTTTCACACTGCCCCTTTTGTAGGCTCTCCCTTTCCTCGCCGTCAAGTTCTTTTTCTCTTTGCTCTGGAAATCTGCTGCTGGCAAATAGACCTTAACTCCTCAGAAGGCAGGCGGCTGGACTAGTTTTCGGAATTTTTCCTTTGCGGCAGGCCAATTTGTGGACCGATCTTGCACCGGACCCGGTTTGGCCCGGCTCTCCTCATTGTCCTCTTGTACGTCCGTTTAACACGGCTCTACCGAGCAGTCGTGGTCGACCTGCGAATGACAAGTTCTGTTTCCAAATAGTAGTCCGCACCTCTTCGCCGCTTCAGCTTCAGCATCCTATCCAATGCCTCGAAGGCGGTCGTCCCCACCCGCTCGCGGGGAACACGGATGGTGGTCAGCGGCGGGCGTGCCAGGAAAGCAAAGGAGATGTCGTCGATGCCGATAACGGAGATGTCTTCCGGAATCCCCGCACCCGCCTCTTCGAGAGCGCTCATGGCGCCCAAGGCTATAAGGTCGCTGCCGCAGAAGATCGCCGTGGGTTTATTCGGCGTTGAAAGAATGGCACGTACCGCTGAGGCTCCAGCATCGATGCGGTAGTTACTGCTGATCACTGGTAATGGGTTGACGTCTCTGTTTTCCAATCCGGCAACCAGCGCGTCCTTGATTGTAATGGCCGTCCGGTTGTCGTCCGGTCCAGCAATGACCGCGGCGCGACGGTGACCGAGTCCTACGATATGCTCGATGGCCTGTGCGATACCCTGCTGATAGTCTATCGAAATGGTGCTCACCAGCTTCTCGGCCGGGCCCACGTTGCAGAACACCACGCCAATTCCCGCGTCGATGAGGTCCGATGCCATGCTCTTGTCGATCGAAGAGGTCATCACCGCGACTCCGCGGACGTCACTTTCGATCAGCTTCCGCAGGATGGATTTCGTTCGGGCTTGGTCGTATTGGGTGTTGCAAAGAAGGACGTCGAACCCGCGATCCCAAGCCGCGGCCTGGAATCCGTGAATGATTTCGGGGAAATACGGGTTGGCAATCTCTGAAATCACCAGCCCGAACAAATCGCTCCGGCCCGTGGCCAACCGCCGGGCGTGGACATTCTTGAAGTATTTCATTTGCCCGACTACTTCTAAAACGCGCCTCTCGGTCTCCACAGAGATGTAGTGGGTCTTGTTGAGGACGCGGGACACCGTAGCGGGCGAGACTCCGGCGCGTTTGGCCACTTCCCTCATTGTGTGGCCCATGCGTTTTCCTCCGCGAAAAGCGACTCTGCTGCCGACGTGACGCTGCGGCAGCGGTCCCTCCCAGGCGATGGACAGCGCTGGTAAGGCGCTTTCCGCCAGCGATTGTCAAGGTGCGCCCAACTTATCATGATTTGGGGGCGGAGACTACGGCTATCAAGAGGCAAGATACAGAAGAGAAAAAGGACTTGACAAGCCTCAGCCGGCACTGATAAAGGGGTACCAAGTAACCGGTTTCTGAAACCGATTGCATAAAGGCCGTTATCGGCGACTTTGCCGGTGATGGGGCGGACGGCAGAAATTTCTATAGTTCGTTTGGAAGGCGAACAGCTGTTTGAGATTCGGTCGCCGGCGCAGCAGAGGGTTTGTTCGGTGATCGGTGCCTTTGGGGGGGGGTATGCGATTCAATCTGTCCTTGCTGAGGTTTCTTTCCTTTAGTCTTCTCCTTGCATTTTCCGGAATGGTGGTTCGAAGCCAATCCGACCGCGGCACTATCGCGGGCACTGTCGCGGACAGTTCCGGCGGCGCCATTGGCAACGCCAAACTCACTGCAATCGACACTGAAACTGGGGCGACATATTCGGCAACCACGGGCCCAACGGGTGGCTACCGGTTCTTCGACCTGCGAGTCGCTGTTTACACGGTGTCAGTGTCCGCGGCCGGCTTCAAGACAGTGGAGAAAACCGGTATCGTGGTGCAAGTCAACTCGACCTCTGGACTCGATTTCTCGCTGCAGCCGGGCGATGTGAAAGAAACACTGACAGTTGTTGCCGACGCGCCGAGCCTGCAAACCGAGTCGTCCGATATCGGCACGGTCGTGGATAAGAGGCAGATTCAGGATTTGCCCTTATCCCTCAGCAGTTCGGGCCAGAGCTTTCTGCGTTCGGTGGAATCTTTCGTCTTTTTGACGCCTGGAACGGCTGGCCCGGGGACGAACAGTGACACACCGTCCTCAGGCGTTTTCGAGTCCAAGCTGTCCGGCGGTCAAAACTTCAGCACAGAAGTGATCCTCGATGGCGCGAGCATCGTGCATGCTGAGCTCGGTTCGACATTCGATGAGAATGCTCCTTCGGTGGAGGCTCTAAACGAATTCAAAGTTACGACCTCTACGATTCCCGCGGAGTTTGGCAGGACCTCCGGTGGCGTGGAGAGTTTTACCACCAAGTCCGGGGCAAACATTTTTCACGGGACCGCATTCGACATTCTGCGAAATGACAAACTGGACGCTAATTCCTGGACAAACGATCTCAACAAAGCTCCGAAGCCCAGGGATCATCAAAACGACTTTGGCGGGAGTTTGGGCGGTCCGGTCTGGATTCCAAAGCTGTACAAGGGCCATGATAAGACCTTTTTCTTTTTCTCTTGGGAGCAGTATCGGAACAATGTGGGCACGACGAACATCGCCACTTTGCCCACCGATGTGGAACGCACCGGCGACTTTTCCGCCCTGCTGGGTCCACCTCTGAAGGATACTGCGGGCAACCCGATCCTCAACCCATGTGATAATACTCCCATTCTGCTCGGCCAGATCTTCGATCCCTCTACTGCCTCCTGCCCTACTGGATTCGTCGGCGGCCGCATCGCCTTCCCCGGAAACAAGATCACCGGCTCTCTTAGTCCCGTTGCCCTGAACGTACTCGGGTTCCTGAAGGTGCACCCCAACATCGCCGGTAGCCAGAATGGGCTCATCAACAATTTCCTTTTTAACTCCAACAAACCCGTTCGGACTACCACGAAGTCCTTCCGTATAGATCAAAACTGGGGGACCCGAAGTAAGTTCTTTTTTTCCTACAGTGACCGTGATCTCGAAGCATTGAATGGAAATCCTGTGCTTCCCCCGCCGCTCGATCAGAACTTTTTTAGATCCCGCGTATCTCATTACCTCCGCTTTGGCTGGGACGATACTCTCAGCTCCACTTTGCTGAATCATGTCAACATCGGTTTTAACCGGCTGAATGACCCGAGTAAGGGGACAGGCGTCACCGGGCAAGACTGGGAAAAGACGTTGGGTATAAAAGGCGCTAGTGGCCCTGGTTTTCCACAGTTCGGCTTCGGCGGAAGCCCCGTAGGAGTCGGGTATCAGGGTTTTGGCGGCGGAAGTTTCGACAACGCCATCCCCAATAGTCTGCTGGTTGCCGACAGTGTTTCTTGGATAAAGGGTCGACATTCTTTACGTATGGGATTCGAGTGGCGGCATTCACAATTTTCCCGGATCAGCAACGCCAATACATCTCCTAACTACAGTTTTGCGAACCTGCAAACGGCATGGAAAGCCAATGACATCCAGACTGGCGATCCCTTTGCCAGCTTCCTGCTCGGCCTTCCGGAAGAAGAGAGCTTGAGGGTGTCGTCTCACAATTCCCGGTGGAATTCGAATTATTACGCCGGGTATGTCCAGGATGACTTTAAGTTCCGAAAGGATCTGACCGTTAATCTCGGATTGCGCTATGACGTGGATACTCCGCGCCACGAATCCCTAGGTGCTCAGTCCGTCTTGGATCTCACGGTCCCCAATAATGGAAACGCGGCCGTCCCAATTTCGCCAGCCGTGCCGGGCGCCCTGATCTACGGGCAAAATGCCACGGGTACCAAGACCTACTTTAAGGATGTAGGGCCGCGCCTCGGATTTGCTTACGCTCCGGAGAAATTATTCGGGCGGTTCAGCCAAACGGTGATCCGCGGCGGTTACGGTATCTATTATTCAGCCCTTAGCTACTCTGACTTTGGGGACTCGCTCGCCAGCGGGACTACAGCGACTCCGGATTTCAAATCGCAAAACGGCTTTACTCCCGTACAGTCGCTGGATGCCGGTTTTCCTAGCTACACCTTTCCTTCCAATGCCAAGGATCCGGCGCTGCTGAATGGAAGCTTTCCCACTTATGTGGCGCCAAGCTATGGGCGTCCGGGCATGGTGCAAAACTGGAGCTTTGAAATCCAGCACCAACTCGCTCCCGATCTTATCTTGAGCGTGGGGTACGTAGGGACGCATGCGACTCGCTTGCACTCGAATCTTGTGCAGACGAACAGCATCAATCCAAAGTTTTACTCCTTGGGAACTAAACTAAATGATTGTATAGATCCCAGCAATGTCAACTGTGCCGAAGGGACGGCCACCTTGGCTAGCCTTGGCACCACCTTGCCAAATTGGTTTCTACCGTTATACGGAGCCAACGAACCGCTCGGGCAGTTACTTCGGCCTTTCCCGCAATACCAGGACATCGGAACCTCCTGCTGCCTCGAAAACGTCGGCCAGTCCACCTTTAACGCTCTGGAAGCGAAGCTCGAACGGCGTTTCCGCAACGGGCTAAATCTCTTGGCGTCCTACACCTTTTCCAAGACGCTCACCGATGCCGACAGCACTTTTCCATTCTTTTCTGCGTTTGCCTCCAATAATTTTGGCGCGCAGAACCCATTTAACCTGAAAACAGAAAAAGCTTTGAGCTATCAGGACACCCCGCATGCCGTTGTGATCAGCTATCTTTACGAACTCCCCGCCGGCCCGGGAAAGAAATACCTAAGCCATGGCGTCGGTAGTAGGGTGCTCGGTGGCTGGGAAGTAGGGGGCGTACACCGGTACCAGAGCGGCTCGCCGGTTATCCTTAACAGTTTTGCGCCATCCCCACCATTCAGCGGCGGCAACTTTAAGTTCAGTCGCGTACCGGGCGTGCCGATCTACAGCCCTAACAAGTCGTCCTTTGATCCATCGCTGCCGACCGGTTGCTCGCAGAACGCTGACGGAACCTTTAGCAGTCTGACCAACAATAACTACTTCAACTGTGCGGCGTTTTTCAACCAGAATGCCGATAGCCTCGTCGCTCAGCGCGGTTATCAGTTTGGAGATCTGCCCTTGACGCTTGGCAACGTCCGCAGTGAGCATTACTTCAGTGAGGATTTTTCGATTATCAAACGGACGGCGATCGTCGAAACTCACTTGCTAATATTCAAGGCGGACATTACCAATGCCTTTAATCGGCATATCTTCGGGACGTTAGACGGAAACGTCGGCCCTAACAACGCCTTCTTTGGCGTACCCAAGGGTCCCCGGGGTGTCATCAATGCAAGACGTCAGATCCAGCTAACCTTACGCTACCAATTCTGAGACCGTTAGCGGTCTAAAATTCCTAATCCGTGTGATCGCGAGAAACGATTCCTTGCATCACAAGCCCTGTCGAGAGAATTTCAGTTCTTCGGAGGTCCTTTTTTGGGGTTCCCTGCAGGGTATAAGATGTGACGGATCTTGCATGACAACCGATCTCTCAACGCGTCGCGAATCATCGAAAAGACGTCCTTCCCTTAACTACTTGTGGCTGGCTGCCCGGAGTGTGCTTTGCATTTGTGTCCTTTTGATCGTATCGGATCAGCTTCGGGCGCAGAATCCCGCCATTGACGAAAAATTTCGCCAGGCGACGGAGGCGATGAAAGAGGGGAGATTGGACGATGCCGACACAGGATTTACTGCTGTGGTCAGGGAGGCGCCGAACTTCGCGGAAGCTTACTTCAATCTTGGACTTGTCCGTGAGGAGCAAGGCAGGCACGAAGAAGCCATCGCAAGTTTTCAAAAGGCGCTAGCCTTGAAATCCCGCGTACATGGGGCAAATCTCTTCCTCGGGGTGGCTGAGTTCCGCCTCAATCAATTGGACAAAGCTGTCGTCGCACTCCAGAAGGAGACCGCTGCATATCCGAAGGACCCGGTCGCGTGGATGTGGCTGGGTGTAGTGCGCCTCGCGCAGGAAAAACCCGAAGAAGCCGCAACGGCATTGGACAGAGCCACTGAACTGGCACCGGACGACATGGACATCCTCTATCATCGCGGCCGTGCGCACTTGCTTGTATCCAACAATAGCTATGCCAGGATATTCAAAGTCGATCCGCATTCCTGGCGCGTACACCGAGTAATCGCCCAGGCAGACGCCGGGGCCGACCGCCACGTGGATGCCATTGTTGAATTCCAGGCCGCGATCAAGCTGGCTCCTACACAGCCCGGTTTGCATGAGGAGCTCGGTTCGGAATACCGCAATCTGGGGAAGATCCAGGAAGCCGAAGAGGCGTTCCTGCGCGAGCTGGAGATCGATCCCAACAACGCGCTTGCCCTATACAAGCTGGGCGTACTCACTGTTGAAAAGGGTGACGGCGCTAAGGGGAAAGAGCTAATCGAAGCAGCGCTCCTTGAAAAACCGGGCTTGCTTCACGTGGACTACAATCTTGGCCGCGCGGAAATGCTGCTTGGGAATGACGCCGCTGCAGCTCAAGATTTGGAGCGCGCCACCACCGCGGCCGGTTCGACCCCTGACGTTGTCGAGCAGACTTGGTATCAGCTTGGGATTGTCTACCGGCGGCTCCATCGCATGGAAGACGCGCAAAAGGCCATGGCCACATTCCAAAAGCTCAAGGATGAAGATGCGGAGAGCTCGCAGAAGGCGCTGAAAAGGTATCAGGTTCAGCAGAATCCAAATTCTTCGCAACCAACTCCCAATCCCCAGAATCCTCAATGACACGTAGTGAGGACACGAATGTATCCATCGGCAGAATTTCTGAGACTGATCTTGCGCCGTGCATCGCTGCTGTGCTTGCTGGCAGCACTAGCCGTTTCCGCGCACTCGCCAAGAACAAGAAAGCACTCTCCAGCCTCTCGAACTCAGGTCCCCACTCGCATCGACGTTGTCGAATCCTCGGAGGACTTGCACGAGTCGCTTTTCGAAAAGCCGCCATTGCAGTTCGGATCCTCTCGCCTGCCGGCCCTCACAGTTGAAGTCGACGATTCCATAAAGTATCAGCAAATCGACGGCTTCGGCGCGTCTCTCACCGATTCCTCAGCGTGGCTGATCTCGCAAAAACTGAGCGAACCTCAGCGCGCCCAGCTTCTCGAAACGCTCTTCGACCCCAAAAAAGGAATCGGCCTCAGCATTCTGCGCCAGCCCATGGGCGCTAGTGATTTTGCGTTACAGAGTTACACCTACGACGATCTTACGCCGGGAGAAACCGATCCCGACATGAAACTCTTCTCCATCGACTACGATCGCGATTACATCATCCCCATCCTTCGCCAATCCCTCGCCCTCAACCCTAACCTTAAAATCATCGGCTCTCCCTGGAGCCCACCGGGCTGGATGAAAACTTCGGGTTCGACCATCGGGGGTACCCTTGTGCCCAGCGCTTTTGCTCCACTGGCCATATACTTCGTCAAGTACGTTCAAGCTTATGAAGCCTCAGGCGTCCCCGTATTCGCGGTTACGCCGCAAAACGAGCCGCTCAATATTCCCAACGACTATCCCGGTATGGGAATGTCCGCCGACGAGCAGTCAAAGTTCGTGCGAGAAAATCTCGGTCCCGCTTTTCGCGACTCCGGGATCAAATCCAAAATCTTGGTTTTCGATCACAACTGGAATCAAATTGAATTTCCCGTGACCGTCCTGGACGACACCAAGGCCGCAGCCTATGCCGCGGGTACTGCCATTCATTGTTACGGAGGCACAGTAACTGCCCAAAGCGAGCTCCACAACCGTTTCCCTGAGAAAGGCATTTGGCTCACGGAATGCTCCGGTGGCGAGTGGCAGAAGGGCAAACTGCTTCAGGAAGCGATGGAGTTAATCATCGGCGCGACGCGGAACTGGGCCAAGAGCGTGGTGCTGTGGAACCTCGCTTTGGATCAGGAACACAAGCCCTATCTAGGTGGATGCAAAACCTGCCGGGGCGTCGTCACGATCGACCACTCCTATTCCCCCACGAAAGTAATTCCTAACGCGGACTTTACTGCCCTGGCCCACGCCAGCAAGTTCCTCTCTGCTGGTGCTGTTCGCATCGAATCAAACACTTTTGACCAGGGCAGCTTGGAATCCGTGGCCTTCCGAAATCCAGACGGCTCCATCGTCCTGATTGTCCTGAACAGTGGCGGCGCTCCAGCACCGTTCAACATCAGCTGGGAGGGGACCTACGCCTCATACCGTCTCGACCCCGCTTCGGTAGCAACCTTTCGCTGGTCCCCGCCAGCGAAAGCTCACTAGTCAACGGCCAGAGCCAGCGAGTCGGCCTTTCACGGTTCAGGCGGGTCCGACGGTCGCGTTCTCGCTGCCCGGCTTTGTAACTCCTCCGTCCATTGAAACTCGATCTTGGCCTTGTCCATCTGGCGTGTTTGCTTGTAAACCCTTGCTAATTGGTAGTGAATTGCCGCATTTTCCGGCTCCAGCTGTTTTGCTTTCTCCAATTCTCGCTGTGCTTCGAGCAGCCGGTTGGCCCTTAGATACGCAGTGCCAAGCTTCAAGTGGCAGCTCCCGTTATCTGGCGCTAGCTGCGCGGCTTCCTCCAGGGGTGCGATCGCCTCGCCGGTCCGGTCGAGCTCCAGCAAAAGGTTTCCAAGATTCAAGTACGGTTGCTCGCTCCGGTGCGCACCTCCCGCTTGCCATTCCATCGCTTTACGATAAGCCTCCATCGCCTCATCCGGTTTGGCCTCCGACTCAAGGATCAACCCGAGACTATTCTCCGCCTTGGCATCGCGCGGGTCCAAATCCAACACAGTCAGGAACGCTCTTCGGGACTCCCGCAGCAGACTTTTTGAGTAATACGCGCGCCCCAAGTAATACCACGCATCCTTGTTCTTGGGTTCGAGTTCCACCGCTTTCGCGAGCCATTTGATGGCGTTCGCGTAATCGTTCAGAAGAACGTAGTCCAGACCCACGATTTTGAAATCCTCTCCCGTGGGAGTTTTCAGCGCCGCAGCCTTCGTATAGATTTCCAGCGACTCGCTGGCCTTATTTTCCCTGTGCAGCACAAACCCGAGGAGATACAGAGCTTCATGCGAGTCCGTGTGCAGTGCGATATAACGGCGAAGCGCGCTTTCCGACGAGCTGAAGTTTTGCAAATGAATGTGCGATTTTGCTTGATAGATGAGAGCGTCGGTCGTTCCTGGAGCAGCCATCTCAGCCTTGGCAAACAAATCCGCAGCCGAAGCATAGTCTCCCGCGCGGAACGCGGCTATCCCTCGCGCATATTCGCTATCGGTTTGCGGCGCGCAAATAGACGGAACCAACAAGAGCAGCACCACAGCTCCGCAGAGCATTCCCGACCGAGCGCTGCCGGACTCGCGCATCATTTCACCGCCGGTTTCGCGTTCGCAGGCGCGACCGGTTCGTCAATTTGCAGGACCTGGTCCCCCGGAATGTTCTTGAGCGTCTGCACAGTCCCGCTTGGCCACCGAATCTCGATGGATTCCACACTGCTTGCTTTTCCGATCCCGAAGTGAACGCGCTTATCACCGGACGAAAGATAACTGCTAGCCGTGGAAACCGTGGCGAATTGCTGCCCTCTTTCGGTAACCAGCTTCACGCTGGCGCCGATCGCATCGCGATTGCTCTTATGCCCCACGAGTCTGAGCAACAGCCAGTGATTCGCTGAGGGTGTTTCGTTGCGCAAGACATACGCCGGTCCGTCGTTCGTTGTCACCACAGCGTCCAGCCGCCCGTCGTTATCCAGATCTCCGATCGCCAATCCGCGGGCCACCCAGGATTGGTTGAATATTTCACCGGAGCTTTGTGACACATCCACGAATCCTTTGCCGGTATTGCGCGCCAGCAACATTGGCTCGCGATAGCGCAGATTAGGATTCGTCTGTTCGATGGTGTCGAGATCGTGGCCCTGAGCGACCAGCAAATCTTTCCACCCGTCATTGTCGCAATCAAAAAGCCGCACGCCCCATCCGGAATGTGCCAGCGTCATCCCCGCCAGCCCGGATGGCGTACTCGCGTAACTAAATGTGCGGTCGCCGTTGTTCTGATAAAGCGCATACCGTTGATTGGCCAGGTCCGTGACAATGATGTCCGGCCATCCATCATTATTGTAGCCCGCGAAATCAACTCCCATGCCGGCATAGGTGCGACCGTCAATATCCACGGCCACTTCGGAAACCAATCCGACTTCTTCAAACGATCCTTCGCCTTTGTTGTGATACAGATGCTCCACCATCGAATCATTCGCAAAGAACAGATCGATGTGGCCGTCGCGGTCGTAGTCCGCCGGGGCCACTCCAAGATCTTTGGCGGGTTTGGATAGACCGAGCTTTTCCGCCACTTCGGTGAACGTCCCATCTCCGTTGTTGTGATAGACAAGCGGCCGCGCCGGTTTGAAATAGTCCGGGTGGCAATACGCGCGGTAGCCTTCTTTGTGCTCGCCGCACCAGATGTCGTCGAAATCCCACTCGACGTACCGCAGCACCACGAGATCGAGAAAGCCGTCTCCATCCAAATCCACCCACGCCGCGCTGGTGGACCACCCGCTGCCGCCAACTCCGGCTTTCGCCGTCACGTCTGAAAATGTTCCGTCGCCATTGTTGTGATACAGCTTGTTGCTTCCGTAGGGGTTACGTAGAGATTTTCGTACCCGTCGTTGTCGTAGTCACCCACAGCCACGCCCATGCCGTATCCGGTTCCCTGTAGCCCGGCCTTCTCGGTTACATCTTCGAACGTGCCATCGGTTTTTTGGTGATGCAGACGATTCCAGTATTTTGGTCCCGTTTTCTGCGGGATGGTTCCTTTTGGTGTGGGATCGCTCAGCGGCGCGCCGTTGACAAAAAAAATATCCAGCCGTCCATCGTTGTCGTAGTCAAAAAGCGCGACCCCGGATCCCATCGTCTCCGGCAAATATTTTCTGGAAGTGTGCGAGGCCTGATGCTGAAAATTGATACCAAGACGCTGAGTGACGTCTATAAATCTTCCGGGAGTTGCGGAATCCGCCGCTCTGGTCGTCTGAAATTGTTCCGGATTACCGATCGAGGACTCAAAGGCATGAAAAACACTCGCAAAAAGGAGGACGAGGAACGCAGTGTTCCCACGATGGGATAGATTCCCTAAAGAGCGCTTCACCGTTCGACGATCCCTTGTTCTTCGACAACCGTGTAAATACGGTCCACTGCGGGCAGCCTGATCTGTTCCTTGGCTCCGCTGGGCCAGTGGATTTCCACTTTGTCCACTTTCGTTGCTGATCCCAAACCAAAATGCAAACGTTGATCGGAACTGGAGGCGTAGCTACCGCCACTGAACACGTCACCGCGTTGGCGAACTCCACCCGCGGTAACAAACGCTTTCGCTCCGATGGCATCGCGCGGGCTTTTCCGGCCACCAACTAATCTCAGCGTTACCCAGTGGTTCGAATTCTTGACCACGTTTCGCAGGAAGGCCGGCGTCGAATCCACATTGTTGATCACAACATCGGTGTGGCCATCATTGAACAAGTCTCCAAACGCGGCTCCGCGCGCCGTCATTACGGTTGCCAGCCCGCTGCCGGTTGCGGGCGGAACTTCTTGAAAGTTCGTTCCACCAAGATTCCGGAAAAGCAGCGGACGCTGCGCCCAGGTCGTTCCCCAATCCTGCTTGTCTACGCCGGGATAGACGTGGGCGTTGGCGGTGAAAATATCGAGCAGACCGTCGTTGTCGTAATCGAGGAAGGCAGTTCCCCAGCCCAGAAAGGGGAGAGTGACGGTGGCGATTCCCGCTCGAGCGGTCACATCGGAAAAATTGCCATCGCCGTCGTTACGATACAGAGTGTTGTAATCGTCGGAGAAATTGGTGATGTAGAAGTCAACTTTTCCGTCGCGGTTGTAGTCACCCACGGCGATACCCATGGATGCCTGCTCGCGCCCTTCATCATTCAGCGCGAACCCGGAAATATAGCTAATGTCCTCGAACGTGCCGTCGTGCTTGTTGCGGTAGAGGTACTTGGGGACGGAGTCGTTGGCAACGGCTAGGTCAAGCCAGCCGTCGTCGTCCACGTCAACGAATACGGACGCGAATCCATAATAGCCCTTAGGGTCCGAAACTCCAGCCTTTACGCTCACGTCGGTAAAGGTGCCGTCGCCGTTGTTGCGGAACAAGTGATCGCCTTCGCCCGGCAGGCCGCGGGGCCCGCACATCACCTCAATTCCGCGAAAATTACAGAAGCCCGGCGGAAGTCCGCCCTTCCCGGAGCCCGGCGGAAGTCCGCCCTTCCCGGAGACCGGCGGATGATCAGGATCAAACTTTAGGTAGCCCGGAACGAACAGGTCGAGGAAGCCGTCATGATCGTAGTCTCCCCACGTCGCTCCGGTCGACCAGCCGCCGAGCGTGACGCCCGCTTTCTCCGCGACATCGATGAATGTGCCGTCATGATTGTTGTGGTACAGCCGGTTTTTGCCGAAGTTCGACACATAAATGTCTGGCCATCCGTCATTGTCGTAGTCCCCCACGGCTACGCCGAAGCCCCAGCGTTCGTTCGCGACGCCGGCTTTTTCCGTAACGTCAGTGAATGTGCCGTCATGGTTGTTATGCAGAAGCATGGCGCGCGGCGGCGCTTCCTGGCCCTTCAGCGCGGGGAAAGTCGAGCCATTCAGCAGGTAAATGTCCAGCCAGCCATCGTTGTCGTAATCGAGCAGCCCCACGCCAGATCCGGGCGTCTCTAGAATCGTCCTTTTCTCGGGCGTTCCTGAGCGATGATGAAATATGTCAATGCCAGCCGCACGCGTCACATCGACAAAAATGATCGGTGCGTCATCAACGAAGCCGCCGGCCGTGATCGGCCGCGAGAGTACGTCCTTCACCGGAGCGTGCGCCCCTCCCGTGCTCATGCCGCTTTGGGGGCTCCGGACGGGCTCCTTTTCCGCAGGGTCTTGCTGGGCCAGACCGGAGCTCAGAAGCAGCGTCGCACAAATGGTTTGTACTGCGGTTGCGCGGAGAAGGCACCCAGATTGGCTGGATCGAGAGAATGACATCAGGCCCCAAGTGGGTCGTTTGACCCAAAAGGCATCTTCGCACAAAGTTGGCGAGCGGGTCTAACTCATGGGGAGGAAGACGCTCAAACTACTCAGTTAAGTCCGGATCGGCTGGCCTCCTCCTCGACGCCAACATGTGAGTGTGCAAACAAGAAGCAAGAAGCCTAACAAATCACTCCTGACGCGGCCCACTTCGTCAAAAATGTTGTTAAGTCTTATCACTACGCAATAATTAGCCCTTGCCAGCGGCTAGTTAGTAGACATGTAGCGTACTCTTCTGGATACGCGTCACTGGGGAGCTAGTATCTCCTTAGAGGACTACAGTCAGGCTGGGTACAAGTTAGGTACAACTAAGAGGGGGGATAAGGCTTCTTGTCCCGTAAGCGACGCCATATAAAGCGTTTATGGGATTCAGATGCCTGGTTCGGGACCAGGAGGTCGATGGTTCAAATCCATTCGCCCCGATCATTATTTCCCCTCTCGATTCATAGCTTACGCCTCACTTCCGGCATGCAACCCAAGCGAACACCATGGGAATCAACGGCGGTGCGGACTATCAGCCCGCTGGAAGGATGCCGTTGACATTCGTTAAGTTCCGCTGAATATTATCTTCAGTTCTTACAATTTGACAGCCCGGCGAACGGTTTGTAATCTTTGGGATTCATGGCCGCGGCGGGACAACTGCTCGAATCGTAAGTCGAGGCATCCTACCATTTTAATGCACCGGGCCCGCCCACGGCACACGAGCCGCGCGCGGCGGAATAACTTGAGGTCAGAGAAGCAAGAGTGAGTGCAAGGAATGAGAACCGCATTTCTCAAATCAACGGGCCAGACTCCGGTCTCCAGAGATGGCGATCTTCTCACTGAAGCGCAGATTTCTTCGACTGTGCAGGATGTAGTCGCGAGCACGCAATTTATCGACATTCACACGCACTTGTTTGCTCCGGCATTCGGCAAGCTCGGGCTGTGGGGCATCGACGAACTGCTGACCTATCATTATCTCGAAGCTGAATTCTTCCGCTCTTCCGATACCACGCCCGAGGCGTACTGGTCGCTCTCCAAGAGCGACCAAGCCGATGCCATATGGCGGACGCTCTTCGTTGAAAATACCCCCATCTCGGAAGCAACGCGCGGGGTAGTCGCTGTGCTCAAGGCTTTCCACCTGCCTACGGATCGTCCGGACCTGGCGGAGGCAAGGTCCTTCTTCAAAGCGCAAACCATCGAAGCGCACATTCGCAAAGTGTTGCAGATGGCGGGCGTGAGCACGGTGGTGATGACAAATGATCCACTCGATCCGGAGGAAGCGGCAGTCTGGTTGAAGGGGGTCGCGAGCGACCGGCAATTTCGCGCGGTGCTGCGGCTGGATCGAATTCTTTGCAACTGGCCTGCGCACTGTCAGGTGTTGGCCGCACAAGGCTATCGGGTTGACGAGCAGGCATCGGGGAAGTCCGCGACGGAAGTGCGGCGGTTCTTGGCGGACTGGTACAAACGCATGCAACCCGTGTACATGGCAGTCTCGCTGCCGGACACTTTTGAATATCCTCAGGAGACAGTCGGCAATCGATTGCTGAAGGAAACGGTGCTGCCTGCTTGCCGCGAATTGAATCTGCCGCTCTCGCTCATGATTGGAGTGCGCAAGCAGGTCAATCCATCGCTGCGTTTGGCGGGGGACGCCGTGGGCCGAGCGGACCTGCGGGCGCTGGAAAATTTGTGCCGCGAGTTTCCAGCCAATCGCTTTCTGGTGAGCGTGCTCAGCAGGGAGAACCAGCACGAACTTTGCGTTTACGCGCGGAAGTTCAGCAACTTGATGCCGTTCGGTTGCTGGTGGTTCATGAACAATCCTTCGATTGTGGAGGAGATTACTCGCGAACGCATCGAGATGCTGGGAACAAGTTTTATTCCGCAGCATTCCGATGCCCGCGTGCTCGAGCAAGTCATCTACAAATGGAACAACACGCGCAGGACCCTGGCGCGCATCCTTTCTGACAGCTACCGTCTTTTGTCGGAGGACGGTCGGGGCGTCACGCGCGGTGACATTCAGCGAGATGTGACACGCCTGTTTCGTTCGAACGCTGAAGCTTGGATGGACCTGCGGACACCCGCTTCCGATGCGCCAGCGCAATCCTTGTAGGTGTAGCTTCCTTTGAAAAAATCATTTTGAACGTATGAGCGGCGACGATCCGATCACGTCAAGTGAATGGACAACGCCGTCACCGAAGCTGCCGGAAAAGTGTGGACTACAACCCCGTTCCGGACGACGCTCTCCTTCTTTTGAGGAATCACGCCTTCACGATTGTCGAAAGTATTTCGCGCGTGAATGTCGGAATGCGACAAAGTTGTTGCCATCGCGGAGCTGACGGAGCCTCCCCGAATTGTAACTTCGGCCTCGCGAGCTTGGGTTGTATGCGGATTCACAACGGTCACCAGTAGATCTTTGCCACGGAGGGAAGCGGAACCCTGGAGTCCCCAGAAAGTCGCCGGTTTACCGTCCCGGTCGTACTGCACGGAAGGAGCTGAGAAAATCGTTCGCCGCGATTCTCCTCCCTGATGGCCCGCGTACATATCGAAAACATGGCCCACCGGCGTGACCACGAACCGGTCTTCGTGAGCGAGATACAAACTGTTCAGGCAGTTGATGAGCTGGGCGCAATTGGCCATGTGTAGCTTGCCGGCATGCCGGTTAAAAATGTCGAGGGTCATGCCGCTGAACACGGCATCCCGCAGCGTGGGAGTTTGCTCGAGAATGTCCCCCGGCGTTGCCTCGCTCCCGGGACGGTACCACGGGCCCCATTCGTCCACGACGAGCTTGACGCGGTGCTCACGGTCGAATTCATTCATGACCTGCCAGTGCCCAAGAATGAGGTCCTCCACACGTTCGCCTTCGCGCAGAATCTCGTACCAGTCCACGGAATCAAATTGAATGGCGTCACCTTTTCCTTTTTCCCAATCGTTCGTTCGTCCACGGCTAAGATTCCACGCGTAATGGTGAAGCCCCCAACCGTAGATGCCGCCGAGCTGCGAAGGCCCCTTGCGAACAATTTCCTCGAAGAAGCCGCGCGTCCAGCCCCAGTCATTCGAGTTAGGACCAGAGGCGATCAAGGACAGCGCTTGGCCGTAGTGAGGCAGCCACGCCGAGTATCTGCGGAATTCAACGGCATACTCCTGGGGCGTAAAGTTTCCTCCACACCCCCAGGATTCGTTTCCTACGCCCCAGTAGCGCACGTTGTACGGTTGCGCAGAGCCGGCCTTGGCGCGCTCCTCGGCAAGCGTGGTGCTGCCTGCTGGAGAATTGCAGTATTCAACCCACCGGTAGAATTCCGAGGCGGGCAAGCTGCGAACGTTGGCAGCGAGGTATGGCTCCGCCCCGATGAGTTTGCAGAAATGGACAAACTCATTGGTGCCGAATTCGTTGGGATCATACTTGTGATTGGCCGGCGATTTATCGTTCTCCGCCTCAAGCCAGAAGTTCGTTCGCCGCGGGCGTTGATCGGAGCGGCCAATGCCGTCACGCCAGTCATAGCTGTCTGCGAAGCATCCACCCGGGTAGCGAACGACGGGGGCCTTGATCTTCCTCATGTGGTCAACAAGGTCCTTGCGGATGCCGTCGAAATTGGGGACCTTGGATTTTGCGCCGACCCACACGCCATCGTAGATGGTGCCTCCCAGGTGCTCCGTGAAGTGGCCGTAGAGATTGGGCGAAATCGTGCCAATCGATTCGTCGAGGAGAATTTCCACTCGAGAATCGACACTTTGTGCCGCCGCAGCTGAAATCCGCGAGAACCGTGAAAAAATGAGCCCGGCGGTACCGGCCAAGGTGGTCTGGATAAATCCGCGGCGATTCTTCACGATTTCCTCCCGTGTGTAGTCTTTTTGTTCTCCATCCGCTTCCCAGGATTCGCGCCATCCGAATCATAGGACGATTAACCCCGGGCATTGTACAGAAATAATTCCGGTTCTGGATTCAAAATGAATTCTAGTTCTTCCAGAAGAGTAGGATGTGCGTTAGAGTATGGGCCGTTTGAGCGATGCACTCTGAATGGGTGCCAGGCGGGCGTGACGGTTATTTGCGTGTGCCGTCGCAACGGCCGGGGCGGAGATTCGAGGGCTTGGCCGCCGCACCATTTTACTGGAACTTGATGTCCGCAAACACCAGTGCGCGCCATGGTCGCGGCTGCACCAGCTACGCCGGTCCGTGCTGGAGAATCGGACTAGGAGTTCAAAATATGCACAGCGATTTCTTTTCAAGCGTTGGATTGCGGCAGTTCGTGCGGCTATCCCTTCTGATCTGGGCATTTGGAGGACTCCTGAGTTTATTTCTGCCACCGGTGGCGCCTGCTGTGCCGGCGCCCGAGAGCCGTAGGACACTGCAGATCTATTTTGTCGACGTAGAAGGCGGCCAGGCCACACTCTTCGTCACGCCGGAAGGACAGTCGCTGCTCATTGATACGGGCTGGCCTGGCAACGATGGTCGCGATGCCGATCGCATCGTCGCGGCGGCCAAACTGGCCGGGATCAGCAAGATTGATTACGTGCTGATCACACATTTTCACAACGACCATGTGGGAGGCGTACCGCAGCTCGTGGCCCGAATCCCGGTAGGAACATTCATCGATCACGGCGAAAACCGCGAAACCACGGACGGACCAACCGTGCAAGACTGGAAGGCCTACCAGCAAGTGTTGGGAACGGGAAAGTTCAAGCGGATTACGGCCAAGCCCGGCGATCTTCTACCCATTCAGGGTATGCGGGTAAGCGTGGTAAGTTCCGACGGCGCCCTGATCGCCAAACCCTTGCCGGGTGCGGGCGCGCAAAACTCCGCCTGCAAGAATTCCGAGCAGCGCCCCGCCGACCAAACCGAAAATCCACGTTCTCTGGGAACGCTGATCACTTTCGGCAAGCTCAAACTTTTAGACTTGGGCGACCTGACGTGGGACAAAGAGATGGAACTGATGTGTCCCAGGAACAAGCTCGGCAAAATCGATGTTTATATCGTCTCTCACCACGGCTGGTTTCAGAGCAGCAGCCCCGCACTGGTGTACGGAATCGATCCTCGCGTGGCCATTATGGACAACGGCGCAAAAAAGGGCGGAACACCTTCCGCCTGGGACATCATCAAGGCCTCGCCGCACCTCGAAGATCTGTGGCAATTGCATTTCTCCGAAGAGGGCGGCCCTGCGCACAATACCCCTGAACCCTTCATCGCCAATCTCTCGGGACCCGAAGATGCCGCCAACTATCTCAGGCTGACGGCCTCGGCCGATGGAAGCTTCGACGTGTTTAACTCGCGAACAAATGCGAGGAAACACTACGCCCTGGCACACTAGCACGTGTGTTCAGGACGGCTCGGGATCGGGAATCGGCGCCATATTCCCCAAAAGGAAAACATAGCCTGCGATACCGATCAGCAGAAAAACCGTTGCGGCAGCGAACGCTCCAGAAAAAGAATGCGTCGCCTGCACGATGTAGCCTGTCACAATCGGCGCAGCAATTCCGGCGAGCTGATTGCAAAAATTCAGAATTCCCCCCAATGTGCCGACGCTTTCTCGTGGAGCAATCAGCGAGGGGATCGACCATCCTACCGGCGAAGCAGCGGACAATCCGCCGATAGACATGCTTATCCAGAAAAGGGCGTTGACGGGAGTGTGTGCGTGCGCCGTGCCGAGAATTCCCAGGCCGAGAGCCGTTCCGCCGATGAGCACGACTTGGCGAACACGGACTGGGCTCCAACCGCGCTGTATCAATGAATCCACGAGCCAGCCACCAATGACCAGGTCAGTGAAGGTGGCGAATAGCCAGGGCACACTGGTATAGAGCGCCGAATGAAGCAAGTCCACGTGGAGGGTGGTGGAAAGATAAGACGGCAGCCAGGTCAAGAGCAGATAGAAAGTGTAGTTGTATGACGCGAAACCCAGGGCCAAGCCGCACACTCTACGTTGCCGGATCAAGTAAACGAGCGGGGCCCCTTTGGCGGCTCTGGCGCGATCCTCCGGCTGCGCTCCGCCTGCGGCGATGAACTCGCGCTCCGCGACTGTCAGTAATTTATCCTCGCTCGGATTCCGGTAGAAGGCGTAGAACAGTGCAAAATAGAGGACACTGATCAAGCCCGTCGCCGCAAAATTCCAGCGCCAGCCGAAATAAAGCAACAAAAGGCCCAGCAATGGTATTCCAATCGCCGAAGAAAATTTCGCTGCGGCGTCAAACATGGCCGTGGCCAGGCTGCGTTCGTCCTTGGGGAACCAGTAGCCAATGGCCTTCGCATTGGCCGGAAATGTAGGAGCCTCACCGATCCCCAGGAGGAATCGTGCCCCAAACAAACCTCCGAGGCCCGTGGAGATGGCCGCAGCGAAAGAAGCGACGCTCCAAATCATCGTGCTGATGATGCCTACCCGGCGGACGCCAAAGCGATCCAGCAGCAGCCCGGAAGGCAGTTGAAGCAATGCGTAGGGCCAGTTGTAAGCGCTTGACAGATAACCGAACATCACCGCGGAAATTCCAAACGAAGCCTGTAGCGCATCCCGGGAAACGGAAAGATTCACTCGGTCGAAATAGTTTACGAGTACGCCGAAACCCAGGAGAAAAGCGATGCCCCACCGCCTCTTCGGTACGGGGGAAGCCCGCAGACCTGCTGGTTGCATCAAGAGGCCGTTTTTTTCGCTTGGCATGCCGGGCGAAATATAGTGGAGAACCGCAGATGGGGCAAGGGGCACACTGAAATCTTGGGGGACACCGGCAAACGCACAAAAGACGAGAGCGTTTTCCCTACTTCCGTAATGCTACAGTATGAATATGGCCAAGTCCGGGAAGGGCCAGAATCACGGGGATCCGCAAGCCGCAAACAAACTATAGCGCCCCAAAAAACGCGATGCAGGGTTGGACGCGAAGACAATTCGTCAAGGGACTAAGTATGGCCGGCAGCGGATGCTTGGCCAAATACCAGTGCATCGCTTTTCTGCCCCATCTCGGTTCTGTCATTCCAGCGGGATTCGCACAAACCACTCTGAAGCCGCTCTTTGAAGAAGTGCCATCCGCCGCCAGCGGACTCACCTGGCGCCATGAGAACGGCCGCTCCGCGGATTACTTCTTGCCCGAGACAACCGGCGCAGGTTGCGCCTTTCTGGACTACGACAACGACGGCTGGATGGACATTTACCTGGTGAACGGCGGGAAGTGCGATTTTCTCACCCCGGATCCTCCCTTGCGCAATGCGCTCTACCGCAACAATCGCGACGGGACATTTACGGACGTGGCCGAAAAGGCCGGCGTCCTTGCCGGAGGTTATGGCATGGGCATCGCTGTCGGGGACTACAATGGCGACGGCTGGCCCGATCTGTATGTCACGCAGTATGGCCGCAGCATTCTCTATCACAACAATGGCAACGGGACGTTCACCGACGTGACGGAAAAGGCCGGCTTGGCGGCTCCCGGCTGGGCCTCCAGTGCCGTCTGGTTCGACTACGACAACGATGGGCGGCTGGATTTATTCATTTGCCGTTTCGTGGACTTTGACAAGTCCAAGAACAAATTCTGCGGTAATGAGAAAACCGGAGAGCGCTTCTATTGCATTCCGCGCATCTATCCGCCCGCCGCGAGCTGGCTCTTCCACAACAACGGGGACGGCACCTTCACCGACGTCGGCAAGGAATCCGGCATCGCCAAGGCGCTGGGAAAAGCGTGGGGTGTCGTTGCGACGGACGTCAACAACGACGGCTGGATGGACCTTTTCGTCGCGAACGACACGGTCGCCAATTTTCTCTTCGTCAACAAGCGCAACGGAAAATTCGAGGAGATGGGGCTCGAAGCGGGCGTGGCATACAGCCAGGCTGGCGGCGAGCGCTCCGGCATGGGCGTTGACTCAGCGGATTTCGATCAGGACGGTTGGCAGGATCTCTTCGTTACCAACGTGGATCAGGAGATGTACTCCATCTACCGCAACAGTCACGACCTGACGTTCGAGGATATGGCCGGACCCATGGGACTCGGGCGGTTGACGCGCCTGATGAGCGGCTGGGGAGTGAAATTCTTCGACTACGACAACGACGGCAACCTTGACCTGTTCATTGCCAACGGCCATCCCGACGACAAGATCGAAGCACATTCCAGCCACGTCACCTACAAGGAGCCGCTGCTGCTGTTCCACAACAACGGCCGCAGTCTGGAAAACGTCAGCCGCCTTGCCGGCCCGGCTTTTACACAGAGCTTCGCGGCGCGGGGCATGGCTGTGGGAGATTTCAATAATGATGGCGCAGTGGACGTACTGGTTTCCGTCAACGGCGGATCGCCTGTGCTTCTCAAAAATGTTTCAGCGCCGGAAAATCATTGGCTCGGCGTGCGCCTGGTCGGCAAGAAATCAAACCCAGACGCCATTGGCGCAAGATTCACATGGTGGGCAGGCGATCTGAAAAGAAGCAAGCTAAAGGTGGGAGGCGGCAGTTATCTTTCTTCGCATGATCCTCGCGAAGTGCTGGGCATCGGCAAACGAAAGAAAATTGATAGTCTGGAGATCCACTGGCCCCAACCCAGCAGGCGCACGGAAACTTTCACCGATCTTCCAATCGACCGCTACATTACCATCGTCGAAGGATCTGGGATCAAGTGATTCCCGATGGAGACCTCAGTAAGGATACGCTTCCCCTTGCCGCGCGATTCGAATGCGGTGGTCGGTAAACTTGAAGTGCGCGCCCGGTAACTCCACCTTTGGCAGGTGACAGCTCACGCACCGCTCGCTTGCCACCGGACACGATTTGCCGACGGAGGAAACAGCCGCCCGTCTACCGGTTATTGCGATATTTTTCTCCCCCGTCGCCTGTTCGGCACCATGCGGTGCGTGGCACGTCGTGCACTTTGCATCGTAAGCAGTGTCCCCCTGTTTCAGATCCTCGTGGGGGTCGTGGCAAGCAGTACAAGCAAAACGGGCGTCCTTCGGATCGTGGCCGCGGCTGTTGAACAGGCGATAAGGCTGAAAACGTACGTTGTTGATGCCACCGAGGTCGGGCATCATCGCCACGGTGTCCACGCCGCGATGGCAAGCCCCGCAGAACTCCTGCGAAAGACTTTCGGCATCGAGTGTTTTTGGATTGAAAATGTACATGCTCTTTCCAGGGCCGAAGAGCATTACTGTGGCATGGCTCCCTCCCGGTCCGTGGCAAGACTCGCAGGTTACGCCGGGAATCAATCGATCCAGTTGAAGCTTGGTGTTGACCACCGCCGCGGCGCCATGGCAACTGAAACAATTCCGCGCTTCATCGCCACTGAGGTCGCGCCCTGCGGCCTCCTCCAGGCTCGGCACAGGATTGAGAACGTCTCCGATCGTCCAGTCCAATCCATCGATCGCGGTGTAATAGCTCACGCGGCCTTCATAAAGCCTTCCGTTGCGGCGGTAGACGTAAGTTTGGGCGACATGGGCATTTCCGAACGCGTAGAGAATTGGCTCACGGATCGTTTCTTTTCCGTCGGTCACGCAATACGAGTTTTCTTGGCCGTCGCTTACGATCTCGTAAGAATACGCCCCGGCTCGAAAAGTCATCCGAGGGTGGGCTCGCAGCACAGCACTTTCGGCGGCGATGCTCAGGGCGTGTCCCATCGCCGTGTGGGATTGCGAGCGGCTCTTCTCCGCGTGACAACTCGCGCAAGCCTCTCGACCCGCGAAGCTTTCGCCCGGCAGCTCCCGCCGTGGACGAAAATGGGAGAAATCGGTCGCCTTATCCGGATGCGCCTGCCCGAATGCCAAGCAAGAAAAAAGAAGCAGGCATAGAGCGCCACGCCAGAAGGGAAGCCGGCGAATTACTCGACGCGGAAGCATAATTCTCCGATAGCGAACCCGGGAGACACCACAAACTAGATCGTGCCGATTATTTCTCAACGACTCCCTGTCCCTCCACTGCCGTGAGAATCCGATCGACGCCGGGTACAACAATCTCTTCTCTTTTTCCGCTCGGCCAGTGAATCTCTAACTTATCCACTTTCCTAGCGGCTCCCAATCCGAAATGAACTCGCTGATCGGAGCTGGATCCGTAACTCGCTCCGCTGATGACGTCAACCCGCTGGCGCACAGCGCCCGTGCTAAGGAAAACTTTTGCGCCAACGGCGTCCCGCGGACTCTTTGGTCCCCCCACCAATTTGAGCGTGATCCAGTGGTTGTTGTTCTTTACCATATTGCGAAGCAGCGTCGGAGCGCAATCCATGTTGTTCAGGACCACGTCCATGTGGCCATCGTTGAAGAGATCCCCGAACGCGGCGCCTCGCGCGGGGATCACATCGGCCAGGCCGCTCCCAGTCGCGGGCGGAACCTCCTGAAACTTGACCCCGTCGAGATTGCGAAATAGCTGTGGCCGCTCGGCCCAGGTCGTGCCCCAGTCCCGCTGGTCCACCGATGGGTAGACGTGCCCGTTAGCAAAAAATATGTCCAGGAGCCCATCATTATCAAAGTCCAGGAACCCGGTTCCCCAGGCGAAGAACGGGATGGTCGGAGTGCCCAAGCCCGCCGGGTATGTCACATCGGAGAAATTGTTGTTGCCATCATTTCTGTAGAGCGTCTTGTAATCGTCGGAAAATGTTGTGATAGAAAAATCGACTCTTCCATCCCGATTGTAATCTCCCACCGCGATTCCCATGGATGCTTGCGCGAGCCCTTCGTTTGTCAGGGCAAAACCTGACAAGTAACTTACATCTTCGAACGTGCCATCGTGAAGATTGCGATAGAGATAGCGCGGCACGGAATCGTTGGCCACGACCAGATCGGCCCAGCCATCATCATCCACATCCACAAACACCGAGGCGAGACCGTAATAGCCCTGCGGATCGGAGACGCCCGCCTTCTTACTCACGTCCGTGAACGTGCCGTCACCATTGTTGTGAAACAGATGGTCGCTCTCTCCCGGCAGCCCGCGGGGCCCGCACATTAAGAAGTTCACGCCACGAAATTGGCATGCGCTGGCGGGGATTCCTCCCTGGCCTGCGATGGGGGGATGGTCCGCGTCAAATTTCACGTACCCCGGAACGAACAAGTCCAACAGGCCATCGTGGTCGTAATCGCCCCACGTCGGTCCTGTGGACCATCCTCCCAATGCCACCCCGGCTTTTTCCGCCACGTCCGTAAACGTTCCATCATGATTGTTGTGGTAGAGGCGGTTTTTTCCAAAATTCGAGACATAGATGTCCGGCCAGCCATCATTATCGTAATCGCCCACGGCTACGCCGAAGCCCCATCGCTCGTTCGCTACATCTGCTTTTTCCGTAACGTCGGTGAAA
The DNA here is from genome assembly GCA_035490055.1 of Candidatus Limnocylindria bacterium. Taxonomy (GTDB): domain Bacteria; phylum Acidobacteriota; class Terriglobia; order Acidiferrales; family UBA7541; genus Acidiferrum. Next base: position 5,330 of record DATHIB010000087.1, on the reverse strand, counting down.
GTGCCGTCGTGATTGTTGTGAAGCAGCATGGCGCGCGGAGCGGCTTCTTTCCCTTTCAGGGCGGCAAACGTGGAACCGTTGAGCAAATAGATGTCCAGCCAGCCGTCGTTGTCATAGTCGATCAAGGCCACGCCGGAACCTGGGGTCTCGAGAATAGTCGCCTTGTCCGCGCCCCCGGAGCGGTGGCGAAATTTGTCGAGCCCGGCCTGTTTCGTGAGGTCCACGAACACCACGGGCGCGCCGTCAACGAATCCCCCGGCGGTGATCGGGCGTGATAAAGCGTCTTTTACCGGAGCATGAGGATTGCCGGTCGCCACGCCCGTGGACTCTGGCTTCTGCGGTTTTCGGTCCTCGGGTTCCTGAGCTGCTCCGCAGAGGGCGAACAAGACCGGCATGAGAAGCAGCGCCGGAAGAAATTTGGATGGAAGAAATGTCATTGCTCTCCGGTTTGATTCCGTATGAGCCTGCACTGTGCGCACACCTGTCGCGCATTTGTCCTGGTCAAAGGCCGTCGAAAGCTTATGCGCCGCATAGGCGAGAGCATGCGAATTCTTTTCCCGGGTTGAATAGCATCGCACTTTTTGGCGCTGCGTGCTAGACTCCGCGTAAGCGGTTACGTATCCAATATTGCGAGGAAAAATGAACATTCGATGGTTTTGCTTAATTCTTGCGCTCCTTGCCTGTCTCCTTGTCGGTACTTTTGCGGCCCTCCTTGCTCCAGCCACCTCCGCACAGACATCGGCGTCCCTCGCCCCGACTCCGCCGATGGGATGGAACAGTTGGAACAAGTTTGGCTGCAACGTAAGCGACAAACTCATTCGCGAAATGGCCGACGCCGTAGTCAGCAGTGGCATGCAAGCGGCCGGCTATCAGTACGTGAACATCGACGACTGCTGGCAGGTGAGCCGCGATGCGTCGGGGACCATCGTCGCGGATCCCGCAAGATTTCCGTCGGGAATCAAGGCGCTTGCGGACTACGTGCACGGTAAAGGATTGAAGCTGGGAATCTACACGGACGCAGGCACCGGCACCTGCGAGAAACGGCCGGGCAGCTTGAATCACGAAGTTCAGGATGCCAAGGCCTATGCCTCCTGGGGAATCGATTATGTAAAGATCGACTGGTGCAATGCCGAAGGGCTCGATCCGGAGGTGCAATACGCGAAACTCCGCGACGCGCTGGCGAATTCCGGCCACCCCATCGTGTTCAGCATCTGCAACTGGGGAGTCAAGACGCCATGGCGGTGGGGGCCCGCCACCGGCAATTTGTGGCGGACCACGGGAGACATTAACGATACCTACGACCGCATGTCCCTGATCGGATTTGCACAGAACGGCCTGGAAAAGTTTGCAGGTCCCGGTCATTGGAACGACCCAGACATGCTCGAGGTCGGCAACGGCGGCATGAAACGCGACGAATATCGCACGCACATGGCGCTATGGGCGCTCCTCGCAGCTCCATTGCTCGCGGGAAATGATCTGCGGAATATGTCTCCCGAAACAAAAGAGCTCCTGTTGAACTCCGAGGTCCTGGCGGTCGATCAGGACGCGAAAGGCGTACAAGGGCATCGTGTTTGGGAGGAAGGGCCTCTGGAAATTTGGGTGAAGCCGCTCGCCGACGGGAGTCACGCTGTGGGACTTTTCAATCGCAGTGAGTCGGCCACTCAGATGACGCTCGACTTTAAATCCATCGGCGCGCCCGCCTCTGCGAAACTCCGCGATCTCTTAGATCACAAGGATCTCGGCACTGCGCAGAACTCCTATTCGGCCGAAGTGCCGACCCACGGCGTCGTGCTGGTGAAAGTTTCCAAATAAGCCTGCTGCGGAAACACGCAAGCCGTGGGAGTCTTCCTTGAGCTTACTCAGGGTGTATCCGCTTTTGGCAATTGCTTTTGCTCAGGAGCCCGCACCGGGGCCGACAGCCACGACAAAGTATGTCGCTGGCGTTGTGCCCACATTCTTGATCCCATGTTCGTCATTCGAATGCACGAATCCGACGGACCCCGGCCCAAGACGGTAGCTCGTCCCGTTGACCGTCAACTCGACCGTTCCTTCTCGAATCAGCCACATTTCGGAATGCACGTGATGGTGTGCCGGGTGGGGTGCTCCGCCGGGAGGCAGCGTTGTTTCGTGCACCTCCAACGACTCCCCGGTGGCCAGCTTGCCCTTCAGAACGTCGCGGATCTGCGCGTTGTTCGGCGTTCGAATCGGCAGCTTTTCGAACGCATACATTGCCGATGGCATGGATTCCTCCTGCGCGGCCATGCCCTCGGGCCGCATCACGGCGGGAACGAGAGCTGCCGGAAGCAAGAGACACATCTCGCGTCGCGTTATGGACATGTACTTCTCCTTTTGCAAATCGCAAACACATGGTTCAGTGAATTCGAACAAGTGTTGTCGAAAAGCTCCTCGACATCGAGACCAAGAATCTTTAGCATGCCGTCATTTGTCAACAGGCGCTTTTTGCGCCAAACTTTTTTTGTTTGCGTTGTAGGAATGGCATTGCTCGCCGCCGCTGCGGTCGCGTGGCTGCCAAGGAACAGAAACCAGCATGAACACACTCCGGATTCTGCGGCTGGGGGCGGTGAAGGATGTAGCGCGTTTTCAAGATCACGTTCATTCGCTTGGATTGACGATTCCGTGCGATAGCGAGCCGTTCAGCGGATCTGATTCAGCACTGCGATGGCCGCTTTCGCGTGGAGGAATCAAGATCGGCAACCGCATCGCCGTTCATCCGATGGAAGGATGGGATGGCACTGCGGATGGAAATCCAAGCGAGCATACGATCCATCGTTGGAAGAAATTCGGCCGGAGCGGCGGGAAATTAATTTGGGGAGGGGAGGCGGTCGCGGTCTCGCACGGAGGGCGAGCGAATCTGAATCAGCTCGTGATTGCACAGCACACGCGAGAGGGATTGGGAAGATTGCGAAAGGTCCTGGTCGAAGAACACCGGCGGACGACGGGTTCAAACGAAGGGCTCTTCATCGGATTGCAGTTGACGCATTCCGGACGCTACTGCCGTCCGAATACGCACGACAGGCCTGAGCCGCGCATCCTTTATCATCATCCGATATTGGATCGAAGATTGGGATTGCCTCGCGACTATCCAATTCTGACCGACGGCGAGATCGGCGCGATCATTGAAGATTTTCATCGCGCAGCGAGAATGGCGCGTGAGTTGGGTTTCGATTTCGTGGACATCAAGCATTGCCACGGGTATTTGGGGCACGAATTTCTTAGCGCGCATACGCGAGAAGGGAAGTATGGCGGGAGTTTTGAGAACCGCACGCGATTTTTGCGGGAAGTGGCGCAGGGGATCCGCTCGATGGCGCCGGGAATTCACATCGGCGTGCGGCTCTCTGCATTTGACACCGTGCCATTTCGTCCCGGCCCGTTGCAATCGGCGAATGGAAAATTGGGGCCGGGAATTCCCGAATCGCATGACAATTTGATTCCGTATCGCTGGGGATTTGGCGTGAAGCAGAGCGACCCCACACAGATGGATTTGACCGAGACGATTCGGTTTTTGTCTTTGCTCGAGGAGCTGGAGGTCCGGCTCGTAAACATCACAGCGGGGAGTCCCTATTACAATCCGCACATTCAACGGCCGGCGCTCTATCCGCCATCGGATGGATATCAGCCTCCGGAAGATCCTCTGGTTGGTGTGGCCCTGCAGATGAAAGTCACGCGTCAATTGAAGCAGCTCTTTCCGAATCTCATCGTTGTGGGAACTGCTTACAGCTACTTGCAGGATTTTCTTCCGCACGTGGCTCAAGCTGCCGTGCGCGATGGATGGGTGGACGCCGTGGGCCTGGGCAGAATGATTTTGACTTATCCTGAGCTGCTCTGGGATGCCGCGGAGGGAAAGACAGTTGAACACAAACGAATTTGCAGAACGTTCAGCGATTGCACGACCGCGCCGCGGAAGGGATTGCCTTCGGGTTGCTATCCGCTGGACAGCTACTACAAGAATTCCGAACTGGCAGAACGGTTGAAGATTGCGAAGGCGAAGCGATGAAAATCGGATCCATCGTTCAACGGCAACAACTTGGCCGCAAGGTGCAGGGCATCGCGGCGGCGCTCTTGCCGTTCGAGACGGATGGGCGAATGGCCGTCGAAGCTTTTCAGAATCATCTGCGAGCCACGCACAGCGCCGGATTGATGAACGCCGTGAATATGGACACCGGATACGTGAATTATCTGAGCGAAGCGGAAAAACTTGACGTGCTGCGATGGACCCGGGAGGCGTTGGGCAAAGATGCGCCATTTGTAGGCGGCGCCTATATCGAAGGGCAAAATGGCGACATCGTTGAACTCTACCGGAAGCAGATGGACGTCATCGTGGGCCATGGCGGAATTCCGATCTTGTTCCAGACGAGCCGACTACACGGAAAATCTTCCACCGAGAAGGCGGCGGCTTATGAGGCAGTGTGCCGGGGATATCCGCAGATGCTCGCCTTCGAGCTGGGGCCAATGTTCGCGCCGAACGGCGAAATCTTTGATGAGGAAACTTTCCGGCGATTGATGGACATTCCGGAGATCAAGGGAATCAAGCATTCTTCGCTCGACCGGCTGATCGAGATGGAGCGGCTTGCCCTTCGAGACGCGCACCGGCCGGATTTTCGCATCTACACGGGAAACGATCTGGGCATCAACATGATCGAGTACGGGTCGGACTATTTGCTGGGACTGGCAACGTTTGCGCCGGAGAAATTCGCGGAGCGCGACCGGCTCTGGGAAACCGGTGATCCCACGTACTACGCGCTGTCGGATGCGTTGCAGTATCTGGGCAATATGGCATTCCGCGAACCGGTTCCCGCTTACAAACATTCCGCTGCGGTGTTCCTACATCGTGTTAGGCGAATCCCCTCTTACCTTACACACCCGAGAAATCCAAAGCGCCCGCCTTGGGAGGCAGAAATGTTGGGGGACTGTGCCCGACGGCTGGGTTATTCAAAGATTGGGGATTCGTGACGAGACAGTTGTCAGTCCTCAGTTGTCCGTTTTCAGTTGGAGAAGAAACAGGCTCGAAAATCACTGCGCTAGTGCTTGGCTGGGTTGAGGATTAGGTGTTTTGATCCGATAGCCTAGTCTTCGGAGTTGTCGGATCATTCTCGCAGTGCGGACTTGCTTGCTCTTTTTGCTGACCGCTGGGCCCCGTTCTTCGTACCGGACTCCCTGGTGCCAGATCAGCCAGATCAGCCGACACTGTCGATGGGCAATGGCCCCGATGGCTTGATTATGTCCCAGGCGCGGGACCGAGCGGCGATACACGATCTCGAAGATGCTTCCTTTGGTCCTGGCTGCGGCGTTGGCAGCCTGATTGAGTAAGC
>DATHIB010000086.1:0-4558 GCA_035490055.1 Candidatus Limnocylindria bacterium | reverse complement strand
AAAGCAGCCGATACGTTAGGCGTGAGTTCCAGAACACTTCGGCTGGCAGTCGAACGAGGCGAGATCGAAGCGGAGCATCCCTTGGACGATGGCCCTTGGATTTTTAATCGATGCGCGATAGAGACAGAGGCTGCCACACACTTCCTCGCGCGCGTCCGAGGCAGCAATCGCAACCCCGCAATACCAACTTCAAAACAGAGTACACTCGGTTTTTCAACCACATAGCGAGGTGGGGCAGTATGAAACGTACTTGTAGTAGTAATCGTACTCGGCGAGGAGCCGTTGCAGGTGGCACTCGTTCACTGGGCTAAGATGCTCAGGCAGGTCGCACCGAGGACTTGTCGAATAAGTTCGCTGTGCGGCGAGGCGCCCGAAAAACAACCTAATCGAGGGCCTGTGCGCGGCATGTACCTCCAACCCCTTCCAACTTCTGGATCTTATCCATCACCAGTTTGTTGAGCTCCTGGGATTCTGCAACTTCGACCACGGCGCATGCGTCGGGGTCGCCCTATCATGCACTGGCCATCTTGGCTACGCGCAGACTCGTGAACTGCCGAGCGGCATCGCGTGCCTTGTCAGGTCCCACCGTGACAACAAGGTAGGCTCTCATGATCTTCCCTCCACAGCGCTATTCGACTGCTCGCGCTCCTTGCAGTCGCGGCAGTGGTGCGTCCAGGGCACCGCTTCGAGACGAGCGCTAGAGATAGGCTGATTGCAGGCGTCGCAAATTCCGTACGTTCCCTGTCTGATCCTAGCCAAGGCCTCCTCGATGGCCCTTAAGAGACGACCGTCCGTTTGATGCAAGCGAGTCTGAAGCTCTGCTTCGGCATTGGCATTGGCTTGATCAATAAGGTCTCCCTGCAAGCCTCCTGCGGCTGGCACCCGGGCTCGAGTGTCATCCTAGGCAGACGACAACTCACCTCGCCTCTCCAATAAGAGTCTCTTGTATCGCTGTAAATCGGCTGGACCCACGACCGGTCCTCTGTGGCAGGTGACCTTAGCCTATATCGCTGGATTTTACACCCACACTAACCCCATGTCCTCTCTGAGGTTGGGCTGCAGGATGGCCCAAGTGATTTGCTCGGAGCTCCCTTGGCGCTTTTTCGATTGGAAATCCTTCGGGTCCAATTGGGCAGATTTCAGCCCAACTACAGTCCAAAACGGATCGTTTTTATGCCGGATTCGAATGCGTTAGCGGCGTAAGGACAATTGAACTTGATATCCACAGTCATTCTGCGTTAGCTTGCCCGTGAAGGCTCCCGGGTTCGAAACCCAATACATTTCGGCCAAGTGTCTTTCAAACTTGAGAAAATTCTCAAGAAAGGAGAAAACAGGCATGAAGAACGAAAATCCAAGGCAACTTGTTCGCACACCGGAAATTCGTAGTCTCTTTGCAGGCGACCCATTTATCGAGCCTGCGCAGGAGATTAATGACCTGATTGCGCGCCGTGCCCACGAGTTGTTTGAATCCAGCGGATTTACCCACGGCCATGCTGACGATGACTGGCTCCGTGCGGAGTCGGAAATCCTGCTGCAGGCACCGGTGGACGTCACCGAGACGGAAACCGGATTCACTATCCGTGCTGACGTGCCGGGTTTCCGTGAAAAGGATCTGGAAGTACGAGCTGCCCCTCGTTCCCTGTGCATCACCGGCAAGCGGCAAGAGTCATCAGATCAAAAGGAAGGAACGACCATCTATTCCGAACGGCACACCAAACACATCTTCCGAGTGGTGGGCCTGCCGGCTGAAATTGACCAAGATCGAGTGAACGCTACAGTGAGCGATGGCCTGCTTGAAATCAAATTGCTGAAGGTGGGATTGGGCAAAAAAGTTCCCGTCCTCGCTAAGACTGCCACTGCCTGATCTGCATCGGCCGCAGAAGTCACGCCGTAGTCCGAGCCCAGCCCAAGGAAGGGTTGTCTCTGCGCCCGTGATCGACATCTACTGTAGACCAAGAAACGGGAGGCCACTGCCATGTTTCTAGATTTCTACGGTCTCCGTGAACAACCTTTCGGCGTCACTCCAGATCCCGCGTACCTTTATCTCAGCCGTACGCACCGCCAGGCGCTGACCGCTCTCTTGTATGGCATAAAAGCCGACCGTGGATTCATGGCGCTCATCGCCGAGTCTGGGATGGGAAAGACCACCCTTCTATATCGACTCATCGAGGAACTACACGATTCTGCGCGCACGGTATTTCTATTCCAGACCCAATGTGATTCTCGTGAGTTTTTCTGCTACGTCCTCAATGAGCTTGGCATCGAGACCACTGGGATGGGCCTCGCGTCGATGCACAAGAAACTGAACCACGTTCTGTTTAGCGAGATGCTGGCGGGCAGGCGCTTTGTGCTAGTCGTGGACGAAGCGCAAGACCTCGAAGGACCGACGCTCGAAACGATAAGGCTCCTTTCCGACTTTGAAACAACGCATGCAAAACTGTTGGAAATCGTCCTCGCGGGACAGCCTCAGTTGGCCGAAAAGTTGGCGCAGCGCGGTCTGTCACAATTGCGGCAGCGCATCGCGATCTTAAGCAGCCTAGAACCCTTAAGTGCCGACGAGACAGCCTGTTATATCGAGCATCGGCTCAAGGTGGCTGGCTATTCCGGCGGCCCACTCTTCGCACCGGACGCTTTGGCGCTAATTGCAGAGCAAAGCCAAGGCATCCCGCGAGAGATCAACAACATTTGTTTCAATGCTCTGCTATTGGGAGCGGCCCGAAGACACCAAACGATTAGCGCCGAGATCGCGCGAGTCGCCAAAGAACACCAAACGATCAGCGCGGAAATCGCGCGAGTGGTTCTCCCCAACATAACCGCCGATTCGATCGTGCTGCAACCACAGACCGAAGGGAGCCCTCCTGCCATGGCTCCTTGTCAGCCGTCGCCTCCGAGCCTCTCCCTTGGCGAGCCATTTATCGAGCCTGCGCAGGAGATTAATGACCTGATCGCGCGCCGTGCCTACGAGTTGTTTGAATCCAGCGGATTCACCCACGGCCATGCTCACGAGGACTGGCTCCGTGCGGAGTCGGAAATCCTGCTGCAGGCACCGGTGGACGTCACCGAGACGGAAACCGGATTCACTATCCGTGCTGACGTGCCGGGTTTCCGCGAAAAGGATCTGGAAGTACGAGCCGCCCCTCGTTCCCTGTGCATCACCGGCAAGCGGCAAGAGTCATCAGATCAAAAGAAAGGAACGACCATCTATTCCGAACGGCACACCAAACACATCTTCCGAGTGGTGGGCCTGTCGTCTGAGATTGATCCAGATACAGTGAACGCGACCGTGAGCGACGGCTTACTCGAAATTAAACTGTTGAAGGTGGGGCTGAGCAAGAAAGTTCCCCTCGCTAAGGCCGCAACGGTCTGATCCGCGCCGGGACCCGATCATCGGTGAATTAACCAAAGCTGCCGAGCAAGAAGCCAGGAAACGGCCCGACGTATTACGACTGATGACGCATCCCGGCGTGGGCTCGCTGACAGCACTCACCTATGTGTTGATCATCGGAACTCCGGAACGATTCCACCGCGGCAAACAGATCGGCACCTACGTTGGGATGATTCCAAGTGCAGACTCCAGCGGTGGCAAGCAACGGCTGGGGCATATCAGCAAACAAGGCAATTCCTTGTCGCGGTTCTTGCTCGTGGAGGCCGCGCAGGCGACGGCACGCATAAACCCCGACTGCTGGAGACGTCGCTACATTCACTTGGCCATGCGTGGGCACAAGAACATCGCCAAGGTGGCATTGGGGCGCCGTCTGGGAGTTCGCTTGTACTGGATGTGGCGCAATGGCTGGGAGTATTCGCAGTCCGTAGAGTTCGGTTCGCACGCAGGACAGCTCGTTACCGGACATGGTGTGAACTAGAGCACTGTGCACTTGATTGGCCATCCCGCTCCCTGGAAAGGGAGTTTGAAGAAGTAATCATGGTCGAAGTTTTGATCGGAGAGATGTTTGGGTCGGACTGAAGCCGACCGCTAGATTACGAACGAGCCGTGGTGGTCGATGCAGGGAAAAAAAAGCGAAAAAGAACGAAAGAGAAAAATTCTTTTGGGTGAAAAGAGAGAAGTGTGTTCAAAAAGAGTTTGACAGGGCCGACATTGTTAGAGATGTCCGGTAACGACTTATCAGGACTTAGTCTGCTCTTAATACGCGTTCAGGCTGCCCGCGCCCCCGAGCGAGAGTCTTTGGCTCTGCCCACCGTATAGTCGGATTCTGGGTCCGTCTTCGGGTTGTCCAACTGTCTGCGGCAGCAAATCCGGCCAAAGGTCCGCCGGTCGCGCCCTGCATAATAATCTCCAGCAAGACGGCCGCCGTTCGAGATTCTCAACATAGCCGTGCCATAGTGCATGTGCATCGTTTTCATTGCGTAAGCCAGCGGCTGATTCTGATACTGGTAGACCAACACGGCGCCTTCAGGATCGTCCACTTGAATCACCGCCGTGCAACTGCTTGACATGGATGTGGGCGTGGTGAGGTACACGACGATTTGCGTCCAACTCTGGAAGATATGGATGATCAAATCGTGTCGCGTCGCATGGCCGTCAAACGACGTCACGAGA
>DATHIB010000085.1:0-22604 GCA_035490055.1 Candidatus Limnocylindria bacterium | reverse complement strand
GGCTTCACAGCCAGTTCGGAGAAGATAGCCGGATTATGCCGAATTCAATTTGTTAAAGAAGTGCGGAAAGAAGCGCCAAATGGGGATGGTAGAAGAGCTACTCCACCAGATTCGGCATAATCCGGGACTCGGCATGCTGCCGATAATGCCGATATCGGCATTAGCGGCATTCCTTCGCCGTTGCCACTTTGCTGCGTTGGTATCGTCAGGGGATTAACCCAAACTGTCGGCTCATGCATCTCGCCACGTTCCTTGGTCACACCGATCCCAACTCGACCGCAGTGTATTTGACCATCACCGAAGAATTATTGCGCGAGGCGAGCGAGCGTTTTCGTCCCTTGGCGCCGCGGGGAGGTGTCTAATGAGCAGCATCGGCCAAGTGCTATTCGCGTTTTTTGAAGATCACCTTAAAGTTCAGAAAGGGCTTCGGCCTGGATCCGTACGCAGTTACCGGGACACACTGAAGCTCTTCTTAGTTTACGTCGCAACCGCCTGCCGGCGACCGGTTACACGCCTGACACTTCCCGATCTCACTTCGGAACGAGTCCTGGAGTTCTTGCGCATGATTGAAAGCTCGCGGGGAAACCAAGTGCGTACCCGAAACCAGCGGCTCGCTGCCCTTCACACTTTTTATCGCTATCTCGCTGTTCGTCGCCCTGAGATGCTAGCTGAAGCAGAGCGAGTAGAGGGTATTCCCACCAAGCGAACTCAGGCTCCGAACACGCTTTACTTGGAACGCGAAGAGATCGATGCGCTCTTTAGGGCGTTGCCACGAGAAGGCCCATTCGCGCTCCGTGATCGAGCGCTCCTGATGCTCCTCTATAACAGTGGGGCTCGGGTACAGGAGATCGCAGATCTGCGGGTGACCGATGTCGATCTCAACGGGCCCTTTCGCGTACGGCTTCACGGCAAAGGGGATAAATGGCGAAGCTGTCCTCTGTGGCCTGAGACTGCCGAGGTGCTGAAGCAGCTCGAGACCGTGCACTCGGCGGACAAATCTGTTCCCTTGTTTACTTCACATAAATTCAGGCCGCTGACGCGATTCGGAATCTACAAACTCGTGAAACGTCACACGGCATCACTGCATTCGAGCAGTTCCGGCACGAAACGCTGCGGAGTTTCGCCACACGTATTCCGTCATTCCACGGCTGTTCACCTGCTTGAACAAGGCGTTGATGTGAACGTAATTCGAGGATGGTTGGGGCACGTAAGTCTCGACACCACTCATCGCTACGCCGAGATCACCCTGAGAACAAAACAAGCTGCCGTCGCGGCATGCCTGCCTCCTGTCGGCACTTCAGAAACATTCCGACCAAGCGCCGGATGGCGTAAAGACCAGGATTTAATGAAATGGCTTTGTTCCCTGTGATAATTATGTGGCTACAGGAACACGGACCACCAACACTCCCGCAGATGCGGCAGCCAAGAGACACATAACGTACTGCGGAACATAACGCGGACAACATCAGACAACACGGCGTACTCCAGCCGATTCTCCTGCGTCCGCTGCCCGAAGGGGAAGCGGGCACGTTTGAGCTTGTCGCCGGAACGCGCCGGTATCGTGCCTCTAAACTGGCAAAGCGCGAGAGCATGCCCGCGACCGTGCGCGAACTGACCGACGCGCAAGCACTAGAGCTACAGGTAATCGAGAACCTGCAGCGCGTGGACGTGCATCCGCTCGATGAGGCGCAGGGATACGCCGCCCTCGTTGAACTCCAGCCTGACACTTACACCGTGGAAAGGATTGCTTCACAAGTTGGCAGGTCGCCCGCATACGTCAGTGGACGATTACGCTTAACTCAACTCATTCCCGAAGCGAAGCAAGCGTTCTACGACGACAAACTGACGGTTGCCCATGCGTTCGAAATCGCACGGCTCCAACCGAATGACCAACGCCGCGCTCTGCAGGAATGCTTTCCGCAATACCGGAACGCCGTCGCCATTCTGAAAGACAAGAAGGTCGAGGCGACCATGGTGCGGGAGCTTCGCGCATGGATTGAGCGCGAAGTCCATTTGGGCGTACCCGTCCGGCGAATCCAGATTACAGTCTCCAGATTCCTTCGCGATCTTGCTGATGGCAGGCACGGCAAAGGAAGAAGCAATGAAAATTAAGTTCGTAATCACAAGCATCACTGTCGCGTTGTTCTCTTCAGCGGCTGCGCTCTGTCAACAAAGCATCGAAGCAGACAGCAAAGAAACTGGATTGGGAAAATAGGCATAACGTCCGTGCGGCTGCTTCAAGGCCAACGCCAGGGCTTCCGCTTTGCGCGGAACGACTACTAAATGCACATTGTTGGACATCAGGCAGTAGCCTAGCACCTAGCAGCGACAAGTGGTGAAGTTGCACGTACTACCGTAACAGCTGCAGGTAGACCAAGCGTTCGCCTTCCGAAGCGAGAAGGAATTGCCGGGCGTTGCCACGCTGCGTTACGTGGTGCGGGACATTAACGACTACAATATTCAACAAACGAGCTATACTCCGACAAAATATCAGAAAACGTCCCGTTTCCCCTGCGGCTAAGGGCCCGCGACCCGCCCACCACATTCGTATCAGGATTTGTCGTCCGGGCCACTCACCGGTAGTAGGATTAGATTTCGTTTCGTGCGTAATTGCTCCACGAGTTCGTCGTCTCGGGAGAGCTCGCGCATGAAATCGGCAAGTTCAATGCGATTCCTTCCGGTCTTGGAAATTCGCTTAGCCGCCTGGCGCAGAAGGCGAATCAAGCGTTCGTCAATTCTGACACTAAGCAGTTTTGCTGGGTCCCCTGGGTTCGACATTGGTGCGATCTCATGGGCGCTAACACTTACTTGGCGCAACTCCTCGGTGAGTTTCGCAAGGGGTTCTGGGTTACGAAGATAAGGTGCGACCTCGTCTGGATAAGACCGATAAAGTGCTGTCAAGTAAATGTCAATAGTAATTGGGGTTTGGGCAATCAAAGCGAACTTATGTGAGTCCTGGAAGAATACTTTAAGGAGTCTCTCGTCCAACGACCGAGATAGGAACAGTATCGATTCTTGAGGGTCATCGTGAGTCATGGTATTGGGCAAAACCCGGGTGGGTCAGCATCGATGATGGAGCCCCAATCAATTCCGAGGCCCGGTACGTGTGTAACAGTGGCATGGGCGGGGCACTTCCAGTTGCCACATTCCTTGTAGATGAGTGAGAATCCGGGCCTGACGGCAATAAGAACATCTCCGCCCGCGCAAAAGCAGAGGTAGTCGCACCCGTACCGCTGTATCGAATTAAATGGAGAGCCATAACAACTACATCTAACGGTGCGGAAGTACGTGCCGCTACTACTTAGCGCGCCAAAGAGGCCTGGCGGAAGCAAGGGCCAGGGGAAGGGCCGGGGTATTTCTCCGCCACCACCACCACCACCGCCGCCGCGGAATCCACCGCCGCCGCCGCAATCACCCCAGAAGGGGTCCCACCATGGGCAAGGACCGCCACAGAAGGGATCGTCTTCGCAAGCTCCGTCCATACCCGTCGGATCAGTATAGGTGATTGGGTTGTTCCGGACATAGGCATAGCGGTTTTGTGTTTGCGGATTCCTTGGACAAGTCGAAGAGACTCCAGCGGGATCTGGAGACGGCCAGCGGCCTTGTATGCTGTATTCTCGGGCGGGGAAGTCGTAGAGTCCACCGGCGGCATCCTGACGATGCGCAGTGTCGGACATCTGTCCGGTGTAGGCAGGGTCAAGATTTGTGCCTCCAGCGGAGGCGTAGGTTTCGCCGAAGGGCGCGTACGCGGCGGTCGAGAGAACTGCGCGCGAAGGCGAAGAAGTCAGGCGGGCGCTGCCCAGCCAGTCCGAGTGGCGATAGTGATCGAGGCCGCTGCTGGTGTTACGCGCCGCGTAACACCCCTTGACAGTCTAGGAGAGCAGATTTATATTCCTAGGTCATCTAGGAGAGATTGCTCCGTGGACAAGCAACTGGACGTTCTGCAAGGCACGCTGGACATGTTGATCTTGAAGGCCGTTTCCCTTGGGCCCTTGCACGGCTACGGCATTCTGCTGCGTATCCAACAGATTTCGAAAGATCGTCTAGAGATTCAGCAGGGCTCGCTTTATCCCGCGCTGTATCGTCTGGAACACCAAGGCTGGATCGCCAGTGAGTGGGGCGAGTCGGAAAACAATCGTAAAGCGAAATATTACCGCCTCACCGCGGCCGGAAAACGTAGGCTGCAAAGCGAAGCCGAAAAGTGGAACCGCATGGCGGATGTCATTGCTGGAATCTTGGGTACCACACCCGAGGAAGTATGACACTCTCTAGCCGCCTTCGATCCTGGGTACAGGCCATTCTGCGGCGCTCTCGGATGGAGAGCGAGATGGATGCGGAGCTGCGCTTCCACGTGGAGGCGTATGCGGAGGATTTGGTGCGGAGCGGCGTACCGCGAGAGGAGGCGATGCGGCGCGCGCGGATCGAGTTTGGCGGCATCGAGCGCGCGAAGGAAGAATGCCGGGAAGCCCGCGGCGTGAACTTCGTCGAAAGCTTCATCCAAGATTTGCGCTACGGCCTACGCATGTTGCGCAAATCCCCTGGCTTCACCACCGTTGCTGTCCTCACTCTCGCCCTCGGCATCGGTGCGAATACCGCAATCTTCGGCTTGGTGGACTCCGCTCTTTTGTATTCCCTCCCGTTTCGTAACCCCGAAAGACTGGTGAATGTTTGGACGACTGACGCGGGCGGAGATACGCACACGCCGTTGCCGAATCAATATCTAGCGCTGCGAAAACACAGTCAGGCCTTCGAACAAGTCGCGGAGTCGGGATGGGCCGACAATTTCTACGGCAGCGGTGAGTCCGGTTGGCAAAACCTGATGGGGCTTCTCGTGAGCGCCAACTGGCTGCCTACCCTCGGGATTCAGCCCTTGATGGGCCGCAACTTTCGAGAGGACGAGCAAATCGCCGGCCAGGATGCGGTCGTGATTCTCTCCTTCAGCTGCTGGCACACTCGCTTTCACGGAGATCCAGCTATTGTCGGAAAGCAAATCGTCCTGAATCGCCGTCCCGTCACCATCGTAGGAGTCATGCGACAGTCATTGGCCGCCTACAACGAGAACGTCGAGATTTATGCCCCGCTGGTGCTGGAATCTTACGCGACTAGCGGCACATTGAGAGTTGCGGGGGCGGCGAGAGTACTAATTGTCGCCCGGCTGAAGTCGGGAGTGACCCTGGACCAGGCACGCACAGAAACGGAAAGCATCGCCCAGAGCTTGAGAGGCGCTACGTCCACTACCAATCGGAGCGGCCATCTGTTAGTGGAAGATTTTTCTGAGACCTTCCGGCATCCCGGCCCAACCAGGCGGAATGCGCAGCTTGGCTTGTGGATGACGGCGGTCGCGGCAAGTGTCGTGCTTTTGATTGCTTGTGCGAACGTGGCAAGTTTGCTCCTGGCTCGTGGCGTAAAGCGTTATAGAGAAGTGGCCGTGCGATCAGCTTTGGGTTGCTCGCGCGGACGAATGATCCGGCAGCTCTTGACCGAGAGCACGCTGCTGTTCCTTTGCGGAGGGAGCCTGGGTCTGATAGCGGCACGATGGTCCGAAGAAGTCATCACGAAAATCGCGTCCGGGATCGTTTGGAACAATATAACGGTGGAAATTAACGCGCGCATTTTGCTCCTTGGTTTGGGAGTCTCCCTCCTGAGCGCTTTGTTCTTTGGCGTGATTCCGGCCTTGCACGCGACTCGCGTAAACCTGAACGACAGCCTCAAAGACTCGCTTCCAAGCACAACGAGTGGAACGAAGGCGCGGCGCCCGCGAAATCTCTTGGTGGTGTTCCAGGTCGCTCTCGGGATGGTTTTGCTGGTGGGCTTCGGCCTGCTATTTCGCAGCTTGTTGCATGTGGAGTCGTCTCCCCTCGGATTTGACCCGCATAACGTCTTGACAGCGACTGTAAGTTTGCCAGTGTCACGCTATGCCGACCCCCCCCGCCAAAGCGGGCGTGATGCGCAAAGCGTTGGAGCAAATGCGCGCCATGCCTGGTGTCGAGTCCGCAAGCATCGTGGACTCGCTTCCTATGGATGGAGCCGACAGCGCCAGACTCAGCATCAAAACAGACTCATCCGTCGCTATGCTGGACGAAACATGGTTTCTTTCGGTGAGCCCGGACTATTTCTCCACCTTAAAGGTTGCCATGCTCGCCGGCCGTCCGTTTCGGGACACCGATGTTCGAGAGGCGGCCTCAGTTGCCATCGTCAACAAAACTTTTGCAAAGCAGTATTTCTCCGGGACTAACCCCATCGGATCTCGCCTGGCTTTGGCAAGTGCGCCTACAACCTGGAGAGAAATTGTGGGCGTTGTTTCCGATTTCCGGCAGCGCAATCCAGAGGAGGATTTAAGGCCGCTCGTATATCTACCGGTGGCGCAAACGCTGCCGGGCCGATGGAGCATGGCGATCCGGGTCCGGGCGGCGAGCGACATGGGGAATGTTGCCGCCCGCATCAACAACTGGCTTCAGCCCGCGGACCCTCAGCTCTATTGGGAACTGGGCAGCATGCCGGCGCAGATTCACGATTCCGAATCGCTCACTCTGCGCCGACCGATTATCACGCTCCTGGCTTCTTTTGGGGGCTTAGCGCTGATACTGGTTGTGGTTGGAGTCTTTGGAGTGACATCGTACTCCGTCGCCGAGCGCACACGAGAGATCGGAATTCGCTCCGCGCTCGGAGCAGCTCACGTTGAGATTGCAGGACTAGTATTGCGTGAATCTCTGGGCGTCACGTTAGCGGGCCTCGCTGTAGGTACGTTCTGTTCGTTTGCAATCACGCGTTTTTTCCCGACAGAAGGCATCGGCTGGAGCGGGTCGGGAATCTTTCTCTACGGCGTCTCTCGAACGGACAGCCTTACGTATTTATTGGCGGCGGCGCTGCTGACGGGTGTCGTCGTTGTTGCGTCGTGGGCACCCGCGAGGCGGGCGATGAAGGTCGATCCGATGGTGGCGCTGAGATATGAGTGAGGAAAAATGACAATGTGGAGCAAGCTTGCATCGTGGTTGCGCGCTGTCGCGGGACGCACTCGAATGGAAAGCGAGATGGACGCGGAGTTGCGCTTTCACATCGAGGCGTTTGCTGAGGATTTGGCGCGCAGGGGCGTACCGCGAGAGGAGGCGATGCGCCGCGCGCGGATCGAGTTTGGCGGGGTGGAACGCGCCAAGGAAGAGTGCCGCGACGCCCGCGGCACAAACTTTATCGAAAGCCTTGTCGAGGATTTGCGCTTCGGCCAGCGCATGCTGCGCAAGACCCCTGGTTTTACTACAGTCGCTGTCCTCACTCTCGCGCTCGGGATTGGCGCAAATACCGCAATATTCAGCTACATCGACGCTTGGTTTATCAAGCCGCTGCCCTACCCACAACCAGACCGGCTGGTGATCTTCGAGACGCAGGACAAGAAACACGGATGGACAAGCGGGGGAGTTACTTCCGCAGCGGACTTTTTCGATTTTCAGAAGCAAAACACTTCGTTTGAGCAAACCGTGGCTTCGGGTGGTGCGAGTCTCAATCTAACTGGGGATGGCCTTCCCGAACTAGTCGACGGCGGCCGAGTGAGTTGGAATTTTTTTGATACGTTGGGCGCCAAGCCCATCTTGGGGCGAACCTTCACGGCGGAGGATGATCGCTCGGGCGCGCCGCACGTGGCTATTCTAAGCCAGGGACTATGGCAAGGCCGGTACGCCGGGGACCCAAAAATCATCGGACGCAACATCGCCATCGGCGGCGAAGCGTACGCAGTAGTCGGGGTTATGCCCGGAACTTTTCAGTTGCCGCTTATGGGCATCGCCAATTTGTGGACGCCCCTTGCGTTGACCGATATGCAGCGCGTGGACCGCGGCAACGTTTGGCTTCCTGCCTTTGGCCGACTGAAGCCAGGCGTAACGCTAGAACAAGCTCGGGCGGAAACGGCAACGTTCTTTGCTCATCTCGAGAAGGAGTTTCCGAAAACTAATACCAACCTGACTTGGCTTGTCAGCTCCATGACGGACAGAATCCGTAAGGAAGAAGGCGGGCCCGAAGTAATGATCTGCTTCGTAGTTGTCGGCCTGGTTCTGCTCATCGCGTGTGCAAACGTGGCGAATCTGATGCTGGCTCGCGCGACAAGCCGCACGAGGGAGTTCGCTGTGCGTGGAGCCCTTGGCGCGACGCGCAGGCGTTTGGCTGGGCAGCTCCTGACAGAATCGTTGTTGCTGTTTTTGGTCGGCGGCGTGGCGAGCCTGCTCTTTGCCTCATGGGGCATGCGCTGGATTGAGTCACAGATTCCCGGTCATATCCGTGGATACATTGTGAATTATGGCCACGTCGAGCTGGATTTCTCCACGCTGATGTTCACCCTAGGAATTACGTTGCTTTGTGGATTGGTCTTCGGCTTCGCGCCGGCATTCGAGAATTCGCGGCTTGATGTAAACCACACGCTCAAGGAAACATCCGGCCAGACGTCGGGCAGCAAACGCGGCGCGCGGCTCCGGCGGATCCTTGTAGCCGCGGAGATTGCCCTGGCGGTAGTGGTGCTCATCTCGGCGACGTTGCTCGTGAAGAGCTTCATCATTTCTGCGCGCTCCAGTCCTGGCTACAATCCGGCCAACGTCCTGGTGGCGCAGCTCGCGCTCCCGAAGACGAAGTACACAGAGGACTCGCAATTTCGAAATTTCAGCGATGAAGTACTGTCCCGTATTCGCGCCCTGCCTGGAGCTGCTTCCACGAGCGTGGCGAGTCATGTCCCATTTGGCGGCTTCGGCCAGGGCATCGAATTCCAAGTGGTCGGAAAGCCGCTTCAACCCGGTGAGAGACACGGGGCACCCTTCACTGCAGTGTCAGCGGATTATTTCTCGACGATGCAGATTGGGTTGGTCAAAGGCCGCTTTTTCGATTCCTCCGACGCGTATGGAACTTCTCCTTCCATACTTATCAGTCAAACTATGGCCCGACAGGTTTGGTCGGGCGAAGACCCCATTGGAAAGAAGCTTAGATTGGGCGAGCAGCATTCCGTCGGCACGATTGTTGGCATAGTGAATGACATTAAGATGTACTACTTGCGCGAAGGTCCCGGGTGGCACATCTATGTTCCTTCGGCGCAATTTCCTTCAAGGACTTTCGGATTCGTCGTACGCTCGTCCGGTGACCCCACGATAATGGCCACAGCTATCCGCGACGCGATTTGGGCTGTGGACCGCGACCAGCCTATCTCTTCGGTCGAGCCACTCGAGAACCTGATAGCTGCGGTTAACACGGGGGACCGCGTGGTAGCCGACCTGATGGTTTTCTTTAGCGTTCTAGCCATGTTTCTGGGGGCGATCGGGATCTACGGCGTGATGGCTCATCTAGTTTCGCAACGCATCCACGAAATTGGAATCCGCATGGCGCTGGGAGCAAGTCCGGTACACGTGATGCGCATGGTCCTCAGCCAAGGCCTGAAGCTGGCATTGGGCGGAGTTGGCGCGGGGGCGCTTGCTGCGCTCGGAGCGACGCGACTGCTCGCCACGCAGCTATACCAGGTTACGCCAACCGATCCGCTGACGTTTATCGGCGTGCCCCTTCTATTTGCTATCGTTGCCCTGGCTGCATGCTACGTTCCTGCGTGGCGGGGAATGCGCGTGGACCCTCTGGTGGCGCTGCGATATGAATAATATGAAAAAAGAATTTGATAAACCGCTGGGCCTGGTCACTGTTTTTTTAATTCCTTGAGTTGGGTGCTCGCTCTTTCTCCGCCGCCTATTTCTTCCAGTTGCACCAAACGCCCGGCCGCGAGTTGCCGCGGCGTGGGTCCCCCTGGCGTCGGCACGTTGGCCAGCTTCGCCAGCAACTGTTCATACGCTGTAAGTCCACCTTCCACGGCAGTGAGTTCCGTATCGGCCAAGGGAATATCCTGACGCAACCGCAGCAGGGTCGAAGCACTCGTGCAAATTCACGCGAAGCCGCTTGAGGAGAAAGGCGAGAAGCCTCTGCGCGTTTCACAGGCTCCCGCATGGCAGGCAAACGGCCATGCCCAAGACGTGCTCTTTGAAGGGCAGTAGGAAGGCCAAAGCAAAGGGGGGAGTGCCCCAACACGAAAGCCGCTGTTCTCGGTGACGGCAAGAGCGCTGGCAGCCTCTTCTACCTCTGCCAGACCGAGAAATGCGAGGTCCACAACCGCGTCACCCGCTACCAGCCGACGCCGCAGGAGCAAGCCCAACGCAAGAAGGAAGCTCTTGCAGAGCGCGTCGAAAAGCAGTCGCTGTCCGCATCCTCGAAGCCATCCGCAAGAAGCTGCCCGACGTTCTCTCCCGGCCCGACTTGGAAATGGTCGCGCTCGACTACTTCCGGCGTTTGGGCCACGACAACCACCGCCGCCTTTCCAAGGTCTACGCGTGGGAAGAGAAGAAGAGCAAAGCATCATGGGGAGCGCAGATCGTGGACTACGAGAAGATTGCGGCGGCGGCCGCCGTCGAAGCCATGAAACCCGCGGACCTTAACCGCTTCCTCGTTGTCTGCGCTTTAGTTTCCGACCTGTATTGCCCCGGCTACGACCCGAAGCAATCGCTTGCGAAGGATTCTAACCTCGCACGCACCGCCCTCCGCTACAAGATCGACACAGCAAAACTAGTGGCAAGCATCCGGGCCGAACTGCCAAGCCAGACGAAATCTTGCAAAGCGAGAACTCCGCGTCAGAAGGCAGAGACACAAAACCTACAGAAATAGAGCAACATCGAAACTCTCGCGAGGCTGTGCTTCAAGCGCAGCCTCGCGTTTTGTCGGGAGGCGATTCCATTCAGGGCTTTATGCCTGAACCTAGCTCTCGGATAACGATTTCTAAAACTAAACCGCGCCACGAGCCACGGCAGGCAAGCTGAAAACCGAGGGGAGCGGTACGCCGTCCGTCTCTGCTCGGGACATGCGTCACCGCTCTTCTGTTACAGCTTCCCAGATTCTCCTCAGCTGCGTCCGATGTAAGTGAATTCCTTGCCGGATCCAGACTCGGAGAAGTTAAAAGCCCGGATACTCTTAGATTCTTCCCGCCGAGCTGGAAATCTTACGAGTTCTTCTGCGAGAGCCTTGCTCTGAGCTAAATTGGCAGCGCGACGGAAGAGATCCATCGAATCAGTCCCCAACTTAGGGGAACTGTTAGAAAGAAGTGGCATAATGATAATACTCTCGCGAACGTCGAAAGTGCCATTTTCGAGCGCTAACGCGACCAGTCCCTCGAAAATTAGTTTCGGGTCATTTTCGCGAACCGCTTCGGACTTCTCTTTTGCGTACCAGAGAAAAACGAACGAAGAATTTGGTTTTATTTGGGAAGTAATCGATGGTCTCGAATTGCTATCCATAGTCTGAAAATACTGTGTTAGTGCGTGCATATTTGGGGTTAGTTCGTCCGGAAATCTTTGCCCTTTTCCGCGAAAGTCCCCGACCTTCAGGATTGACAGTTTTGCGATTGTCTCCAACGCCGATCGTATGTCCGGCACGATGCACCTCAGGGGAAACAGCGTGGAACGAGAAACATCCCTTCCCACCCATAGCCCGCCTCACAGAGGGCGGAGAGCTCGTCCGCATAGACTGTGAATCCGCTTTCGTTAATCAAGCTTAGAATATAAATAGGGGAGGAACAAGAACGCTCGACCGGCGAAGAAAACGATGACCGGCCCTCATCAACTAGAGCAGAACCGGCAAGTCTACTCGGTCGAAGGAGCCGACGCTGTCATCTAAAATCGGCCGCTTACTCTAGGCGTTGTCATCTTCGCGAGGATCTTGATTGCTGTTGAGTCGAGAAGGCCCGTGTCTGCCAAAGTGGCCAAAACGTTTTGTCGACCAGTCCACGAAAAAAACAACGACGAAGCATTCCAGTGTGAGCAGGATGATCCACCGCCACACAAGGAGCGGTTGAACTCGGGTAGTATAGAGAAAAACGCCAAGCGCGTGAAGAAGGAAGAAGAGGGAAATCGATGCCCAAAAGGCAAACGCACCTCGACGTCGCCAGCCCCAAAGGCGAAAAACGCTGAACGCGAAGAGGCTGGCCGTGAACCAAACAAATTGTATAAGATCTTTGTGTTTCTCAAAAGCTCCGTCAAGCGTCGGGACGGAGGCGATGGTAATTGCCCCCACAAGGATTATGAGCCCGATTAGAGCTCCGAAGAGGGTAGGATAGGACGTTATTATTTTCTGGATTGACACGTTTTTGGGCACCCCGATCTTACATCTTCACTTACTCCAGATCGTTCTGCATGATCCCGAACTCCACGCTTTGTATCGCAAATCAAGGCGTGCTGAAATCAAAGGAGTTAATGTCATGAGCTCTGCCTTGCCTGACGTTGCGGGATTTTCATGAGGTTTCGCGGGCCGCAGGCCCTAAGGGAGACTTGTGAAAAACTAGTGGGGGTGGGGGTCGTTATGGTTAACTAGACGTCCGACGAAGGGTGTCGGCCCCGAGCGAGCAGCCGGAGCGAGGAATCTCTCTTCAACGCCGATGGGGATGCTTATCCTGAGCGACCTGAGGGCGTCGAACGATCTCTGCTCTCTACATTCCTCGGTGAGCCGCGACCCCTCACCCACCGGCCAGTTCCTTCAGCAGCGCCTTGCCCTTGCGGAACCACGGCCGCTCGCGCCTCTGCATATACCGCGGCAATGTCCCCTTCTTTGCGAGCAACTTCTGCGCCCACTCGCGCGACTCTTCCCGTCGGTTCGCCGTCTTCAGAAAAACCGCGCAGTTGTAAAGCGTCTCCGGAGTCGTCGAAATCTGCGTGACCTCGGCAAAAAGCTGATCCGCGCGTTCCAGTTGACCCGTTTGTGCACACGCGTTCGCCAGCAGTCCCGCCGCTCGGTAATAATCGAACTTCCGGTCGCCCGCGACCACTCGCTCCAGGTCCGGAATCGCCGCCGCTAGGTCCTTCATTCCCAGCGACGATTGCGCCCGCGAATAAAACGTATAGATTGAATCGCTTCGCCCGGTGATCGCATGATCGAACGCATCGCGCGCCTTTTCAAATTGCCCTTGATCTTTGTAAAGCTCCCCCAGCTCTTCGTAATTTGCTGGCGACGGATTATCCAGAATCGCCGTCTCCACTTTCTGGATGCGCGACCTTCGTCCAAACCCCTGAAATACGCCCCGCAGCAACCCCAAGTCCGGCAGCACTTCCGCGACGATATACACACTCGCTCCCAGGAACCCGCCGAAGAAAATAATGTAGAACCAATAGTTCTCTGGCCGTCGCCGCACGAAGTGCACGATCGCCAGTCCTTGCACGATGAAGCCCCACGGATAGAAGAGGTAGCTCAGCCCAAACATGGATGTCCATCCCGTCAACAGAATCGCTTGCCTTTACAGGCGGGTCAAACGGAAACTCCGCTCAGTACATGGGGAAGTTACTGCCTGTTTGGAGGATTTCCCGCCTGCTATGATGGTCCTGCATGAATCCCATCGAAACGCTCGGCCTCGCCCTGGGCGCCGGATTTTCCTCCGGGTTGAATCTCTATGCCACCATTGCAACACTGGGCCTTTTCCAGCGCTTCGGCGTGCTCCATTTGCCGCCGAAATTGCAGGTTCTTTCTCATCCCTGGGTGCTCGGAATTGCCCTCGCACTCTACCTTCTGGAATTCTTCGCGGACAAGATTCCGTACCTTGACACCGCCTGGGACGCCATCCACACGTTCATTCGTCCGCCCGCCGCCGCGCTTCTTGCTTATGCCGCCGCGGGAGGAGCCGCACCCGAATGGCGCTGGGGCGCCGCCTTAATGGCCGGCGGAATTGCCCTCACCGCCCACGGCACGAAAGCCAGCGCCCGCGCCGCCGTTAACGCCAGTCCCGAACCGCTCAGTAATTGGGCATTAAGCTTTGGCGAAGACGTTCTCGCCGTTTGGCTCACCTGGATGGCGACGGCCCATCCGCTCGCGACAACCATCATCGTTGCCGCACTCGTCGTGCTTTCAGCCTTCCTGCTCTACCATCTTTTCCGTTTTGCGCGCCGCGCCTTCGAGCGCCTGTTCGCTTCTTAATCTCCTTGTAGGGGCGCTCCGGCCGGGTCGGAGCGCCCCTTCTGGCAAGGCTGATCCGCTATTTCACATACGCCGCCAGCCAATCCAAAAACGTCCTGTACCAAAACTGGCTGTTCTGCGGTTTCAGCACCCAATGCCCTTCGTCCGGAAAAACCACCAGCTTCGATGGCACGCCCTGCCGCTGCAGCGCGCTGAAAAATTCCAGCGATTGCGTGTACGGCACGCGATAATCTCTTTCGCCCGCAATCACCAGCGTCGGCGTCTTGAACTTTCCCAGCTCGCCCGCGTACGTCACTGGCGCCCACTTCTTGTAACTTTCCGGATTCGTCCACGGCGTGCCCTGCATGTCGTGCTCTTCAAACCACAGTTCCTCGGTCGCGTACATCGCCACCTTGTCGTACACACTTGCGTGGCTCACGATCACCTTGAACCGTCCCGTGTGTGTCGCGATCCAGTCCGCCATGTACCCGCCATAAGATCCGCCTGCCGCGGCCATGCGTGTCCCATCGATGAAAGGATATTTTTTCAGCGAGTAGTCCACTCCGTTCATCACGTCGGTGTACGCTTTTCCGCCCCAGTCATTCGTGATTTCATCCGTGAATTTCTGACCATACCCGGTCGACCCGCGCCGGTTGATCATCAGCGTCACGTATCCCGCCGCGGAAAAGACTTGCGCGTTCCACCGGTAGCCCCACGCATTCGACCACATCGTCTGCGGCCCCCCGTGCAGAATCACCAGCAGCGGATATTTTTTCGTCGCGTCAAATTTCGGTGGCCGCATCAGCATCGCCTGCACTTTCGTCCCTGCGGCGCCGTCGAACCAGAATGTCTCCGGCGCATTCATCTCCAGCGCCGCCAAGATCGGTTCATTCTGATGCGTCAGTTGCCGCACGTTCGAGCCGTCGCTCGATGACGCGAAAATTTCGCCAGGCATTGTCAGGCTCGTCCGCTCAAAGATCAGTGTCTTTCCATCAGCGCTGAGTGAAATCGCCGTGTTGAATCCTTCCTTGATTACTTTTGTCGGCAAGCCGCAGCTACATGCCGGAATCGAATAGACTGGCTGTAACGTTTCGTCCTCTGCTGTGAAGTAAATCGTCTTGCTGTCCGCCGACCACGCTAGCCCGTCCGCGCTCCGGTCAAACGTCTCGGACAGGTTTTCGATTTTCCCAGTTTGCCGGTCGTAGAGCATCACTCGCCACCGGTCAGCTTCATATTCGGCGGTGAGCTGCGCGTGATACGCGATGTATTTCCCATCTGGCGAATACACCGGATTCCCGTCGAATCCCGGTTGCGTGGTGATGCGCCTGGCCACGCCGCCGGCAACCGGAACGATGAACAAATCACCGTTCGTGCTGATCGCTTCCATCTTGTCCGTAACCGCCGTGAAGCACATCTCTTTTCCGTCCGGCGAAAAATTAATATCTCCCGGTCCGCTGCGCTCATCCGGCGGAACGTCGTAGTTCGCGCCCGGCGTCAGATCCCGTGGCGCGGCGCTTCCATCCGCCGGAGCCGCAAACAAATGGCTGCGCTTCCCGTCATTCCAGTGCGTCCAGTGGCGGTACAGAAGATGCTCCGCCACGTGCGCTTTCACCTTGCTCTTTTCTTTTTCCGCGTCGCGCTTGCTGTTGCAATCGTCGTCTTTGCAATCCGCATACACCGAAGAAGTAAACGCAATCGTCTTTCCGTCCGGCGACCACTTCACCATGTCCACGCCGGTTGAGAGTTTCGTCAGCGCGTGCGCTTCGCCGCCTTCCATCGAAAGCAAATAGATTTGCGATTCGCCCCCGCGAGCAGAGAGAAACGCGAGTGTCTTCCCGTCCGGCGACCACACCGGCGACGAATCATGCCCGCTCTGCGTCAATTGCATCGCGGAGCCGCCGCTCGTTGACATCATCCAGATAATGCTCTCATTACGGTTGGCTTCCAGGTCCGGCGTCGCCACCGTGTACGCCACCCATTTTCCATCCGGTGACGCCTGCGGTTCCCCAATACGGTGCAACCTAATCATGTCGTCAAAGGTGATGGAATGTTTCGTCACTTCTTGTGCGGAAACGGCCAGCTCGGCTCCGAGCAGCAACGCGCTCAAGAAACCGCACCGCAGAATGATGCCTTTCATCTCGATTCTTCTCCTGTGAATCACTGTGAGTCGCAACGTTTCTTGCAGAATCAGGCCTTGCCGAATCACGCTTTGCAGAATCACGAATGATGTCACGTTTCCCTGCCGAATCCAATAGTCCGGCCCACAGTTCGCCGCTCACGTGGATGGATTAGCGCGCAACTTGCGTGGGAGTTGCCCGCTTCCGCGCGCCTTGCTGCGTGCAGCTGCGACTCTGATACAATCCTTTGCCGGACATCTCATGCCGACGAGCAGCGGACTTTTCCCCCGCAATTTCAAGAAGACCTTTCCTATTGCCTCTCGCGGAGAAGGTTGCTGGATCATCTCTTCCGACGGCCGCCGATTCCTCGACGCTTCCGGCCAGGCCGCCGTAGTCAGTATCGGTCACGGTGTCCCCGAAATCGGCCGCGCCATGGCCGAGCAGTCGTCGCAGATCGCTTTCGCGCACACTTCGCAATTTCACACCGCTCCCGCGGAAAAACTTGCCGAGCGCTTGCTAGCGATGGCTCCGCCGAATTTCCGTAACAGCGCCCGCGTCTACTTCACTTCCGGTGGCTCTGAAGCCACCGAAACCGCCATAAAACTCGCGCGCCAGTTTCACCTCGAAAGCGGTCAGAAGGAGCGCTACCGCGTTCTTTCCCGCCGCCAGAGTTATCACGGCAGCACTCTTGGCTCGATGTCCGTCAGCGGAAACGTCGCGCGCCGCGCGCCCTACGAGCCGCTCCTCACGGAATGGGGACACATTGCGCCGTGTTTCTGCTACCACTGCCCTTTCGAAAAAACTTTTCCGCAATGCGACCTCGCGTGCGCCGACGATCTCGAAGTCCATCTGTTCGAACACGAATCCGGTAAGGCCGCAGCCTTCATCTTCGAGCCGGTCGTCGGTGCCACTCTCGGTGCCGCAGTGCCGCCCGAAGGCTACGTCGCGCGCATTGCGGAAATCTGCCGCAAGAACGGAATTCTCCTCATCGCGGACGAAGTTATGACCGGCATGGGCCGCACCGGAAAACCCTTTGCTGCGCAACACTGGAACATCGAACCGGACATGATTCTGGTCGGTAAGGGAGTCGCCAGCGGTTACGCCCCGCTCGGCGCGGTTCTCGTTTCCGCCCGCGTCGTCGAAGCATTCGAGCGCGGCTCTGGCGTCTTCATGCACGGCTTCACTTATCAGGCGCATCCGGTTTGTACCGCCGCGGGCAACGCTGTTCTCGACCACCTCGAATCGCACCAGCTCTTTGATCGCGTGAGTCCCGCCGCAAAAAATCTGCGCGGCGCTCTTTCTTTGCTTCAATCGCACCCGAACGTCGGCGATGTTCGCGGCCTGGGCCTTCTCTGCGGCGTCGAATTCGTCAAAGACAAAACTACTCACGAACCTTTCCCGAGAGAACAAAACATCACCGAGAGAATTCGCCAGGCCTGTCTCGACGAAAATGTGCTTACCTATCCGACGCAAGGCTGCGTCGATGGCCTCCGCGGCGATCACATCCTTCTCGCGCCGCCTTTCACGGTTTCCCCGGAAGAATCCGCGCTGATCGCTCGCGCGCTCCAGTCCGCTTTGGCAAAAGTGTTTACATCTTGATACGCTGTCTGGCCGTTCTGTTTCGTCGCTGTCTGCGCGGTCGTTTTTTGTGGAGAACAAAATAGCGATGCCACTTCGTTCTCGCAATCTTTACGCCTTCTTCTGTTCTTTCCTCGTTCTTGCCTTCGCGCTTTCCAATCAGCAGAAACAGTCCGAATCGCCTGCTTCTCCGATTCTAGGTTTTTCCCCGCCGCACGCCGCTGCCGAGCACGCGATCGAAACCGCGTTTCAATCGATTCCGTCTCCCGAAAAAGCGCGCGAATGGCACCGCACCTTCACCGCCGAACCTCACCCCGCCGCTTCCGACCGCAACAACCAGCTCGCTGATTTTGTCGCGGACGAATGGCGCAAGCAGGGGTGGGAAGACGTCACCCTTCGCCGCTACGATGTTTTGCACTCGCGCCCGCGCAGCATCTCTCTTGAAATGACGGAGCCGGTCCACTTCACCGCGTCTCTGCGCGAAGATGCTTACGACGCCGATCCGGACACGAAAAACTCCGCCGTCTCCGGCTCGTACTTTGGCTATTCCGCATCGGGCGACGTCACCGCCGAAGTCATCTACGCGCACAGCGGCAATCCCGAAGATTACGATCTTCTTCGGAAAAACGGAATCAGCGTAAAGGGTAAGATCGTTCTCGTCCGCTATTCGAATCCCTACAGCTATCGCGGCTTCAAGGCGCTCACCGCCGAACGGGAAGGCGCCGCCGCTCTGCTCATTTATTCCGATCCCGCCGAAGATGGCTACAAGAAAGGAAACGTTTTCCCCGATGGCCCCTGGGGCCCGGAAAGTCACATTCAGCGCGGCGCGATCACTTACGATTACATCGTTCCCGGCGATCCCACCACGCCCGGCTGGGCATCGGTCCCCGGCGCAAAACACATCGCGCCGGAAGAAGCGCGTTCGCTCCCGAAAATTCCGGCGCTCCCACTCTCGTGGCGCGACGCCAAACCGCTTCTCGAAAACATGAACGGTCTTGAAGCCCCGAAGGACTGGCGGGGCGCTTTGCCCATCACGTATCGCTTCACCGGCGCCGTAAGAGTTCACGTGAAAGTGGACATGGACACCAGCATGCAGCCTTACACGGTCGTCGAAGCACGCATTCGCGGCCGTGAGTTGCCCGACGAATGGGTGTTGCTCGGCAATCACCGCGACGCTTGGGTCTTCGGCGGTGTGGATCCTTCGAGCGGCACCGCCTCGATGATGGAGCTCACGCGGTCTCTTGGCGAACTCAAGCAGCGTGGCATCCGTCCGCGCCGCACCATCGTGGTCTGCAGTTGGGATGGCGAAGAATACGCTCTCACCGGCTCGACGGAATGGGGCGAGCAGCTCGCCGATGAACTCAAGAAAAAACTCGTCGCCTATCTCAACGTTGATGAATCCGTCGCCGGAGCCGCCACCACAGCAGGCCCCGACGGCATGAGTTTTTCGCCGTCGGCCGTAGCATCTCTCGCGCCTATGCTCGTGGAAGCCTCCAAAGACGTTCGCGCGCCTTCCGGAAAATCTCTCTACGAAGCGTGGCGCGCCACCACTATGCGCGGTTCGAAAGCTAGCACTCCACTGGTCGACAGCGCGCTCGTCGAAACGCGCATCGGCAGCGGCTCCGACCACACTGTGTTTCTGAATCATCTCGGCCGGCCAGTGATCAATCTCGGATTTGACGGCGACTACGGCGTGTATCACTCGATGTACGACGACCATTACTGGATGTCGCATATCGGTGATCCCGCCTTCGAATACCACGTCGCCCTCACTCGCATCTGGGGGCTTGTCGCGCTGCGTCTCGCCAATTCCGACATTCTGCCTTTCGACTTCGGCTTTAATGCTTCTGCGCTGGAGCAATTCCTGCGCGAGCTCGAACAACAATACAAAATCGAGCAGCGGAGTCTTCCAGTGAAACGGCTTCACGTTCGAATCGCCCAATTCGAGAAGGCGGGCAACCTCCTGCGTGACGCCGTCGCTCGCGATCTTCTGTCAGGCTCCGCCTCGCCGGAGAAGATTCAGCATCTCAACGAACAAATGCTGCAGGTCGAATCCAACTGGCTCGATCCCGCGGGCATTCCCGGCCGCCCGTGGTTTCAGCATCTTCTTTATTCTTCGCGCTACACCTACGCGCACTTGGAATTCCCCGGGCTTACCGAAGCCTTGGAAAAGCGCGATTGGAATTTGGCACGCGAACAAGCTGCACTGCTCGAAAAGGCCGTGGAGAAAAACACCAAATTGCTGCGCTCCGCGCAATCCTCCTGGGGGAAAAGCAACCCATGATTCGTCCAAATTATTTTCGCGCTACCGCCATTCTTCTTTGCTCGCTCTCGGCAATTTCTTCGGCCGCGGCTCAAGAAACTCCGCCTGCCAAGCCCCGCGCGCGCGATCTGGGTGTACCATTTGACGGCACGCCGGGGCCGCTCAACGCCATCACCGACGTTTCCGGCGTCACCGTCGGTCATACCACGCTCATTTCAGGCGAAGGAAAACTTCAAGTAGGCAAGGGACCGGTTCGAACGGGAGTGACCGCCGTACTTCCGCGTGGAAAAAACTCGATGAACAATCCCGTTTTTGCCGGCTGGTGGTCGCTGAACGGCAATGGCGAAATGACCGGTACCACGTGGGTCGAAGAATCCGGCTTTCTTGAGGGGCCAGTCATGATCACCAACACGCACAGCGTGGGCGTTGTTCGCGATGCCGTCATCCAATGGCGCGTCGCGCACGGCCAGCCCGATCCCACCGGTTATTGGTGGTCGCTGCCCGTCGTCGCGGAAACGTGGGATGGCTGGCTCAATGACATCAATGGATTTCACGTCAAACCCGAACACGCGTTCCACGCGATCGATTCCGCACACAACGGCGCCGTCGAAGAAGGCAACGTCGGCGGCGGGACGGGAATGATCTGCAACGAATTCAAGGGCGGCATCGGCACGTCTTCGCGAAAAGTCGAATCGAAAATCGGCGCCTACACAGTCGGTGTCCTGGTGCAATGCAACTATGGCTCGCGCAAAAATCTTCGCATCGCGGGGGTCCCTGTCGGCCAGGAGATTCCTGACGAGCGTGCCTACGCCTCCACTTCATTCGGTGATTTGGACCGTGGCTCGATTATCGTTGTCGTCGGCACCGACGCGCCGCTCGTTGCGCATCAACTCAAGCGCCTCGCTCGCCGCGTTTCTCTCGGGCTCGGCCGCAACGGCAGCATCTCCGGCAACGGCTCCGGCGACATTTTCATCGCCTTCTCCACGGCCAATCCCGGCGGGGCCGCTGCCGACCATGTCGTCGATTTGAAAATGCTTCCCAACGATCAGATCGAGCCCGTCTTCGCCGCCACCGTCCTGGCCACCGAAGAGGCCGTGATCAACGCCATGGTTGCCGCCGAAACCATGACCGGAATCGAAAATCACAAAGTCATCGCCCTACCGCACGACCGCCTTCGCGAAGTTCTAAAAAAATACAACCGCCTGGCCCAATGAGGATCACGCCTGTTCGGAATGGCATTGCGATTGAATTGCAATGAAAACGCGGTTGGGTGCGCGTCAAATCACGGGCACAGCCGTTTTTCTCGGCGGATTGAAAAACGGCATGGCTACTACCTTTGCGGAAACCGTGTGGCGCGCCGCTTCCACGGTCATTTCCATACTGAGCTTGGTTCCGAATGCTGAATGCTCGCGGCTCACGCAGGCCAGCGCGATCATCTTCTTAAGCGTCGGAGACCACGTTGTCGAAGTGGCCTTGCCCACTTGGCGCCCGCCGCGATACACCGGCACCGCGGTGCGCGACGCCATGCTCGGCACCTGCGGCGCCATCTTCAACTTGTCGTAGAGCGCCTCAACTTCGTTCCAATTAATTTCCAGTCCTACCAGCGCTCGTTCCGCTCCTTTCTTCGCTTCCAGCGCCAGCGCTTCGCGCCCCACAAAAGTTTCCTTCTTCAAGTCCACCAGCTTCCCCAGCCCAATCTCCGCCGGCGAATATTTCTGCGATTCGATCAGCGATTTCTTGCTCGAAATGTAATCCACTTCGATCAAAATCAGCCCCGCCTCAATCCGCGCGATGTCCAGCGCTATCATTCCCGCGGGGTGAATATCAAACGCCTTGCCCTTCGCGATCAGCGCATCCCACACCTTCACCGCGTCGCGCCACGGCATCCACACTTCGAATCCCAAATCGCCCGTATATCCCGTGCGCGAAATGTCCACGGGCACGCCCGCAATCTTTCCTCGCGTCACGCGAAAATATTTCAGGTTCGTGATGTTCGCGTCCGCCGCCGCGTGCAGCAGCTTTCCCGACGTCGGCCCCTGAAGTGCCAGCGCCGCAGTCTGCTCCGAAATATCTTCAATCGTTACGTCCAGCCCCAGCGTATTCTGTTGAAACCATCTCAGACTCGGGTCCGCCGCCGTCCACCTGTATTCGTTCTCCCCCAGCCGTGTGATCGTTCCGTCATCGATCACTTTTCCTTCCGGATCGCACCAGCAGCAGTAAATCACCTGATCCACTGCAACCTTATTAATGTCGCGGGAAATGACGCGGTTCACGAACTTCGTGGAGTCCCGCCCCGTCACCTGGTATTTGAAGAGCGGTGAAATATCGATCAGCGCCGCCGCATTGCGGATGGCGTTGTACTCGTGCTCGTGGTGCATCTCGTAAACGCTGACCGTGTAATAGCCCGACCATTCGCGGTAATTCAAGCTCTCGCATAACGCCAGCGTTCTTTCGTGAAACGCAGTTCCAACCGGCACGGATCCTCCCGATGCGCACGGGGCTGACGCCGGCGCAAAGACACTGGATTATAGGTGCGAACTCTCCACCCTCGCAAGGTTCGCTTGATGGAAGTGTTGCGCCTCGATGATAATGTCCCCTTTTGTCCTCGATAGAAATGTCCCCTTAATAGGACCTCCAAAAGGAGGTCAGATTGGGGCGGACCGAAATGAGCAAAGGGGAGTTAGAAAGAGTGGGAGTGCTGGCGCGGGTGC
>DATHIB010000084.1:0-36946 GCA_035490055.1 Candidatus Limnocylindria bacterium | reverse complement strand
AGCGGCGGCCTGCTCGTGTCCGTGCCACCACACAACACCAGCCGTAAGTGTCCTGAGTGCCAGCATACCTCAGCAGAGAACCGCAAGAGGCAAGCCAAGTTTGTTTGTGAGGAGTGCGGATTCTCAGCCCATGCAGATTTTGTTGGCGCGGTGAATATTAAAGAGGCGAGACTCGCCTTGTTAGCCTGTTGGCAACCTTCGCCTGCTGCAAGGGCGTCCTGTCAGGAACCCACCGAAGCGACTCGGGTGCAATCGTGCGCCTGAGAGCTGTAGGAATCCCCTCCGTTCACGGACCGTTCGCGGAGGGGAGGATGTCAACTATACTCTATCTTCCTTGAGCGATCATCCATGAGCGCGCCTCCAGCTCCCGGTGTCTCCTCCTCGCCCCCTCCGCTCCATGCGGTGGGTCGCGTTCGCCATTTCTGGCAGCGCATCAGCGAAGGCCGCCAGCTTGACGAACTGTGGTCGCAATTCACCGCCGACGCCCGTGCAAGTTACGGCTTTTACATGAAAGAGGCGGACTCGGAGGAACTGGGAACCCATCGAGGGTTCAAGCGCTGGTTCCGGATTGCGAAGACGCTTTTCTGGTCGTTGCTGATGAAGATGACGCCGGCGCGGCGTGTCCTGTTGCTCGTAGCGTTTGTGATGTTGGTGATGTCTGGAGTCAAGCTTCGGGTGGGGCAGAACTTTGCTTTCGACCTGAATTTCGAAGTTATCGCCGCCTTTGTCTTCCTGCTCTTGCTCTCGCTGGAACTGGCGGACAAGGTCACGATGAAACGCGACCTCGAAATCGCGAGAGAGATTCAAACCTGGCTTGTGCCCTCGCAACCGCCCGAAGTCACGGGCGCGAACATTGCCTTCGCCACGCGTCCGCAGAATTCCGTCGCCGGCGATTATTACGATGCCTTCTATCCCAATCCTGAGGATCGCGAGAGGCTGATGGTCGTCATTGCCGATGTCGCCGGCAAGAGCGTTCCCGCGGCGCTGCTCATGGCGACTCTGCAAGCAAGCCTCCGAACGATCGCCGGAGAAAATGCCGCGCTTGCGGATTTGGTGGCGCGTCTGAATCGCTATGCCTGCGCGCACAGCCTGAATGGGCTGCGCTTCACGACCGCTGTTCTCTCGGAATACAATCCGTTGTCACGGAATCTGACTTACGTCAATGCCGGCCACAATGCTCCGATTCTCCGCCGCGCCAATGGCACGCTAGAAACACTGGAAGCCGGCGGTCTGCCGCTTGGAATCCAATCGGCCGCGAAGTATGAAACTGCTTCACTGGAGCTCAAACCGGGCGATACGTTGATTTTCTTCACCGACGGCGTTGTCGAGGCTTTCAATGAATCAGGAGAAGAATTTGGCAACGCCCGCTGGCTCAGCGCCATTCGCGATCTGCCGGATTGGGATGCTCAGCAAACCCTTCAATTCTTGATGAAGCGCGTCGATGAATTCGTGGGCGCCACGCGCCAGTCCGATGATATTACTTGCCTCGTCTTTCGCAGCAAGTAGCGGCTCATCCGGATTTCTCTCAAGAGTGAGAGAAGAGCGCCCCCCCCTCAGAAGGCGCGCCCTACAAGAACATTGGAGAACA
Organism: Candidatus Limnocylindria bacterium; assembly: GCA_035490055.1. Lineage (GTDB taxonomy): Bacteria > Acidobacteriota > Terriglobia > Acidiferrales > UBA7541 > Acidiferrum. The sequence goes on along the minus strand of DATHIB010000084.1, from coordinate 35,358 downwards.
CCGATCTCCCTTCGCGGCCCCGACTGTCGCATAATCACAGCGTGACGCCACGAGAATTGGCCAACTCGATCTGCGACACGCTCCGCAACAGCGGTTATCAGGGGCTGCTGGTGGGCGGATGCGTGCGCGACTTGCTTCTCGGCCTGGAGCCCGCCGATTACGACGTGACCACCGATGCCAGGCCGGAACAGGTGGTGAGGCTGTTCCCCGAGAGCATCGCGGTCGGTGCGCAGTTCGGAGTGATCTTGATTCCGCGTGATGGCCTGAAAGTCGAAGTGGCCACGTTCCGCTCGGACGTGGGCTATAGTGATGGCCGCCACCCGGACCGCGTCGTTTACTCGAAGACCCCGCAGGAAGATGTGCAACGCCGCGACTTTACGATCAACGGCCTGCTAATGCGGCACGACACGGGAGAAGTGCTCGATTTCGTGGACGGGCAGGCGGATCTCGAAGCGAAAGTCATACGAGCCATCGGCGAGCCCGACCGCCGTTTCGCGGAAGACAAACTCCGCATGATGCGCGCGGTGCGATTCGCGGCGCGCTTCGGCTTCGAAATCGAAGCCGCCACGTTTCGGGCGATATGCCGCCACGTTAGCGAGATCCACCAAGTTTCCCCGGAGCGCCTCCGCGAAGAACTCACCAAACTTCTCACCGAGGGTGCGGCCCGGCGGGCCTTCGAACTACTAGACGAAACATGGCTACTCCAGCAAGTTCTTCCGGAAATCGCGGCGATGAAAGGCGTCGGGCAGCCTCCGCAATATCATCCGGAAGGGGACGTGTGGATCCACACACGCATGATGCTGGAAGGACTTCCGGCCGGTACCGCACCTACGCTAGCATGGGGCGTCCTGCTCCACGACGTCGGCAAGCCGCCGACCTTTCAATCCACCGGGGAGACGGGGGACCGCATTCGATTCAATAATCACGTCGAAGTCGGGGTGCGCATGGCTGAGGCCATCTGCAGGCGATTGCGCTTCTCCAACGAGGACACCGAGCAGATCCTTGCACTGGTGAACAACCACATGAAGTTCGGGGCCGTCGAGGAAATGCGCCCCTCTACCTTGAAGAAGTTTGTGCGGCTCCCCCACTTTGAGGAACATCTGGCACTGCATCGACTCGACTGTCTTTCCAGCCACGGCCACTTCGATTCCTATGAATTCGTCAAGCGGTTCCTTGAGGTGACGCCTCCGGAGCAAGTCCGCCCGGAACGACTTTTGACGGGCGATGACCTCCAAGAAATGGGGTTCCGCCCCGGCCCCCTATTTGCTCAGATTCTCCGGGCGCTTGAGGACGGGCAACTGGAGGGGCAGATCAAGACGCGAAAAGAAGCAGAGCAGTACGTCTTGAGCAACTTTGGTTCGAAAAAGCGAGGCATTTCAAGCGATTGAGGGTGTGGCCGATAGGGAGAGCGCAGCAACCAGGCTGCCCGCGGCCCCGAAGGGGGATCGTAATATATTGAGCACAAGAGCTTTATCCTACGGTACCCGGTGAAGCGGGATGTTTGGTAGAATATGAGTGTAAAGTACTAAGATTTTATGCTAACAACTTTTGCACTTTTGTGCACCCTTTCCGGCACGCTTGCATCTAAAATCCTATCGCGCGGCTTCTTTTGGCCGCGCCGGTAACTAGGGGACAACATGGCTGAGAAAAAAATTGTCGTGCCAGAAATTCTTCCCATCCTGCCGGTTCGTGACACGGTCCTGTTTCCGGGCGCGGTCCTGCCTTTGACCGTGGGACGAGAGAGTTCGCTGGCATTAGTGAATAGTTTGCAGGGGGACGAGAAGTTTTTGGGCGTAGTTGCGCAGCTCGATCCGAGAGTCGAGGACCCCGCGGCCGCCGACCTCCACAAAGTAGGGACGCTGGCCAAGGTGCATAAGACCGTCAAAATGCCCAACGGCAACGTAGTCATCTTCCTTGAAGGCCTCCAGCGCATTCAGGTGCTCGACCTGATCGGCTTGCGTCCATTTCTGCAGGCCCGCGTGCAAGCGGAACCGGACATCATCGGCGAAGCGGACACGGAACTGGAAGCCCTGCAGCGAAATGCGCAGGATCTTTTCCGCGACGTGGTGAGCCACTCGCCGCAGCTATCCGACGATTTGCAATCCGCGGCCATGAACATCGATCATCCCGGCCGCTTGACGGATTTCATCGCCGGCACTCTGCCATCGCTTTCGACGTTGCTGCGCCAGGAATTGATTGAGACGCCCAGCGTGCGCAAGAGGCTCGAATCCTTGATCCGCGAGCTATCGAAGGAGCTCGAGGTTCTGGAGCTTCGTTCGAAAATCCACGAGCAAGTACAGGAGCAGGTCAGCCAGAACCAGCGCGAATACCTCTTGCGCGAACAAATGAAGGCGATCCAGAAAGAACTCGGCGAATCCGACGATTCGATGCAGGAGATCGACGAGCTGCGCAAAAAAGTGGAAGACGCGGCCATGTCCGCCGAAGCCAAGAAAGAGTGCGAGCGCGAGCTGAAGCGACTGTCAAAAATGACGCCGGCCTCCGCGGAGTACATGGTTTCGCGTACCTATCTGGAATGGATGGCTTCCCTGCCGTGGAGCAAGTCCTCGGGCAGCTCGGAAATCGACATTACGAAGGCGCACGAGATTCTCGACGAAGATCATTACGATCTGCAGAAGGTGAAGGAACGCATCCTCGATTACCTGGCGGTGAAAAAACTTCAGCCAGGCATGAAGGGGCCGATCCTTTGCTTTATTGGACCTCCAGGCGTGGGCAAGACTTCCCTCGGCAAGTCGATCGCGCGTTCGCTGGGACGCAAGTTCGTGCGCATCGCTCTTGGCGGCATGCACGACGAAGCCGAAATTCGCGGCCACCGGCGCACGTACATCGGCGCTTTGCCCGGACAAATTATTCAGGGCCTGAAGCGCGGAGAAACGAACGATCCGGTCATGATGCTCGACGAGGTCGACAAGCTCGGGCGTGATTTCCGCGGCGATCCGTCGTCGGCACTAATGGAAGTTCTCGACCCGGAGCAAAACAACGCCTTCCGCGATCACTATCTCGATGTGCCGTTCGATCTTTCGAAAGTGCTGTTCATCGCCACGGCGAACTGGATGGATCCCATCCCCGAGCCGCTGCGGGACCGCATGGAAATCATCGAATTGCCCGGTTACACGGGCGAGGAGAAACTGCACATCGCGCACAAGTACCTGATCCCGAAGCAGACCGCCGAGAACGGCATAAAAGCGGGGGAGCAGATCGAATTCACCGACGAGGGGCTGCGGGAAATCATACACAGCTTCACGCGGGAAGCGGGCGTCCGCAACCTGGAGCGCGAGATCGCCACGATCACGCGCAAACAGGCGCGGCGCATCGCCGAAGGCAAGATGGAAAAGATGGTCGTGACACCGGAAGTGGTTCGCGAATTCCTGGGCGTGCCGAAATTCCGCACGGAGAAGGAAGTCGAGGAACGCGTCAAGAGGCCCGGCGTAGCCGTCGGACTCGTCTGGACGCCGGTCGGAGGCGACATCATCTTCATCGAGGCCACGCGCATGCGTGGCGGGAAACAGTTCACCATGACCGGGCATCTGGGCGAAGTCATGCAGGAATCGATGACCGCGGCACTGACCTGGACGCGCGCGAATGGCGAGCGCTACGGCATCGACCCGGACTTCTTCCGCAAGCAGGACATCCACATCCACGTGCCGTCGGGCGCGGTGCCGAAGGACGGCCCGTCCGCCGGTGCAGCGATGGTCACGGCGCTGGTCAGCCTGCTCAGCGCGCGCCCGGTGAAGGACCGCCTGGCGATGACCGGCGAAATGACGCTCTCGGGAATCGTTCTACCCATCGGCGGCGTGAAGGAAAAGGTGCTCGGGGCGAAGCGCGCAGGCATCAAGGAAGTGCTGCTGCCTGCAGACAACGAACCGAATGTCGTGGCGGATCTGACTCCGGAGATTCTCGGCGACATCAAGATCACCTACGTGCGCACGCTGGACGAGGTGCTGGAACATGCGCTGCAGAAGGAAGCGGTGACACCGCCCATCGTTCCGCAGCCTGAGCCAAAGCCGAAGCGCGCGGGCCCGGATAGCCCGAGGGCGATTCACTAAAGCTGGTTGGCGTTCGCCGCAGAATGCGGGCGCAGCATGCTGCGCCACGACAAAGAAAAATGAATGCAGGCCCCCGTTCTGATTGGGGGCCTTTTTCATTTCAAGTGACGCCGCGCATCCCGGAATCCAACTCCTGCTAACATATTTCCTGGAATATGCCGCGCGAAAAACAAAATGCAACAGATGCACCGGGGGAACTCGCTCTGCGCATTACGGAGGCGCTGGTCCGGGAGCGCGTTGTGCCGCGCTTTGTGGATTCTTACGTCGTCGAAAACGGCCGCCACGCCCTGCAAGTCCACGCATCGCTTTACCGCGATCTTCTGGCTTTGCTGCAGCGCGAAGCGCTGCTGGCGTTGACGGTGCGGGCCCTGGCGATCGTTTGCAACGAACCGCAGCCCGCAGGCAAGTCCAAACCGCGTCCCATGCTGCGGCGGGATGCCACGGCGTTCCGCAGGAAATTTCTGGCGTCGCTCACGCGGCAGCACGGCTGGACCGCGGGCGACGCACTCGATTTTCAGCGAGACCTGCAAATGTATGAGGAACTGCTGGCGCGTACCGCTGCAAAGCACCGCAGTCGCAAGCCCTTCGAAGCCGCCGACCATCCCTTCGTTGACCGGTGTGCCTTCCTGCTGGATTCCTCGTTCATGGAAAAGGCGCGGCTGGCAGCGAGTCGCGCACTAACGGGGATCGAGGAACTGGCGGCGCAAATTGTCGCGGTTCAAGGACAGTCACCGCCAAATCCACGTCCCCACTGAAGAACAGGGAAAATCAGGGGAGACGCTCAACCTGGACGGCGGTGCCGTAGGCGAGCACTTCGGTGACACCTTGCATCACTTCGGTGGCGTCATAGCGCAGTCCGATCACGGCGTTGGCTCCGTGTTCGCCGGCGTGCTGCAACAGCAGTTCAAAAGCGTCCTCGCGCGTCTTCTCGCAGAGATTGGTGAGAATGGTGATGTTTCCACCGATGATGGTCTGAAGCGCAGCGCCGAGATTCCCGATCACGCTCCGCGAGCGCACGATAATTCCTCGCACGATTCCAAAATTCCGGACGATCCGATAGCCGGGAAGTTCGAACGCTGAGGTCACCATTCCAAAATCCACTCGTGGCATTTTTGTTCTCCTTAGAACGGACGTTTACCGCTGCGATTCTAACCGTTCAAACGGCGCTCTGCGAACAATCTTCCTCTGCTATTCTCAGGGAACATGGAGACACTCTTCAATTTGCTGGCGTTCTTGCAGATCCTAATTGGGATTTACCTCATCTGGCAGGGTATCCAGTGGCTCGGCTACGTGCGGCGGCGCCTGCACATGGATCCGGGATTCTACGCACCGCGTGTGGCCTTGCTTTGCCCCTGTAAAGGCATGGAGCCGGGCCTCGAGCGCAATCTTTTGGCGCTCACGGAATTCGAACGCCAGAATTACGAGATTTTTTTCATCCTCGCCGCGGAATCGGATGCAGCGCGCATCGCCGTCGAGCGGATAGCCGCGAGCTCGAAAGTGAAAGCCCGCGTGGTCATCGCGGGGAGCCCGAGCAACTCAGGCGAGAAGGTGAACAACTTGAGGGTGGCCGTAGAACAACTGCCGCCGGAATTTGAAGTGCTCGTCTTCACCGATTCCGACGGGCGTCCGGGCAAGAGCTGGTTGCATCACCTCGTGGCGCCGCTCGGTGATGTACGGATCGGCGCGACAACCACCATGCGATGGCTGATTCCCAATCGGAGCAATCTCCCGACCGCGCTCCTCGCCGCGTGGAATGCGCCTGTGGTCACCATGCTGAGCGAGAAAGGGAAAAACTTCTGCTGGGGCGGTGGCACCGCGATTCGCCGGAGCATATTCGAACAATCGGGTGTCATGGACGAGTGGAGAAACTCGGTCAGCGACGATTATTCCTTGACGCGTGCGCTGGAGCGCAACAATCGCTCGATCGTTTTTATACCGGAGTGCTTGACTCCTTCCTACGTCGAGACCGATTTCGAAGGGTTACTGGAATTTACAAACCGCCAAGTCCTGATCACTCGCGTCTACGCAGAGAAAGTCTGGACGGCCGCAGCGGTCACGCATCTTTTGTACTGCATGACGCTCTTGCTGGGCGTGATTCTGATCCTGAGTAACTTTTTCGAGCAGAGACCCTCCTTTCACATCGCGACGCTGACTCTTCTTCCTGCTCTACTTTCCTCGATCCGGAGTGCCATCCGGCTCATCGGTGTGACGGAGGCCCTCCCTGCCGGGCGATCCCAGATCACCGTGCAAGCCTGGATCTACGTCCTTTTAACGGTCCTCGTCCCGTTCCTGTACGCCGTAAATTTTGTGAACTCTCTCGTCACACGCAAGATTCGCTGGCGGGGTATGGCATACGAATTGATTGGCCCGGGACAAACGAGAATAGTCCCGTTGTAAGATTCTCAATTGCTTGGGGCTGAGCCTCGGTGCTTTTCCACAATGCCTGGAGCAAGTCCGTGGTATTACTGAGTCTCCTGCATTCAAGACGTTAAAGACCCTCAAAAGGGGAAAAAATTCGCGCACCGTGCAATTCCTACCGTCAAATGCGTTCCACGGTGTCCGAACCCTGGTGTAAGCCCTCAACTTTTGAGTAAGTTGCGGAACATCCCGTTCGGAAGAATACTTGCCAGTAGATAGTGTCCGGCAAAACTAACTGTCTCAGGCGATTTTCAGGGAGTCCTCGCCCGCGCCTGGTTGTTGCCGTTCAGCAGGCATGGGTCACCGAGCCATCCGCTTTTTTTGACTTCTTGCCTGACTGTTTATCGCATGGGGGAATACGCCTCGTCGAGGGGCGAAAAGCAGAAAACTCACTAGGCTTCGGTTCCGTCACGAGGCTGCATTCTGAGGGGGTGCACGTGAAGGTGATTCGCAGAAGTGAACATCCACAGCAATTGACAAATTCTCGCACGGCTTTTCCTCGCGATGTTTTCTTTTTCTACGAAAAAAACACTGGAGTGGCCCACTTTCATGTCGGTGCCGGACCAGACGGCAGGTTTCCCGTAGACCAAGCCGCCGGGCTGCTGGCAATGCATTGCATGGTGCGGGGTCAGTTAACGAGCGATTACGTGGTAATGGTCCAGGCCGAAGAAGGGCTCCTCGAGGGCCTCAATGAGAAAGCGGACAAGCTCTTGGAAGCGGGGAAATCGGTCCGCGGCCAAGTGAAGCTGACACGCCGGGAAGAAGAAGTTCTCTGCGGTCTAATGAAGAGCCTCGCAAACAAAGAAATCGCCGCCAACCTGAATCTGTCCGAGCGTACCGTAAAGTTCCATGTCTCCTCGCTGCTCGCGAAGTTCCGCGTGCGCGGCCGCATGGAGCTGGTTCGTGAGGCTTCGCGGCAGACCGCGGGCGCCATGCCCGTGCCAATGCCGGTGCCGACCCGGGAAACACGCGCTTTTGCGCCAGTGGAAAAAGACTATTCCCCGCCACGGCGGGCAGTGTCGATGGTTCCGCTGGCTAAACGGCAATTGATGGCCTAATTCGGATTCCGTTCCAGTTCTTGAGACAAAGGAAAAGGCCCCCTATCGGGGGCCTTTTCCTTTTCTGAAATTGAACGAGAGAAACTACTTCTTCGTCGCATCATAGAGCTCGGCGGCTTTGTCCCAATTGACAACGTTCCACCACGCCTTGATGTAATCACCGCGCAAGTTTTGATACTTCAGGTAGTACGCATGTTCCCAGACGTCCAGCCCCAGGACGGCCTTGCCGCCTCCGGTGAGCAGATAGGGGGTGTCCTGATTCGGCGTGGAGTCGATGGCCAGTTTCCCATCTCGGACGACCAGCCACGCCCAGCCGGAACCGAAGCGGCCCAGACCCGCGGCTCCAAATTTTTCCTGAAATCCAGCAAACGACCCGAACGTCGAGCTGATCGCAGCCGCAAGATTCCCCTTGGGCTCTCCGCCACCGCCCTTTTTCATCAGCGTCCAGAACAGTGAGTGGTTCCAGTGGCCGCCGCCGTTGTTGCGGACGGCGTTGCGGATATTTTCCGGGATCGCATCGAGACCTTTGAGAAGATCATCGAGCGACTTCGCTTGCAGAGCGGCTTGACCTTCCAGGGCCTTGTTGAGGTTGGTAACGTAGGCGCCATGATGTTTGTCGTGATGAATCTCCATCGTCTTGGCGTCGATATAAGGCTCGAGTGCGTCGAACGAATACGGCAACGGGGGTACGGTAAAAGCCACGGGTTTTTCCTCCACAGTAAGATTTGAATCCGAATTGGTCGCGGTGCCGGCGCGCAAAAGGCCGGGTGCAGCATTTCCTGCTCCAAGCAATCCTGCGCCGACGATACCCGTATTCAACAAGAAGCTACGACGATTCATAGGAACCTCAGCAGCGCGGAGTTTGAGTCGACCTGCGCGTGGAATTATACCGCTAGTGGCCGTGAGATGGTAACGCGGCCTGAGAAAAACGCGATTCCGCAGGTCTCACTGGTTTGTCGCCCACGCTTATCCCTGCCGGTCCCTCCAGCAACATTTCCATTCCGCGCTTATTGGATGCGCGAAAGCGCCCATCGGGCAGATTCGGCGAGGACTTGATCCCCCGAACCCGCGAGACGATTTAATAGCTCGCTAACTCGGCCGTGATCCGCCGTACCGGGCCGTAGTCCCGAATTCCCGAGCGCAATGCACGCATTGCGCATCAAACCGCGCCATTTGGTGCGTTTAACGGGGCTTCCGCGGAAGAGTTCGCGGAAATCAGCTTCGCTCAGCCGGAGAAGCCATTCCAGTCTTGGAAGGTAGAACGATTCGGCTTGCGGCGGGAGAGCCGTCGAGGTGAGGTTTTCCTCTGTCGGAGGAAAAACCCTAGCCTGGAACTGCGGTATCGTGGAAATCGGTGCGCGCCGGTTCCACGGGCAAACGTCCTGACAGATGTCGCAGCCGAAGACATGATTTCCCATCGGCTCGCGGAACTCCTCCGGAATGGGACCATGTAGTTCGATCGTCAGATAGGAAATACACTTTCTGGCATCCATGACGTAGGGCTCGACAAAGGCTTGCGTCGGACAGGCATCGAGGCATCGCCGGCAGGTTCCGCATAAATCCGGCGGCGGCAACTCGTTCGCCCCGAGCGTCGGTTGGAGATCAAGAGTCGTAAGAATGACACCCAGAAAAAAGAAGGAGCCGAGCATCTGGTTCAGCAGCAGCGTGTTTTTCCCGAGCCATCCCAAACCGGCGTATTTCGCGAGCACTCGCTCCTGGACCGGTCCCGTGTCCACGTATGCGCGCGCCTCGAATGGACCTGTAAAGCGTTCGCGCAGGGATTCCCTGAGCGCGTCCAGTCTCTCCCGCAACACGTCGTGATAATCGTCGCCCCAGGCATAACGGGAAATCCACCCTCTCGGCTCGCCATTTTCGCCGTGCGGCACAGGATCGGTGGAAAGCGGCCGCGCGGTGTTGTAGTTGAGCAAGCCCACGATGGCGCTCCGGATCCCAGGCATGACAGTTTGCGGATGGGATCGCCGGGGATCTGCGAGGTACTTCATTTCGCCGGCGTAGCCACGGGCGAGCCACTCGGGCATCCGCTTCAGTTCGGTAAATTGTTCCGCGCGGACGACGCCGCAGAGGTCGAAACCCAGAGTTTTCGCCTGGTCCACAATCCACACGGTGTCGGCGAGCGGTATCATCAAAGAGATTGTGCCGTAGTCCAGCGAACCAGGCGAGCTGAAGGAACATTCTGAGGCCGTGCCAGTGAGGACCGGCCGGGTGATATCACACAAAACTTCGAAGCGCGGTGCTCTCGTCGGTAAAGACATCAAATACCGTGTACAGCTTGGTGATCTGAAGAAGATCGCGGACTTTCTTCGTAAGGTGCAGCAACTTCAGGTCCCCGCTCTGATTCTTTACCGCCGTGTACCCGCTGACCAGCTCACCGATTCCCGAGCTGTCGATGTAGTCCACGTCAGCCAGGTTCAGCAAAATCAATTTTCTTTGATCCTCCAGCAGTCCCCGAATCGTCTTTCGCAGCAACGCGCTGCCGTCGCCGAGGACGATCCGGCCGCTCAAATCCACGACGGTGACTTGCCCGGCATCTCGATGCGTCGCATGTAATGACATCTCAATCCTTACGCTTCCTGTTGGGGTGTGGCGCTTTTTCCACTTTGACCATTCGGGGAAGCACTCCCCGGAGCAGGCAGTTTCTTCGACATCACGATTTCCGCGCCGCCCGTTCTGCCGGAAACCACAGTGAACTCGTCCATGAATGCACGCATCAGAAAAATCCCACGACCGGAGGTACTCAGCAGATTTTCCTCGGCAAGCGGGTCCGGAACATCGGAAAGCTTGAAGCCCGCGCCCTCGTCCAGTACGTGAATGATCATCTTGTCGGCGGTGAGGTCAACGGCAAGGTGGATTTTCTTGTCGGGGCGCTCCTCGTTCCCATAGTGAAAGGCGTTGATCACGCCCTCGCGCACGCTCATCCCGATGCGGTAGCAATCGTCCTCGCCAAATCCCGCTGCTTCCGCCACGCGGAGACACATCTCCTCGGCAAGATTGACGCTTTCGACTTGCGTCTCCAGCGTCATTTCAAGGTGCTTGGTGTCAGAGGCCATCTTTTGCGTTGCTGCTGCCCTGGGAGCCCCTAATGTGAACGCTTTATGGTTAACATAGCAACGGAAACGGAGTCAATGGAGCAGGAGGGTCTTTGAGGGTCTTAGCCGCTCAGATTCGGGGTCTAGCCCAGGCCAACCTTCTTTAGAATCGACTTGAGGAGACTTGACGGTCGCACTAACTCGGTTTCCCAACCGTCATATTCGCCATCGACAGCCTTCGCGAAGCGAAGAATCTCCAGCACAGCATTGTCGATTGATTCTTGGTCCACGCGGTCTCTCCTTCTAATCTGGAGGCCATATACCCGTGGCTCTTGCTCATCCATTCCGGAAGTAGGTAGGAGTTCGTAGCCCAACTCCTTCGTTGAGTCAGAAAATTTGAGTCGGTCAGCTTCACTCTTAAAATAAATCCAGTGCGATACCTCTTGAGGTCAAATGATGGAGTCATTGATCGCTCACTCAGCTCTTTCTCCCGGTACGAGTATAAAACTGGAACACAGGATGATCCTTCCTGGCACCAGTACCTCTCCGTTCTTTATCCGCCCGAAGAGGGGGTACAAAAAATCGAAAATCGGCGTGTGCTAGAAGTTTTGCAAAAGAAGGGTGACCGCTCGGCGATTGCTCGTTCTGTCCTGACGCATGCCCTCATTTCCGACTCCGAAAATGGGGTTGGAACGTTGACGGCTCTATTGTCTCTCCGCTAACCTATTACACAACGAATAGCGTATTCCTGCTGAAGGGATTGACCTGTGGCAAGACGGTTCTCCAAGAACAAAAGAAACAGCAGCAAACCAGACCGGAGACGCGGGAATACGCCCGCTACGTGATCGTCTTTACCACCGTGCTCCAGCCCGAGATGAGCACGGCTGAAGTGTTGGAATACTATCGTTTCCGGTGGCAAATTGAGCTGGTGTTTAAACGGTTCAAATCCATCCTGGCGATGGGTCACTTGCCCAAGTATGACGATCAGAGTTCTCGGGCCTGGCTCTACGGAAAACTCCTGGTGGCGTTGCTGACGCAAAAGCTCGTACACCTTGGTTCTGCTATTTCCCCCTGGGGCTACGATCTCTGGCCAACCACGAGTGCACAGCCCTTGGCGTGAGTTCCAATTCGCTCTCCACCAACTCCAGGAAACCATCGCACCGAGATTGAAATTGGAGCAGGTTCTGACGCACTGGAATGAGATTGCCATGGCCTTGGCCGAGCGCAACCGGAAGAGAGTCCCTCAGCTCAACCGCCTTACCTTATCTTAGCGCTTATGAGGGGGTACCCCTGGGGTACCCCTCGGTTCCATACAGTGCATATAAAAAGTGCTAACTCCAGTAGATTCATTCCCTTGCACACTCTTTTGCACAATCCATTTCGTCAAACACTTTAGAATCAAAGCGTTCCGCACGCTTTGACCAAAACCACCGGGGGTGGGGTACCCCCCTCTGGATTTTCGACTTTGAACTCTCAACCGGGGGCTACTCGGATTGCTTCGGTCCCACACCGTACAGCGCCAGTACATCCCGCAACGTTACGACGCCTTCTAGGTGATGCACGTTGGCGCGGCTTACTACTGGCAAGAGGTCCAACTGACTCGCGCCCATGCGGTCCAGGGCCAGGTGAAGCGGGTGGTCCGAATGGACGTGTGGAAAATTGTCGGCGACTGCGAATTCACTCAGCCGACTACTACCAAGACCATCGTTGTTGAGGCGTTTCAGTTTTTGCAAGCTGATGACGCCGATCACGCCGCGTTCCTCGCAAACGGGCCACGCGCGAAGTTTGCTGGACCGCGATTTCTCCAGGGCTTCTTGAACGGTCATCTCCGCGCTCAATACTTCCGTGACCTCGCACATCGCATGAACCACCTGCCGCTGAACTCCCTGCTGGCGCGTCTCTGCCGTCGGCAGGTGGATGCCATCTTGGTGCGCCAGGACCTCGTAGATAGGCTGCTTCTGGAATCGCGCAGAAATGAAAAAACTCACCAGGTTGGAAATCATCAGCGGCACGATCACTGCATAGTCCCGCGTAATTTCGAAGATCATCACCACGGAGGTCATCGGCGCGCGCACGATCCCGGCAAATGCCGTGCCCATCCCAACCAGTGCGTAAGCGCCGGGCGTGCCGACGTAATTCGGCAAAAAGTGATTGGCTACGTTTCCGACAATCCCACCAAGCATGGCCCCAAGAAACAAGCTTGGTCCGAAGATTCCACCCGCGTTACCGGAGGCGTAGCTGGCGACCACGGCGAAGAACTTCAGTACAAGCAGCAGGATCATCAACTTCAACGCCATGTTGCCATTGAGAGCTTCACCCACTTGTTTGTATCCAACGCCGAGGAGCTGCGGCATAAACCAGCCCATCATTCCCACCGTCAGTCCGCCCGCTACGGGTTGGAACCACAAAGTCTTTTTCGGGAATCGCAGAAAGCGCGCCCGCATCCAAAGCAGGAGCTTCGTAAACGCCACGGAGACGAAGCCGCCGGCAACTCCGAGCATCGCATAAATTCCGAACTCCCCCGGATGCACCAATTGATACTGCGGCACCTGGAACAGCGGATCATTTCCCAGCAGCAAACGCAGCATCGCCCAGGAGGTAGCCGAGGCCAGCACCACCGAGCCAAGCACCGGCGCGTGTAAATCTCCGACCACTTCCTCGAGCGAGAACAGCACTGCTGCGAGCGGCGTATTGAATGCCGCTGCGACTGCGGCTGCCGCCCCAGCGGGCACGAGCGCCTTTACCTTCTCCGGGCGCAACCCGAGTCTTCTGCCAAGCACTGAAGCGATCCCTGCCCCGACTTGAACCGCCGGACCTTCGCGGCCGAGCGGAATCCCGCCGGCAAGCGTCGCGGAAGTGCAGAAGAATTTTCCCACCACCGTGCCAAGTGAAATCCGTCCGCCCCGAGCGTACAGTGCGGCCTTCGTTTGTGGAACTCCACTCCCTCGGGCGTCCGGGAAAAATCGATAGAGCAAATACCCCATGAGGGCTGAACCAGCAACGGGAACAAGCAGCCTTCGCCATGCCGCTCCGCCAGCGGGATAGAGCCTGGCCCCGGATCGCTCCGTCAAGAGAATGAACGCGACAACTACCATGCCCACAATGGCGCCGATCAGCAGCGTCAAAAACAGGAAAACCTGCTCCTCCCGGTCGTGCAAGAACGCCTTCCACTGCTGCGAGGATGCGTCCAACCATGTTTTTCCGGCTCGCTCACCGGCACTCTTCATCTCTGGCGTTCCTGTTCTGTCTGGGATCACACGATGACTTCATGAGTTGCTTACGGCGGCGCGGGCGTTCTCGTCTCGTCCTTCACTTCGCCGCCGGGGAAGAAGAATCTCAAACTCAGGACCTGCTCGCGCCGACGTTCTTCTTCGAGGTGCCGTGTCCGTGCCTTCAGCAAATCAGCCAGCGAGACGAGTCCAAGGAATTTTCGGGTTGAGGGTTCGACGACCGGCATTCGCGTAATTCCCCTCTCCGCCATGCGATATACAACCATCCGCAACGGCTCATTCGGGGACGCCTCGACTGTCTCGTGGCGCACCAGCTCGTCGAGCGTGCGGTGCAGCGCGGCTTCGCCCTCTTGCTCTATGCGCTGGAGAATATCACTCCGCGTCAGCACGCCAACAAACCGGCCCTCGGCGTTTACGACTGGGAGCAGCCGCTGGCTTTGACCGCGATGGGCGCGGAGGGAGTGCTGGAATTCCCGAAGCGCGCCCGCCGCCGGCAGCACCACGATATTCGTACGCATGACTTCCCGCACAAACAAGATTTCGAGAGGATCGACGGAATATTCTCGGCTCAAATGATAGCCGCGCCTTGCGACCTTTTCCGTCAAGATCGACCGCTTGAGCGTCAACACGGTGAACGCGTGCGCGATCACGCTTCCAACGAGGAGGGGCAAAAACACGTTGGCATCGTGCGTCAGCTCAAACGCAAAGACGATGCTCGTAAACGGAGAGCGCATCGTACCGCCGAGAATCGCACCCATGCTGATCAGTGGCCAGAAGCCTGCGCCTTCGTTGGGCAGAAACATAGCTTCGAGGCCACCGAGCGCGCCACCCATCATCAGCAACGGCGCCAACACTCCGCCCGATGTGCCCGACCCAAGAGACACTGCCCAGATGAACCATTTGACCAGGAGCACGCCCAGGATCACCTTCGTCGTTACGCTTCCCTGGAGCAGCGCGCCGATGGTGTCGTACCCGACGCCCAGCGCCTGCGGAAAGATCAAGCCTCCCAAACCGATCGCCAGTCCGCCAATCGCCGGCCACCACATCCAGTGAATCGGCAATTTTTGAAAGGCATCCTCAGCCGCGTACACGGAAAGCGTAAGCAGCGCCGAAAGCACACCCGCTAAGAGACCGACTAACGCGCAACCAAGCAATCCTTTAGGTCCGATGAACAGGGGGTGCGCAGGCACGGGGAACAACGGCCCGAAACCCAGAATGTACCGGCGTGCCACTGCGGCCACAGCGCTGGCCAGCGCAACAGGAATCAAACTTCGCGGCTTCCATTCAAAGAGCAACAACTCCACGGCAAGCAAGACGGCTGCGACGGGCGAAGCAAATGTCGCGGACATTCCCGCCGCTGCTCCCGCTACCAACAGCGTCTTGCGCTCCGCGCTGGTCAGGTGAAACAGTTGAGCGATCATCGATCCGATCGCTCCGCCGGTCATGATGATCGGGCCCTCCGCGCCGAACGGCCCGCCCGAACCGATGGAGATGGCCGAAGAGAGCGGTTTGAGGAGCGCAACCTTTGGCTCGACGCGGCTGCCATTGATCAGAATCGCCTCGATGGCTTCCGGTATTCCGTGGCCTCGAATGCGTTCCGAACCGTATCGCGCCATGACTCCGATAATCAGAGCACCGGCGATGGGGACGAGAACGCTATAGACACCCAGATGGTTGCCGACCGGCGAAACCATCGTCGTACTCCATCTGCCGAAGTAAAATAAATTCGTGAACAACCCGATCAAGCGCAACAGCGCAAGGGCTACGAACGCGCAGAGCGCGCCGATCCCGATTGCCAGGGCGGAAATAGGGAGTACACGCAATGTCGCCGAGAAATCACCCAGCTCTTCGTGCCGATCCTGGCGCGGCGTGTTTGCACTGTTGTCGCGCAAGTCTTTCTCTACGACGTTACCCATGTTTCTTCTCCGTGCCCGGCCGGGCGGAGTTCATTGTTTTCTTTGCTGCGCGTAGCGCCTGTCCGTCTTCCAGCAAGGCACTAATGGCATACACCAATGCTGTTCCACTGGAGCGCAATTCACTGATGCGGTGCCGCGCGACTTGCTCGAGCAGTTTTTCTCCCCGCGGCAAGAGCGACACCAGCACACGTCGGCGGTCGTCTCTGCTGCGGTTGCGGCGGACGTAGTCGTGAGTTTCAAGCCGGTCAATCAGCTCCACAGTGCTGTGATGTTTCAGCGCGAGCCGATCCGCCAGCTCACGGATAGTGGCTTCTTCGCCTTCCGGAAGCCCGCGAATCGCCAGCAGTAGAAGATATTGCTGCGGCTCGAGGCCAGCCGATCGCGCCACCGCGTCTCCTTCGCTGACAAACTTGCGAATCAGGCACCGCAGTTCGGCCAGCGCCTGGTACTCCGCCGTGGTGATTTCTTTTGTCACGAAATAACTATATCGCAATGCGATATATATTTCCAGCAGCAGACCATGGACTGGTTCGTGGGAGTGAACGGAAATGGAGAATTGCTGGCTTTACAGCGGTTTGCGGAAGGATTTCTGAGTTTTGTAATGCTCGTAACCGTTGCGTTCGTAGAACTTGTGCGCGCGCGCGCGAATTACATTGGAACGCACCGACATGCTCTTACAACCGTGTTTGCGCGCCCAATCTTCGGCGGTGGCCAGCAGCCGCGCGCCCGCTCCGAAGCTGCGCTGCCCTTCAGCGACTACCAGCCCGTTCACTTCCGCGCGAATCTCAACTTCCAGCAAAGGCTGCTTGCTCACATGCACCCAGCCGATCACTCCATCTTCCGGAGCATCTGCAACGAATACGGCATGCAGCGAGGCAGGCTTGATTCCCAACAGCCTTTCGCGCATCTGCGGCGGCGTCGTGGGATACCCGAGCTGGCCCGCAAGCACGGCGATTTGTGGCGCATCGGCTCTCTTCACCCGACGGATCTTTACCTCCTTCTTCGAGCCGCCCTTTGCCGTCTTGTTCATGCTGTCTTCCGTTGAAGCCGTTTTTGCACGGCCGCACTCTTCAATTCGCCCAGCGCGTCGGCAGCAATCCAGCGGGCGGCGCGGGAACCCTGCAGACCGATTCTCTCCGCGGCACGGATCGCTTCACGGTTGAGCCGTTTATTTCTTTTCCCGATGTTTCGCAGGGCCCAGTTGACTGCTTTCTTCACAAAATTTCGCTCATCGTGCGCTTCGCGCTCGATCACTCGCAGGAATCGCGCAAACCGCGTATCCGGGGCCGCTCCATCCTTGTAACTAAGATACGCAATCAGGGAAAAACTGGCGCGCTTTACGAACTCTTCGCGGCGCCGGCTCCACGCTGCTGCCTTGCTCCATGCAGGCTTCGCCTGCGCGTAGAGGTAACAACACGCCGCATCGACCACGTCCCACGAATCGAAATCGCGCGCCCATCGATCCATTTCCGCCACTGTGACTTTTTTCGGTTCGCCAATCAATGTGGCAAGGATCCGCGCTTCATGAATACCGGTCGTCCACAGTTGCTGGGCAAGCCGATGATCCTTGCCAATGTGTTTCGCAAATTGATGCAGGACTGGCGCGGAGATTCCATAAGCCTTCGGCGCATGCACGCCAAAGTATGCCAACTTCGCGCGCACCTTCGGGTCCGCGAGTGTTTTCAGTTCTCGCAATACGGCCGTCTTGGTCCATGGCGGCAGCTTCTCTCGAGTGCCGCTGTTCCTAAAACGTTTTTTCGGAATCGAGGAGGATCGTGACCGGGCCCTCATTGACCAGCTCCACGGACATCATCGCTTGGAAAATACCGGTGGCGACGCTCACGCCAAGCTTGCGAAGCGCTTCGCAAAAATCTTCGTAGAGAGCTTTCGCTTGTTCCGGCGGCGCAGCAGAGATGAAGCTTGGCCGCCGCTGCCCGCGCGCATCGCCGTAAAGCGTGAACTGCGAGACGACCAGTGCGCTGCCTTTCACGTCCAGCAGCGACCGGTTCATCTTACCCTGATCGTCTTCGAAGATGCGCAGGTTCGCGCATTTTTCCGCCATCGATGCGGCGGCAGTTGACCTATCTTCACGGCCGACGCCGAGCAAAATCATCACCCCGGCGCCAATCTCGCCCGTCACGCGCCCTTCGACGGCAACCTTAGCTCGACTGACTCTGTGAACCACGGCGCGCATGCCCGCGGCTCAATCGTCTCCCTGCTTGGCCGGCTTGCGCGGCAGCATTTCCGGCAGTTGTGCGACGTTGTAGGCGAAAACCGCCAGCACTTGCGCTCCTTCCGTCAGGTCATCCCAACGCACGCGGTCCAGCGTGTCCGCCTGAGAATGGTGCGTCTTGTCGTAATCCATGTTGTCCTGCACGCACCAGAAACCGGGCACGCCGGCCTGATCGAATGGCACATGATCGCTCCCGCCTTCGGACCGTAGCGTAGGCTCCGCCAATCCGATTTCTTTCGCCCGCGCTAGCGAATTGAGCGCGCGGTCGATCGTCTCCCTCACCGCGTAGTTTCCCATCAAGCCGATGGTGAGAACTTTTCCGGTTCCGCTGTCGTGCACCAGCACGCCGGAAATTTTCTCCAGTTCTTTCTGATGTGCATTCACGTAAGCTTTCGAACCGTTCAAGCCTTGCTCTTCGCCGGTGAATAGCACGAACCGGATCGTCCGCTTCGGCTTCACGCCCAGCTTTTGCAGTGCCCGCGCCGCTTCCAGCACGGCCATCGATCCCGTGCCATTGTCCGTTGCGCCGGTTCCTAAATCCCACGAATCGAGATGCCCTCCAACGATGACGACCTCGTCTGGCTTTTCGCTTCCCGGAATTTCCGCCACGGTGTTGTACACCTCGACGGGTTTCCCACTGAAGCTGCTCTCAATACTCACTTCCGCTTCCACGGCGCCCGCGTCCACCAAGCGCCAAAGCAGGGCGAAGTCTTCTCGCGTGGTATAGGCGGTCGGGACCGCGCCGGAAACGTATTCCCTTCCGCTGACGCTCATGTTCAGCAAGCCGTAGGATTTATCCGAGCCGAGCAGCACGACAGCCACTCCTTCTTCGGCAAAGAATTTCGTCTGCATCTGCCGCATTTTGCGGTAGGCCTCGAAATCGAACGGCTTTTGCTCGTCCGATTTCGGCCGCGCGACAGGAATCGTATTCTCTGCCCACGGTGTTGACAGCGGATTGCCGGGAGAAACCGTTTCCCGGATGCGACCGGCGAGTACGATAGCGCCCTTTAATTTGCCCTTGTATTGCTGCAACTCTTCCGCCTTCTCCGCGGTGATCCCAATAACCGGCCCATGCACCATGCCCTTTGTGCTTGCGGACCAGCCTGCCGTCTCCAGCGTCAAACGGTGCTGCGTCGGGACTGCAATGCGGCCGCTGGCGGGTCCGCGCGTCCAGCTATTGGCGATAGTCCACGGTTCGAGGTGCACATTTGCGAGTCCTGCTTCCTTGAAGCGCTCCATTGTCCAGTGACTCGCTTTGTCCAGTTGCGGTGAGCCGGTCAAACGCGGACCGATGAAATCGGCCAAGTACTCCAGGTTGGATTTCAGCTCCCCCTGACTGGCTTTCACCTGTTCGACAATTTTCGTATCCATTTCTGAAATCGGATCGGACTTCGGCGCCTCCGCCTTCGCCGCGTCAGTGGACGGCCGGTATCGCAGCGGCCGCCGCGGCAGCATGGCGGGCAGTTGCGCCGTGTTGTACGCCCATGCCGCAAGTACCTGCGCTCCTTGGTTGAGCTCGTCCTTCCATACTTTGTCGAAGGTGTCCGACTGGCTGTGATGCGTCTGGTTGTATTCCGCACCGTCCTGAACCACAAAGAACCCCGGCACACCGACGTCGTCAAACGAGGCGTGGTCCGTTCCGAATGTCCTTCGCATGGTGGGCTCAAGCAGCTTCAGTTCCTTCAGCGGCGCAAGCACCTGGTCCACAATTTCGCGGTCCTGATAGTTGTCGTGCAATCCTAGCGTCAGCACGCGGCCCGTGCCCGTATCGTGAACCAGCACGGCGGAAATCTTTTCCAACTCGTCCTTGTGGGCGTCCGCATACTTCGCGGAGCCGACAAGTCCCTCTTCTTCTCCGGTGAACAGCACAAACCGGATGGTCCGCTTCGGTTTCAAGTTTAATTTCGCCAGCGTTCGCGCCGCTTCCAGCACCGCCATCGATCCCGTGCCGTTATCCGTTGATCCGGTCCCGAGGTCCCAAGAATCCAGATGCGCGCCGAGAATCACCACTTCGTCCGGCTTCTCGCTTCCTCTAATTTCCGCGACCGTATTGTAGACATCCATGGGCTTGTCGCCGAACGAGTTCGTCATCTCGATCTCGACTTCCACTTTCCCGTGCTTCTGCATGCGGAACAGCATCCGGTAGCCTTCACCGGTAATGAACGCCGTCGGGATCACGCCGATATCGAACTTCTCCCCGCCGATGCCGGTCATGTTCAGCAGGCCGTGCGGCTTGTTCGAATCGCGCAGCACCGCCGCGACGCCTTCCTGCTTGAAAAACTCGTTTCGCGCGCGCGCCACCTCCTGTAACGCCGCAAACGGCGACGGCGGCTGCCCTTTCACCGGCGGCGGCGCCTGCATCGGGCGAATCAACTCTCGATTCAAATTCTCCGGCCTGGGCGGAGAGAGACTCTCCGGCTCCTGATAGATAACGATCGCGCCTTTCAGCTTCCCGCGAAACTTTTCGAAATCCTCTTTCGTTATCGCGCCAAAGTATACGACCGGCCCGCGCATCACTCCGTTGGTGCCGGGCGACCATCCCGCCGACGCAATCGTCAGCGGATGCACGGCGGGACTCACGACGCGCGCGTGCGCCGTCCCGCGCGTCCAGGAGCGCGCGATTGTCCAGGGCTCCAGCTTCACGTTGGTCAGGCCGTACTCGCGGAACTTGGCCGCGGTCCAATCATTCGCCTGTTTCAGTTGCGGCGAACCCGTCAGCCGAGGCCCGATCCCGTCCGATAGGTACTCCAGGTTATCCATTGCCTGGCTGTGATCGTGAATCTCGCTTAATATCTGCCCGTCCGCCGCAGCGAACGGATTGGTATCATCTGGCGCAGGCTTCGCCGACCCGGCCCGTACTCCGGCCAGGACTAGCACCGCAACGAACACAGGAATTACCACTCGACGTGAGTTCATTCGATCTCCCTCGAAGTCTTCAACAAGATTTCACTGAAAGAGTTTCATCATCCTCGCTCAGTCAATCCCACGCGGTTCCCGCCATGGCCGTGCGGTCCACTCTCTGGACTTGTTCTTATAGACGTGCGGAGCCGCTCACTTCGTTTCGATATTTTTCAGCGACTCTCAGCTCTCACCGTGATTTCCCATTTCTTCTCTGCGGTTTCTCAGCGTGCCTTGCGTTTCTGTGTTTACTCTTTCTTTCATTTCTTCCGGCTAGTGGCAATGCAATAAAATCGCGCGGCGAGGGCTGGCACCTTGGACAAAAATAGCTGCTTCGCCCCGCAACAATCGCTCGCCGGATCAGCGTCTTGCAGCGATAACAGTTTTTCCCCTCGCGTCCGTACACCCGATGGTGCCGCTGATATTCTCCCGGCTTGCCTTCGGCGTCAAGAAAATCGGAAATCGAGGACCCGCGCAACACAATCGCTTTCCGCAGAATGTCTTGCAGCACGCGGCGCAATGTGTGTATTTGCTTCAAGCTGAGGTTGGCTCCCAGCTGCGCTGGATGAATCTTCGCTTTCCACAGGCTTTCATCCGCATAGATATTGCCGACGCCGCGCAGCACGCCCTGGTCCAGCAGCAGCGCCTTGATCCGCGCGCGCCGCCCGCAAATCCTGTTCGCGAACTCCTCCTTGCTCACTTCGAGCGGGTCGGCGCCAAATCCCGTCAGCTCTTCGGCAAGCAATTCTTTCGTCAGGTAAGCTATGCGCCCGAAACGCCGCGCATCCGTGTAGCGCAGCTCGCGCCCGTCATCCAGAAGCAAGCAAACGTGCGTGTGTTTTTCCAGAGGCTGCCCCGCCGGTCTCGGTGCGATCTGGCCGGTCATTCCCAGATGCACGAGCAGTGACGCCGGCGCCGCATCCCCATTTGTGGCAACGCGGTTTTCTCCACTCAACGCCGACAGCCGCAACAGCATGAATTTTCCGTAACGCTCCACCGCCTCGATCTGGCGCCCCGGTAAATGTTGCTCAAGCGCTGCCGGATCATCGATAAAATCTGTTTTACCCAGCGTGACAGATAGAATCCGCCGTCCGAGAATCGCTTGCCGCAATCCTCGCGCTACGGTTTCGACCTCGGGAAGTTCCGGCATAAGAAGAGAGCACCTTCAAAATATCACACCGCCACGCCTAACGCGCTTCGCAGCACGGGACGAGCCGCGCGCCTCAAAGCGGAATTTTCTACGGAGACATGTTCGAAAGCACGGTGCAGAAAATACCTGAATTTTCAATGAAACTGCGAGGGCGTAGAGTTCTGCGCCCTCGCGGCCATGGACCTTGCCCAGTCTACTTCTTGTGGTAGGTCGGATACGGCGGATGCTCCGGGATCACTACCGGATTCTTCTTCAGCGCCTCCAGAGTGACCTCCACGGCCTTTTCGAGTTGCCGATCGTGCCCCGCCGCAACGGACGCGGGATCGTTTTCCACTTCAATATCCGGCGCGATTCCGCGGTTCTCCACCTCCCATTCGCCTTTTAGACCATAGATGGCCACGCGCGGCGCCGTAACGAAACCCCCGTCCAGCAGCAGCGGATAGCCATAAATCCCCACCAATCCGCCCCAGGTGCGCGTGCCGACCAGCGGCCCAATTTTGTCCTGCCTGAACATCCATGGCAGCGCATCGCCGCCCGATCCGGACATTTCGTTGATGATCATCGTTTTCGGGCCGTAGATTTGCGCCAGCGGCGAGCAGAACGCTTCTCCTTCCCGGGAAATCGCGCAGTTCCGCAACGGGCGCTTAAGCATGTCGATGATGTAATCCGCCACTTCGCCGCCGTGGTTGTAGCGCTCGTCGATGACGGCACCTTGCTTGCCAACTTGGGCAAAGTAGAAGCGGTTGAAATTGAGGTAACCGCCGACGGCCGTATCGGGAACGTGCACGTAAGCCAGCTTTCCTCCGCTTAGTTCGTCCACCTTCCGCCGGCAATCTTCTTCCCAAGCGCGGTTGCGCAGCGCGAATTCACTCGGCAGCGGCACTACCGTGACTTCCCTGGCGTCCTCGCCGTCCGCGTTCGGTCCTACCTTAATTTTGATCTGCTTCCCTGCCGTGTTCTCAAAGAAGCTGTAGACCTCTGCCGGTGGCTTAACCTCGCGCCTCTCCACCTCCAGCAAATATTCGCTCGGCTTCACGTCCACACCCGGCTGGGTCAGCGGCGCGCGCAGATCGGGGTTCCAGTTCTCCCCATTGTAAACACGAGCAAAGCGGTAGCGCCCGTTCTCAATCTTGTAGTCAGCTCCGAGCAATCCGCCTTTCACCCGCTTCGGCTCCGGCACATCCCCGCCACCAATGAACATGTGGCCGATGGTGATCTCCCCCAGCATTTCGTCGAAGAGGTAATTCAAGTCCCCGCGCCCTGCCAGACCCTTCAGATAGGGAGCGTATTTCTTCTCCGCGGCATTAATGTCCAGCCCATGGTGATGCGGGTCGTACAGGAAGTCGCGCTCGATGCGCCATACCTCGTGGTACATCTGGTTCCATTCGGCGCGCGGGTCAACGTAAACCTCCATCTCATCCAGCTTCAGGGCGCCGTCGCCGGGCTTTACTACTACGGCTGTGCCCGTGATAAACCATCCAGGCCCTTGGCGGTAAAGCACTTTTTCGCCATTGGCGGAAACTGCGAATCCGTTGATCCCGCCGATGAACGGCTCGGTCTTCCGCGTTGTGAGATCGAATTTAGAAACCGTGACAGGAGTGTGCTCCTCGAATCGCGGCACATCCACAGTCTCGGAGAGAAACAGGATCCCAGCCTTGCCCTTGTCCAGGCTCACATAGTTCGCAGGCTTAATCGGCAGCGCTACGATGCGCTGTCCGATGCCCTCCAAGTCGATAGTGACCTTGACGGGCTCCTCCTCCTTCTTCTTGTCGCCTTCTTTAGTCTTGTCGCCTTCTTTACTCTTCTCTCCCTCTTTGTTCTTGTCGGCTTCTTTGCCTTTGTCTACCGAATCTTTCTTCTCTTCCGCCGCTTTTTCTTCGTCGCTCTGCGGCTCCACAGGCGAGGGATCGCCCTTCTTGAGGACCGCCGCATAAACACTCCGTAAAACCGGATGCTGGAAGCTGGACAAATCCAGCCAGCCCGCGGACAGTCCTACATCTGTGCTTACGGCAAAGAACAATGATTTCCCGCCCTTATCGAATACCGGATGTCGCGCGTCGCTGATCCCGTCCGTGATTTGCGATTCTTTGCTCGTTTCCGCCGAGTACACGAAAACTGCCCGCAAATGGTTCTCGAGCAGCTTGGCATACGTCAGCCATTTGCTGTCCGGCGACCATGTCTCACCGAAACCAGACGTCGGATCATCGTAGCGATCCGTCGTCACTTTCACCGGCGTGCCCTTCTCCACGTCGACGTACCACAGGTTTAGTCGCTTGTCCGTGTAAGCAATCTTCTTGCTGTCCGGCGACCATAAGGGAGAGTAAAAATACGAAGGAGGATTGCCCAGATTGATCTTCTTCACCGTTTTGGAGCCCGACTGATCGGCTACGTGCAACGCATACTCGCCGGACTCATCTGAAAAATAGGCGATCGATTTCCCGTCCGGCGACCACGCCGGATCGCGTTCGGCCACCGCCGCCGTCCGCGTTAAATTGCGAATATCACCCTTTTCTCCAGGGACCGTAAGGATTTCACCGCGGGCTTCGAACACCGCGCGCGCGCCGGCCGGCGAAATCGCCGCATTTTGGATTTTGTCGCCAACCTTCTCGTAGTACGGCCGCGTTGCCGGCAGGTCGCCGGCGATTCGAATGCTTACCCTTTTCGATTTGCCGCTCGCTGGATCAAGAAGATAAATCCCGCCGAACTGTTCGTAGACCAGCGCGTCCGGCCCGGCGGAAAGCGACTTGAAATCGAGACCCTTGTTTTCGATCACCTGCTTCACCGTTTTCGCCTTGGTGTCGTAGGCGAAGAGGGTCACCGCCCCGCTGCGGTCGGAGAGGAAATATACGGTGTCGCCGAACCACACCGGATGCCTGTCGTTCGAATTATTTCTGGGCACTTTTTCCAGCGCCAGATCGCTCAATCGCACGATGTAGATTGGCGTTGTCTGCCCGCCTCGATAGCGCTTCCAGGACGTCTGCCAGACTTCGTTCGGC
The DNA here is from genome assembly GCA_035490055.1 of Candidatus Limnocylindria bacterium. Classification (GTDB taxonomy): domain Bacteria; phylum Acidobacteriota; class Terriglobia; order Acidiferrales; family UBA7541; genus Acidiferrum. The sequence goes on along the minus strand of DATHIB010000084.1, from coordinate 10,348 downwards.
ACATAAGCGATTCGCGTCGCGTCTGGAGAAAACCACGCATCTTCGGCCCGCCACATGGGCAAAGCCTCGGCCGGTCCGCCCTCGGCGGCGACCGTGTACAGGCGATCGAAGTCCGCATAGGCTTCGCGCGCCGAATGAAACAAAATGCACTTTCCGTCCGGCGTCCACCCCACTGCTATATCCTCTGCGAGATGCCAAGTCAGCCGTCGCGGCTCGCCTCCTTCCGCCGGCATGACGAACACGTCCGCGTTTCCATCGTACATCGCCGTAAACGCGATCCACTTTCCATCAGGCGAGAACACCGGCAACCCTTCGTGTCCACCGGTGGTCAACTGTCGGGCATCGCCGCCCTCGCGCGGCACGCTCCAGAGATAGCCGCCATAAGCAAAAACCACCTGGGTCTTGCTTACTGTTGGCGAGTGCGCCAGCAGGGGCGTTTCTTCCGCCGCGCCGGATACCGTTGCAAGAGCCAGCAAAATTCCTATCAGAATCGCGATTCGAAAGCGCATGCTTCCTCCCGGAGAAAATTCAATCGTGACTTGGATAATGATGCATGAGCCAGTGGCGCGGCCGTAGTTCAAAATCACCCTGTTCTTAGGGATCCTCCACCACGCAGAACCTAGTTCGTCAGACGTAAGGAGCGCCGAAAGTGTTTGCAAAAAATGAGACTGTTTCACGGCAGGAGCGCGAATACCCGCACCGGTCCACCTGAGCCGCCCTCCAGCTTGATCGGCGCCACGATCAAAAACGCGCCCGTTTCCGGCAATGCGCTCAGGTCAGCCAGGTTTTCGAGTTGATACAGACCCGCTCCTAGCACCAAGTGATGCACCGCGTAATCACTCGACGCACCGTAGTCGATACTCAGCGTATCGCACCCAAGCCCGCTCACCTTTCGCTGGATCAGCAGCTTCGCCGCCTCCGGCGGGAAACCCGGAAAATGCATCTTCCCCTTGTCATCCTGATTCCGGTACTTCCGCGCATCCGGCCAGCGCGAGGCCCAGCCTGTCCTAAGCAGTACAATCGCGCCTTCGGGAATCCGGCCGTGGCGCTTTTCCCAATCCTCGATCCGCGCGGCTGCAAGCTGATAATCCGCATCCTTGCCACTCTCGGCGCGCACATCGATCACCACCGCCGGCCCGAACAATTGTTTCACCGGGATTTGGTCCACCGTCGTCTTCCCCGGCGGAAAGTGCGCCGGCGCATCCAGATGCGTCCCATAATGCTCCAGCATCCAGAAGCTCCGCGTGAAGTATCCGTCTTTCTCAACGCTCGCATTGACCGCCGCTTCGAAGAACTTCTCATCCCCCGGCCACGGCACCAGCTTGTCGTTAATCGCGTAACTCAGGTCCAACACCCGCGTCTTTCCGGAGGGAACACCTTCAAGCATGGAATCGTGATGCGCGTTCTGTGAGAGGAGCGCTAAAAAGAGAGCAAAACAAACGGCAAAAATATTGGAGCGGCCAAAGGCAGCCATCACTCACCTCAGTTCACTTTGCGCCTGACGGCCCGCGCATCGCTCCGGGTTCACTTGTGGAACAGCCGCCGTCCGCGCGCGTGGCCTCAGGGCAGCGGGATTCCCGGCGTCGCTACGATCCCGGCCATGCGCAGGATTTCCTGATACTCCAGGTCGGTGAGCAGCGAAATGATCAACCGCACATTCTTCAGCAATTTCATTTTCTTCAGCGCGGGATTTGCGCGCAGCTCCGCCAGCGTCACTTGCCGGGGCAGCTTTTCGAAGGCCCGCAGGTCCGCAACCAGGTTTTTTCCCGTGCGATCGTGCGGGTCCGGGTAGGGATCCCGCGTCACTTCGGCGATCGAATACAGCGAGCGCTCCGGCGCCGAGTGATAGCACAATACCCGGTCGCCCTTGCGCACTTGTTTCAACGCGCGAACCGCGTCAGGCTTCGCCCCGGCGCCGTGCCACATCTCCTTGCCCTTTACGAAGAGGGTGTCCCAGTGATAGTGGTGTGGGTCGGCGCTGAAAATCCAGTGGTGTCGCTGCGCTGTCGTTGTCGCCATCGAGGCTTCGAGTCGGCAGCAATATACACGCTGGCATCCAAAAAGCGAAACAAAATATGAGGTTCAGGGGAAAGTGAGCCTTAGAGGTAGGGCCAGGCCAAGGTGGCCATATTCCGGCAAAAGCAATATAACCTGTCTATTTCCAACATGTTACAACCATCTAGCCTGCGTCCACGAAAATATCTTCTCCACGAACTTCAATGGCGTAGCAATCCACCCCCACACTCGGATTCTGGCTAATCTTGCCAGTGGTCACGTCGTACTGCCAGCCATGCCACGGGCAAGTCAGTATGTTTCTGTCCATAACACCTTGGCCCAGCGGCCCGCCACGATGGAGGCAGGTATTGTTGATGGCATAGAACTTGCCGCCGACATTTGCCAGGGCAATCGCTTTGCCCTCCACCTGAAACTCTCGAACCGTTCCCGGCGTGATTTCATTCGTCTTTGCTGCTCGTGTAAACGCCATCTGGTTTTTACTCTCCTGCTTTATCGGTCGTATTTCGCCTCTCTTCAGACTTCCGCCCGGTCCGGCGCTCCAGCGCGGGACGAATTTCTTTTCCTTTACATCCTTTACTTCCCTTGCCTCATTTGCTTCTTATTTCGGCTCCGGCGTTTGCGCCACCATCACTCCCTTTTTGAACTCTTCCACCATCTGTGGCTGCAGACGCACTTCCGTGGGCCGCTTCGCCAACGTCATCTGGTCGATTTTGTCCTGCAGCTTCAGCAGCGCAAAAAAGAGTCCTTCCGGCCGCGGCGGGCATCCGACAACGTACACGTCTACTGGTACGATACGATCCACACCTTGCAAGACCGAATAAGCGTTAAACGGTCCACCCACGCTCGAGCATGCTCCCATCGAAATGCACCACTTTGGGTCCGGCATCTGCTCCCACACACGTTTCAGCACCGGCGCCATCTTCAGCGTCACCGTGCCTGCCACGATCATCAGGTCGGCCTGTCGCGGCGACGGCCGAAACACTTCCGCTCCGAACCTGGCCATATCGAACCGCGAAGTCGTCGAAGCGATCATCTCGATCGCGCAGCACGCCAGCCCGAACGTCAGCGGCCAGATGGCGCTCTTCCGCGCCCAGTTGAACACGTAGTCCACTGAAGTAATCATGAAATTCTTTTCGAACCGTTGATCCAGTACGCCCATTGGTCGGTCCTTCCTTGATAACGCAGAGTATATTCACCGTTCCCCGTGGAGTCAAAAACTCCCTGAGGGTCGGCTTCGAGTTCTTCGTAGGGAATCTCGTGTTCTAGAAGAGCTTTAGCCATGCGCAGCCCAACCGGGCCGTCGCCGATCAAGGCCCAAGGCCATCCGTGTCGCGCGATCTGTCATCGCGAGCGATTCGCCTCAGGCACTCATACCACAGTTCTCGGAATGTCACCAGAATCAGAGGAAGGAGGGAAGTCCGGAGCCGGAAAAATCAGGGCAATTCGATCTTGATCTGATTGCGGCCGGCACGCTTCGCGCGGTAGAGTGCCTGGTCCGCCTGCCGCACCAGCACGGAGAATTCAGGAGGCTCTTTCCCTTGGAATCCGGCGATCCCGAAGCTCGCCGTCACCGAAACAATCTCGCTGCAAAATGAAAACTTCTCGGAGGCAAGCTGATTACACAGGCGGTCCACTGTCAGTTGAATGTTTTTTTCATCCACATGTGTCAGCACCAGCAAAAACTCATCGCCACCCATCCGGCCACTGATATCCGATGCCCGCGTAAAGTTTTTCAGAATTTCCGCGAATTTCCTCAGAACCAGGTCGCCAGCATCGTGACCATAACCGTCGTTGATGTCCTTGAAACGATCCACATCGGTATGCACAACCCAAAAAGGAAATCCGTGACGCGCCGCGCCCCGCAGTTGGCGCCCGGCCCATTCTTCGATCGCGCGCCGGTTTGGCAAGCCCGTGAGCGGATCGGTGTTAGCCATCTCCATGAGCAGCTTGTTCTTGGCATCAATTTCGCGGTGCAGGTCAATGATCCGTCGCCCCACTCCGATACGGGCCCGCAGTTCACTGGAGTCAAAGGGTTTGGTGAGGTAGTCATCCGCTCCGGCGGCCAATCCCTCCACGACACTATCTTTTTCGGTCATGCTCGTGAGCAAAATGATGTAGGTGTACGAGCTGCGCCCATCGGTGCGGATTCGCTCGCAGAGCTCGGGACCGGATAAGTCAGGCAACATCCAGTCAGTGATTACGAGGGCAGGCTTGTTTTCGCTGAAGAGTCTCAGCGCTTCTTCGCCGTTCTTCGCAAACAAGAGTGCGTAAGGTTCAGCGGAAAGCGCATGCTCCAGTAGTTTCCGGGAAACAGGTGAATCATCCACCACGAGAACCTGCAATTTCTGCACGGCATCATTCATGCGCATCTCACAAACAAAATCTTTCCAGTGTGCTGGGTCTCTTTCGCTCAGCAGGAGAGGGAAACTCACATGGATTTTAGCATCTGTTTCCCGGGCAAGACCTGAATCCGCGCTTTGGGGTTCGGAAACGGTAACCTGGGTTTCCTACTTGATTCCGTAAACGAGCAAGGCCCCTTCAGATTTGAACGCGGCAAGCTGTTCCGCGTCGCGGAACCACCGGCCCGTATAGACCTCCGGCGACGGCGAGCGATCGACAATTCTCTCGTGCGCCACGCTTGTAAAACCTGCGGTGCGGAAATGCTCTGCCCATTCTTCTGCGGAGAAGAGATGCGTTGGCACCGCGAGGAGACTTCCCCACTGGTGGCAGTGCGGATTGTCGCGGTAGTAGTTGATCAAGATCCACGCCGATCCGCCATCCCCGAGAACCCGAAAAATATCTTTGATGCCCGCCGCGGGATCGGGCCAGTAATACGAAGATTCCACGGAAATCACGTGAGAGAAGAAATTCGGCTGCCAGGGAATTTGGGCAACTTCTCCTGCGAGGAACATCAAATTGTCGAAGTCCACGCTGCCTCGCCGCGCGTGGCGAATGATCTCGTCTGAAATGTCCATCCCCACCACGCGGCCCTCGGGCACTGATTTCGCCAGCCGCCGCGACAGCCACCCCGCCCCGCAGCCTACGTCCAGGACATTGTCCGTTGGCGCGAGCCGCATTTTCTCAAGCACAGGCAGCGCGATGGGCAGGTGATCCTGCTCCATTCCCTCGCCGCGCCCTGCCTCCGCCCAGCGGTTAAATTCCTCACGCAGAGAAGATCCAGAATCAGGAGAAGGCATGAGTTTAGAGCGCTAGCAGGTCGCGGGGAATGAGTTTCTTCGCCACAGGATCAACCATGAAGCCCAGTCCTTCAAGAGCCGTCGCGCCCAGGACCGCCTCCTCGCCGGGTTCGCCGAAAGCGACCTGCACGGGAGCCTTTCTTCCATCAAAAGTCACAAGTACGGCCGTGAAGTCGCGTTCCAAGCGGCGGCCATCCGCAAGTGAAAAAAGCAACCGCGAGAAAGCTGTCACGCCCAACTTTTGGAGAACTCCCCGAGGTATCCATGACAAGGTGGCTCCTGTGTCCACCAACAACGAAATTTCCTCTGTCCGCCCAGGAGCGGTCAGGCTCGCCAACTTCACTTTCACCTCAAACATTCCCATTGCGGGCATCCCTCGCCTTCATCAGGCGCCTTGCACCTTCGCCAGCAACTCCACGAATTTCTGTTTCCGTTCCGCCTGGTCGTGGCCGCCCTCGGCATCCGCCATTTGCGTGATGTTCATCGAGCAGAACTTTGGCCCGCACATCGAGCAGAACTTGGCTTCTTTGTAGAAGTCGTCGGGTAGGTTTTCATCGTGCATCGCCTTCGCCGTCGGCGGATCGAGCGAAAGCTCGAACTGCTTGTTCCAGTCGAAGAGGAATCGCGCATAGCTCAGCGCGTCGTCGCGGTCGCGCGCACCCGGCCGGTGCCGCGCCACGTCCGCGGCGTGCGCCGCGATTTTGTACGCGATGACGCCCTGCTTCACGTCCTCCGCATTCGGCAACCCCAGGTGCTCCTTCGGCGTCACGTAGCACAGCATCGACGCGCCGTACCAGCCGATCATCGCCGCGCCAATCGCGCTGGTAATGTGGTCGTACCCGGGCGCGATATCAATCACCAGCGGCCCCAGCGTGTAGAACGGCGCTTCGTGGCACCACTCCATCTCCTTGTCCACCTGCTCCTTGATCTTGTCCAGCGGCACGTGCCCCGGCCCCTCAATCATCACTTGGACGTCGTGCTCCCACGCCTTTTTCGTGAGCTCGCCGAGCACCTTCAACTCCGCGAACTGCGCTTCGTCGCTGGCGTCCGCGATGCACCCCGGCCGCAGTCCATCACCAAACGAAAAACTCACATCGTGCTTCTTGAAAATCTTGCAGATCTCCTCGATGTTCTCGTACAGAAAATTCTGCTTCTTGTGGCGCTCCATCCAGTGCGCCATCAGCGAACCGCCGCGGCTCACAATTCCCGTAATCCGTTTCCGCACCAGCGGCACATGCTCGCGCAGCACGCCCGCGTGAATCGTCATGTAGTCGACGCCCTGCTCGGCCTGCTCCTCAATCACTTCCAGCATCAGCCCGATCGTCAAATCCTCCGGCCGCCGCACCCTCGAGATTGCTTCATACACCGGCACGGTGCCCACGGGCACCGGCGACGCGTCAATAATCGCTTTGCGAATCATAGGGATGTCTCCACCCGTGGAAAGGTCCATTACCGTGTCCGCGCCATAATGCACCGCGTGATGCAGCTTCTTCAGCTCCTCGTCGATATTCGAGCTGGTGGAGGAGTTCCCGATGTTCGCATTGATCTTGCATTTCGTAGCGATGCCGATGGCCATCGGCTCCAGGTTGCGGTGATGGATGTTGGCGGGAATGATGCAGCACCCGCGCGCCACTTCGCTGCGGATCAGCTCCGGTTCCAGCTTCTCGCGCTTCGCAACGTACTCCATCTCCTCGCTGATAACGCCATGCCGCGCCAGGTGCATCTGCGAAACGTTCCTGTTTCCGTTCGCGCCGGCAACCGCCGCTTCTCTCTTCTCAATCCAGCTATCGCGCAGTCCCATAAAACCCCCTCAGTAACCCCGGCCCGCCCTTCGCAGCTGAAATAATTGTTGCGAACCACGAACCTTCAGTTTGAATTCGAATTATGGCACCTGCGAATGACTGCGGCAACTTCGCGATGTAGCGGCCAAACCTGCGGCTGCCGCAACGAAGTGAAATGTCTTTGTAGAGGTGCAGCATCGCTGCGCCCCACACACCCAGCCGCTCGCCAGCTGCCATTGCGTGCCGCGCCAAAGGTGATCCGCTTTCTCCTCGCTCTTGAGAGCAGCGCATGAATCTCTGACGAACCTTGCACTGTTCCCCGTTGAGAAGTTGCGATTCGAAACGCACCGCGGCATAGCAGAAATTGTACTTGACATAGAGAGAAACAAAAGCGAAAATCGCAGCCCGCATCGCGCGCCTTGCTGCACCCCACGACCGTGACTGCGGACAGGAGAGAGAGAACGATGGCAACTTTGGCGCCGCCGGCGCGCGGACAGAACTCCCCAGAGCGAGAGCCTGATCGCTTTTCCGAGGCATTACACCGCTATTGGGGCTACCAATCCTTCCGCCCCGGCCAGGAGAGCATCGTCAGGAGCATCGCCCGAGGACGCGACGCCTGCGTCGTCATGCCCACGGGTGGCGGCAAGTCGCTCTGCTATCAATTACCCGCCGTCCTCGACGCCACCACCGCGGTGGTCATCTCTCCGTTGATCGCCTTGATGCAGGACCAGGTCGCACAACTCCTGCAAATGGGAATTTCCGCCGCCTGCTTGAACGCCGCCACTCCCCCGGAAGAGCGCGCTCACATCCTTCAGCACGCTGCCACCGGAAAATACCAGTTGCTCTATTTGTCGCCGGAGCGCATCGCATTCGGCGGCACCGTGGACTGGCTGAAGCGCCTCCCCATCTCCTTCTTTGCCATCGACGAAGCCCATTGTATCTCCGAGTGGGGTCATGAATTCCGGCCCGAATATCGCCAGCTCAGCCGTTTGCGCGAACTTTTTCCCGACCGCCCCATCGCCGCTTTCACCGCCAGCGCCACCCAGCGCGTCCGCCACGACATCATCGAGCAGCTCCGCCTGCGCGATCCCCACAAGCACATTGCCAGCTTTCGCCGGTCCAATCTGCGATACATCGTTCGCCAATGCGGCTCCAGAACGCAAAATGAGTTGCTGCTCCGCGCTGTAAAACAGGTCTCGGACGGAAGCGTGATCGTATACGCCCCCACGATCGCGTGCGTTGGTGACACTGTCGATTTCCTCGAGGAAAACGGCATCGCCGCCATTGGTTATCACGGCCAGATGGAGAGCGCGACCCGCCGCGAGAATCAGGAAAAATGGATGGCCGACGAAGTGCGCGTCATGGTCGGCACGATAGCCTTCGGTCTGGGCATCAACAAAGCTGCCGTGCGCGCGGTGATCCATCTCTCGCTCCCGAAGAGCGTCGAGCAGTACTACCAGGAAGCGGGCCGCGCCGGTCGCGACGCGCTCCCCGCGGATTGCTTTTTGTTCTGGCAAAAAAAAGACACCGGCTTGCACGCCTTTTTTATCGGCAAAATCGAGGATCCCGGTGAAAAAGAACGCGCCTGGCAGCGTTATCACGAAGTCGAGCGTTTCGTGCAATCCAAAGAGTGCCGCCAGCGCCACGTTTGCCGCCACTTCGGTGAATCTCCCAAGTGGGAGCGCTGCGGCAATTGCGATGCCTGCGCCGCCACGCCCGACTGGTTGGAAATCGAACTGCAATCCCCGCGCAGAAAACGCGATGCCGGCCGCAAGCCACAGACCACATACTCGCCTCCCGCGCGTCCTGCCACGCCGCGCCCCACCGCGCCTACGCTATCGACCTCAGCCGACTTCGAGTTGAAAGAGTACCTCCGCGAGTGGCGGCGAATTACCGCAAGAGAGAAAGGAGTCGCGGCCTTCGTCGTCCTGCACGATTCTGCGTTGGAGGATTTGTGCCTCGTGGAACCATCGAATTTGCAGGAGTTGCGGCGCGTGTCCGGCTTCGGCGACAAAAAAGTCGAACTGTATGGCAAGGAAATTCTGGACGCCCTGCGCCGCTTCCGCGAAGGTGATCGCACCAGCAACGAAGGCAAGCCAAAAGTATCCTCCCCCGCCAAAGAAACCCTGCGTCTCCTCGAAGAAGGCCGCACCTTCGAGGAGATTGCCCAAATTCGTGCACGCACCCTGCGCGCCGTTGTCTCCCTCGTCGCCGGCATGATCGAAAGAGGCGACGCGGAGTTTCAACCCAACTGGTTAGCCCCCGAACGTTACAACCAGATCGCCGCAGCCTGCCGCCAGTTGGGAATGGACCGCCTGAAGCCTCTCAAAGAAGCCCTCCCACCCGAAATCCCCTACGAAGAGATTCGTCTCGTCATAGCCCGCCTCCGCACCGAAATTCCATCGAAATAGGAGGGCAGGACTTCAGTCGTGCAAGGTCCCTGTAGTGACGGGTCTTCAGACCCGTGCTTTCAACCGCGCCCGGAGTGCAAGTTCGCTTTCGAGGCACGGCCAGTCCTGGCTGTGCATACCTTGTAGGGGCACGATACATCGTGCCCCCTCTTCGATGCAGCCGTTCGAGAATTAAGGAACGCGAAGTCCCAGGGCGCCCGCGAGCCGCGCTTGATTCTTATCAAACGTGCAGAACGAACTAGCTCGAAGAGCGAGGGCCGAAGCAACATGCAGAACATCCAAGGAACGAGTGTCGAGGAGCCGGGTCTGGGTTCGGGCAATCCTCCGGGCATGCGCGAAAGTCGCGGCCGATATCGGCACGATACGGATCAGGCCGTCGCGCACATCCTTGGAAAGCGAAAGCAGAACAGCCTGCTCCTCCGAAGCGCGCAACTCCTTTTGGAAAATGCGCCAATTGAGCGCGTTGATGAACTCGAATTCGGCGAACTCGGTGGCGAGGAGAGGTGGCCATGACGCACTTCATGACTGCTGCGGCCGCGGAGGAGTTGGCGTCGGGCACGAAAAGAGAGAAGAGGAAGCTGGTGTCCGCGTAGACGATCAAAAGCGTTCCCGCTCGGCGGCGAGCTGCTCGGCGCCGGAAACCTTCAGGCGTTTTTTGCCAAAAGTCTTTTTCTGGCGCGCAAGGAAGTCCGGGAAGGCCGCGGGAGCAACAGGATCCGGCGGGAGCAGCCGTGCAATGACGCGCTTACGCGCTGGGCTAACTTCTGGCGCGCCTACGGCGCTGGAAGAATGCAGTCCGCAGTTAGCCCGACTTCCGCGGCCGAAGGTCATTTTTTCGCTTTTTAGACAGACAAGTCCTCTCGTTTCAGCCAAACCCTACTGGAAGTCGTAAATAGTGACGAATGTAAATTGTATTTCTCTTGACATGATTGTTGTATATGGT
>DATHIB010000083.1:0-22893 GCA_035490055.1 Candidatus Limnocylindria bacterium | reverse complement strand
ACCGCCCATAAATAACTCGGAAATACTCCCATTTCCCCTTGCGCCCCAAATGAACCCTCCCCAAATCGGCTTTGTCTCGGGTTACATCTTAAATGGCGCGACGTTGTCCCCTCTGGTTACATTTTAGATGGCGCGATACGGCGCGTTGACTTGAATCTCTGTGCGACGTAAGATGCCGACACAGACGGTGCGAATTACCGCGTCGTGAATTGCCTTCCGCTTCGGGCCTTGTGACCTGGGGTACATGGTAGTGCCGGCTCAGCTGATATCTCATTACCGCATTCTCGGTCCCCTCGGCAGCGGCGGGATGGGCGTAGTTTACCGCGCTGAGGACACCTCCTTGCGCCGCACCGTGGCTCTGAAGTTCCTCCCCGAACCAGCCGCGAGCAATCTAGGAGTCAACGAGCACTTACGCCGCGAGGCCCGTGCGGCGTCGGCACTGAATCATCCGAATATTTGCACCATTTACGAAGTTGGCCAAGACGCCGGCGAAGTGTTCATTGCCATGGAGTACGTCGAGGGCCGTACGCTTGCTGAGTTGATCCGGGAAGGAGGCTTGCCAGTGGAAACAGTCCTCCGCTCCGGACGCCAACTCGCCTCGGCGCTCGCGCACGCCCATGATCGTGGAGTGATCCATGGAGATTTGAAACCTCTGAACATCATCGTGACGCCTGGCGGAGATGCCAAGATTCTGGATTTCGGTTTGGCGCGGCGCAAAGATCCGGCGGAATTTGATAAACGGACGCTGGAAACGGTTTCCGCTGAGAGCAGGGTGGGCTTGGGAGGCACTCTTCCCTATATGGCCCCGGAGCAGATCAAGGGCGCCGATGCATCGCCGTGCACCGATCTATGGTCCCTCGGGATAGTGCTATACGAGATGGCCACGGGAACGCGCCCTTTCCAAGGCGAGAATCTTTATCTGCTTTGCAATTCGATTCTCCGGGAAGCGCCGCGTCCTTTCTCTCCACAGATTCCTTCTGGCCTCGCTACGGTCATTTCCCGGTGCCTCGAGAAAGAGCCGGCCCGGCGCTACCAGCGAGCAGGCGAAGCACGCGCTGCTCTCGAAGCTCTCACTTCTTCACAGGTAGAAGCCATTTCACCGCCTCGCCCTGCGGCGTCGCGCGCGCTACGCGCAATGGTTGCCACCATAGCGCTGGCGGTATTGGCTGCCGCAGGCTTACTCACCATTCGCGGCGACAAGCTTTGGAAACACCGCGCGTCGGGCACCGTGCCCTCGCGGGTCCTGCTCGGCGTGCTCCCTCCAGTTAGCAGCGGCGACACCTCGCAATCCGCGTTTGAAAGCGGCCTTGCGGACACGCTGAACTCGCGCTTGGGTGAGCTAAGCACCCGCCACGCGTTCGCGGTCATCCCCATGAACTTGACCCTCGAAAAGCACGTGACTACCATCGATGCCGCGCGCCAGCAATTTGGCGTGAACCTTGTCCTGGTCTTGAACGTTCAACGAGCGGCAGGCGAGGTGAGGGTGAACTACGCTCTCGTGGACGCTCGTTCCAGCCAGCAGGTGCGCAGCGGCACAATTACCGCGGCTGCTGCCGACCCTTTTGCTTTGCAGGATCGTGTCTTTGAACGCGTTGCTGCGGCCATGGAGCTCCAACTCGCACCACAGGAAAAGCAGTCTCTTGCCTCTCACGGCACCACCCAACCGGCGGCCTACGATTTCTACGTTCAAGGCCGAGGCTACCTCCAGGACTACGTGGTGCCTGAAAAAGTCGACAATGCCATCATTCTTTTTCGACGCGCAATCGAGAAAGATCCAGTTTATGCCTCTGCGACTGCCGGCCTCGGCGAAGCTTATTGGCGGAAATACCAGTTAACGCACGATAATCAGTGGGCGGATGCAGCCGTCGAGAATTGTCAGAAAGCAGCCGAGCTTGGCGAGGCCCTCGCTGCGGCTCACTCGTGTCTCGGCCGGGTCTTCACTGCCAGAGGTAACTACGAGAAGGCCGCCGAACAGTATCATCGTGCACTCGAACTCGAACCCACGAGTGACGACGCATACGGCGGACTCGCTACTGCTTATGAACAGCTCGGCCGCCCGGTCGATGCGGAGGAATTGTACAACCAGGCCATCTCAGTGCGTCCCGGCTATTGGGCCACCTACAATTGGCTCGGACTCTTCTACATGCGGCATGCGCGCTATGAAGACGCCGCGGTCATGTACTCCCAAGTGGTTTCGCTGGCGCCGGATAGCTTTACCGGTTACTACAATCTCGGCGGCGTTCGCATTTTGCAAGGCAAGTATTCCGAGGCCATTCCACTTCTCGAGCGGTCGTTGAGCATACGGCCGACGGCAGATGCCCGGTCAAATCTTGCCACGGCTTATTTTCAAATGCGGCGCTACGCCGAGTCCGCTGCCAATTTTGCAGAAGCCGTGAAGCTGGACCAGAAGAATTACGTGCTGTGGGGCAATCTGGGCGACGCGTACTACTGGACTCCCGGGAGACGCTCCGAAGCGGCAGCAGCCTACGGTACAGCTATCGCACTGGGAAAAGAAAAGCTGCGCCTCAACCCCCACGATGCACAGTTGCTGAGCAGCCTTGCCATGTACTACTCCATGCGAGGAGAACGAAAGCCTGCTCTCGACAATCTTGACGCTTCCCTCCGCCTTCAGCCCAAGAGCCCAGACATGCTCTTCAACGCAGGAATTACTTATCAACAACTCGGCGACACGAAACGTGCCTTGGATGCACTCGAACAGGCAGTTTCTTTGGGCATCTCGCCCGAGATGCTTCGCGACACGCCGAATTTCGATGCTCTACGGGGAAGTCCAGGGTTCGTCAGGCTGATCCAGAGTAATCAAGGGAAATGAGGGAGGTTGATATGCATTCTTCTCGGGTACGGTACGACGGTGCCATTCGTTTCGCCCTAGTGTTGCTCTTCGCCTTCGGAGCTGGCGGTTGCAAGAAAGCGTTTCACGAAGAAACGGTCACTTTTGCTTGCCGCGATGAAAAGCTCGATGTCGACCCAACTGATGGGACGATACCCAAGGCCATTTACCTTTGTGCAGGCAAGACAGTGACCTGGAACCCAAACGGCCATCGGTTCCGAGTCGTGTTTAGAAAAAAATCTCCATTCGTCGACGATAAGACAGTATTTGACAACGACCACCCCAAATCAGCAGGTGCGAAACATGCTGCCCAGCTCATTGTTTACTATTACGATATGACCATTGATGGGATGCTCGTTGATGACCCACAAGTGATTGGTGGCGGCGGTCACTAAAGACGAGTTCCGTCTCCAGGGCCATTGATCCTGGTCTCTGGCAGAAACTGACGTTTGCAAACCAGTTTTGACGAGAACGAAAACCCATGTGTTTGCCTGGGGTGAAGGAAGTAACCGTGGGCCAATAGGGAGGGTAGAGCGCAGCCCGGGCACCATGCAAACTGCCACCATCAGCGAAGCGAAGTGACCATAGTCCCGTCGCAGCCCGCGATGACGTAAACTGAAAAAGTGGCTGCCTGATTGAGCGGGGGTATTTCGCAGAAAGCGAATTGCTGCTGGTAAATCCGCTTCCCTCCGGCGAAGCGCAACGGAGTTCCAGCGCTAACTCTCTGTCTTCGTTAGGGTTCGATGTTTCTCGCGATGTGACAAGAAGCGCAGCCAAATTGCACCAAAACCTGGTCCGATGATATTTCAGTTTCCGAGATGTTTTCGCGACCCTTTTTTTGGAGCAACTTTGGAGCAGGCCAAGGATGGCCCGGAACTCGTAAGCGCAACCGGAGCAACGACTTGGATTGAATTTGCGGCTGGTTCGTAGCCAGACGCTCTATCCAACTGAGCTACGGGCGCACTGTGTTCATCCCCTCTATTATAAGCAGCTTACGCAAAACATTCAATGTCACCACTTTCGGTGCAAATCGGTGCATTCGGTGCAATTGAAGGGGTTTGATCCGGAAGTGCAAGACCAATCCCCCACTTGCTGCGGTCATTTTGCGGGCACTTCACATCGTTCCTAATTTGCGAGTATTCTTCCGTCATGCTCTTGCGTGTGGCCGAGCAAGAAGCCGCAATCCCAAGGAGGCGTTAGGGTCTGTTGCAGTTCCATCCAAAAACGAGGCTCTGACTGTATAGTCTTGAAGGGAGCACTACAAACCGAAGACTCTGGAGGCATTGGGTCCATTAGTTGGTCGGAAACCGTGTTATCGACAGGTATCCGCGCCCAAGCAACTCCAACGCCGGAATTCTGGCTCGTCTCGCGATGCTATCTGCGGCTTTTCGGTGTCTGCGCTGATAGCGATCGGCTTAGCAGCACTCGTTCGCAAAACTTTTGTGGGCGGAGGACTGACATGCGCTGGAATTTCCCTCCTCTTGTCTGCGATCAATGCACCCTTTTGCAGTGTAGTCTCCTACTCATGCTAGGCATCAGTTTCCAGGGCATGAGTGCTTCGAATATCTGGGCAATAACGCAGACTCTAGCCGGACCGTATGCCGCTGGGCGTTGGACAGGTTTGCAGAACTTTGTGGGCAATCTGGCGGGGTCGTTGTGGCCCCGGCACTCACAGGGTTTGTTTTGGATCGCACTGGGCACTTCTATTGGCCCTTTGCGATTCTGACCATCGCCGTCTTGGTCGGCACATCCCGCCGGCTGTTTCTAGTGGGACCAGTACGGGAGGTAACCTGCCAAAAAGAATTGAGAGGACTTACTCACTCTTTGGAAAAACGGTCGTGAAAGCGAAACCGGCCTTTTTACTAACGATGTGCTGTCTTCCACTGACGATCTCCGCACAGATGTCGACCGTTATCCCATTGGCTTCCGAGCCTCATCATCGTCTTGCACTGCACAACAAATACGTGAATGTGTATGAAGTTGAAGTCGCTCCCCGTGGCACGGTTCAATTGCACCGGCATGAATTTGACGCGATCAGCATCATGATGAGCAGTTCGGAAGTTATTGTCCGCGCTCCCGGCAAACCAGACGTACGCCAGAAACTCTCCCAGGGTCAGGTGCGGCTTCAGTCCCGCGGCTATGTGCATTCGACGTCGATCGAGGGCGATACCACCTACCGCAACGTCACTGTAGAGCTCCTTTTCCCCCAGCAAGGAGCGCGCAATCTCTGCGCCGCTGTGATTGCCACTCAGGGGCTGAACTGCCCCCCGGCTGAATCATCACTGCTGGGCACAACGCATATTGATCAAGCGCAGTTTGAGACCAAGCAGACGAGGGTGACGCTGATTCGCCTGATGCCTCACCAGGGCATGAACATGGGGGACCCTAGCCGTTCGGTGCTAGTCGTTGCACTTGATGACGCACTCTCAACTATGAGTGGAGAGAAAACGCAGAGTTCGGTGCGGCCTGGCGATTTTGTGTGGCTCGAACAGGGGGCGCCAGCGCGCGCACTTAGAAACACTTCAGGAAACGAGGCACGGTTGATTTCGTTCATCTTCGAACGTTGATAGTCTGCGAAAAGCCGAGTTCGAAATGCAGGATGGTCAACTGACCTGCTTTGGGCGACTCGCTGGTAGAGCGATTGCCGCCCCAGGTCTTTGGTCGCCTAACCTAAGATATTGCGCTGGCCCCCGGGATAGATAAAAGCAAATTAATGTGATGTTAAGCTCGCATCTTGACAGCTAAAGGCCTGATGAATACCGGCTCCGCGCTGGCCGCCATAGTCTCGCCTCTGGTTTT
Organism: Candidatus Limnocylindria bacterium; assembly: GCA_035490055.1. GTDB lineage: Bacteria > Acidobacteriota > Terriglobia > Acidiferrales > UBA7541 > Acidiferrum. The sequence goes on along the minus strand of DATHIB010000083.1, from coordinate 17,246 downwards.
CGGATATGTGATCGATAAGACGGGAGATTGGACGCTTCCCTTTCTCGGCAGCAACGGATTGCTGTTGATTGGTACAATTCTGGCGTTTTGGATGAAACCGGACGAAGAACTCCCTGGTGCAGCATTGACCGTCACGCTCGCAGCGAAAGAGGCAAAACTCTAAAACAATCAGATATGGAAAACTTATCTTTCATCTTTTATTCTGCAGCCTTCTGATCCAATCTAAGAAGACCGTGCACACACTCACCCCATTACCGTTGAGTTCGCATGCAAAACTCGTGGACTCGTTTTCTCAGGCTTTGGAACTGGAGGAGGAACTCAAGCGAACGCTGAATGGTGAAGTACGATTCGATCGAGGGAGCCGCGCGCTATATGCCACGGACGGGTCGAATTACCGGCAGATTCCCATTGGCCTGGTGGTCCCGCGCAATGACGCAGATGTCGTTGCAGCGGTAGCAGCATGCAGGAAGTACGGTGCTCCAGTTCTGGCGAGAGGGGCCGGGACAAGTTTGGCTGGTCAATGCTGCAATGTCGCGGTGGTATTGGATTTCACGAAGTATATGAACCGCATCCTTGTGCTTGACAGCGACGCGAGATTCGCACGAGTTCAGCCGGGAGTCGTTCTGGACTCACTTCGGAACCGCGCAGAAATGCATCAGTTGACCTTTGCGCCGGACCCTTCAACTCATAATCGGTGCACGATCGGCGGCATGATAGGAAATAATTCGTGCGGAACGCACTCGCTGCTCGGGGGGAAAACGGTCGACAACGTCGAAGAGCTGCGAATCCTGCTTTACGACGGCTCGCAGATGACGGTGGGCGCTACTAGCGGGATGGAGCTCGCTCACATCATTTCTCAGGGTGGCCGCCGTGGCGAGATTTACAGCAAGTTGCGCCGGATCCAGGGACACTACGCTGGCTTGATTCGCGCGCGCTTTCCGCAAATTCCACGACGAGTCTCCGGCTACAACCTGGATGAATTGCTGCCTGAAAGAGGATTCAACGTCGCGCGCGCGCTCGTCGGAACAGAGGGTACTTGTGCAATCGTACTGGAAGCAAAGTTGAAATTAATTCACAGTCCTCAGCATCGCGCACTCGTTGGACTGGGATATCGAGATGCCTTCTTCGCAGCCGATCATGTTCCAGAAATACTGCAGTTCCATCCGATCGGACTCGAAGGATTTGAAGGAAGTATCGTCGACGGGCTCCAGAGGAAGGGAGCACCGAACCTGAATCTCCTTCCCGAGGGGCGCGGGTTTTTGCTGGTGGAATTTGGTGCCGATGATCCGAACGAGGCGCAACATCTTGCCTCGCAGCTTATCGACCGGTTGAAACAGGCGAGCGCCGCACCTAACGCACGGCTGTACTCCAGGAGCGAAGCGCGTGCAGTGTGGCAGATTCGCGAGGCTGGGCCGCGCGCCGCCGCCTTTGCTCCCGGCGCACCGGCGGAGTGGGAAGGCTGGGATGACGCTGCGGTCGCTCCCGAAAAGCTGGGAGGCTATTTGAGAGACATCCGCAAGCTGATGAACGAATACGGCTACCGCGGTGCATTCTACGGACATTTTGGGCATGGCTGCGTCCACATGCGTGTCAGCTTCGATCTCGAAAGTGAAAACGGAATCCGCAAGTATTCAGAGTTCATAGGGCGTGCGGCAGATCTGGTGGTTGGCTATGGTGGTTCGCTCTCGGGCGAGCATGGTGATGGACAATCGCGGGCCGCGTTGCTTCCGAAGATGTTTGGGTCCGAGCTGATAAAGGCCTTCGGCGAATTCAAAGCAGTTTGGGATCCGGAAAATAAGCTGAACCCGCACAAGGTTGTTGATGCTTACTTGCCCACGGAGAACTTGCGGCTAGGCGCAGACTATAAACCACTGGAACCCGAGACTCATTTCAAATTCCCTGATGATAATGGTTCTTTTGCGAAGGCCAGCTTGCGATGCATTGGACTCGGGGCGTGTCGGAAGAGTGATGGCGGCACAATGTGCCCGAGTTATATGGTGACGCTTGAAGAAGAACACAGCACGCGGGGGCGCGCTCACATGCTTTTTGAGCTTCTCCAAGGCGAGGTGGTACGCGCCGGCTGGAGAGACGAACACGTTAAGGACGCACTGGAATTGTGTCTTTCGTGCAAGGCCTGCAAGTCAGAATGCCCGGCGAATGTCGATATTGCCACCTACAAAGCGGAATTTCTGTCGCACTATTACGAAAAGAGGCGACGGCCGCTGAAAGCGTTTGCCTTTGGCCTGATCGAACGGTGGGCAAGGCTTGGGTCGCGAATTCACGGAATTGCTAACTTTCTCAGCCAGGCACCGGGACCTCGTCACCTGCTGCAAAGGGTCTTAGGGCTGGCGCCGCAGCGACAATTGCCGCGCCTGGCACCAGTCACTTTTTGGCAATGGGCGCAAGTGCATCGGAATTCCATTTTCCGAGATGAAGACAGATTGAATTCAGTGCCGCTGCCTAAGGGGCGACAAGTGGTTCTGTGGGTGGACACGTTCAATAATTACTTCCATCCAGAGACGTGCCGAGCCGCTCTGGGAGTGTTGGAGGAGGCGGGATTCACAGTGACGTGTTCCCGAAGACCTCTGTGCTGTGGGCGGCCGCTTTATGACTTCGGCATGCTTGAGAGAGCCAAAAACTGCTTAAGCCAGATCTTGAGTGCTCTCGGTCCGCAGATTGACGCAGGGCTGCCGATTGTCGTCTTGGAGCCAAGCTGTGCTTCTGTGTTTCGCGACGAGCTGCACAATCTATTTCCCACCAACGAGCGCGCCACCAGGCTTCGAAACCAAACATTCCTTCTCAGTGAGTTCCTGCAAAATCACGCCCCGGACTATCTTCCTCCTTCCCTCTCACGAAAAGTGATTCTTCATGGCCACTGCCACCACAAGGCGCTCATGAAAATCAATGATGAGGAATCTTTGCTCCAGAAGATGGGAGTGGAACTGCAATCCTTGGACTCCGGATGCTGCGGAATGGCCGGGCCGTTCGGGTTTCAGAAAGATAAGTTCGAGATATCGCAGGCCATAGCAGAGCGAGTTCTGCTGCCGACGGTGCGACGCGCGGCGTCAGACACGCTGATTGTCGCGGATGGCTTCAGCTGTCGCGAACAAATACTTCAGGGTACTGGCAGGTCTGCGATGCACCTGGCCGAGGTCTTGAAGATGGCGTTGGATCGCCAAAATTCTTCCGCGGACGGCTAACCTGGCCGGGTAAGCCTAAGTTCGCTTCACAATCAAACGAGAGTGTTCTACTTTCTCCCGGGCGATGGCACCGATCGCTGCAATTGGCTGAAATCCAAGCCGGGCAAGAGGGGAGTATTCTCAATTCTTACGGCGTCCAAGGTAAACGGATTCAGTCCCAACGCTTTGAGGATGCTAGGGGCGATTTGTGACGTTTGTACCGGAAACTTGATTTCTTGACGGCCGAACCTGGGGTGATAAATGAGAAGCGGTACACTCCGATCCGTGTTCGCGCTGCCACCATGCTCGGCGATGAACGTGCTACCGCTATCTACGTAGATTTGGCCTGGAGTCGGCTGAATAATGACATCTGGCACGCGAGGGTCACTCTTGGGGTCATTGAATAGGAGCTTCAATGATTCACCGGAGTAAATTTCCTGAATGCCCGCCTCTTCCTGGATTTTTCGCAGCGCATTGACGACATCAGCGGTGCGGTCCTGATCCGACAGCCACAGTAAGGCGACACTTCCGTCCTGCTCCAAACCGGCCAACAACCCTTCGTGGACGGAAGCCACGGTTTTTGGAATGAGTTCCAAATTGGCATGCTTGAGCTTCGCAGGATCAATCGGGGAGTCCCCATGCTTTGCGGTGATGATAACGAGCGTTGAGTCAAGCAAGTTTCGCTCTCGGAGCTTGGACATAATCTTCTCGAGGGACTCGTCCGTGTGAACCAAGGCGCCTTCTAGTGACGCGCTCATACGCCCGCTTCCATCGACGTAACCGCCACCAGCGGTCTTTTGCGCCACGCTGATCGCCTGGAAATTCATTCCAAAAATTGTCGGTACCCCCACTTCACGCGTTCCGGTGTGGTCCCTGCCGTTGATCTCATTCAGGATCGCTGCTACCTTGAGGTCATCGTACAATTCAGTGTTTTTCAGGCCGCGGAAGGAACGGACTTCAGGTGTGAATAGGTCGTCCACTCCGGTGCCCGAAGGACCATTCACGAAGTCGTACGCGGGATGCTTGTCCGACCATGCGGTACGACCGCCACTTCGCCTTATCACTTCGAAAATCGTGTTGACACGGATAAAGTTGTGAGGAAAAACAGGTGTGCAGCCTTTCTTGGGATCTTTCGGTAGTTTATCGGGATCAATACCTCCGCCGCCATCGACCGCATCGCGATTCTTGTCAATCGAGGAATCGAAGATCACAGTCGTTCCGATCTTGGAACAATCGGAGGCGGGTGCCGACAAGCTGCGGTCAAAGGAGTTCTCGAAAATCACTCCCGTTACATTGGGAGATCCTCCCGTCACCATGGAAAGCAGGCCGGGCCATGAATTGGAGGGGAAGGACGTCGAAGCATTGCTGTAAGTGACGGCGTGCAGGCTCAATTTCGCAAGCGCCGAATCGGGTCTGTCTTTGACCAAATTGGCGAGATCGATGCTATGCATCCCGTCGATGCTAAGGAGCAGGACATGTTGCACAGCATCTCGCCGTGGCGCTGGGCGATTCTGACCAGGAAGTTGCGCCTTTGCTCTGATCGGCGCCAGCAGCGATATCACGCACGCCAAGACTGCGCTCAAGCGAGCTGCCGACGTCAATTGAGCGTCCCTACGCTCTGTTCTCAATTGTTTTCTCCTCGATCTGGCAATAATCTTCCAATCCAATGGTGTCCTCCAATTCCTTGCGAACTTTCGTGAAAACGGCCTGGTCCATTCCCGTACTGCCTGTTTCACTGTTGTATCGTTCCAGCGAACGCGATGGGTGCAAGTACTCCGCCTGCACCAGCCCCGGCTAGCAGCAAGCTACTGCCAATACCCCGTTGCCCCGCGGCCATCCAATTACCGATGATTTTGTTCGCATTGGGGTAACTCGCGGCCTCGCCTGCCCCCGTTAAGAACCGAACCGCCACAAAGGCCCACACGAGACGCCGCCAGGAGCTATTGCCAACTGCCAGTGGAACCAGGGTCACCAGAATCGTCAGCGTGGACCAGAACAAAATCGCCAGAGTAAGCGCTCCATGGGGGTCATAGCGATCACCTGCCCATCCAGAGGGTATTTTAAAAAATGCATATCCAAATGCAAAAGCCCCGAGCATCCATCCCGTCACCTCATTCGTGAAATGAAACTCTTCCTGGAGAAACTTTCCTGCGATGGCAAGATTCAGCCGGCCAAAGGCAGTGACCAACAAGATGAGAATGAGAATTGCAAGAATGTGCCATCGAACGTGCGTTGGATGCTGATCCGTCAATTCATTTCGCTTTCTCAATGCGATCTCATTTGTCCACTGGAAAATCGAAGCGAAGAAACCGCTAATGAAACTGAAAAATCTGCGAGCGATTCTGGTGAATGCTACGTCACTGTTCAACGTGAGTCAACGGCTCGTATCGCGCCTTGTCGAGCTTCGTATCGAGCTGACCCAGAGCGTGAAGGAAAATACAGACCATACAAATCGTGCCAATGCCTCTGTTTTCAGGTCGAATCTCCTTCCCGATCGTTTAGGAGTTAAACGGAAATTAATCTTGTTTTAAGTCTGCATTGCAACTAATGCTTTATGCTCTGTCGTGCTGTCCTTTAGCACAGGTTGAGTCGCGCTGTCGCGGCCTCTCATTGCCTGACTGATTTGGCGGGGGAAATCTGGGCCCACGCTGCAGTACTTCGAAGGTGCCGGTTAGCCTTGGCGTGAAATCATCGTGGAATGACACCGCAAGGGGCAAGATAGTCCGGCGCACGGACTAGCTCGGGGCTGAATGGAGCTGCCGCCGGCAATTCAGTTTCACGTAAGAAGCATTCCATCTTAGGGAGAGAAAATGAAGAAACGATCCTTAGTCCTTGTCGCGGCTCTCATGGTATTCGGAGTCCAAGCCCGCTGCCAAGGGGCTGCACCAATCAAGCTGATCCAAACTTTGGAGCTGCCTGCGGAGGTTAAAGGGAACTTCGACCATTTTGGAATCGACCTGAAAGGCGGGCGGCTGTTTGCGACTCCGGAAGGCTACCACGCTGTAGTCGTGTTTGATTTGAAGACCGGCAAACTGGTTCACAAAATAGATGGAATTGGCAAGCCACACGCCGTGCTCTATCGGGAGGATCTGAACCGCATTTACGTTACCGACGGAGATGCGGGAGACTTGAAGATCTTCGACGGCACAACGTACGGTCTCGTGTCCAGCGTGAAACTCTTAGAGGATGCCGATTCCATTGGATACGATCCGGCCACCAAGTACCTTTATATCGACAACGGCGGCGGGGACGTTCATCAGAGGTACTCGATGCTAAGCGTCATTGATACGACCGCAGGAGAGAAATTAGCCGACCTCAAGATTGAAGGAGAAACTCTCGAGGCCATGGCGTTGGAGAAGTCCACATCGAAAATGTATGTAAATAACAGAGCTAGGAACCAGGTTTCTGTTGTGGACCGGGAGAAGCGCGAACTCGTAGCGAGTTGGCCCGTAACGCAATGCAAGCCCAACGTGGCCATGGCCCTCGACGAAGCGAACCATCTCTTGTTCGTCGCTTGTCGCAGTGGCGTGATTTCGGTGCTGGATACCCAAACGGGCAATGAAGTTACGTCTTTCCCCATCACCAAGGGCGTTGACGATATTACTTACGATCCGGCCAGCAAGCGTGTCTATGCCGCCTGTGATGGTGCGATTGATATCTATGAACAATCCGGCCGTGATAGTTACAAGTTGCTTGGGAAGGTCTCTACAGGCCCCATGGGGAGGACCGCGCGCCTTGTGCCGGAGTTGAAGCGCTACTTTGTTGCCGTTCCGCAGCACGGCGCTACAAGCGCTAGGGTCCTCGTATTTGAAGTTCTGTAATGAAGCGCGTGCCTCATAATCGAAACCGGAATCTGCACTGAGATTGAGTCAGCGCAGGCTACCACGCGCCTCGTTATGAGAGAATATTGAGCGGAGCTATGCGGATCCTCTTGGTCGAAGACGAACGGAAGGTCGCCAGCTTTATCGCCCGCGCCTTGAAGGAAAACACCTACGCAGTAGATGTTGCGGAAACGGGTCAGAAGGCACTCGAATTAGGTACCGACGTCACTTACGACGCCATTCTTCTCGATGTTCGTTTGCCCGACCTCAGCGGAATCGAAGTCTGCCGCGAGTTTCGCCAGCGAGGAATAGAAGCGCCTGTCCTGATGTTGACGGCGCGAGGTTTGGTCGAGCAGCGAGTCGAAGGGTTGGATGCGGGTGCCGACGACTACCTCACGAAACCCTTTGTCTTGGCAGAACTTCTCGCGCGCGTGCGGGCACTCGTTCGGCGGGGCTTCCATAGCAGCAACGCAAAACTCAGCTACGCGGACTTAATGCTGGACCGGCATCGCCGCCGCGCAACGCGGGACAAAGAGACAATTCCTCTCACGTCCAGGGAATTCGCACTTCTCGAACTGCTCTTGCTTCGCGCTCCTGAGCTTATTACCAGGAGTGAAATCGTGGAACATGTTTGGGATTGCCATTTTGACAGCGAAACAAATCTCGTCGAGGTTTACATCAATCGGCTCCGCCGGAAGATTGATCAAGACCGCTCCGTGAAGCTGATCCATACCGTCCGTGGGGTGGGATACCGCATGGGGACACCGGGGTCATGAAGGTCAGAACACTCCGTCTCCGGATGATGTTGCTTTTCTGCACCGTCGTCGGAGTACTTCTAGCTGGGTCGTACCTGGCGTTTTGGGGCCTGTTGGCGCATGCGGTCCATACGCAACTCAATCGTCAGCTGCTTGAGACCGCACGCCCCATCATTTCTGATATGGTCTCCGAGCCCGACGCGAAAGACGTAGACCGGCTGGACCTTCCGGGCGAGTTTTTTGAGCTCCTGGAACAAAATGGCCACGTTCTCCAGCAGTCCAAGAATCTCGTGGCGCCAATGAAGCTAAATGGGCTAGACCTTTCCGATTCACGGCCGACTTTCGGGATAGCTGCCCTGGAGAATGGAGAAACCGTGCGCGTGGCGCTCATTCCTTTTCAGCAGGGAAATCAGGCGCTCATTTTTGCCGTAGCCATCCCTACCTTTGGGACTAACCGAGTGCTCGACAGCTTTGGAGGCGTGGCCTTGCTGCTTTTCCCTCTAAGCCTCGTACTGACTGCCGGAATATCGGCACTGTACGTCGGGAGAAGCCTTGCGCCCATCAAGGAGTTGACTAGGCACGCTGCCCTGATGGCCAAACGTGTCACCAACCGACAAGGATTTTGGACACCTCTGCCGGTGTGTTCTCCTCATGATGAGCTTGGGCGATTGGCGCAAACGTTTAATCATCTATTGAAGAGCGTTGATTCGGCCGTTCTCCAGTTACGCCAATTTGTGACAGACGCCTCGCACGAGTTGCGCACTCCACTCGCAGTTCTTCACGGCGAGACAGAGCTGCTGCTCTCTAAACCACGAAGCACGGAGGAATATCGCCAGACACTTTGTGTATTCGACGATGAGTTCAAGAAACTGACGCGGATCGTGGAAGGTCTGTTCACTCTCTCGATGGCTGACGCGGGGCAATTGCATTTGGTCCGGGAACCGCTTTACATCAACGAGGTACTGGAAGAAGCTTGCGGCCTGGCCACCTCGCGAGCGCGCATGAAGAATATCTCCATCGTACGGGATTTGAACCAGGAACTATCCTGCACTGGAGATGAGGCCTTCCTGCGCGAACTGTTTTTGATTTTTCTCGACAATGCTGTCAAGTATTCTTGCGAAGGTACGCGCATCCACGTGACGCTGGGGATTCGTGACGGCGCCATTCAGACCCGTTTTCAAGATGAAGGCATCGGGATCTCACCGGAGCACTTGCCATTCATTTTTGATCGGTTTTACAGGGCGGCGCCTCCGACCAGCGGTGAGGCCCAGAGCGGAGGGCTTGGTTTGGCTATTGCACAGGCCATTGCCATCGCCGAGGGCGGCATCATTGAGTGTGAGAGCACAGTAGGAGTCGGTTCAACTTTCACAGTAACATTGCCCATTGCACATCCCTACGAAACGGCTCTTGTACCTAAACAGAAATTAATCCTCCGTTAAGGCATAATCCTGCCTGCTGCAATAGGCTCAACTGCAAAGTGGAGGTGTTCCAGTGTCCTCTCGAAGAATTGCTCTGAACTATCTGCGCGAACGCGTGTCAGCTATTTTCTTGATAGCGGGAATTTGTTTTTCCGTTCCGGCTTACGCGCAGGTCGCCGGAGGAAACCTCTCCGGGACGATTACTGATCCATCCGGCAGGATAGTTCCTCAGGCCATGGTTTCCATCGAGAATGTCTCGACAGGAATTACCACTGCCGTCACAACGAACTCGGACGGCTATTATACGGCCGCGAACTTGCTCCCTGGAGAATATCAAGTCACTGTTTCCGCAAAGGGATTCGCGACTGAGGTAAGAAAAGGCATCTCCCTTACCGTGGGAGCGCGGCAGATCATTGATCTGACTCTGCAAGTAGGGTCGGCAGCGAAAACGGTCGTGGAGGTGACCACGGAAGCTCCTGCCGTGCAACTCGCCAGTTCTGATATCAGCGCAGTTGTGAATGCGACCACAGTCCGTGAACTGCCTCTCAACGGCCGGAGTTGGACGGATTTGGCGGCCCTGCAGCCGGGAGTCGATACAATCCAGACTCAACCGACCTTCGCAGTAGGCGCGGATCGTGGCAATCGGGGCTTCGGGCAGCAGTTGACCATCTCTGGCGCACGGCCACAGCAGAATAACTATCGCCTGGACGGCGTCAGTCTCAACGACTACGCCAACGGGGCCCCCGGTAGCGTCCTCGGCGGAAACTTGGGCGTGGACGCCATTCAGGAATTCTCGGTTCTGACCAGCAATTACTCGGCAGAGTACGGCAAAACCTCCGGAGGAGTGGTCAACGCAATCACCCGTTCGGGTACCAATGCTTTTCATGGCAGCGCCTACGAATTCCTCCGCAACAGCGCACTGGACGCGCGGAACTTCTTTGAGGATCCCACCGCTCCGAAGGCACCGTTCAAACGGAATCAGTTCGGCGGCGCGGTTGGCGGACCAATCATCAAGAACCGGACATTCTTCTTCGCCGACTTCGAAGCTATCCGGCAGTCCAAGGGCATCGCCGTAGTTGACACTGTGCCTTCCAATGCTGCACGGGCAGGGCTGCTCTGCTCGAACCCCGCAGGAGCGGATCCTTCGAAACCATGCAGTACAACACAGCTTCCGGCCGGAGCGAACACAGATGCCAATGGCGTGGACCTAAAGGCGAAGGCGTATCTCCCCCTCTACCCTGTCCCTAACGGAGCCATCCTCGGGAACGGCGACACCGCCCTGTTCACTTTCTCTGGTCAGCAGGTTGTGAACGAAAACTTTGTTACCACTCGGGCCGACCATAAGTTCTCGGAAAAAGACAGCCTGTATGGAACTTACCTGTTTGATAGAACCCCTTACTCGGCTCCAGACGGTATGAATAACGTCAAACTTGGCAGCCTCAGCTCTCGACAGTTCCTGGCGGCCGAAGAAACCCACAGCTTCACCCCTACCTTTGTCAATGCCGTCCGATTCGGGTTTAACCACGAAGCCGTGAATAACAACCAGAGCACAGGAGCAATTAATGCTGTGGCAGCCGATGGAAGTCTGGGTTCCTTCGCAGGTCGGAATGCCGCCCAGGTCCAGATTGGCGGCGCCTCTCTTTTGCCCGGCGGTGTCGGGGGACTGCCAACTTATTTGTACCGTTGGAATTCCTTCCAGGTGTACGACGACGCGTTCCTCAATCGAGGCAAGCACGCTGTCAAGTTTGGGGTGGCGGTTGAGCGAATGCTGATGCAAGCCACGGCGCTTACCGATCCAAGCGGCATTTGGCAATTCGCTGATGTAGGCAGTTTTCTGACGAATATTCCATCGAGATTCCAGGGAGGAATTGTCAGCACACTTTCCCCCCGAGATGTTCGCCAGACCCTCTTTGGCGCCTACATGCAGGACGATTGGCGCTGGCTCCCGAATCTCACATTGAATCTCGGTCTGCGTTATGAGATGGCCACTGTGCCCACGGAAATTCATGGCAAGCTTGCCAACTTGAGAAACCTTACTGACGCCAACCCTCATCTCGGCGACCCATTTTTCGTCAGCAACCCCACCACGAAGAATTTCGAGCCGCGGATAGGCTTTGCCTGGGATCCGCTCCGCAACGGAAAGATGGCCGTACGGGGCGGCGCTGGACTCTTTGATGTCCTTCCGCTGCCGTATCAGTTCATCCTTCTCGTGACCCAGGCCGCTCCTTTTTTCGAATACACTTCCATCAAGAATCCAGGACCCACGACATGCAACTGCGCAACAACAAAGGCATTTTTTGACGGCGTTTTGCCACCTTTCCCGGCGAACAAATTGCGCCAGACGTACACGGACCCCAGCCCCAAGCGCAACTACGTGACGCAGTGGAATCTGAACGTCCAATACCAGCTCACCCCGAGCTTGGCTGCCATGGTTGCTTACGTTGGATCGCGCGGCCTGCACCAGCCCTTTCGCGTGGATGACGCCGACATGGCTCTTCCAACCGTTACCTCAGCAGGGTATTTGTGGGACCCCAACGCGAGTCGGCTCAACGATCACTACGGCTCTATTCGAGGTATGTTCTACCAGGGACGGTCTTACTTCAACGCGCTGGAGCTACAGTTGGCGAAGCGGATGAGCCACGGCTTTCAGCTGCAGGGGACTTTCACTTGGGGCAAGAGCATCGATACTAGTTCCGCCACGGTGGCAGGTGACGCATTTGGTAACTCGATTTCGAGCCTCAATTGGTTCGATATGAGATTGGATCGTGGGCTCTCCGATTTCAACGTTGGGCGCACTCTCGTTGTGAACGGCACGTGGGACATTCCCACCGCCAAGTCATTCTCCGGACCGGCGAGGTGGATCGCTGATGGTTGGGAACTCGGTCTGATCCTCACAGTTAGTGACGGGGTGCCTTTTACCCCCACATGGGGTACCGGCGATGACCCGGCTCTTACCCAGAACAATGACGATTGGGCGTTCCCGAACAGGCTTGGCGGGCCCGGATGCAAAACCCTCACAAATCCCGGAAACCCGAACAACTATGTCAAGACCCAATGCTTCGCTATCCCCACTGCGCCCGACGCTGCGTTCTTTACTGCAAATAATTGCCAGGGTGGGGATCTGACCAACCTTCAGTGCTTCAACCTCCGAGGTAACGCCGGCCGGAACATCTTAATCGGTCCGGGCATCACAAACTTGGACTTCTCCATTTTCAAGAACAATCGCATCAAGCGAATCTCGGAAAATTTTAACGTGCAGTTCCGCGCCGAGATCTTTAACATTATGAATCATCCCAACTTCGCGCCGCCCACAGTCCCCGACAACAGTGACATCTTTTTGTCAGATGGGACGCTGAGTGGGGGGGCAGGGTTGCTGACAAGGACGACGATCCCGGAACGGCAGATCCAGTTCGCTATCAAGTTCATTTTCTAATTGTAAAGGAGGCAGCGATGGGCGCGTTCCTGAGCCGTTTGGCGGTGAACGCGCCCGGCTGACTGCCAGGCAGCAATCCCGAATCAAGTCCAAGTTATCTGCAGCACGTAAGATCTGCCCAAGTGGGCTGCGGCTCGCGAGGTTTGAAGAGCTGGCCTGGCGCGTTGTACAAAGGTTGGGCCAGGCTGCCGGCGAGCGAAGTCAGGGACTTTCATCTTAAGGAGGAGAGGACGTGAAAAAGGTGCTCGTAGTGATCTTGTGGCTGATGCCCGCGATTGGTGTGATTGCGCTGTCAACCGGCGCGCAAGTGAAGCAGCCGCTAAAGTTAGTGGCCACGACCCCATTGCCGGGGTTTTCGGGCGACTTCGACCATTTCGCATTGGATCTCAAGGGCCAGCGGCTGTTTCTCACCGCTGAGGACCATAAGACCGTTGAGGTGTTCGATCTCGATGGCAAGCACCTCCACAGCGTCACCGGGTTCGGCCAACCACATGCGGCGCTCTTCCTCCCGGAATCCAATAAGCTGATCGTCACGGACGGCGACGATGATTTCGGCCGCGTCGAGATGGTGAGCGGAGCGGATTACAAGATCCTCAGCACGATCAAACTCCCAAATGGTGTGGATAGCGCGGTATTTGACCCCACGAGCCACTATTATTATGTCGCCAGCGGCGGCGCAGAGTCTGCGAGGACTCACGTGGTCAGCATCATTGACACCAAGACGTTTAAACTGGTCGGGGAAATTACGCTTCCCGGAAACGAATCTGAAGCGATGGCGATCGACAAAGAAGGAAAGAAGATGTACGTAAGTCTTCGTGCCACCAACGAGGTCGGCGTCGTCGATCTGGGGACGCGCAAAGGTGTTGCGCGCTGGCCCATTCCAGGAGCAAGTACCGCAAACTCACTTGTTCTTGACGAAGCCAACCATCGAGTATTCATCGCCACGAGAAAGCCGCCTAAATTCTTTGTGTTCGACACTGACACGGGAAAAGTTGTGACCTCGCTCCCCTGTGCACCGCTGCACGACGATATGTGGTTCGATCGCGCTAGCAAGCGAATCTATGTGACCGGAAGTGAAACCACGACCGTTCTGGAGCAAAAGGATGCGGACCATTACACGCATCTGGCAGATGATCCGACCGGGTTTCGCGCCAAGACTTCCATTCTGGTGCCTGAACTGAATCGGATTTATATAGCCGTCTCAGGCAAGGGCAAGGCGGATGCAAAGCTCGCGCTCCAAGTCTACGAACTGCAGCCCTAATTCAGTCCGGCAATCGATTGCAGAAATTCGCCGCCCGCGATCTACGGGTGCATTACCGGGTTGAAAGATCGGCGGTGTTGCCGCCCCGTGTTAGAGCCCGTCAAAAGTTCCCATTCAGAATTCTGCGGGGGTTTCCACATGAAATATTTTGGATTGAGCGGCCCGGGAATATGCGGTGCTGTCCTGCTGCTCGGTGCATTTGCAATCGCACGTACCCCGGAGGGCGGTTATCACTTGCTGAAGAAATACGAACTGGGCCCAGCACCCGGCGGCAAAGAATACTGGGACTACATCACATTCGACGCTTCCACGCGTCGCCTCTACATCTCGCACAACTCGGAAGTGAAGGTCGTGGATGCTGACAGCGGCGCGATCCTCGGCAGTATTGCTGATTTGAAAAGAGTCCATGGTATCGCCCTCGTCTCTGATCTTGGCCGTGGCTTCATCAGCGACGGTGGCGCCGACGAAGCCGTTGTTTTCGACCTCAAAATCTTAAAGGTTACGGGACACATCAAGACAGGGGGCAATCCGGATTGCATCCTTTACGAGCCGGCTTCCAAACACATCTTCACGATGAATGGTAAAAGCAGTGACGCCACTGTGATAGACCCGGCCACGGAGACCGTTGTAGCAACAATCCCCATGGGCGGCCGCCCCGAGTATGCCGTCGCTGATGGCAAGGGGATGATCTACGACAATATCGAAGATAAAGACGAGGTCGTCACCCTGGATTCTCGCACCAATACCGTCAAGGCCCGTTGGCCCATCGCCCCCTCCGGAGGGGCCACCGCCATGGATATGGACTTCCAGCATCGCCGTCTCTTCATCGGCGGGCGCAACAAGGTGCTTGCCATCATGGATGCCGACAGCGGCAAGGTTCTCCAGACGTTTCCCATCGGTGATGGAGTGGACACGAACATTTATGAGCCTGAAACAGGTTTGCTTTTCATCGCCACGCGCGAAGGCACGTTGCACATCTTCCATGAAGACACTCCTGACAAATTCAGCGTAGTTGAGACCGTCAAGACTGAATTTGGGGCCCGCAACATGGCGCTCGATCACAAGACGCACAGACTTTTCATTGACACCGGGGATTTTGCCCCCGCTGCTGCACCGACTGCGGAGCAACCCAAACCGCAACCAACCCCTGTTTCGGGGACGTTTCGATTGTTAGTCTACGGTCGCTGAGCCGGTGCCGGCTCGGCTTTGCTGGATCAAGAATGTGACATCGCAAAATAGACGCATACGAAGCCTGGTTGTATTCGCCGCTCTCGGTATTTCTGCGCTGCATGCCGGCGCCAAGGATCCGGCCGCATTGTATTCGCTCGCACATCCAGGGCCCGCTCAAGAGTCGCAGTCGAATTCAGAACATTCGACGGCAGGCGCGCAAACGCAATCTTCTCTCAACTTCGAGGAGTACCGCACTCGCGTCGAGCCGGTTTTTCTCAAGAAGCGCGAAAGCGGAGTGCGATGCTACGACTGTCATTCCACGCTCACCACTCACCTTCGACTGCAACCCTTCCTGCCGGGCGATTCTTCTTGGACGGAAGAACAGTCGCGGCAAAATTTTTCATTCGTTTCCCAATTGGTTGCTCCGGGAGATCCTCTAAAAAGCCTCCTTCTCCTCCACCCTCTGTCTCAAGAAGCGGGCGGCGATCCGGCTCACGCAGGCGGCAAATTTTGGAAATCGCAGGCCGACCCGGAATGGCAAATGCTCGCTGCCTGGGTCCGCCACTCTTCTTCTGGCAGGCCGGCAGCGCAACCAGCTTCTCCGGCGACAGCGAATGCTTTCCAAACGTTCAGATCGAGTATCGAGCCGATCTTCCTCAAGGAAAGGCCAGGACACGCCCGCTGCTACGGTTGTCATTCGGAATACAACAGAAGCTTTCATCTCGAGAAATTGCCGCTTGGAGCCGCGAATTGGGCAGAGGACCAATCTCGGCGCAATTTTCAAAACATTCTCCAGCACGTTGCTCCCGGAGATCCCGGTTCAAGCGGGTTGTTAATCCATCCGCTTGCGCCCGAAGCGGGTGGTGATCCGTTCCATTCCGGCGGCCACCAGTTTCAGTCCCAGAATGACCCGGACTGGCTAGCGATGGCTGACTGGGTACGGAGCCTGCAGCCGAAGCCGAGAGTCGATTCCGAGTCTTTGCCAAAGCCTCTTGCACTTATCTATGTCACCAACAGCGCGGGAAACACAATCGATGTCGTCGATCCCACGGCCAACACAGTCGTGCAGGTGATCCATGGCATTGAGCTGCCGCATGGAATCACCTTCTCTCCCGATGGCGCGCGAGTCTACGTCAGCAACGAATCAGACAGCGTGCTCGATGTCTTGGATCGGAAGAGCGGTGAGATGCTGCGGAAAGTGCCTCTGAGCGGCCGGCCGAACAATATTGCCATCACCAAAGATGGCCGCCGCATTCTCGTGGGGATCCGCGCGCCGCAGGGCGAGCTCGATGTGATCGAGACAGTCTCACTGAACCGCGTCAAAAGCATTCAGGTCGATAGCGTCCATAATGTCTATGTCACGCCTGACGGCAGCTATGCGGTCAGCGGTTCCCTGGAAGGTATGTCGGCCACAGTGATTGATCTTCGGACCGATCAAATCGCGTGGAAACTGAATTTCGATCACCCAGTGCGCCCCATGGCTTTCGAGGCCAACCCTGACGGGTCCACGCACCGTATTTTCGTCGAGCTTTCCAACTTCAACGGATTCGCCGTCGTAGATTTTGCGAAGCGCAGCGAGGTAGCCAGGATCACGCTGCCGGACGCGCCCGGCGGATTCGGGATTGCCGAGGGACGCGTGAACACTCCTGCCCATGGCATCGGGGTCGCGCCGGATGGCAAGTCATTGTGGGTGAACAGCACTCTTGCGAACGCCGTTTTCGAATACTCACTGCCGGATCTGCAGTTGGTTGGCCACACCGAACTGCCACTCGTTCATCCGCTGGGACGCGCACCCACTAGTTCCGTTCCCGAGTGGATCACCTTCACGCCAGACAGTAAGCATGTCTACGTCTCGAACTCCGGTGATCGCTCGGTGTCCGCCATCGACATGAAAACTTTGAAGTTAGTGGCGGTGATCCCGGTAGGGGAAGTCCCTAAGCGGATCAACACCTTGGTCGTTCACTGAACTTGGCGGTCCCCAGATTCTTCTCAACTCCATCTGAGTTCACCATACTAGAAATGGGCCAGCCAGAAGTGTGAGCAAGAAGGCGATCGCTGGATAGTTTCTCGGTTCTGTCCCCATTCCTGTAGAAAAGTAGAAGGCGTATTCTCCTGAGAAGTCATTGAAGGAGAAAGCCCGGAATCTCCACGAGAGGTTCAGGGCATCAGGAGGAATACGCCATGGCGAAGACTAGCACTGCAATGGAAG
>DATHIB010000082.1:0-24456 GCA_035490055.1 Candidatus Limnocylindria bacterium | reverse complement strand
TTGTCTTGTGTCCGCCGAAGCGCTTTAGAATCAACTCGCGATTCAACAAAATTCTCACCCTTGTCAACTGCCGTCTTGAAGTGAACAAGAACAACGAAAAATCGATCGCGAATCAGTTTTCACGAATAATGTGGGCTAGGTGATTGAAAACTTGAGCAGCAGCCATCGATATTAACGACCCAGCGTACGCTATTGTAACCGCATCCCTCGATATCTTCATGAGGACATCCACAGTGGTCTGTATACTGGGGGCGTCAAGTACAACCAAACGTGGAAGAACTTTTTCAGAGAGTACCCGACAGCTGAAGAGCCCGAGATTCTTGAATTCTTGTAGCTGCTTTGCGGCAGGATTCCATGAAAGATTCCCAATCTCGATTTTGGAATCTCAGAGCGCCCAATATGGACGAGAAGCTCCTGGCGGACTGGGAGGAAGGGGGGGGCGAGTTAGAACAGGTAGTCTGCCCGGTAAACCCGAAACATCGAAGGGGTGGCAAGCGGACAACAAACCTCAGCGTGGTTTTCCACAGTAGCGAGCTCTTCGATGTCATGTGGACCTGGGGAGACGAATGCCTGATTCAGCAGCACGTCCTGGACGCATTTGAGCAGCAAGCCTTCAGCGGTTTCCAAGTCAAACCGGTTGAGGCGCGATTTAAGCATCCTGTTCCCAGCGAACCACCTCGATTATGGGAACTGGTGGTAACTGGCTGGGCCGGCCCCGCATCCCCTGAATCCGGAATCCGGCTCGACGAGGAGAGAAGCTGCCTCCATTGCGGAAGCCTTCATTATACGAGACCGACTGACTACTCTCGACTAATCGATGAAACAAAGTGGGATGGGAGCGACTTTTTCATGGTGTGGCCCTTCCCGAAATATATCTTCGTAACTGACCGAGTTCGCGAATTCATTCAGAAAAATGATCTCCGTTTAACTCAATTCACGCGCCCAGGAGACCTCCAGGACCCGATTCTTCAACAACTAAAGTCAGGCCCGAGCCCCGGCCGGCTCTCGTATTGGATGCCCGAAGACCGTGCTCGTGAACTAGGCGAGCCGCTAGGTATCTACTAATGGATAGAATGGCTAGTGGCCACGGCTGATTGGATGAGGGCGTCGGCTCCTTCGACCGAGTAGACATTGCCGGTTCTGCTCTAGTTGATGAACGCCGGTCATCGTTTTCTCCGCCTGTGATTGGCGAATTGTTATTTCGCCCATGATTCGCGGCCCTGCTAGCATTCTCCGATGCGCCATCCGGCCCAACTTCTGAATGTGAATCGACAACGTTGCATGAAGGCACGGCAAGACAGCTTATTTCTCGGTATTACTTAAATCGTCAAATCGCCTTTGTTTTTATTTGCTAGAAGTGGTGCGCCCGTGGAGATTCGAACTCCCGGCCCCGATTTGCCAATGCCGCTTCTCCTTGACAGTCTAGGGTCTAGGAGACCAGCATTATATTCCGAGCGTATCACCATGATGGATTGGCCGGGAACCACCGTCGGGACACAATTCAGGTTGGTCTTTCCTGTGACGAGCTTTGTGGTTCGGCAAGGCGCACTACCTTTGTGCGGAGGAAATCATGAGACCGCCATTCGTGTTCCCCGGCAGACGACAGTTCCTGCAAAGTTCCGCGGCGCTGTTCGCCACGGGAGCGACGACGCTCGCGCGACATTTTGCTGATACCGAGGCGTCGGAACAGTCAGACACATCGTTTGCTTCTCATCAGAAGAAACGCCGAAAAGAGCTCTGGGGTTTGCTGGGCGATCTTCCCTGGCAGCATCGCCCAGGCCCGCCGAAACTGCTGAGCACCGAAGAACACGAACACTACACAGCGGAAAGGCTGGTGCTCGATCTGAATGGCATCGAGCCTGTTCCCGCTCTCCTGTTGATCCCGCGCAGGCGGCAAACTCGCGCCCCAGGGTTGCTCTATATCCATTGGCATGGCGGCATGTACGACCTCGGCAAGGAGCAGCTTTTGCGGGGTGTCAAGGCGCAACCCGCCTACGCGTCCATCTGCACCGAAAAAGGGTTAGTCACGCTGGCGATCGATAGCTGGTGCTTTGGGGAGCGAAAACACGAGGCCGACGGAAGAACGGGGGAAGAAGATGCCTTCAAGCTGATGCTGTGGAAGGGGCAAGTTTTGTTCGGCATGATGATGTTCGACGAATTCCGCGCGCTGGATTATCTAGCCAGCCGTTCTGAAGTCGACGCCGGACGACTGGGTGTCCTGGGCATGTCCATGGGCTCTACCAAAGCCTGGTGGCTGGCGGCGCTCGATCCGCGAGTCAAGCTGTGTATGGACGTCTGTTGCCTCACCGACTACGAAGAACTGATCAAGGCGAATGGGCTCAAGGGACACGGGATTTATTATTACGTGCCTTCTCTGCTCAAGAGCTTCCAGACTACAGAGATTAATGGATTGATCGTGCCCCGTGCTCATCTGAGCGTGAATGGGCGCGTGGATTCCTTGACCCCGCCGGCGGGAGTCGAGAAAGTTCGTGATTACCTACTGCCTCTTTACCGCAAGTACGGCAAGGAATCGGATTGCCAGATAGAGTTGTTCGATTGCGCGCACGTAGAACTACCCGAAATGAGAACGCTGATTTTGGGATGGATGGATCAGTTTTTGGCAGGAAGTGCAGCGCATCCTCAGAGCTCCTGAAAAAAGAGGCCAGGTGCATTGGCTTAGCCTCTGAATCTCAAAATTGGCTGAGGGCGCCAGATTTGCTTGCACTGAGCTTGTAAAGGAACCGACGATCTTTGGCCCCAGAGTTTCGCGTTGTTTTCGCGAAACTCCGATAAAACATGGCAGCCCGCCAGGAGGTGGGCGCAAGCTTGCCTCTTCGCAATCCAAGAAGTCAGGACGAATGGTGGAGCGTGTTCATCAATACCGCTAGACGCTGGCGGCCTTCATCATCCTGACTACCTTAAAGGTGGCGCCCTTTCATAATGCGTTATATTTTGTTTGCCTGGCTAACTCACTTCAGTTTCATCGTTTCATCTTCTTGAATGTCGCGACGTTCCGACGTTCCGCAAAGAAGTAACAGAAATGGGTGGGCATTGGCTTTGAGTTCCCGACTCAAAGCAGCGTTGTTGCACCCAATGCACCCAAGAATTCGACCAACCTTCAGTAGTGAGTGTGGCCCAAGTGATTGAAAACTTGAGAGAAGAATGGCGCGCCCGGGGGTCTCGAACTCCCGACCTTCTGGTTACCGCGCCAGACGGTCCCAGTGAAGTTCGCTCTGATTAAATCATTTAGATTCAAAGAGTGGTGCGCCCGGGGGGACTCGAACTCCCGACCTTCTGGTTCGTAGCCAGACGCTCTATCCAACTGAGCTACGGGCGCATCCTTGGCAACTCCAATATTTAACACTACTTACGCGGCGACTTCAAGTTCCGGACCGAGCGAGATTTTGGAGCATTTTGGAGCAGCATAAGGAACATCGAATCCGACGCCGACTATTTCCGCTTCTTGGAGTCTCTGTTCTAATTCCTCATCCATACGGGAATAGAGTTCCGACATCGTCTGCGGTTTATGTCCCATCCAAAAGTTATTGATGTCCTCTTGGCATCGCTTTCCTCGCAGCCACGTCTTTCTGAATCTACGAAAGGCATGCCAGCCCATGCCCGGCTCATCAAGCCCCATCGCTTTAAGGCGCTCTGTGAGCCAGCGGGATTCGAGGTTGTTGTGTAGGTAAGGCGTGCCGTTCCGGGTCTCGAACAGTAGTCCATCCTTGCCGTCGATGAATGCTTGCAGGTACTCTGCAACTGGCGTAGTCAAGTCAACCTGACGATACGCCGCATCCGTCTTGAGATACGACACGATGCGGGGTGTATCGCGGTCCACCTGTTGCCGAACTTCGAGGGTGCGCCCACCATTGATGAAGTGCTTCGCCTCAAGAGCAAGTGCTTCCGAGATTCTTAATCCGGTCGCACCTTCTAGAACATACAACGCCTGCTCCTCACCCTCGCTTTCCTTCACGATTTGATTGACGGCCTTCGCTTTTAGTGCCGGGCGACGTTGCTGTTTAGAATTGACGAGCGGCAAGTCCATCACCGCGCTGTCCCACTTGCGGCGGTGAATAGGCTCCCCGGTCTCGCCATCCTTGAGCGAAGCAACTATCTGTTGAATGTATCCAACATACGTGTCGACAGACCGCGCAGACAAAGACTTTTTCATCCTGTCCACCAGTGGTTTGACAGTGATGTTGTTAACGTTTGCCAGTGGAACATCACCGATGGCCGGAAGAATCCATTTGTTGAGCGCAGCTTCGATGCTGCTCGCATCTTTGATGGGTTCTCGGTCACGAGTGATCGCCCAGTCGAGATACACCTTCGCTTGGTCTCGTAACGTAGCTTCACCGAGAACTATCCGGTTGAAACGCTGCTCCGAGTTTGCCCCGGACCTCTCGACGATTTCCCTCGCCATGCGCCTTACTTCTGGTGATGCAGGCTTGGGTTTGCCTTCCTTGTCGAGCACGACCGGGGCTATTTTCACGTTCATGTTCTGACGTTCTTTCTGACGTTCGACATCCAACCGCCATCTGACCCTGTAGAAGCCGGACTGGACGACGATGGTTCCGTTCTGACCGCTGCGACGAAGCATAGACTTGCGTCCCTTCCGTCGTCGCTTCGGTTGCGCAGAGGTAAGGATGCCAGTTTGCGCGTCTGGCTGCAACGGTGTGGGCAAGCACAGCATGTTGTGAAATGTGGCTTGCGATGCTAATGTCCAGGCTCTCGATTGTGTTGCTCCGCAGCGCGGTGCACAGGCGCGGGGTCAGATCCCTGAATGCCGAGTTCTGCCAAGGCCCTTGTTACCGTCCGGCGAGCGTAGTAATTTGGACCCTCTTTATCTTCCGAGCGGTAGTCAGCAATGCGGCGGATGACTTCTTCAGGGGCGTCGCCCCGCGCCAAGGCGCGCTTGGCGAAAGCCCAGTCGTGTTCGGACTGGCTGAGATTGGTGCGTGGCGGGGTTTCCCGCTTAGCGCGGTTGTCATAGTTGTGGTGAGGTGAGTCCTGGGAGTCGATGTGCAGTTTGAAATCGCGGAGGTGGTAGGTTTCCGTGGATTCCCTTCGAGCTTCGACATAGAAGTCTGTTTGATATTTCTTGTTCGCGAAACCCGGCAACCGGAGGACCCGTGTCGCATCGGTGGCGGCGGAATCTCCACTGAACTCGCGTGCCATGGCGTGCAGAAGTCCTTCTGCCTCGTCGAGACTCATGCCTTCCACCTTCCAGACGATTTGGAATTTTCCCGGCGAACTGGTCAGGACGTAATTTGGTTTTCGGACAGCACTGGAGTTTTCCACCGGTTCCAAAGCCTCCGGCCCGCCGTGATCCAGGTCGAGATAAACATGCCGGATGGAGTCGATGTCCTCCTTCGTTCGCCTCGAGGCGTCCTGCCGGAGGGGGTTTTGTCCTATATAGATGTCCGACCCGTTCGCGTTCTTGTAGCGGAGCCATGCTTGAAACTCGGGGCTCGACGCTTTCTGGGCGCTGGTGATGCGCTGGATCGTTTCTCCGAAGTCGCGGTTCAGCACGAGCATGGCGATCCGGTCGGTCGACTCGAAGTTATCGAGAATGTATTCCGAAGCAGACGGAACAAATGCAGTTGGGTTATCCACAGAATTCATAGAGGCTCCTTGTGACTATCGAAAATGAGTCTGTAGTTGTATTCATCCCTGTCGGGGTCGTAGCCGTGGATTTCCACGACTTCGGAAACGAAGCGCCGGCCAGGCCGCCGCTCCAGATGCACAACGACGTTTACGGAGTCACCGACGTTTGTCTTGATCGCGCGATAAGGCAAATCCACGCCGCTTTGCAATACGCAGCTCGTGAATCGAGCAAGGCCCTGTCTTGCAGAAGTCGCGTGTACGGTTGAAAGACTCCCGGAATGCCCAGTGTTGAGGAGTTGCAGGAGATCGAAGGCCTCTCCGCCGCGTATTTCACCCAGGATGATTCGGTCGGGCCGGTGACGAAGGGAGGCTTTGAGGAGATCCCGGATGGTGATGGCAGGCAGACCAATCTGCGGTTGCCGCGCTTCGAAACGGACCAGGTTGTCCTGGTCCATATGAATTTCGGAGGTGTCTTCGATGAGGAGGATACGTTCATCGGACGGAATGAACTTTCCGAGGACATTGAGCATCGTGGTTTTCCCAGATCCAGTACCCCCAGCGATGAGAATGTTTTTTCGGGCGAGAATGTAGTTTTCGAGTTGGTTGGCGAGCCACTGCTCCAGTGTGCCCGCCTGAACGAGGTCTTCGTCGCCAAAGTGTCGAGCGTTGAATTTCCGGATGGTCAGAGTCACGCCGTTCACACTGCAAGGTGGGATGACTGCCGCGACACGGCTGCCATCCGGGAGCCGTGAATCGAGGATGGGTTTCGACTCCGAAATGTCGTCGCCCAAGCGCCGGGCGATATTCTTCACGGCGACCATCAAGGATTTCTCGCCGAGATTCACACCCTCAACCGGCTCGATGAATCCCGCTTTTTCAATGAAGATGCGGTCCGGGCCGTTGACCATAACCTCGCTGATCGAGTCATCGAGGATGAGGTGCTCAATCGGTTTGAGAAAGGGCAGGATGGTTTCAAAGCCATTCATTACAGTTCTCCGTCCGCCAGTTGCCGGAAGTAGGATTTGTTTACGTTGTTGAAGTAGGGCTTGAGGTAGCAAAACATCGGAGGCATCGGGTTCGTGCCGTCGTAAGCGATGGTCACGGACTGCGCGTACGCAGTTCCATGAAGGCCTTCGTATCGAAGCGGAGATCGTGGTGCGGGCTGTAGCTTTTCGAGGCGGTTGTATTCGCCTTGTGAGAGAGGGCTTTGCCCGTGAGGAAGCTGACATTTGCATCGTGTCCGCTTTCGGAGAGATTGTAGCTGGCCTTCAGTCTGTCCTCTCGCCCGCAAAGCTCACTGGCGATCCGCGCCGAAAAGTCATCTGAAAGGGAAAGGAAGATCTTGGTGCGAAACGTCTGCAGCAGGGTCCGCCACGATTCCCCTGGTAGTGCGGACTTAAGGGAACTGATGCTCTGGGTCGCGATGATCGGGATACACTTGGGCTGCCGGGACAGACTGAAGAACTTCTCGTCGCCGGTAGGCTCACTCTCACCGACCGTGGCGAAATGCTGATATTCGTCACAAAGAAAAAGAACCTGCCGAAAGTAGCTCTCGGGATTCTTCTCCATCACCGGCACGCGGTTGAGCACGGCCCGCTCGAAGTCGAGTTTCATCATTACGCCGATGGCCTTGGCCAGACCGGGGTTCATGCCGATAGGAAAATTCAATCCGCACACGGCTCCGGTTTCAATCAGCCAGGAAAAAGAAGGCAAGGGCCTTCCGAATTTGAAGTCGGAGTTGGCCTGGGGGTCGTAGCATTCCGCGGGTGGGCAGAAAGTGCGCTTGACGTCTGGGTTGTCATCGAATAGCGAAAGAAATACCGAAATTCCCTCGACGATGGAGGTCCGGAGTTTGGGCTCGATTCTCTTCCAATCCTGAAAGAACCACCGCTTCACAGCTTCGAGTTGCGCTTTCTTTTGAGCAGGAACGGGATTCTTGCGAGATGCATTTTCGGCCTCCCACTGAATGGCTCTGTCCTTCAACACCGCGACGAGGCCTGGTGTCAGGGACGCCCGGTAGCGGTTGGACTCCTTGTCGAGCCGGAATTTGAATGGGTCGAGGTCGCGCGGATGCTTCAGATACTCTTCTTCCCACAGCAACGCGGAATCGGCTTCGATAAGCCGGCGCTCCGCCTCCTTTATTTTGCTTTCGAGTAGGTCAGAGTTGATCGCGCATTCATAGACATCAAAGAGTGTGACGTAATCGAAAGCGACCTTGTGAAGCAGGATGATGAATTTCACGAGATTGGTGTAGGCCTGCTGCCAGAAGGGCTCCTTGCCCCGGCCGAAGAGGTTGTTCAGCAATGAAGCGATGTTGTACGCAAGGGCATAGGCATCGAGGTCGTTATGAAGCGGGTTGTAACGGTACTCGGATTCGAGGCTGATTTCGACGTAGTCGCCGGCGCGTCCGTGCCGTGCGAGGATTTCCTGGACTTTACCGCAGAAGTCGCCTTTCACTTCCAAAATGAGTCCGCCGATGCGCCGGTCGGGGTCTGCGGCGCGATAGGCCAAAATCTGCTCGGCGAAGGGGTACATGCAGCTTGCCGTTTTTCCCGACCCGACGGCGCCCACGATGGCGATGCCTGTAAAAAGCCCTCGTTCCGGAATGACCAGCCAGCGGGGTGTTTCCGAGGCCATTTGCTTGCGGGGGTGATGTACCTCGCCCACCACGAGAGAAAGTTCTGTCCTTTTCCGGGGAGCAGGATAAAGAGGTAGTTTGCCTGCCCGAATCTTGCGGCCTGCCTTGAGGGCGAAAATGTAGATGCCGGAAAGCAGGATCGAGTACACGAGGTAAGGCGTTGTATAGAGGAAGAGGGTGTAGGAGTACTTGAAGAAGAGAAAGGCCGGCGCAGAGCGGATGGCCATGACCCGCAGAAAGATATTGTCTTCCGGGAATGGCGTCCCGAAGTAGAGCGCC
Organism: Candidatus Limnocylindria bacterium; assembly: GCA_035490055.1. GTDB lineage: Bacteria > Acidobacteriota > Terriglobia > Acidiferrales > UBA7541 > Acidiferrum. The sequence goes on along the minus strand of DATHIB010000082.1, from coordinate 15,935 downwards.
ATTCCCGTGGCGGCCGAGAGGAGACAGGCGAGGAAGTGCCTTGAATGGAGGACTCGTTGGATCATGCCCGCGCCGCCTTTGGCGCGGTGTGGCTATCCTTCCTGTCAGGCTGTGTCTGCTTGCGCCAGCGGCGGAACTCCACATCTCTCCAAATCACGATCTTCAGTGCGGAGTTGACGACGTGATCCGGCGTACTCTGGATGAAGGTCGCGTACTTCTCGACGGCAACGGCGATTGGCTCCTGCAGTTCGTATTCGCGCTTCACCATCTCCGGCGGTCTATTAATGATCGACATGATTTCTCCTTCCTCTCTTCCTGGCCTTACAGGACGCGGGCAAAACACATGGTGAACAGAGAATCATCCTGTTCACTGGGCTGGAGCGACCGCCATGGTTCCGGTGGCAACGAAGTGGGGTCGCTCCAGCCCATTCCGGTGTTTTGCCCGTGTCCAAAATCAACTGTCGCGTCTTGCGCAACCTTAGTGCTCTCAATAACTTCCGTTCACCGCGGAGGTGAACGGAACGGTGAACCAGGGAGTGAACCGCGTCTTTCATGCACCGTTCACCCCGTTTCTGTCTCTCTCGTCGAGAGGGGACCGCCCGTTCCGGACGAGATAGGTGTCAAAGAAGAGCGTCCGTTCCGGAGTCAGTTGTGAAAACTCAAGGCGTAGTTCCCGCTCGGTAATCCGGCCCGCGGTCCATGCTTCATAGAGATTCTCAAAGCGTTCGCCGTGAAAGCGGCGCCTCGCTTCGTTAAGGAATTCAAAGTCGGCTGTCACCGGCACAACGTACTCGTGCTTTTCCCACTTCCGGCGAATGCCGAAGTAGCGGAGTATTTCCCCGGACACGTCGGATTCGAGCGGCTGCTTGACGCTTGAGCGGAAGCGCTCTTCGGCGCGGCGAAACTCGGTGGCTCGCGGAGCAATGTAGAGCAGGCGAAAAGACTTCAAATGGCGGAAGAGCCCCTGATAGGCAGCGAGATGCGCGACAAAACCCGACAGGCTCCCCGTTCCGGAATCCACATAACCGAAGGTGACCACAGGCGAGGCGCCCGGGATGGGGGCCGCGAGAAAGAGTGGGAACTTATCCACAAAATAGCGAATGGTGGGATGGCTGCCAGGACCGCCCTCGTAGACTTTCGCGGGAAGAACGTCCTTCGGAACGGCAAGAGATTCACAGAAGAGATTGACCTTCTCACCTTCGGTCTCGAGGAAGTCGTATTCTGGGTTCTCAAGGAGAAAGTCCATCTGCACGAGACGCGTGCGGATGTAGTCGAACGAGTGCCGGCGGCGATTGCGGATGTTGTCCTTATCGATCGGACCGTAGATGAGCCGGGAAAACAGATGAAAGACCGACCCCGTACCCATGTAATCGCGCATGGTCGCGTGGGCGTGTTTCAATAGTTTGCGTGCGAAAGCCATCGAACGTTTTCCGCGGCTCACGCCGGTAAAGGTGTTGAAGTGACGGAGCGTGAAGTACCCGGAGTGCGTCGCCACCACGTAAAGAAAGCGGGCCTCTGATTCCGTGTAGCCGAGGTAGGCGATTCGTTCGACTTGGTCCTGGGGCATTTTCACAGGGATAAAATCTCCGCCGTCAATTCACGCTGATCCAAAATCCTCCTGAGTTTTGAAACGTCATCCGCATGCGCGTAAATCGAGAATCCGGCACGTACTTTTTCAGAGAGGTTCCTGCCGCGGTAGTGACCGGTGGCGAGTTCGAGGTCCACGCGAGCCCGCTCTCCATCGCGAGTTTCGTACTCGATTCGAACGTCAGGCACAGGAATCTTTCCGCGAACGACGTGGAGTCCGTGCTTGTCGGCGACGGCGTGTTTGGCATCGGATGAATTGCGCTCTTTGCCGAGCTTCGCGAGATCGCGATAGAGGTGCTTCTTCAGTTCGTAGTCGAGAACGACGCGAAGGTTTCGGCCCCCCTGGCGCTCGATCTTTTCGGCTGCCTTTTGATAGAGCCGGTAGAGGTCGGCATCGTGATGGGCCTCACGGGGTTTGGTGAATCCGTGGTAGAGGACCTGTCTCTGGCGAATTGTTATTTCGACAACCAGCCGAGCAGAATGTAATGCTACATTGCATCGAAAACATGCCACCGTATCAATTCGCCAGAGACCCGCCTACGGCCTGCGCGAAGGCCGCTGTTGCGAAAATGAGAGACGCTGAGAGTGCCCCGCACGCGGACCGGAGGAAGCGGGAGATGAGCCTTGTTTGAAAGCATTTCTTCATTGGGGCGAATTCCTTTCCTAAGATGCGAGCCATATTCGCATGGGGATTCGAAGGCAACCTCTCGCTGGATCAAGGTGCGAACGCGGAGAGTGGGAGCCGGAGTGGGGGTTGCGGCGAGCCGCCGCCAGGTCGCTCCCTCTGTCACGCAAGCGCGCCGATTCGCCATTAGCGGTGAGGCGAAGGTTGGCAGCAATTCCGATCAGGGGCGGAGGTGCTGTCATTTTCCATCACTATGCGCCAGCGAAGAATCCAGCGAGAGTTGCCTTCTATTCTTACTAATGGGCAAGAAGTCGACAAAATGTTTCAAAGAAAAATGTTTCACGTCTGAGCGGACTTTTTTCGCCATGTCTTGGTCGGCCCCGTTATTGGGCCGTTGGTTTTGGTATCGAGTGACATCGCCGCGTCATGAAGTCGATGCATGATTCTGTGGATGCGGAGGAGGACCGCACGCTCTGATAGCACCGTGTGGCGATCTTGAATCTCTTTGGCACTGAAGCCATCCACCTTGAACTTGATCAATAATTGGCGCTCGAATCGGGAGAGGATCCCCCGCTGGGAGCAATAGTCCAAAAAGTCGCTCAAAATAGAGATTGCTTCGAACGTGCCTTCAGAAGCTCTTTCCGCATCTTTCGTGCCTGTCTGCATCTCGTCCTGGCGCTTATGCAGGGCACGTTTCTCCTTCTCTGCCCAGCGGAATGTGTTCTTGCGCAAGCTTCGGGCAAGGGCGATTGGTAGCACAACGATGAGGTTTTCGACCGCGGCGGAAGCGACGAGTTCCAGAAAGAACGTAAGAATTTGCTGGCTATATCCTCCGGTTCGAGTTCTCGGAACCACGCGCTCACTTCCCGATACGTTCGGTGGATGGTGGGTGCGAAGACGAGCACCAAGACGGAGTGGATTACCTCCGAGTCAGGCACGGTCGCTTCTGTTCGGATCAGTGCGGTTAGAAGTTCACCCACATTCGAAGAGGCATAATCGCCGGTGCGCGGTGAGTGAAGGTAGGCGAGCAACTCAGATATGTTCGTGAACTTTGTTAGCAGTGGGGAACTCGCCGCTAATAATAGCAACCGAATGTTTCCTGGGGGTTCTGTTAGAGAAACGAAGAGGTGACGCTCGACCTCGCAGATATGGCAATCGCAGCGTAGATCGTCCCGCATGATTCCGATCTCCGAAACTGCTCCGCCCTGATTCGGCTCTATAGATAAAGAGGCCTTCCATGCGGGAAAACCTCAATTGGAGTAGAAAAGTGAAGTGATTTATTGTAGGTCTTTGCCGTGGTGGGCCTTGCTAGTGGGGAGGTATGCCAAGTGAATTATGCATATTTTCTAGCGCGATGGGAATACGTAGTTCCCTGTAATTCGCCTGGCACTCCCACGGGAGCGGTGCAACTGAAGACAGGGACGCGCTTACCAGTCGGAGTAGCGGGAGGCGTCGAGGGCGATGGCTTGAGATTTGGAATGCACATCAAAGACGTTCTTGCCGCCCCAGCTTGTGGAATCGGGATCGTCCTGGATGGTTTGGAGCCCCCAGTCGGTCTGGCCCGTCATTGGGTCCTTGGGAATGCGGCGAAGGAAGCGGATCTTGTGATCAGTACCAGCGCCGATGTTTACGCCCTTGACGAGCGTATCGAGGTCCGGAGGATAGCCTTCGCTGCCTACCTCGACGCGGACGAGGCCGCGATCACAGTAATCCTTGTAGCGGTCAATCGCGTCGCGCATCTCACGCAGGTCGCGGCGAAGTTCCGCTTCCTTTTGTCGAACGATTGTGAACCGGACAACGGGAAGGGCCGCAGAGGAGAGAATGAGAAGGATTGTAGTGGCGATGATCAATTCCAGGAGCGTCACCCCCACTTCGGGACCTGCGCGCGCCGGTTCCGGCCGGTGTGTGGCCCATTGCCGCATAAATAATCCTCAAGTGGCTCCCCGGGGCCGATTGACATCAGGTGGGAAAATCATTCGCGAGGCTGCAACCAACGGGATACCCATGATACAGCCGGATACCATGATCCAGCGAGGTAGAATGGATTCCCCATTCGCAGCTGAAAGCACGAGCTCTAACAAGAACGCGAACCCGACCCCGAGGCCAGCTTCCAGGATCGCCTTCACCGGCGAGCGCTCTCCTGTACTGACATAGGCGTCGCCCAGCATCAACGCACCCAATGCCAGGACCGTGGGAATTGCCAGACGAAGGGAGCTCCATTGCTGGCGCAGGAACGGCATCCCTCCCAACTTCCAGGCCGCGGCCAGAAATGAAAGGTACAGGGCCAAGGCTTCCGCCACGAACACTCGTGGATCTGTCACCCGGCGTATTCGGCTGAAAATCACGCAAGGCACGGTAACCAGCGCATCGTCGATGTACTGTCGCAAGCTGGTGAATCGCTCGTGAAGATCACCGAGTACATACTCGCGGCATGTGGGTGGGATCAGAAACCCTATCAGAAGCTCAGCTGCTTTGGGTGGAACCGGTTGCCTCAGCCCGCTTCCTTCCCCCACTGTTTTCCCCATTCCTTCGCCCACTCCGGTCCCCAGACTTCCGAGATCATGTCCCAGGTGCGCTTTGCGGTTTCGGTCGATTCCTGTAGTGCACGCTCGCCGAGGGCTTCCAAGCGATAGCAGCGCTTGGCCCGCCCGCCACGTTCTATCGTTGGGTCCGAAAGCCAAGACGACAACAAGCCCTTGTCCTCTAATCGGTCGAGTGTGATATATACCCTGCCGAGCGAAATTGTTCTTCGTTTATCCAACTCCGCCACTTTAGCGTAAATCGTAACGCCATACGCGTTTTCGCGCAGCGTCAGAATCGCTGTGAGGACAAACTTCTCAAATTGACCGATGGAATTATGTTTTTTCATTTATCCGAACATGTGAGTCAAAATCTTGCCCACATCCTATTTAAATAAACGAATCGACCAAAAAGAAATTAGCGAGCACTTTTGCGTTTGACAAGTATGAACGCCAAGAAAACAACTAGCATCAGAGCAGGAAGCACCCAGCCGCCACCCGCCATCACAGCACGCTTAATTATTCCTGCGAGAGGCACATTACGCGGCAGGATAGCTCGAACCTGTGACCCGAATGGTCCGAAAGGGTCGGTTATTAGAAAAGCTGCGATGATGAGTATAAAGAAAAATACCCAACGCCACTGAGTAATTCGCTTGTCGTCTCGGAAAAGGAAGAACAGCACAGCGAAAGGTAGAATCTGAATGACGGTACCTAGCGCCGCTTGCGCGAAGGTACGAGCACCATGAAGCCGCCAGAAAAAGAGCTGCTGCCCGACAAGCACGAGGACCAACATGAGCCACAAAGGCCAACGTCTCTTGAATTGCACCATCTGTCCCTCCTGATCCCGCGTCGCGCAAATCTCATTGGGACTGCGCTGAAAAAAACAGCCTTCCTCCCTTTCTTTGAGGAATTCAGGATACGGACCGAACAGTTCAGCAGTGTGAGTTAATTCCTTTTCGAAGCCTACCGTATCCTGTCCGACTGCGCACATATCTATCATCCACGTAAAATCCTGTCAGAGCAATACACTCGCTAAAGAACATACATTTCCGGAAAATAAACAATACCTATACCTCCACCGCCACCAAAGCCGCCATAGTCACCACCAAATACTCCACCTCCGCATGTGGGATCAAACATTGGATCACAGCCGCCACCCCCGCTCAAGCCACCCCCGCCCCCACCGCCACCACCTCCGCATGTGGGATCCAGAGTCGGATCGCAACCGCCTCCCGCGCCTATACCTCCACCTCCACCAAAGCCAGAACCACCGCCATACAGTTGGTAACAATTGCTGATGCATCTCTGAACCGCAATTGTCGCGATCGCTGCGCAGGCAAGGGCGGCTGGTGGGTTCCACCACCCGAATGCAAGAGCACAGCCCAGTAGCGCGTCAGCATAGAGAGAATCGCAAAGCGATATACAGTCTGTCAGTGGATCCAAACCTTTAGGATCCGTCAAGTTTGACGGGTTATTTCGCACGTACGCGTACAGGTTCAATGTCTGCGGATCGCAAACTCGCCCGAACTTCGGATCCCTTCCCAACCAGCGACCTTGAGTGGGCGAAAACATCCGAAATCGAGTCGGATCGAGGCCGGTCTCAGTTACATCTCGGTGTCCTAAACGAGCGAAGCGTTTCTCTTGCGCCATACCCGCCATGTTCCATTCTTGGCCCCACGGGTAGTAGAGCTGATCCTGAGCCATCGTGCCGCTGTAGTCCGTCGCCTGGGAAGTTGATCCGAGTGAGTTCGCGTGCATGAAATAAGTAGCGTTCGGGCTGCCCTGATAATGAGCAATGTGCCGGCCAGCGAAGGGAATCACGCGCACTGCCCAACCCGAGCGGTCGTTTTCAGCTAACTCTTGGCCGGTTGGGTGATAGGCGTACTCCGTGTACGCACCTCTCACGTTTTTCTCGACACGCTGGCCGAGAGCGTTGTATATGTAGGTTGCTGTGGAGCCGCTATCGATGGAATTAAGGCGATTTTCGGCGTCCCACTGGTAGGTGTGAGAGCCAGAGCCTGTTCCGTCCGCGGTCAAGTTGCCGGCCGCGTCGTATGCATATCCGCTATTTGTCATTTGATTGCTTGAGCTGTTGAAGCTGTAATTTGGACATGGTCCGTTGGTCTGCTGGTTGGTGACACAGGTCATATTGCCGTACCGATCATAAGAAAAGGTCAGGTTGTGAGTGCTCGAACCGGTTGCCACGGAACTCGTAAGCCGCATCATCGAGTCGTAAGTGTAACTCGCGGTGTGGCCTAGGGAAGGATTTGTGCTGTCTTGAAAGTAATGACCCATTTCGTTTCTATCGTTGCCGGACGAAGCCTGCGAGGGGATCGAGCAACTCGTGGCGTTGCCGATCCCGGAGTAGTAATTCTGAACCAGACATGAGTTCGCATTCGGGCTGGCTGACGTGCCCAACTGAACGCGAACTGGCTGGAGTCGGTTATTGAAATCAAAGGTTTCTTTCTCTAGCGTGCATCCCGTGCCTGCGCAGCCATTCTGCAAACTGGCCAGGCTACCGTGGGGCGCGTATTTGATGTTTTGTGCGAGAGTGCCCGGATGCGTGGAATCATTCACTGAGCTGGTGATCTGCGTAATCCGGCGGGCATTCGAAATGGCGTTCGTGAATGTATCGCCAGAGGGATTTTTCCAGCTTGTCGTATCTCCGGCCAAGTTATGCGCGTAATGTGCGTTCCAAATGCTAGCGCTGGAGCAATTGTAAGGAGTGCATTGCCAGAGATCTTGCGTTCGCCCCATTTTGTCATAACTTTGAATGGTTATGGCCGTGCCACCTGCGGCAGAGGTGTGACTCAAACGATCCTTGGTGTTTGTGAGCGTGTAGGGTGTTCCTCCTACGGTAACGCTGGACTCGTCGTAGTAGAAATTTGCTGCCGGAGTAGAGTCTGAGTAGGTTTTCGAAGTCAGACGATTGAGCGCATCATAGAAGTAGGTGGTTGTAGTTGATCGGGCGTCGGTACGCCGACAGACGGCTTTCGGACTGCCGCTACATACTACGCCACCGGAGGTGGTGTAATAAAAAGTAGTCGTTCCTGCCTCTGGTACGGTTTCGGAAGTCTTGCGGGAAAGCGCATCGTGGCTATACGAGCGCACCTGGGTGCCCTGAAGCACCTGAGTCAAGTTCCCTAGGGCGTCATAAGTGTCGCACGTACCGACGGTCAAGTTACCGGTTGAATCTGGCTCATCCGCTTCGATGATTCTGCCCAGCGCGTCTGTCCAGATTTGATGTTTCATACCGGACTCATCGACCGTTAGCGTTGGAAACCCAAATCCGTAAGTTCCCGAAGCGCAGAGTTGCGAACTGGCCCCTCCGTGTGTGCCTACGTCTGAGCCGTAGTAGTTGTAGGCAACATTATTGTCCGCATGGGTGACGCTCGTGACGCGGTTGAGCGCATCGTAGGCGCGCGTGTCAAAGCCATAGGTTGGATCGCCAGTGCTGCGATAGGGGTTGCTCTTCTTCTGTATGCGTCCTAGCGAATCGTAAACCGTAGCCGTAGTTGTTTGACCCTCTGGATCACTCAGCAAAGTCTTGCTAACTTCACGACCGGAACTATCCAGATTCAGTTGGTCATGCTCGCAGCCTGTACAATTGATGGAAGGCGTCGTGTCAGCTATCCCGACGTAAGTATCGTGCTGAGTCGCTGACGTATAGTTTATGAGCTTCCACCCGCTGTCAGGAAGATTCGTCTGCGCGGGGCGATTCATCAAGTCGTAGCTGTAGTTCGTCACTTGCCCATTCTCGTCAGTCCGAGACGAAATCAGCCCGCCGTTGCAATTCCATGTCTGAGATCGCGACAGGCTGAGCGGCATGTTGATCGAAGTTGGAAAGGAATTGCCACAACTTGAGGTTCCGTAAGCATAGATGATCTGGTTGTTTTTGGAATCCGTTGTGGTTTGTACCATCCCCGTATCGAAATAAGTCGCGGTCGTGCTGATCGTGGTTGACCCCTGAACAAGGTAAGTTGTGGTGGTGGGGTTGCCGCGAGATCCGGACACCGCGATATGTTGAGGAGTTCCACTCGTGGCCGTGACAGAACCTTGGTCGTAGGTGTAACTCGTCTGGGACGAGGGGTTGCCCGCTCCCGCAGCGTAAACGGACACGCTAGCCGGTCGGTCGTTGATATTGTTTCCGAGCGAGCCGTAGCTGGTCACGGTTTTGCGCACCAAGCTTCCCGGGGAACCGCTTCCGTATCCGTACTCGTCCACTTCGGTGGGAAGTCCTAAGTTGTTGTAGCTCGTGACCGTCTGCGAAGTTTGTCCAATTGCCCAGGAATTCGTCTTCGTCAATTGTGTGATGGGCAGAGTGAGCGCCGTGCTGTTGCAGGGATAAGAGGCGCCGTTATAACAGGTGTAGACCGTATCGAGCAGCGTTCCCGTGCCTGATGAACCCTTGTAAACTTGCCGCTCCGTCTCGTAAGCCCCCTGAAAATTCAGTAGCGTTTGATTCCCTTGCGGATCGGTGATGGTGGTGCTCCAAGTGGGATCGGAACCGGAGCGCGTGTACGTCCACGCGCCATCAGGAGTTGTCCGCGTGAGCCCTGCCGCAGTTCCATCCGCGCAAATGACGCCATTGTTGCTGCCCGTATAGTTGTAGCTAATGGTTCCGCCCGTCGGAAGCGTCACCGAGGCCATGCGGCCAGTGACGTAATGAGGCGTATGCGCATCGCCTGGCGTCACCTCATACGCGAAATTGTAAGAAGTATTGTCTGGAAGCGTGATGTTGCTTACGAGATTGACCGATGTGGGCCCGTATTCGGTGACGCCGCTGCAACCAAAATTTGTTTGCACCGTGTACGCGGTGTAGTTCACCGTCACAGTTGAGGTAGAGCCCGCCGCGCTCGTGTATTGGACCGTGATCGGGCTGGACGGTGTGCCGCTTCCATTCGCGGTGATGGCGGTCGTTCCGAGAGTATCGGTAAGAATGCTGCTTGAGGGCGCGGTCGCCGTAATCTGATTTCCGTTTGTATCGGTGAGAGTGCCAGGGGCACCTCCCCAATACAGAGGAGGATTCAACGTGCTGCCGGAACGGAGAAAAATTGTTGCAGAGGGCTGAGCAGTGGCGCTGATCGTGACACCCGAGCCGTCCGTGGCTGTTTCAGTCGCCGAATAGGGCGGTGCACCGGTGCAAGGCGTACCGATGGAGGCATCGGAAAGAGTAAATGAAAATGGGCTGATGTAGCCAGGGCTTGAAGGCTGCTTATAATGCCAATACGAGTAAATGTTGTAGTAATAATTTGTGCCCCCTGAATTGCAAGAGCCTTGCGTGATGCTGTAGTAGACGAAGCCTAGGGAGGGTTCGAAGGCACCGTTGGGCCATCCCCAGTACGTTACAGGCGTCCAAGCTGAAGAGTGGGGCTGCCAGACCGTGCTCTCGTACCTATACGGATAGTTGAAGCCCAGGCCCCGCCCCGCCTTGTTCAGTATGGGAATCTCGAAATGCACATTGAGGTTGGAATTGTTCACGATGTCAAACGGACCACCGCTGAAGCTGCCGAAAGGCGGCAGGCCAGGAATGAATTCCCAGGTCAACGCCACGTGCGCGACCAGAAGTACGAGCGCGAGAGCAACAACGATTCTGATTGAAGTATGATTCATGGAATAATCTCCTCGGGCTGTTCTTGTCGTGCATCAAATGGTGAAATCGCTCTGAGGGAGCCCAGTGTTTACAGAAATCGTCACGCCACTCAGGTCGAGTGTCAGACTTCCTTGAAGGGATTTCTGAATGCGGGAGGGCACTTGAAAACCATTCACGAGTTGCCACCCTGAGAACTGGACCTCGACTGGTAGATCTAAACTCGCATCCGTATCGGGATGAAAGTTGAAATCGCTAGCCATGGGCAAATTGGTGGTCGAGTCGAGATACATATCCACTTGGCTCAACCGTTGAATAAGAGAAGTCGCTGTGGTGGTCTGTCCTGGCACGAGGCGCGATATTTGGATGTGCTGAACCGCGACGCCCGCCTTTGTTCCTTGCCCCAGATAGGTAAGAGAAATCTGTGGATCATTGAGCGCCGATTGAATCGTAAGAGCCGGGAAGAACCACGTGGGATCGATCCAGCAACCGTGAAGAGGCATGGAGTGCCAAACCCCATCTGACCCTGCCCATTTCCCTTGTGGCGGAGCCCCTGATGCGTTGTGAATCTCCAAACGCTGGCCACCGCTTAGTGAAAGCACAATCCGGCTTTCGTAGCCCGTGTGGCCTTCGAGAGTTGCCGTTCCGGTTTCCCGGTCGGACCCCGCGATAAAGCTTGCAGTAGCCTGGACGGTGCTGTCAGTAACCGTTACGCCGCCAATGAGCGCCTTTAGCGCTTGATTAGCGAGCGACACGGCTTGAGCGTCCCGCACCGGCGAACTTGACGAACTCGAACTCTGCGCGGGTGCTTTGGCACGTCCACTAAAATGCGCGCGTCGAGGCCAAAGGACGCCACGGCCACCAGTGAATGAGTCTTGTGCAAAGCCGTGAGCAAATACGCTTACAAGAATTGTGAACGCTGCAGCCAGGAACAAGAACCGGATACCTTTGAACATTTTCGTCCTCCCGATCAGAAGTCCTGCAACAGTTGCGCACTGCTGATTGCCAAGAGTAAGGGACAAGATTGTCGGGAGGATTGTGGGATGGGGAGGAGCGAAAAACCAATAGCCAGCAAGAGGCAGATTGCGCCAATGATGGGCAGATTGCGCAATTTCCAAAATTGCGGGAGGAAGCGGCCCCGACCGGGTCGGAGTAATCCCTCGCTACGCTTGGGATTACAGGCGGCGCATTGGCTGATGTTCGAGGGGGAGTCCCGTGTTTTCTGCAGTGACGAGGTCGCAGATTACGCTGGAACGGAGTTGTTCGGGGCAAGAGCCACAAGCACGTTTAATTGCGCGCGCGAAAGAACGGGAAGACTTATAGCCGAGGTCGAAGGATAGCTCCTTTATCGCTCGCGCGGGGTGGGACGTGAGAAGACTTCTAACTCGCTCGACAAGAATCTCTTCCCGGAGGTTACGGAACGTTCTTCCTGCAGCGACGTCGATCGCTCTCTCGAGGGTCCTTCGGCTGACCCGCAATTCTTGCGCAAGGTCCCCGAGGGAGCTGCAAGGAGTTCGGTGCAGGTGGAGCAAAATGGCGTCCAAGAGGAGTTTGTGGTGTGCATACGACATGGCCTAGCCTCCAGTTTTGCGTCCACGGACCGTTCTAGATAACCGGTAGAACCGTGGAGGCTATTAGTTACCGCCTGATCACGTAACGGCGATTCGAAACGTATAGTGGATGCCGTCTAATTCGTCAATCGAGTGAACCCCTGAAAGAAGAATTAGGTAATGACCTGGAGGAAGTACTGACGGAGTACCAAACGGGATGGCGTGGACGGCTTGAGAGCCAGGACAATTCTGTTTGAAGGGGGCAGCAAAGTTTCCAAATCGTAATGGAATCTGCGGATCAACCACGCACTTCCCTTTCTCGTTGCTACGCTGGTTTGATCGGCGTACAGGAGAATTGATCATGTCCTACGCAAGGTCGGTCGTAGAGATATGCAAGCAGCGCCATTTTTGCTTGATTGATAGGAATCGTCACGGGGGAGTTAACCACGGGAGTAACGCCTCGGCAGAGTTTGGCCGGAAGTGCAGTGCGCCAACATCAGGATCTGATTCTACCAGTGGCGTTGGAGCAACTTTGGAGCAGGCCAAGGATGGCCCAGAACTCGTAAGCGCAACTGGAGCAACGACTTGGATTGAATTTGCGGCTGGTTCGTAGCCAGACGCTCTATCCAACTGAGCTACGGGCGCGCAGCGAAACACTTCACTGTCAACAGTTTACGGCAAATTCTTCTTCGATTTCAACCTCGAGTTTTAGCTCATTCTGAGCACTTGTGAGAAATCGCAGGGTGCGTTATCTATTTCATACGAAACAACTTAAATAAATTGACTTCATGCATGAGCGTCTGGCGGTGTGCCAGACGCTCGACTCGCGGGGAGCAACTCATCCGCTGGCATCTCTGCTTCCTATTGACACTCTATATGTGAATCAGTATTATCCCTATAGAATACCGATAGGAGATATCTCTTGAACTCTAAACCGACAACTCTTTTGCAAGGAACTCTCGACCTGCTGATCTTGAAATCGCTTGTCACTGGCGAGATGCACGGATTGGGAGTCTCGCGCCGAATCCAGCAGATCACGGGCGGCACCTTTGTTGTTAAGCCCGGCTCGCTGTTTCCCGCTCTACACCGCATGGAGGAAGAGGGTTGGATTTCCTCCTTTTGGGGGGACTCCGAAAACAACCGCCGCGCGAAATACTACCGCTTGACCAAGGCGGGACGGAAGCAACTCGAAGTCGAAACCACACGATGGGGCCGCATTTCTTGGGCTATCGCTCAAGCTTTGGAAGCATCGTAGAGAGGTATTTGGTATGCCACTCTTTGTGAAAGCCCGAAGTTTCCTGCGTAATCTGTTTTCCACTCGTCGCGTGGACGTAGACCTCGACCAGGAAGTTCATGCCCACCTCGAACTACTGACCGAGGAAAACATGCGTGCGGGCATGCCGGCGAAGGAAGCGCAACGTGCCGCGCGGATTGAACTCGGCGGTATCGAACAGGTGAAAGAACAGGTTCGCGAAGAACGGATCGGCAATTGGCTCCACTCCGTAATCTCCGATTGTCGTTACGGTATTCGACAACTCCGCAAGAATCCCAGCTTCACTGCCGTTGCCGTCATGACCTTAGCCATCGGCATCGGCGCCAACACGGCCATGTTCAGCATGGTCTATGGCGTCGTTTTGCGACCCCTGCCGTTCAAGGATGCAGGGCGTCTCTACACGCTCTGGGAGCGCAACGCAAGAATGGGTTACGAACAAAACCCTCCTGCCGCAGGTAACTTTCGCGATTGGCGAGACCATAACCACGTGTTTGAACAAATGGCGGCTTTTGACTCCACCCAAACCTTCAATTTGGCAGGCAACAGCAGCCCTGAGCGAGTGGACGGTGCCGTCGTCTCCCCCGGGCTCTTTGCACTTCTCGGTGTCTCACCCCTCATCGGCCGAGCGTTTTCGTCCCAGGAAGATCAGTTGGGTCAGAACCGCGTCGTGCTCCTGAGTTACGAACTCTGGCAGCGTCGCTTCAATGCCAATCCGTCGATCGTGGGCAAGCCCATCACTCTCGACGGCAGTAATTCCACAGTGATCGGTGTGATGCCTCTGGGCTTCCATTTTCCGGGGGACACGGGAACGGTCCTGAACATTTTCACGGCCCCTGCTGCCCAATTGTGGGTGCCGTTGGCGCTGACCCCCAAGGCCTGGAGCGAGCGCTCCTCGCACTACCTCGAGGTCATCGGTCGCCTGAAACCCGGAGTAACGCCAAGTCAGGCGCAGACAGAAATGAATTCCATCGAAGATCAACTTGTCAAAGAATATCCGCGCGACTACATCGGTTCGGACGTCAATCTTGTTCCGCTGCACGCCCAGGTGGTGGGTAGCGTTCGCTCTGTGCTGCTCGTCCTTTTCGGAGCCGTCGCGTTTGTGCTCCTCATTGGTTGCGCCAACGTAGCCAATCTACTTTTGGCGCGCGCCACTTCGCGGCGACGTGAAGTCGCCATCCGTACTGCGCTGGGAGCCAGTCGTTCTCGCCTCGTCCGCCAGCTAGTCACTGAGAGCCTGGCTCTGGCGATCGCGGGAGGAGTCCTCGGCGTACTGATAGCGGCCTGGGGAATCAGCGCCCTCAAGCTGATTCTCCCGGATAATTTCCCCAGGACCGCAGACATTCACATGGACGGATCGGCATTGCTCTTCACTGCCATGGCTTCGGTGGCCACAGGCTTGATCTTCGGACTGGCGCCGGCATTCCGGGCGTCAAGAACCGATGTCACCAAATCTCTAAACGAGGGCGATCGCGGGACCGAAGGCTTCGGCCGCAATCGCCTGCGCAGCGTCCTGGTCATCTCGCAGGTTGCTTTGGCAGTGATCCTCCTGATTGGCACTGGCCTCATGCTTCACAGTTTCGTCCGCTTACTGCAGGTGGACCCGGGCTTCAAACCGGACCATCTCCTGACGATGGAGATCTCTCTCCCCGACGCCCGTTATCCGAACTCTCAGAAGGCCTCTTTCTTTAGCCTCCTTCTCGAGCAACTTCGGGCGCTTCCCGAGGTCCAATCTGCCGGAGCCATCGGGCACCTTCCCTTGGGAGGAGACATCGAAAGCTACGATATGGAGGTGGAAGGGCGCGCCAAGCTGCCCAATGAGTACGCCAATCCCTCTTGCCACGTAGTTATGCCAGGCTACTTCGAAGCGATTAAGCTCCCGCTCGTGGAAGGACGCTACTTTGGCATGCGCGATAGTTCGAACTCTCCGCACGTCCTCATCATCAACGACGTTGTAGCGCACAACGTGTTCCCCCGCGAGAGCCCCATCGGCAAGCGCCTGCAATTGGGATTTAACGGATTTACCGGGGAGATCGTTGGTGTTGTCAGGCACACAAGCCACCTGACTCTGGATTACGCACCTGTTGAGGAAGTCTATATGCCGTACCTCCAGGCGCCCTTTTGGGGCACTATGGCTCTCACTATTCGCACCGCGTCCGCTCCGCTCGCGCTCTCTCGGCCCGTACGCGAGATGATTCTGGCACTGGACAAGGACCAGCCGGTATCAAAGATTCGCACCATGGACGACGTAATGGGAGCCTCGGTGGCTGCGCTTAGATTTCGCACCCTGCTGCTGGGACTGTTCGGATTGGCGGCCTTGTTGCTCGGTGGTATTGGAATTTACGGCGTCATGTCCTACTCCGTTAGCCAGCGCACGCGTGAATTCGGCATGCGCATCGCGCTTGGTGCTGATCTTGCGCAGATACTCCGATTGGTGATCGCTCACGGATTAAAACTCACGCTTAGCGGTGTATTGATCGGCGTTGCCGGCGGGCTTGCCCTGACGCGCTTTCTACGCAGTCTTCTCTTCAGCATCAGCGCCGCCGATCCGCTAACATTTGCGAGCGTTGCCCTCTTGCTCACACTGGTCGCGATGGTTGCCTGCTATATCCCCGCACGCCGCGCCACGAAGATCGATCCCATGATCGCTCTTCGCTACGAATAAATCATGCCGCCTTCGGCGTCACAAGCGAACCATGAAAATATTCTCGAGAAGAGGTATCTTGGAGCACCGTCAAGTGGACGAAGGCCGACCTATTCTGGCGCGATTAGAGCCCGAGTACGAATATGACCT
>DATHIB010000081.1:0-23840 GCA_035490055.1 Candidatus Limnocylindria bacterium | reverse complement strand
AGTTGGTTGGGGTCTGCTGGAAGTTTCTTGCTTGAGCGCCTCATGCATGAAGTATGGCATGGTATCCAAATGCCGTCTAGTCCGTCTCAGAGTGAAACTGAGTCACTACCTGTAACTGCGGGCTATCCGAATATGTTCGATATATAATTCCTCCCGATGGAGATAAGCGTGCTGAATTCGTTTGAACAAGTGTTTTCGGCAAACTATGTTCGTTGCAGACCGTGGCTCGCGTGCGTTGTGGCTGCATTGTCGTTCCTAACGTTTCCTGGGCCTGGGGCGGCACAGGATCAGCCTGTGCGCGTCATTGCTTTCGGTGCGCATCCCGACGACTGCGACCTGGGCGCCGGAGGCATCGCCGCCAAGTATGCGGCGCTCGGCCATAAGGTAAAGTTTGTATCGCTAACCAACGGCGACGCTGGTCATCAGTCGCAGCACGGAGAGGAACTCGCCAAGCGCCGGCGTGCCGAAGCGCAGGAAGCGGGACGACGCATCGGCATCGAATACGAAGTCCTCGATAACCACGACGGCAAGCTCTTGCCTACCCTGGAAGTCCGCGAGCAGGTTATCCGCGAGATCCGCCAGTGGAAAGCTGACATTGTCCTTGCACCCCGCCCGAATGACTATCATCCAGATCATCGCTACACCGGGGTCTTGGTGCAGGACGCGTCATACATGGTGATCGTGCCAGATTTGGTTACGGATACGCCGCCGCTCGCGCGAAATCCGGTTTTCCTCTACTACAGCGACAGGTTCACGCGGCCGCAGGCCTTTCGTGCGGATATTGTGGTGTCCATTGACGACGTGTTCGAGAAGAAGATCAATATGCTGGACGCGCATGTGTCGCAGTTCTACGAGTGGCTGCCGTGGACTGCCGGACAGTTCGAGCAGGTGCCAAAGGATCCTGTGGAGCGGAAGAAATGGCTGGCGGCGGGGCCGCTGGCGGCGAGAAAACTGCAACCGGAGTGGCGGGAATCATTGGATAAGCGCTACGGGGCACAAGCTGCCCGCATTCTGCACGCAGAGGCGTTCGAAATCACGGAATACGGACGTCAGCCCAGCGAGGAAGAGATTCGCAAGCTTTTCCCATTTTTCCCCGACCGGTGACACGCCCTTGAGCCTGCCCTACTCGCCTGATTCCGCTGGACAAGGTTTGTCGCCGGTTCATATGGAGAACAAGTGACACGGAAGGCGTTGTGCTTGATCTTCTTTCAGGCGTTTACATTCGCTTTCTCCAGTTTGGGTGCCCAGCGGGATCCTGAGGTCCCAGAGTTGCCTCACCTGACCCTTGACAATTTCTCTCCGGGCATCCGAGAGCAGATTGCGGAGGTTTACTCGTACGCTCGCAGCCACCCGGGGGACGCTGCCGCAAGCGGCCGGCTGGGCATGGTTCTCCATACTTACGGGTTGTTGCAAGAAGCAGCCGTTTGTTACCGGCGTGCCGGACAACTCGAACCCAACGTTTTTCAGTGGGCCTATTATCTGGGAGTCGTCGAAGCGGACCAGGGACGGTGCGACGCGGCCACTTCTACTCTTCGTCTGGCATTGCAAATCAATGCCGGCTATCTCCCCACAAAGCTACGACTAGCGAACTGCCTGCATGCCGCCGCCGCCTGGGAGGCGAGCGGAAAGCTCTATGCTGAGATCGTAGAGCAGCGCCCCGATAATGCTGACGCCTACTACGGACTGGGCCGCGTGCGTGCTGCCCGCCACGACTTGACGGGCGCAGCCGAAGCTTTCAGCAAGGCGTGCGCGCTTTTTCCGAACTTCGGACCTGCCCACTATGCGCTCGCTTTAGTGCATCGCTCGCTCGGCCAGGTTAGCCAAGCCGAAGAACAGCTTCACCTCTACGACAGGAATAAGGACGGTGCTCCCCCGTCCAGTGACCCGCTGCTGGAGGAAGTTCGGTCACTCAACCAAAGCGCAACGCAACAGGTGCAGATGGGCATCCAGCTGGAGCGACAAGGAAGGCTTGAGGCATCCGCCACAGCACACGAAAAGGCCCTTGAAATCGATCCGCAATTAGTTCAGGCGCACGTGAATTTGGTCGAGCTTTACGGGCGGCTGGGTCAATTCGAGAAGGCCGAAGAGCACTATCGAGCTGCGGCCCGTCTCGATCCAGGCTCCTCGGAAAACTACTACAATTACGGAGTGCTTCTCCTGGGCGCTGAAAAATATCAACAGGCCGAGAGCGCGTTCAGAAAAACCATCGAGATCAATCCCTTTCACCCCGGCGCCCACAACAACCTTGGGTTCCTCCTAGAGCGACAAGGCACGTTGTTGGAGGCCGAGGCTGAGTACCGAAGAGCCATCGAAAACAAACCCAACAATCGTCAAACACACTTCAATCTTGGGCGCGTCTTGGTGAACCAGGAGAAGTTCGATGAAGGAGTTCGGGAACTGAAAAAAACGATCGAACCGGAGGATGAAAACACCCCCCGATATAGATACGCGCTCGGCGCGGCGTTCGCGCGCTCGGGTGACCGAGACAGTGCTTTACGTTATATCCGGCAGGCGCGCGAAGGTGCTGTGACGCTTGGTCAGTCTGGATTGGTTGCCAGCATTGAGCGCGATCTTCGCGCTCTCGAACCAGCGAAAGTCCCAAAGTGAATAGGAAACGCAACCCTGCCAGACACTCATCAAAAGAAGACCTCAGCGGCATTTTGGGGCGGCGTCACTTTCTGCAGCTGCTTTCCGCAGCTTTTGTCCGACGTATAGGAATCCCGAGAGCATCTGCATTTGGGAAACCCTCGCCCATTCCATTCTTTCATGAAGCGGCCGAGGAGGTCGGGCTGGCCTTCCATCATTTCGCTGGCACCTCGGGTCAATACTATATGCCTGAAATCATGGGTGCTGGAGTCGCGTTATTCGATTACGACAATGACGGCGATTTGGATGTTTATCTCATACAGGGGACGATGCTCGACCCTACTCAGGATGCACGGAGCACGAGGTTTCCTCCTCCGCCCGGGTGGAAGCCTGGGAACCGGCTCTTCCGAAATTTGCTCAGTGAGACGGGAAAGCTCACATTCGTCGACGTCACGGAAAGAGCTGGAATTGGGCACGTGGGCTACGGAATGGGAGTCGCTGTCGGTGACTACGATAACGACGGCTTCCAAGACCTCTACGTCACAAACTTTGGGCATAACGTTCTCTATCACAATAACGGTGACGGTACGTTCACCGATGTTACGGTCAAGGCCGCGGTCGACGACCCGCGTTGGAGCACAAGTGCCGCGTGGGTCGATTATGATCACGACGGGCGCCTCGACCTTTTTGTAGCGAACTATCTGGACTTCACAGTGAAGGGAAACAAGCAGTGTTATGCCTCGACTGGTGAACGGGACTATTGCACGCCGAAAATGTACCAGCCCGTACCGGCGCGTCTTTTCCATAATCGCGGCGACGGTACATTCGAAGACCTCACCGAAGAAGCAGGAATTGGAGCAGCCATCGGACCCGGCCTCGGAGTCGTCTGTGCCGACTTCGACGGCGATGACTGGCCAGACATTTACGTCGCCAACGACGGCGCGGCCGCTCATCTGTGGATCAACCAGAGAAACGGCACGTTCAAAGAGAGGGGTTTGCTATCAGGAACGGCCAACAACGGTGAGGGTGCTCCACAAGCGGGCATGGGTGTGGCTGCCGGTGATTTCGACAATGATGGGGACGAAGACATCTTCAAAACCAATTTGACCCATGAGGGCTCGAACCTCTACATCAATGATGGTCATGGGAACTTTTACGACGCGTCGGCAGAATTTGGCCTGCTTCAGTCCACCTTTCCCTACACAGGGTTTGGAACCGAATGGTTTGACTACGATAACGACGGACACCTGGATCTCTTCGTCGCCAACGGAGCGGTGAATCGCATTGAGTCGATGCGGGGAAGCCCGTATCCGTTTAACCAGAATAATCAGTTATTTCGTAACGCAGGCGACGGAAAGAAATTTCGAGAGATGACGGGAGTCGCAGGGCCAGCTTTTGGCCTTTCCGAAGTGAGCCGCGGCGCGGCCTTCGGCGACATTAACAACGACGGCGCAATTGACATCGTCGTTGCCAACAACAATGGCCCGGCGCGCTTGTTGCTGAACCAAGCTCGCTCCTTGAACCATAATCACTGGCTACTGATTCGACTCGAAGCTGCTTATGGAAACCGCTTCGCGATGGGCGCCAAGATCGAACTTCGCCTTCGCGGGCGAAAACTCTGGCGGCGCGCCCATACGGACGGAAGTTACTTAAGCGCGAACGATATCCGGGTTCATTTTGGGCTGGGAGAGGATACAAAGATCGAAAAACTGATCGTGCACTGGCCGGATGGCCGCCGCGAAGCATGGGATAGATTAGAAGTGGACCGGATTGTCACCCTTCACCAGGGGACCGGGCGAAGCTTTGAGGTCGAAGGTTAGGATTCAGGAGCCAGGCGCCGCTCAGCCGTCGCTGCAATCCGCGGGGGGGACGTTTCAGGAGCCGGCCGGCGATGGGGAGGGCCAGATATGGATTCGATCAGAAATCGCGGTGGCTTCAAGGCTGGAATCTCAAAGTGCTTTTCGAGAGCGATGGAGCCGGCACCTAGAACGCTTGCTTCGTCTCCTAAGTTACCAAACCGGATGCTCAACTTTTCGGTCGAGTAAGTCAGAGCCTGCCGTTTGACAACCTTTATCACTTGGTCGAGCAGACCTTGGCCCGCGAGTTTAAGCCGCTGGTCGAGAACTAGCACCAAGGGATTGAAGAGGTTCACCAAGTTGGCGAAGCCTAAGCCCAAGTATTTCGCCGCCTGCTCAACAATGGCACTGCAAGTCTTGTCGCCCATCTCGGAAGCCTTTAGCACCATCCATCCTGTAACTGCTGCGGGATTGCCGCCGGCCAGTGCAATCACTTCTGAGCCACTCCCTTCGGCGATGGCCTTTCGGATCCTACTCTCGATCGCCGCTGCCCCCGCAAGCGCTTCCAGGCAGCCGAAGCTACCGCACTTGCAGGCCGGACCTTCCTCGGTCATGTGTGTATGACCAAGTTCTCCCGCTGCGTGACCAGCGCCATGTAACAGCTTCCCTCCGGTAATAATTCCGGCGCCAATCCCGGTCTTGCCGTATTCCACATAAATCATGTCATCGGCCATGGTGCCCGCCCCGAGCGTTCTTTCTGCTACTGCCTTGGCGCTCGCAAAGTTCGCTACCTGGACGGGGACTGCGAACTCCTTCTCGAAAATGCGACGAAGCGGTACCTGTTTGAATGACTCGATTGTGGAAGACATCACCATTGTGCCCTCGTGACTATTCACGAGGCCTGACCCGGCGACGCCGATGCCGAGAAGCGATTCCGCTCTAAGGTCGGCTTGCCTCAGGGCTTCGTGCGTGCAAGAGAGAAGCTGATGCGCCAACCCGTTCGTACCTCCTTCCAATCTCGTGGCCTCTCGCGCCAACGAGCGGATTCGCGGACGAAGATCCATGACCGCTGCCAGCACGGCTTCATCGTCAAACCCAACTCCCAGGAAAAAACCATGTTCCTCATTGACACGAAGCAGGACCTGCTTCCTGCCTATTGAGTTGTCCGAGCGGCCAGCCTCAACTAGCCTTCCCTGCTTCACTAAATCTCGGACCAGCCCGGAGATGCCGCTGCGTTGCAGGTGAGTGAGTTCGTGAATTTCCACCTGAGAAAGCGCGCCAAACCGTCGCACGAGGCCTTCGATAACGTGCAAGTCGCGCTCGCGCTGGGTCTTGCAATGCTTTATTCGGTACATGGGAGTTTCCACCTGGGAAGTATCGTTTTTCCTAATGAGGCAAAACGCATAAATAAATCTGATTTCCCAACTAAGTCAAGACTTCTTCCCTGGTTTTGCACCAATATAATTCGAAAATAAGAAAAATACTTGACAAATCGTTCCCACCGTTGATAGCTTCCGCTAAAAGTCGGGGAGCGAGGGAGCTTCTATTACCACGGGGTGTCCTAGAGCTGCGACGGACAGCAATCAAGTCGGCCAGCTCACTGCGGCCTAGCACGGGTTGTTTCTTTGTCGTTTCCAAACCATATCCCGATCGGGAGCGGTGGGCTAAGTTGAATTACTGTCAAACGCCGAGGGCCCGCTTTAGGTGCGGAAGGCTGGCGTCGAGGTCGAACGGAAGGAGACAAAGACGATGGTAGCAAGTAGGTTTCGCATTTCAGTATTATGTGTGTTAGCTCTCAGCTTCTTGGGGTTGGTATACGCGCATACCGCGTGGGCTCAAGTTTTGTACGGCTCGGTAACTGGTACGGTGACGGACCAGAGCGGCGCGGGAGTGCCGAAGGCTCATGTTGCTGCCACCAACCGCGCTACAGGTGTTAAGCGTGAAGCGGACACCGACGACAACGGCCATTACACGATTACCGACCTTGGGCCTGGCGATTACGACCTCAAGGTTACAGCCAGCGGGTTCAAGCCCCTTACCCAGACGAACCTGATGGTTGCCGCCAACACTGTCACCAACGGCGATGTGAATTTACAGGTGGGCGCGATGTCCGAGCAGGTCACCGTCGAGGCATCCGTTGTGAATCTGCAGACCGAAAAAAGTGATGTCCATACGGAGCTCACCGAAAAAGCCATCCTGAACATGCCGCTCAACCAGTACCGGAATTTCCAGACGCTGATCAATCTCGTGCCCGGCGCGACTCCTGGAAAATTTCAGAACGCTATCGCCGACACCCCAGAACGCGCCCTGAGCACGAACATCAATGGTACCAACCGAAACAATAATAACACCCGCGTGGACGGCGCCGCGGACGTGTTCGTCTGGCTGCCTCACCATGCCGTTTATATCCCGCCGGCGGAGACCGTTCAGGAAGTCAACATTTCCACCAATAATTTCGATCCCGAGCAGGGAATGACGGGAGGCGCGGCCATCACCGTCATTACAAAGTCAGGCACCAATCAGTACCATGGAGTCGCTTTTGAGTACTTTCAGAACCAGGCTCTGCGGGCAAAACAATTCTTTGAGACTGGCCCAAAGGGAGACAGTAAGCTCAATGATTTTGGCGGCACTTTCGGTGGCCCCATCAAGAAAGACAAGCTGTTCTTCTTTGGAAGCTACGACGGCACCTATGAACGCGACAATCGCAACACCGGACTTCTCACCTTGCCGACTGCCGCTATTCGCGCCGGAGATTTCAGTGGCATTCTCGGCGACTATGTTTGCACTGATGGCACTTTGTCTGCCACTCCGTGCACAGGCACTAAAACCCCATTTATGGTGACGGATACCAATAACGTGGCCCAGCAAGACCGCGTGGGAATGATTTTTTCGCCTTCCACTGGCGCTGGGGGTGGTACTGGGCGCAGACAATACGCGGGCAACATACTTCCGGCGATTGACCCCATCGCGGCGAAGATCCTGGCGCTTATTCCGGCTCTGGCTCCCGGAGCACCCAACACCGACAACTATTCCAAGTCGGCTACACAGAAACTGAACCGCAACAACTTTGATGCCAAAGTGGATTGGAACCGGACCTCCAGGCACAGCATCTTTGCCAAGTACAGCGCCATGAAGTCGGTGTTTCACGGTGAGCCCAGCCTGGGCCAGGCGATTGGAGACTGTGCCTGTGACGGAGGACTTGGTGACTTCCATGATTTTGTGCAGCTAGTCACCGTGGGTCACACCTGGACCCTTTCACCCACTTTGGTCGTCGACGGTAACGTCGGCTTTACTCGCATGAGCGAGTACGGGCAGACCCCGGACATTGGCAAGAACATTGGGTCGGACGTGCTGGGGATTCCCGGTACCAACAACGGCTCGGACCTTCGCAGCAGCGGAATTCCGTTCTTCTCTATTACGGGCTACGCCAATCTCGGCAACCCTGAGGGATGGAACCCCGCTTATCGCAACGACTGGAGCTTCACCAGCTCCCACAACGTCCGGTGGTCGCATGGCAAACACCAGATTAGCGCCGGGACAGACATCGTCCATCACCATTTGAACCACTGGCAGCCGGAACTCGGCTCCGGCCCGCGCGGGGAGTTTGACTTCGGCGGCAGCACGACAGCGCTGAATTGTCCAGCTACAACGCCAGGCTGCCCCGCTACAGGGGCACCTGCTCCCGACCTGTATAACGCCTTCGCGCAGTTTGAGCTCGGACTCTTCAACGGGACGGGCAAGAGCGAGCAATTTATCAAAGCAACGGCTAAGGAATGGCAGTTTGGATGGTTTGTTGGGGACCGTTATCGCATCACCAACAAGCTCACTGTCACACTGGGCCTTCGGTATGAATACTATCCGCTCATGACGCGCGATGGCGCTTTCAAGTTCGATCGCTATGACTTCACGACGAACAACGTGTTGCTTGGCGGGATAGGCGGCAACCCCGCACATCTGGGAGTCACCACCAGCAAGAAGCTCTTTGCCCCTCGAGTTGGATTTGCGTATCAGATTAACAACGGCACCGTGGTGCGAGCAGGCTTTGGCATATCAGTCGATCCGCTGCCTCTGGCCAGACCGCTTCGCGGCTTCTACCCGCTTACCGTGGGTTCGAACTTTTCCGGAGTAAATGGCTTTGCTTCGGTGGGGTCATTCTCACCGAATCCGCCCGCAGGCGGTTCCGTTCTTCCTTCCTGTGCCCCGGGTGCATTCAACCCAGGTGTGTGTTTTCCCGTCGGCATTCCGTCCGTTTGCTGTCCCGACATCAGCAGCGGGACAATCTCGCTGCCTGCGCAAGCTTTGGAGCGCACCGTGGGCCCTGGCGAGCTGAAGCGAGGTTACATCGAGTCCTGGAACCTCGTCGTGGAGCGGAAACTTCCAGCAAACTTCTTCTTCTCTGTGGGTTATGTGGGTACGCAGACAGTTCACCAGTTCGGAGATCTCAATATCAATGCCTCCCAGCCCGGCACCGGCCAATTAGGGCAGCCTTTGAACTGTAGGACGGCAGATTTTACAACGAATCCACAGACCTGCGTGGTACCGGCCTTTGGCCGTACTACGGACACACTTCTCTTCCAAGGTTGGTTGAGCGCCAACTACCACTCCCTCCAGGCCGCCATCACGCGGCAGTTCTCGAAGGGTCTCATGGTTAAGGGCGCCTACACGTACTCGAAAGCCATCGATTGGACGGATGATGACGGGTGGGCCGGCCTTAACTGGAACGATCCCAACATCCTGCGGCGCAACCGCGCCCAGGCAGGTTTCAATACCCCACAGATCTTCCAATTGGCATACGTCTACGAACTGCCGCTTGGTAAGGGCAAGCAGTGGGCGAATGGTGGCGGCGCGGCTACGAAGATCCTCAGCGGCTGGCAGACCAGCGGCATCTTCAGCGCCGTGTCCGGCCAACCCTTTGGTCTTACGGCCTCAGACGCTCTATTGAACGCAAAGGGTCAGACCCAAACGCCCGACCTGATCGGGCCCGTAAAGAGGCTCGGCGGAGTCGGCTCGGGCCAGCATTTCTATGACCCCGCCGCATTTGCGGACGTGGCTAGCGGCGCTGTTTATGGCAACGTGGGCCGCAATCCATTCTTAGGACCGGGCTCGGTGAATTTCGACTTCAGCCTCTTCCGCACTGTCAAGATCACAGAACGCTTCGATTTGCAATTCCGTGTTGACGCTGCCAATCTTTTCAATTCACCACATTTCAACAACCCCAATGGCGACCTTTCCAGCGGGAGCTTCATGGAAATCAAAAGCGCCAAATTCGATGAGCGGCAGTTCCGCTTGGGAGTCCGCTTCGCGTTCTGATCTGCTGAATCCACAGCCGGGGCACGCGCTGTCGCGTGCCTCATTTTTGGACGCCGCGCATGTTCGGCAGCTAGCGGGTGGAAGTCCCGTCCCAACCTGATGGAGGTGAAGGGTAGCGAAGCGCAAGGGCGTCACCGCGAGGTGGGGTCTGAAGGAAGCGTGGAGCAAAGATACGGGCCGATGGACAAGAACTGGATTTGAGGCCTACGGCGTCGGACGAGCGGGCAAATGATCGCGAAGTCCGTATCCATCAAGGACGAACTGCCTGCGCTTTTTGTTTTTTTTTCCCTAGCTGCCAGCGCTTGGTCCCTGCTGGTGAACCGCGCTAACGATTTGCGTGATGACGCCCTAGAAGGCATCGGCATATAATTACTTCGAGTTTGGAGCATGGGGACACTGGTGAAAGCTGCGCAGGCATTCCTCATCGGTCTGGTTTCGATCCTGTCACCATCGAGCAGCTTCGGACAATCCGACGACTTAGCCATGAAGTCGCAACGCGCTAGGGAATTCATGGCGGATGGCAAGTTTGCAGAGGCCGTTCCTCTCTACCGCGAATTGAATCAGGCCGTACCCAACAATCCCGGTCTGCTGTTGAACCTCGGCATGGCGCTCCACATGGCCGGGGACGAGCGCAACTCCATCCCGCAATTGCAGGCGGCGGTGAAGCTTGATCCCAAACTGGCGCCCGCTTGGCTTTTTCTTGGCGCAGCTCGTCTGCAACTGGGCAAGGCGCCCGCAGCCGTCGAGGCGCTCAAGATGGTCTTAGGCCTGCAGCCGGATCACCGCGGTGCGCTTGAGATGCTCGCTGGCGCTTTGCTATCGTTCGACCGCGCCGCCGAGGCCGCCGATCAGTACCGTAAGCTCGCTGATCTTGATCCCGAAAGTTCGCCGGCCTGGTACGGACTGGGGCGCAGCTACGAATCGCTCTCCGTGCGCGCATTCGATGAGCTGCAGAAGACTGCTCCAGAGTCCGGGTACTGGCTGGCGCTGGTGGCAGACGCTCGACTTCGCGATCAGCAGTTCTCAAGCGCTTTCTTTCTGTACCATCGTGCACTGGAAAAAGCACCGGCGATACGAGGACTGCACGCCGCGGTGGGGGAAATCTATCGTCAAACCGAGCATCCGGTCTGGGCAAAAACAGAGGAGGAGAAGGAACTCAGACTTCCACCACCGGATTGTCGTACTCAGGCCTTCGAGTGCCAGTTCAGGGAAGGACAATTCAGTACGCTGGCCGCCGCCACAAAAGGAGTGAATACTCCCGAGTCGCTGTATTGGCGTTCGCGAGCGCTCAATGAGTTGGCGCTCCAGGCCTACACTCGCCTCGGTCAATTGTCACCTTCCTTGGAGCAGCACGAACTAAAAGCCAATATCTACAGTGGCCAAAAAAGGTACGACGAAGCCGCCACAGAATGGAGGGAAGCTCTTAAACTTTCGCCGACAGACAAGCAAGTTCAGAAGCAACTGGCCATCAGCCTGAAATTCAGCCAAGACTACAGCGGGGCCTTACTAATACTCCAAAGCCTCCTCCAAGGGCAGCCGGCCTCGGCGGAATTGAACTATCTCGCCGCTGAAACGCTTGTCGACCTGCAACGCGTGGAAGAGGCGATTCCCCTCCTCAAGCGTGCGTTAGCCCATAATCCCAAATTGCTGGCGGCGCACAAGACCTTGGCGCGCGCCTTTCTGGCCGCGGAAAGGCCAGCCGAGGCTATACCGCATCTCCAAGCAGCCCTGGCCACGGATGAAGACGGCAGCTTGCACTACCAACTTGCAAGCGCATATCGGGCGAGTGGCCAGCCCGCTCTCTCCAAGCAAGCACTCTTGGAGTACCAGAAGCTCCAGCGCTCTGCCCTGGCCGCGCGCGAGGCTGCAAAACGAGACGTGGAGATCATCACACCGCCCTAAGCAACTACCGAGTGAGCCAGCTATTTCGAAGGCTCGTAGACTTCGAGAACTTGGTTGGTCGAGACGTTTCGCAATACCTGAACTACTCCACTTGGCCAGCGAATCTCGATCCCGTCGATTTTCTCCACCTTGCCAGTTCCAAAGTGCACGAGTGATGGGCTGGAGGAAGCGTAACCCACAGCCGTGGTCATGTGGTTGGATTGATTGCCCAGGCGGACCTTAGCGCCGATTCCATCACGGTTGCTTCGGGTACCAATCAGTTTCAGCATCAGCCAGCGGTTGACATCGGGGCTGAGGTTCTGCCAAAGCTCTGCAGGTTCTCCAAGCGCGCTGACGACAATGTCGATTTTCCCGTCGTTATCAAAATCAGCGAAGGCACAGCCGCGGTGAGCGCGCGCGAGAGTGAAGCCGGCTTCTGTCGAAGTGTCCTCAAACGTGCCGTTCCCTAGATTTAGGAAAAGACTATTGGGTTGCTTGTATCGCGTGGATTGAAATAAGTCAATCAAGTCATTAACATCGGAATTAGCGGTAAAAAGATCTTTCCATCCATTGTTATTGAAATCAAAAAAGCCGTTGCTCCAGCCACTACGCTTCGCCGTGAGAACGCCCAGCCGGCTTTGGTGGGTTGAATCTTGGAACAGACCATTTCCTGAATTCTTAAACAATGGAAACGTTTCACCCGCCAAGGCAGTGACGCTGAGATCAGGCAAACCGTCGTTGTCGTAATCCCGAAAATCCGCCCCCATACTGGCTACCGGCAGCCCATTGTTCGTCAGAGCCACACCAGCCTGTAGCCCCACCTCTTCGAATGTCCCGTCACCACGGTTGTGGAACAGGAAGTTCGGCATGTTGTCGTTGGTAACAAAAATGTCCATCAAGCCGTCGTTATCATAATCCGCGAAAGCGACGCTCATGCCCCGGCCGATGTGCGCGCCAATCCCAGCCTTACCGGTGACGTCTTCGAAAGTCCCGTCGCGCCTGTTCCGGTACAGCGTGCTCGACAATCCCTCGAAATATTTAGGATGGCAGTACACACGCAAGTTGCGATCGCGATCGCCGCAAAAGCGATCGAAGTCAGGTGTCCAGTGAGCATAATTGACTACGAATAGATCCAGCCATCCGTCGTTGTCATAGTCGAACCAGCCAGCAGCAACGGACCACTTGTCGCTTTTGATGCCGGCCTCCTTTGTTACATCCTCAAACTTGCCGTTACCTAGATTGCGATAAAGAGTATTCCGATACACACCTGCGACAAACAAATCCGTGTAGCCATCATTGTTGTAGTCCGCTGCGGCGGCGCCCATGCAATAGCCTGCACCGGCAACTCCGGCCTCCAGCGTAACGTCGGTAAACTTCATCCCGCCTTCGTTCCTGTAAAGCCGGTTGAAAAACTTGTGCGAATCCTTTTCCAAGGAAGGAATCGACGCGCCGTTCGTGAAGAAGATGTCTGTCAGCCCGTCGCTGTTGTAATCGAATGCCGCTACACCACCGGGCATAGTTTCGATCATGTGTTTGCGCGGCGTAGGATTGTTCTGAAGCACGAAATTCAACCCGGCTTGGCCCGCAACCTCACGAAAACGAATGGGACTCACGAGGGACGGCGGCGCAGGCGAGAGACTCTTTCTGCGGGACTGCAACAGCAGAAAAGTGCACGCTCCAGCCAGAAAATCTCTCCGGTTGCGCACCAGCAGCGGACGGGGCATCTCTGAAATTGTCACCGGCCTGTGAAGAAGTGTCCAGAATTTTCCACCTTTTGAAGGCTTCCGCCCGATCTGGCCGTTTTCTTCCGCGTGGGCGGGTGGCGATACGGCTGTCCCTCGGCTCCGCTCAGGCGCTGCCAAGGACTAGCCGGTCCACGCGGCGGCTCACGATCGGCGAAGGTCCAGGAGGCGGAGTCGTGAGGACGCCGCTCGATGCGGTGAAGCTGCAAGAAGTTCCGCAAGGCCGCACACCGCGAGTCCGGTCGAGCAAACTGTCGTCACGCTGGATTTCAGAAATTCACGACGCGAAGGAGTGTACATACGCACATCGGAATTTCGTCAGATACTCAATGATTCCCCGTGGATTCTTTTCAGCAGGAGCGCCTTCTAAGACTAGATCTTCGCCCCATTCAAAAGTAGAAGAGCGGCATCAGCGAAGCTTATTCAGGTCAATCTTCGGGTCCCACGTTTCGCGCGACTTCAGCGTCTCTTCCCAGGTGATCTCGCGCCCCGTATACGCTGCCGTGCGCGCCATCATGCAAGAGAGTGCCGATTCCGCGCCCTTGTCTGCTTGATTGTGGAAATTCCCGCTGGTAATACTCGCCACAAATGCCTTTTTCTTCTCCCGGTCCGCAAATTCCAGGTTCGAGGTGAACTTCCCCGTCGCGGAAAAGGTCGTCTGCCCAGCGTCTTTCGCCGGAGTACCCTCAGCCTGCCACGGCTCGTCTCCCCAAATTCCCAGCTGCCCGGTATACGGAGACTGCGAAGTCCCTTTCGTTCCGAAAAAGCGCTCCGTCACTTCCCACCAGCCTTTGGCAAATTGCGTCGAACTAAAGGTAACGTCCACGCCATCCGGGTAATGGAACAGCACGTCGTAGTTGCCATAGACGTCTCCGTCGGCGGGGCGCCCTGCGCGTCCGCCGCTCGCCGAAGCTTTCAGCGGATGCGCCTTCAACACCCAGTTGCAAATATCAATCACGTGAATGTTCTGTTCCACGACGATGTCGCCGGAAAGAGCGCGGTCATACACCCAATTGCGAAGGCGGCGCTCGACGGGTGTGGCGTCCGGCCAAGCCGGCCGGTCCAGGTACCCGGCAAAGTAGTGCGATTCCCCACAAATGATTTTACCCAGCGCCCCGCCGTGAATTCGCTTAACCATTTCAACGAACGGGGGGCAGTCGCGAATCTGGAAGCCCACGTCCAAGCTCAGCTTCCCTTCCGCACGCTTTCCGATTTCGATCACCTTCAAAGCTCCAGGCACATCGACGGCTACCGGCTTTTCGAGGTACACGTGTTTGCCTGCCGCGACCACCGCCTCCAAATGCAGCGGGTGATAATACGGCGGCGTGGCGATCACGATGGCGTCCACTTCCTTCGAAGCGGCAATCTGCTGGAAGGCATTCGGCCCCACGAAGAGTTGTGAAGTGTCTAGTGCCGCGTAGCCTTTGGTCTGTTGGATTTTGTTGAAGTTCTCTCGCGCTTTGTCCAGTTGGTCTTCGAATAAATCGCCCAGCGCTACCACCCGGGCCCCCCCGGTATCAATCATGTTGGTTGCATCTTCGGTGCCACGTCCTCCGCACCCGAGCAATCCAACACGCACCGTGGAGTTCGCGTCCGTCCCGCGCACCAGGTCTGGCTTGAGGAGCAGCATCCCTGCCGTTGTTGCCGCAGCGCCGATGAATTTCCGGCGGTCGACCTTGCCTGAAAAACTCGTTCCCTGCCTTGCGTCTTCTGACATAGCTCCTCCGTCCTCCTTGTGGTGCGCAATTCCCTCTTGTTGCGGCAACTATCCGATCAACTTCTCCAGGTAAGCCTTCGCCGCCCGCACGTCTTCTACTTGCTGCGGGCCGGAAATTTCTCGCTCGATCGTAACTGCACCGCGATAGTTCATCTCTTTCAGCCGCGCGATGATCCGCGGAAAATCTACCTTACCCTTGCCAATAGGAACTTCCTCCCCCAGTTTCCTCGGGTTCACCGGCCACAGCCCGTCCTTGGCGTGAATCCCCTGCACGTAAGGTCCAAGCAGCTCGATGGCGTCAACCGGGTTCGCCTTCCCATACAGAATCAGGTTGGCAAGGTCGAAATTCACGCCCTGATTGTCCAGTCCCACGTCCTGAATCGCGCGTACAAGCGTGATGGGCGTCTCCTGTCCGGTTTCGTACCGGAAATTCTGGCCGTTCCGTTTGCAGTATCCCGCGACTTCGCGCATCGCTGTAACGGTTTCCTTGTACACCGTGTCATTCGGATTTTCCGGGATGAACCCGCAGTGTGTCTGCACGGCATCGATGCCGCACCGTTTGGCGAAGTCCGACGCCCTCTTGATGTGTGCGATGCGCGCATCTCGCGTTTCGCGCGGCACCAATCCAATCGTCAGCGGCCCCTCATAGAAATCCCACACTTCCTTCCCCGGTCCGCCAACAACGAGCGAAGTCGCCTCAATCTGGTATTTGGCAAGCGCCTGACGCAGGCGGCCGGAAATCACGGAATCAATCTCGTCAACAAACACCTGGCACGTTGGCAGGCCAAGATCGTGAATCTTGGCAATCGCATCATTGGGATCCCTGCCGATGCCCAGAATCAGGCCAAGGCGCAGCGGTTTTTTTCCCTCGTTGGCTGGTACCGTCGGAGCCAACTGCATGGCGCTCAGATTCGACACGAACCCGTCTGCAATAATCCCTTCCCTCAGGGCCGAGCCGATTGGGCTCAGCCCGGCGGCTAAAACGCCGCTGGAAGTCTGAAGAAAGGCTCGACGATTCCCTTTGATCATGAGTACGCCTCAAAAAGGTGAGTTCGGCATTGCCATTGGCCTAGGGACCGACGCTCTCTACTTCTCCTGAATCAAAATATCCTTCCACTCATCCTCACGCCACCGCCGGTATGAATCTGCAATCCAATCACTCCATCCGTGAATTTCGGCGCCTCGTCCGTGAAGTCCACGATCTTTACGCTATTGAGCTGGGTCACGATGTGATTGCCTTGCACGGACACTTCAAGATCGTTCCACTCGCCCGGCTTCAGTGCTTGCTCGCCTTCCGCCGTCGGCATCTTCACCCAGCCGCGTCCTCCGCTCTCATAGAGTCTGCCCGTATGCTTGCCAACGCTCGGGTCCACCTCTACTTGCATCCCTTGGATGTCCGGCCCGTGTTCGGGATTGATTCCCGTAATGCGCGAGTGGAAAAATACGCCGCTGTTGCCCGCCGCCTCGCCCTTGAATTTTAGGCGCAAATTGAAATCGCGATAGCTCTTCTCAGTCGTCAGGTAACCGTACTTGTTTGCAGTGCTCTCGCAAAGGATGGAAGTCTTTCCCGTTGAATACCGGAGCCCAACCGTCATCTGGCCGTGTATTTCCCCTTTCAGTTCTTCGTGCCGAGATTTGATGTGTTCGGTCGGGAAAAAATTTATCACAATACGACCGCCGGAAAAACCGGTTTCGGTGGAATCACTGTCTCTCCCCTCGTAGACGGGGCACTCGAACTAGAGTACTTGCGCGGCCTCCCGCCCCGGGCCTGGGATCCTCGGGATTGAACGCGCTACCCAACTTCGGCTTTACGCCCAGCAGGGCAAAATAATCCACGGCGACGGTAAGCAACCGGACGCGCGTAACCGAAGGGTTGAAGGCTAGTGACGCGTGGACATTCCGACGACGAGAAGCCGCACGGCGACCACGACAGCGTTGCCCCCAAAGACCTGAGGCAGGCCTTTTTCGATCCAGCGTCAGTCCAATTCGAGAGGGTGGTTGCACCGCGCGTTTCCGTGGAAGCGACACCAGATGCGGCACTTATGTGATTTGCTCTGCTTACTTGCAAAGCAAGGGGAAATTCAAGCCAAGTCATTGCTTCGGTTGCACTTACGAGTTCTGAGCCATCCTTTGGGTTGCTCCAGAGTTGATCCAAAATCGCCATCGACAAGTGGCTTCAGGGAGGCCGCGTGGCTTTCACATCATTCCCTGTCGGTCTGGCAATCCCATTGAACTTCGGCATCATGACTGGTGGCCTCCGCGCCACGCAGCCATGATCAGAGTCGCTGCCTTCCGAATCGCGAATCGCAAACGTGATAATGTTCGGCCCCGCAGCCACGGCGATGAACTGTCTGCCATCGAACATATAGGTCATGGGCGACGCCTTCCATGTGTGATTGGTCTCGACACTCCACAGTGGATTGCCTTTCGCCGCATCCGCAGCCATCAGGCTCCCGCCTTCCTCACCGAAGATCACCAGCCCGCTGGCGGTGGTCAGAGTGCCGCCCCAAGAATTGGCCGGCCCCGGCTGCGGCAGAGTCCAGGCAATTTCGCCCGTGAAGATATCGATGGCCTTCAGAATCCGCCGTGGCTCGGGATCGGACGCCGTACGCTGCGACCCGCCCAGGTAGGACTTGCCAGCCTCCCATTCTCCTGGATCGCGCTTGGTGTAGAAGCTACATTTCTCAAACGTCTGAACGTAGTAGAGGTTGGTCGCGGGATTGAACGAGGGGGAAAACCAATTGGTCGCTCCATCCTGAGAAGGGCACACTTTGGTGCCCTCTAGAGTGGGTTCCTGGTTGGGAAGCTTGATGGGACGCCCGTCGGTTCCGATCGCGCTTGCCCAGGTTCGATACTTGACGAACGGTTTGGCCAGGAGGAGGGTGCCGTCGCGGCGATCGAAGACGTAGAAGAATCCATTGCGGTTGGCCTGCAGCATCAGCTTCCGCGTCTGGCCCTGCCACGGTGCATCCACCAAGACTGGAGTTTCCGTAGCGTCCCAATCCCACAGATCGTGTGGCGTGAATTGGTAGTACCACTTCAGTTGTCCTGTCTTGCGCTCTAGCGCCAGAATGCAGTCTGAATAGAGATTGTCCCCCTTGCGATGATCACCGTTGTACTCCTTGCTGGGATTGCCGGTTGGCCAGTAAACAGTGTCGAGCTTGGGATCGTAGCTGCCGGTGAACCAGGTCGGAGCGCCGCCATGCTCGATGTCCTTTCCTTGCCACGTCTCTGATCCTGGTTCTCCTGGTCGCGGGACGGTTGAGAACCGCCAGACCTCCTTGCCTGTCTTCTGATCGTGAGCTGCGACGAATCCGTTTGCACCGTGCTCACCCCCGGAAACGCCAGAGATGACCAGGTTGCCTGCCGGAAGAGGCGCCGATGAAGCAGCGTAGTTCTTGCGCGAGTCAGCAAGTTCGGTATCCCACAGGAGTTCGCCGGTGAAGCGGTTGAGCGCGATGACGTGAGCGTTATCGGTTTCCATGAAGACGCGATCGCTCGCGACGGCCACGCCGCGGTTCGCACCGCCGCTGACAGACATTGCGCGCGTGCGTGGCCGTTTGTAACGCCAGATCTGCCGGCCACTCCCGGCATCGAGCGCGAAGCACTCATTGGGGCCGGTCACGTACATCATTCCGCCGACAACGACCGGGGTGACCTCCAGCTTGCCCATGTCCGGAACCGTGAACATCCATGTCATTGCAAGACGCGCGACATTGCCCTTGTTGATTTGCGTGAGGCCGGTGTAGCGATTCCCGCCGGAATCACCGTTATAGGTGGGCCAGTCTGTCTCGGACGTCACCTCGCGAAAGCGACTGCCCGCACGGCGCAGCAAGTGCACGCGCTGGTCATCGGTGCGCAACTGTATGTCGTCAAAACCTTCGCCTAGCACTTGTCCTTCGAGGGTCTTGCCTTCGGTGGTCTGAAGCTGCAGCTTCCTACCGACAATGGAACCGGCTGCAGTGCGACCTTGCATCGTACGCAGGAACTTCAGCAAGCGGGTCATTTCGGGACCCGCAATGCTGCTTGGAGGCATGCCTCGCTCAGGCAGGCCGTTGCGAATCAAACTCGCCAACTGCCGGTCCTGATACGCCGCCAGACGCAACGCGATTGCCGGGCCTATGTCACCGCCGTTGCCATCGGCGCCGTGGCATCTGGCGCAACGGGCCTCGAAAGCCTGTCGTCCGGGATCGACTTTCTGGGCGATCTGTGCGGCGACTCCCAAAACTATCATGAGGAGAAACGCCAGCATGGATCTCAGATCCCACCGAACTTTTTGACGGATTCCTTGATGGAGCGGAACTTTTCAATAAACGGAATTATGCGGTGTTCCGTATCGCCGAACTCCTGCGCCGATTGAGCCATGAGCCAGACTGTACCGACAAACCCAGCCGCGATGGCAAGGGAGAATGATCGTCGTCTACGTGAGGATCTCATCAGGCAGCTTCCAACGCAGCTTGCATCATTGCACGGGTGTAGCCAACATTGAACGCGAAGGCCGCGTACCCTCCGCCACCCGGGTACTGCGGACGGAAATTCGGCCGTTCGCGATCGTAGTCGAGTGCGCGTGGGTGCTCAGGATAGATCAACTGAGTATACTTCTGCTTTACCAGCTCCTTCATCACTGCGAACATGTCGATCTCGCCTTCATCGACGAACACTTCGGTGTAACGCTCGTAAACCCTCTGCACCTTCACATTGCGGAAATGCACATGGTTGATGCGATCCCGGGACGCGAACCACCGGCACACCTCGACAGGGTCTCCGCCCATCTCCCGTGTCACCCCGCAATCGAAGGTAATCCCGTTCGAAGAGCTGTCCACGATGCTTATCAGTTTCTTCCAGCCTTCGATCGTTCCCATGATCTGCTGGGACCCGCGGCTGATAGGGGCTGGGGGATCGTTTGGGTGCAACGCGAGACGCACGCCGGCCTTCTCGGCCTCAGGAATCACGGCCTTTAGAAAATAGGTGATATTGGCCCACATTTCGTCGAGCGTATGGGCCCCCTCTTCTGCGAGCGGCGGAAGGTCCTTCATCCGTTCATAATCGAAGCCCGTCCAGCCCGCCCGCGCGCGCCCGGTCTCTTCGAAATAGCCTTCCACGGCCCGGTGCGCGTACCAGTTATACTCGATGACCGGAAGGCCGACCTTTCCGGCGGCCCTGACCGACTGGATGACGTTTTCAAGGTCCGCATCCCTGCCTGGTCGGTTGTAGATGGCATTCGGAAAGCCTGCGATCATCAGATTGGCCAGGACGAGCCCATTGCTCTTGAAGTGGTCCATCATGTTCTTGAGTCGGCTTTCTTCCCAAGGAATCCGGCCGCCGCCGGAGATCACATGGTCGACGCCAAGTTGACGGATTCGTTGGGCCGCCGCGGCCTCGTCAAGCAAACCAGCCGGGTTGCCCGGCGACCCACTCAGTGCCGCATCCAGGCAAATCTTCGGCGTGTCCTTTCCCTCGACCTGTGGGCGGCCGGGAGCTGTCACTGCGGGAGTGGCAGGCAACGACAATGCGGACGGGCCGTAAGCGGCGGGCATCGCCAGGGCCGCTGCTCCCGCGCTCTTCAAGATCGTTCTTCGTGATAGTTTGCCGTTCATGAGCCTTACTACACGAGGATACCGGCAACGTGTCAAGTGGAAATTGGCAACGTACTGAGCCGTGACTTCACGTAGCGGTTCGGCGTTCGTCGGCCTATGGTTCGCGAGCGCCGTTGCGCACGGTAGAAGTGCGGCAACAACATCTTTACCGTTACTAAGCGAACCGCCTGTACATGAGATGCCGTAAGCTAAGAGCGTTTCTGCGGACAAGTTTCATGGAGGGCACCATTATGAACCGTCGTGAGGCAATACGTTCTCTCTCTTTCGCTAGCGGGGCGTCTTTGCTCGCATCCACACCACCATTGGCCGGAGTTCTCGTGTCAAAATTCGATGCCGGTTACACTCAAGCGGTGACAGGCACCACGCCGGTGAAGATCCGCGACATTAAGACGATTCTGACGGCGCCGAATCGTATCCGACTGGTCGTCGTGAAAATTGAAACGACGGAGGCGGGCCTCGTCGGCTGGGGCTGCGCGACCTTTACGCAGCGTGCGCTGGTTGTTCAAACGGCTCTCGAGCATTATCTGAAGCCGTTTCTAATCGGGCGCAACGTCGATGAAATCGAGGATATCTGGCAGTCGAGTTATGTGAGCTCATATTGGCGCAACGGCCCGGTGCTGTTCAATGCGATGAGTGGCGTGGACATCGCCCTTTGGGACATCAAAGCAAAACGCGCCGGGATGCCGCTCTATCAATTGCTCGGCGGCAAGGTGCGGCACGGCGCGGACTGTTACTTTCACGCCAGCGGCAACAGCTTTTCTGAAGTGGAGGAGAACACCCGGCAGGCCATGGAGAAGGGCTTCCGCCACGTGCGGGTACAGGTCGCGACGCCCGGTTATGCCGGCTACGGGGCTCGCGGCAACGCGCAAGCGGAGGACGCCCGAAACGAAGTCGTCGGTCCGACCAGCCCGGGGGACGTCTGGGAGCCGGCGCCGTACGTGCGAATGGTGCCGAAGCTATTTGAACACCTGCGCACGAAACTCGGCGACAACGTCGAACTCCTGCACGACGTGCACGAGCGCGTGACGTTGAATCAGGCGATCAATCTGTGCAAGTCGCTCGAACCCTATCGCTTATTTTTTCTGGAAGACCCTCTCCCGCCGGAAGACAATGATCATTTTCGCTTGCTGCGCCAGCAAACGAGTACCCCGCTGGCCATGGGCGAACTCTTCAACACACAGCACGAATATGTGCCCCTCATCAAAGAACGGCTGATTGATTTTATCCGCATCCACATTTCGCAGATCGGCGGTTTAAGTCCAGCGCGCAAGGTCGCCGCTCTGAGCGAGTTTTTCGGTGTGCGCACCGCCTGGCACGGGCCGGGTGACGCGTCGCCGCTGGCGCACGCCGCGCAGCTGGCGCTCGAACTAGTAAGCTACAACTTCGGCGTCCATGAAGGCAGCGGGTTCCCAAAAGAGACGCAGGAGGTATTTGTGGGCTGCCCCGAAGTCAAGAACGGCTACATGCTGGCGCAGGAGAAGCCGGGTTTGGGCATCGAGGTTGACGAGAAGCTCGCGGCGAAATTCCCCATCCCCACTGGTCCGCCAAATTTCGATTACTCCTGGGGGACAACACGGCGACGGGATGGCACGGTTATCAGGCCCTAACGCGACAGTAAATGGCGAATCGGGTCTGCTGAGATTACTTCCGGCTTCCCCGTGATCCGCCCGAAACTGTGGGCCGCGATCCGTATAGACCGGTAGCGTGCATCCTGCGAAGGAGTTTTCTATGAACTTGAAAAGATCGCTTCACCTGTTCCTGCTTGTCCTTTTGGGCCTTTCTAGCATGCCTGCGGACGCGCAATCCGTTGCGCAGCCTGACCCTCTATTTGTGACGATACTGTCCTTATTATAGATACCAAGCTCTT
Organism: Candidatus Limnocylindria bacterium; assembly: GCA_035490055.1. Lineage (GTDB taxonomy): Bacteria > Acidobacteriota > Terriglobia > Acidiferrales > UBA7541 > Acidiferrum. Next base: position 1,344 of record DATHIB010000081.1, on the reverse strand, counting down.
CGATGGCCAGACCCCGCCAGGGAAGACGACGACCGCAGCGGCCGTATTGTTTCCCCGTGGCGAATAAACCGTCATCGTAGGCCGCGCCACGTTGAACACCCCCACCACCGGCCTGCCGGCAATCAGCCCATCTTTCCCCGACGACGTCGTAGTGGCCTCCGACCCCGCGACAGGCTGGGGATCAGGCACCGCCCCCGGCCATATCGGCACTTGCGTATGTCCCGGCGATGGCTGCCAGGCAGGCGTCTGCGCGCTCAGACCGCCAAACGAAAACACAACACAGAGAGCAAAGAGCAAAGGCTTCACCATAATCCCCTCAGAGGCAGAATAGAGCAAGACGACTCTCGTCTCAAAATAGGTCCGGAGAAACGCACATCTCATCATTCACTCCTGGATGGACGGCAACTCTTTCCTAATCTGATTGTGGAAGAGTAGGCCGTCGCTCGGGAACAGTCTGATTGCTCGCTGGGGAAGACAACTCGATCATTCATGCCCGATCGCCCCGTCCAGCCTGACTGGAACGCTTTAGAATAAGAAAGATAGCGGAGCTTGAAGGATGCTACTCAGGAGCCGCTCGCAGCGCGGGCTGCCTGTTGGCTGGCCATTTGTTCCTTCATCTTCTGTTGCATTTCCTTAGGTGTGGGTTGTGCAATGTGGGTAGCGACCATCCAAGTGTAACCCTCGGGATCGACAACGGTTCCACAGCGGTCGCCCCAAAACATATCCATCACGGGTCCCTTGGGTGCGGCGCCGAGCTTTAGGGCCTTGGCAACCGCCTTGTCTGCGTTCGCTGTCAGCAGATACAAACTCGTCGGCGAGGCGCCGATTGTCTTCGCGCCGCGGGAACCCATCTGCGGCATTTCCGGTCCCAGAATTAAAGTCGTACCGCGGAGTGTCAGCTCGGCATGGATCGCCTTGCCGTCTGGGCCATTCATGATCCCCCGTTTGGCAAAGCCGAATGCCTTTTGATAAAAGGCGGCCGCCGCTTTCACGTCGGTCACCGTTAGCATTGCCGTTACCGAACCGTAGAGTTTTTTATTGAGCGGATCGATTTTTCTAGCCATAGCAGTCCTTTCCTGAGGTGAGTACTCGATCTGGCTTTCGGCGGAATTTGTTCATGACGCCCCGCTCGAAGAAACTTCTGTGCAGCGGAGATCAAGAATACTTCAATGAGAAACGTCCGGTCAACGGGCGAGTCGATGGCGGGTGTGCGACAAATTTGTAGGTGGATGTTGTGTTTTTCTTTTTTTGGGCTGATAATCTGAATGAGTATAGACATTCAGATAGGAGGCTCCGTGAACCAATCGCTGCACGATCTGGAGTTGCGCCGGAAAGACCTGTTCC
>DATHIB010000080.1:0-4273 GCA_035490055.1 Candidatus Limnocylindria bacterium | reverse complement strand
TGACCCGCGAGAGGAAGATCGCGGGCCTGTCCCGGGCCCATCCCCTGCGCAACGCCGGGCTGATTCTCGGTGATGAGTTTGAGAATGACGTAACCGGAAGGCACAACGATTGCGCTCGTGGCCTGCCCAGGACGGATACCTTTCAGAGCCTCTCGCAGCTCCGGACGGAGCGTTGAAGGCTCAACAAGTCCGATGTAGCCGCCTTGCGGTCCGCTTGGATCGATCGATTCGGATTTGGCGATCCCAGCAAAATCCTCGCCCTTATTGAGGCGATCCAAAATCTGCTGCGCCTTTCCAGAAGAGTCCACAACGATTACCTGCAGATTGAGCATGCCAGGGGAACTGTCCTGAGAGGGGACCGCAGAAGAAGCCGGAAAAACAGGAAAAACAACGCCGAGTACCAGCAAGACTGAAAAGTAAGATACAATACTTTTAGAGTTCGATCCATCCAACATCATCGGCAAACCATAAGGATGCTCGGAGCGCACTGCGAGTAGCGTGCGTGGATTCTAACACGAGGCTCAAGAGGGACAGTGGGGCGGCCTGCGCTTTCTATACGACCAGCCCATCCTTTTACGCTCTCGGTTATCCGTGGGATCCACGTCTTTGCTAACTCTTTCATTCCTTGGCCGTCTGCGCAGCAAAGCTAACCCGAATGGTCTTGATCTCGTAAGGTTTCGTGTGAACCGTCACGGTGCCTTCCTGCAGAGATAGATCGCCCACCGGTCTTTCCATCAAATTGGTTTCGGATGCATTCATGGCCCCGGCCGGAAGTCGCAACTTAACGTCTGTCTCTTTTCCAGCCCACTCGTAGAACCGCAAGATGAGCGCGTCCTCCTCCTCCGCTTTTTTCGCCGCCGTCAGGACCACGTTGTCAGGTTGAATCTGTATGAAAGAAAATTCGTCTTTGAGTTCTCCCTCGTGTTTCTCAAGCTGTCTAACCAGAAGCGGATAATTGAGTTCGTACCCGCGCCGAACCGTCAACGCCTCGCGCCAAGTTCCGCCATGCGGATAAAGGGAGTAAGTGAATTCATGGTGGCCTTCGTCGGCGTGAGCATCCGGCCATTCCGGGGAGCGCAAGAGCGAGAGCCGCAATACGTTTCCTTTCGCGTCGTAACCGTACTTGCAATCGTTCAGCAGGCTGACGCCATGAGTGGCGTCTGAGAGATCCGCCCACTGCAGCGCGGGCACTTCGAATTTCGCTTTTTCCGCTGGAGTATTCCGGGTTGTCGGGCGTTCAATCGAGCCGTAGGGAATCTCGAACGTGGCTTTATCATTGTGCGCGCTCGAGGGAACCGCCACCTTCAAGAGAATATGTTTCTCGTGCCAGTCGGCCGTGGTGTTCACATCGACGCGCGCCGAACCAGCAGTCAGAGTAATGTCGCGCACGAACGTGGAATTCTGAAAATGATTTTTCACTTGGAGGATGGCACGCAGCGGGCCATTTTCAACGAGTTTGACTTCGTCGGCATGGTCGAGATCCCAGTGTTCCTTTTCAAAATCAGCGTCGATGTTCCACGCATCCCATTGTTTGGGTTTGTCGCGAAATGTTTGGAGGAGATTGCCGCAGACGCTTTGAGTAGGACCGCCGGTATCCGTTTCTGAGGCTGCCAGGGCCTCGGTTTTGCTGCGCTTGTCGAAGAGACTGGTCATGCATCCCGTCTGCGGGTCCACTCTTAGTCGCACCAAATCATTTTCGAGCGTGCTCTCGGAGGCCTGGACCTCAGATAGTCCCGCTGGCGGTTTTGCCGCCCTGCGAACGTAATAGGTGCGATAACCGAAGCCGGGAACACTCGCTTTGAGCAAGAGCCGAACGCGGTGCGTGCCGCGATCCGCCTTCAACATCTGGGAAGGCACCGGCTTTCCGGCAGTATCGACAACTTCAACCGCTGCCAAAGCACCTGGTAACTGAACCTCAGCCTCCACGACTTCATTGCGCGGCCAGGACAACGAGTTAAACACGGCAACTGGAACGCCCGGCCCCGTCGTCTTGATGTGCGCCGCAATTTCCCCGAGCGAACCGTCGAGAATGGCGCGCCCGGCCCGGCTGACGTCTTCCAGATTGCGCTTGGCGTCGAGATAATTCACAGCGATTCCCGAGCCGGGCATGATGTCGTGAAAATCGTCAAAGAGCAGATCCTTCCAACCGCGATCGAAATCTTCCGAAGGATAGGCGCGACCGTAAAGCGTAGCGATAGCTGAAAATTTTTCGGCGTTCAGCAACAGCTCCTCGGTCTTTCGAATGTGCTTCTTGGTTTCCGCCTGAGAAGTCTGCACACCGCGGTGATATTCGAAATAAAGTTCATCGCGCCACGTCGGCACCTTCATCGTGGGCAGTTTTTTCTCCAGGTCGTCGAAGAAGGACCTCGCAGTGCTAAATCGCAAGTTCGGATAAACAACGTCGGATTTCATCCAGCGCGTGGCGTTATCCAGCATGGTTCGCGTGGGCCCGCCGCCATGATCGCCAACGCCATATAGGTGCAGAATGTCGGATTGTTGCTTGGAGTCTGTCCCGTACAGCGAGGGAATCCAAATCGAAAGGTCTTTGGCCATCTGTGGTGGATCGATCCCCGCGGCGTAATCATGCGGAAAGTAAGTCAAAATGCGGCTGCCATCGGGCGATTCCCACCAAAACAGTTTGTGGGGGAAAGTAGTAAATTCGTGGGCCCACATCAGTTTTTGCGTCACGAAATAATCCATGCCGGACTTCTTGTAGATCTGCGGAAGCTGCCAGTTGTAACCAAATGAATCCGGATTCCATCCGATCTTCACGTCGATTCCGAATTTATTATGAAAATAGTGTGTCCCCACGAGGATCTGCCGGACCAGGGATTCCCCCCCGGGCATGTTGAGGTCCGGTTCCACCCACATTCCGCCGACGACTTCCCAGCGGCCCTCGCGCACGCGCTGCTCGATTTCCTTGAACAGATCGGGATATTTTTCCTCCATCCAAACATAGGTGCGCGCGGAAGACATCGTGAACTTGAAGTCCGGGTATTCCTGCATCAGGTCGAGCGCGCTTCGAAACGTATTGCGCACCACCTCCACTGTTTCCGTCCATGGCCACAGCCACGCCATATCAATGTGCGAGTTGCCGTCGGCGCGAATTGTGAATTGCTTCAGCCAGGGATCCAGCACCTTCAGTTTTGCTTGCGCTTGCCGCAATGACTCATCGAACGCTCCCTGATCTCCGTGGTCCAGCGCCGTGAAGTCAATTGCTTTTACGCACGAATCGATCTGAGCTTCGCGCTCGGCCTTGCCATCAGGGAATGCGGCCACAAGGGGCCGCGCGGAAAGAATCTCTTCGCGCAGAATGCTCGGATCTGGGCGGTTGGCTGGGGCCTCCAGGTTAAGCTGGCTGCGGTAAATCTGTGTGCCACCTTGGCTTGCGTTTACGCGCACGGCAATCAGGAACTTCTGGCCAGGTTGCGCGTTCTCCGTCAGCAGAATGGCTTGCTGGGTGTCCTCGTCGCCTCGTTCGACCAGCGACCCATTGGAAAACACGGTGATGGTAATCGAATCGTTGCTGGTCAGAAGAAGCTCCAGTTTCACGCGCGACCCTCGAACCGCATAGCCGTTAATCTTTTCCGGGATTTCAATCGAGCCGCGAAGCACGCGCGCACCGGTTTTCCATTCTTCGTGAATTTTCATGGTGGGCCAATCATTGTCATTAAGTGAAGGGTCTTCCGGGTGCGCTACGTCATTGTGGTAGCGCCACTCCGGGAGTGGCAATGTCAGTATCGACTCAAGTCGATCGAGAATCGGCTTGTAGGGATCCGGCGGCTCCTTGGTCTGGGCGAAGCTGTTTCCTGCTGATAGAAGAAAGGCGAAAAGTGTAACTGCGAAGAACTTTTTCATGGTGTCCCCACTTGCCCGAGCGGCTTTTCTTGGCTAAATACGATTCAGAGACTCAAGATTCCTGTGCCATGAGCTCAATCTCCACTAAGAAGGCGAGCAAAACTGGGTGGTTCGAGAGAATCCGGTCCAAGCTGGATCATACTCGATGCGCAAATCCACAGCGCCCAAGGCGATTGGACACACTAAACCTTATGCGCCCGAATCGCACTCTCCCCGAGAAGCAAGAAGGGTGTCAACCCACCTCGATGTCATTTCGACATTCCCATGTAAGCCAGGTAGTGTCCCGGAACCTGTAGAAAAGTGAATAGCGCATTATGCCTGTGAAGTCATGAAATTCTTTTTTTTAAGCAGCAGCTTTTTCTTTCCCTCCGATGTCACGATAGCCGTTGATGCGGTGGAGTTTCATCTGTCCGCT
>DATHIB010000079.1:0-55189 GCA_035490055.1 Candidatus Limnocylindria bacterium | reverse complement strand
GTTCGACTTGATAATCCGCGAGAGCATCGATCAGATACTCCTCCCGCAGGTATTTGAAGAAATTCTCCTGACGCCAGCGCTCGAACATGCGATGAGCAACAACAATGGCGCGTAGCTCCCAGCGACTTGTCACAATCGGCGAAGCTTGCGAACGAAGCGCTTCACCGTCTGGTAGCTTCCAGCGAAGCCCTGATCGGAGACCAGGTCCTGCCAGATGGCCTTGCCATTGCGCCCTCGCGCAAGCCCCTGCTCGATCAGCTCACGGTATCGTTCACAGGAACTCGGGGACCGGGGGTCACGGGGAGATCCCTGTTTTTCTGAAAAAGGGCCTACAAAGTCGGGGGTCACCTCGGTGGCCGGTTTTGATGGACCGGGGTCGGTGGTCACCCCTATGGCCGGTTTTGCCGGCGCTCGCTTTCCCCACGCCCCCGGGGGTCGCAATCCAATCCCGGCCGCCCTCAGGTAAGCGCCTGCCGTTTCGCGACGTACACCAGTGGCTTGCTCGATGCGCCGTAAAGGCCATCCGAGCTTCCCCAGTGCGATGACTTGTTGTTTTTTTCCTTCGCTCAAGACATTGCTCATGCCGACGGAGCCTATAAGGGCTTCCATCGGAGTCAATGTCCCGGGTCTTATCGTTGGCCGGTTTTCAGGTGACCCTCATTGGCCGCTTTTGGGTGACCCCTGAGGTTGACCGCTAACACACAGTATGTGGGTTTCAAGTCGAAGGCGATCGCCCGAGAATACAGTCTGCTCACTGAAGCTTCATCGCGAGATGGCCAACTTCGTTGACGATCCACTGAAAACACACTACCGGATCGGTGGAACCGAACTGGATGACTACCGTGACTCCCACTTACCATAAGCCGTAAAGGCTCTCTGTCCGCGAAAAGTTGCACAAGACTTCTAGCAATGTAAGCTCAGGCCCGACGCATTGTCGACGTCATAGTGTGTCTCCATTTCGCGTTTAATGACCTCAGGGGTCACCCAAAACCGGCTAATGAAAAATAGACGATTCGCACAGAGCCTCATCTTTCGCTTCCGACAACGCCGTTTCTGGGCCGCGGTCGCTCGTAGAGAAAAGCTGGACCAACCAACCATAAAACGCCTACATCGGGAAGGCTACATCGAAGTCTGCGATGTCACTCACATGCAGTCACCCGAACGAGAGTTCCTGCCAACGCATCTCACCGAAAAGACAAGACGGCTCTTGAACGCGGCAAGCCACAAGCCCTGAAATGGAAGCGTCCGGCATATAATTCTTGGGGCGCTCATACTCGCTTCTCTTCAATCCGCAATTTCAGAGCTTGAAGCTCCTGCTTGGTCATGCCTTGCAAAGCCATCGCCGTGACCAGATACAAAGCCGGAACGTGTTTCATTTTGTTACCGCGTGCTGCCTTGCGACGGAGTTTCTGTACTTCTGGGTCAGCGCCCACTTTCAAAAACGCTTCATACGCATCGGGGATGGACAGAGTCTTTTCAATCAGGCCATGCTTAACCAGAATGCGATGATACGAAGGTACTGCCAACGCAGATGGATGGGTCTGTGGAGCGCGCTTGTTTTGTTTTGGGTGTTTCATTGCACTAGGCTGACACGTTTTCTCAATGCGGTCATTTCTTTGGCGCTCACTCCGCATACCTGCTTTTAGGTCATGGACGAACAACGGAAGTACGCCATTCTCTTCGCTGCAACGGTCCTCGTTGCCCAAAAGCTATCTCAACGACCCTTTGTGTTTTCAGATCGCGCGATTGCCGCGTGCCTGTGCCGACCTTATCCATCCGCTCGGAAGCAGAAATCGCGCTCAGTTTGAGAAACTGGCGACAGCGGCTGCTTCCGTATCGCAGACCTCGAATACCGTCAGCAGCTTGGTGATCTGCAGCACTTCCTGGAACTTACTGCCGAGATGGCACAGGCGCAGCGATGCGCCCTGGGTTTTCGCGCTGCAATGCGCAGCGACCAATGTGCCCAGCCCCGCGCTGTCGATATACTTGATGTTGTCCATATTCAGGACGATTTGCTTCCTTCCTTCGGCGATCAGGCTCTTCAATTTCACACGCAGAGCATTGCTCTCGTCGCCGAGCACGATGCGGCCGTCCAGCGCCATCACGGACACGCCCTCCACTTCGCGGTTCGTAATCTTCAATGCCATGTTTGTTTCCTCATCATCGGGAAGTAGTTCCGCGGCAACCAACCCTGGAACAGCCAGGCATATCAACAACGATCCGCACTGAAAATGCAATCTCTACAGCGGCTTGGGGTGCGCGGCCAGTGCCTCGCGATAGAGCTTGAGATTGCCCTTGTCCACGACCACCGTGCCAGTATCCACGAACGTAGGCATCGGCGTCGCCAGGGCGGTCCGCCAGTCTTTGAATTGGTGTACCGCATTGTGATGCAAGTCGTCGAGGAACTTCAGCCCGTAGTAACTCATGACGTAGGGCTTTTGCGTGATCGTGGCCGTAATGACGCCGCGGTCGATCCAATCAAGTGTCTCCGGATCGTTGTCGAAGGCCACAATCGGCAGCTTGTCTTCCATATTTAAGCGATGCAGCGCTCCTGCGGCGCCAGAACCCCCTGTCGCCTCCAAGCAAATAATTCCGTCTACTTTTTCTTTCTTCTGTATCAACTCGGTGACCTGGTCAAACGCACTTCGCGCATCGCCCTTGTCATCCAGGATCTTTGTCAGCTTGATAGCAGGAAAATTCTTCAGCGCGTCCGCCACGCCCGCCACTCGATCGTCGAGGTTACGCTGTCCCGGAATCGTGATGACCGCAATGCTCCCTTTACCCGGAACAAGCTCCGCCATTCGCCTCAGGCTCTCTCTGCCGGCCTTGAAGTTGTCCGTTCCGATGTACAACACGCACTTCGAACCCGGCACATCCGCATCCACGCAGATCACCGGGATGCCCTGCGCCACCGCCTTGTCAATCTCCGCCTGGAAAAGCTCGGGCCGCGCCGCGGATACGCAGATTCCGGCTGGGTGCTGTTCCACGATCTGGCGGAACATTCCTATTTCTCCATTCGGGTCGTACGTCGTCGGGCCGGTGAGTTCACCCTTTACGCCAAGCGCCCTGGCCGCATCCAAAAACCCCGCCTGCGCTTCCTGCCAGTACGGCAAATTAATATTGGTTGCAACGAAGACGTAACGTTCGTTTTCCTCATGGTAGGGTTTCGCGCACGATGCAATCAGCGCTGCCCCAACGAGAACGAAGACAGATACCAGCGTGGCCCCATGTCTCCTCATTGGAATTCTCCTTTCGCGGTCGGTCTGGCCTGCGAGAGCGTTTGCTCGCACCTTGGGAATATTCGAGCTCCGGCACACGCCTGGTTGGGGAAATTTCGAACGAACAGGCGAGTTACCTCCACTTCCACCGCTTCTTCGCTTACCTCTGCTCCGGAATTCTCGATTTCAACTTTATCTCTACGCGAAACCATAGGGCGGCCGCGAAAATAAGCGATATGGTTTTTCCGGGTATGGCTCGCTCATATTCTACTCTCGTTAGACGCATCTCTCGTTCTTTCCCCGCTGCCGCGAAACTTGGCAGGCTAGGGCTCGAATTCTACCGAGGCGGGAATCGAAAATTGCTCGGAGAGAACGCGGATTTTGCAGGATGTCAGGGACGCGGAAAGTGCAGCATTGGCACGCTAAGGTTGGCTGGGGAAGGCGGATTTTTATGAAAGGGGTCGTACCGCGACACGCCGAGAAGCCGATTGACGCCAAGTGCGCGGACGACTAGGATTTTCTTTAAGATGAGTTTTCGGCGGGGAGGCAGTCATGCCCCAATACACTTTTCTCTGTCGGGCATGCAAGAAAGAGTTCTCAATAATCCTTACACTCTCGGAGTATGAAGCTGTGAAAAAACCTAATTGGCTGGTTTTTCGTGCGTTTTTTGGTGACTGAAAATGCATCTCCACCTGCCAAAGATCGTTTGTAGGGCATCTACTGTAATTGCGAAAGTTTTTTGAGACGATTCCGACGGAGGGTTCTTTCACAGCTTCAGTATGAGAAGGGTGGGATCGTCTGCCCGCACTGCAAGAGCAAGAACGTAGAACAGCGGTGGGCAGCTTTCTATGCAGTAAGCTCGAAGAAGAGCTACTAAGGTTGAGCCTTCGGGATCGCATCAGCGCTCGAGAAACTCCAGGTAAAGAAAAAAATAAGCCGGGCGGGGTATTCTGCCAGGGCGTTTCTCCCTGGGATGAGCCGTGCATGATTGTCGCCACCAAGTATTGCAAACGGTGTAATCGCTGGTTCTGCCTGACACACTTCGGCGATCCGGACTGGCATTCGGAAAGAGCGCTTCTCGGGCGTGATCGCAATCTGGTTTTCGCGCGCCAGCCACTCAATTGCCCAGTCGAACGTGGGTTCCTTCCCTTTTACCGCTATCTTCAGCTCGCTGAGGGACTGTTCGCTCCACGTGTTGAGCGCATCCCAAATGGCTCCGGCAGTCTTGCCGATTTCTTCTTCGATTGTGATTCCCTTCCCTTCGCACAATCCTCGCCGCGCGAATACACACCATCTTCGACCAATTGAAGCGGGTGAGGCCTGCTCCCGTGAGCCAGATCCACGACCACGGAAAGGGCGGTATATTTTGCTTCTCTCAATTCTGCTAAGGCGCGAGATGCCTCTGCGTATTTCCTTTACCACAAGCAGCTAGGCCGATGAAACACGACGCGATCCTCAATGCACCGCGGAATGCCATCTTGACAACCGTCGGAAACGGTGCAATATGACCTTTAGGGACCAAACCTGCCGACTGCTTTTCCACAGGAAACCGAAAAGGAACGTCCCACAGGAGACCAAACATGAAATCGAGAATTCTGGCATTTTCATCTCACGGCGATACGACGCTTCTCGAATACGATCCAGCAACCGCCGACATGGAAGAAGTGAACAAAGTGATTGCCGAATATGAAGCCAAGACCGGCGCGCAGCCATTTGACATGGCGACCGGTGAACGCCTCGAGAAAGTCACGCGCGAGCAGAACGAAGTCTTGATGGTTCATCCCATCGCAGGCGGCTAACCGCGCGCTAGCCGCTACCGACACCACCCCGGCTGGCAGTGTAAGACTTCGTTGGCATTGGGCTGAATCGGATGCTGGCGGTAGTTAATTTCAGACCCGGCGGTACCTGTATGTCGCCTGCAAATCTATCTGTGATCGCGCTCCTCGCTCTGATCGAGTGGAGGTTTGTGTTCGCTGGCCTGCGGTGCAGGCCTTGGGTTAGAGCAATTGCCCCACAGCAACAGCGACACAACAACCTTTTAGAGGAGGACCTCCGCATCTCAGACCCGCGAGGTGTGGCAGTAATTGCGGGCAACCGCCTTGAGAACAATTCGGATGGTCTAGACTCCCTCGACCGAAAGGATCGCGCAAAAAGATATCTGCGCCGCATCGTTGCCCTCACCGGCGCCACGAAAACGGATGATGCTTATGTCCTGGATGTTGGCCAGATGCGATTTCATGTGCGCGATAGATATGTCAGGCGGCTGCGAGACCTGACCGATCCCGGATGTGCATACGAGGAAACTTGCTTTTATCCCGTGCACATAAGCATGCCGAAAGCGGAGGAAATTGCTACCGCGCTGCTGCAGCTCACGAACAATCCAGCGCTGTTTGACAAGTGGGCCGTTCAGAACGGGCTGGCGTTCAAGGCGGACGGCCAGCTGTTCACCTGTGCGCACTGATCGGCTCACGATGAGAAAGCCAACCAAATGCACGCCGGCCCAGTGCGCCACGAAGTACCTGAAGCGCTTGCTGCGCTCACCGGAGCTAAGCAAGTTTGTGGTGAAAGTTACCGGCTGACAGCTGGCCGTATGCACTTCCTGGTGGACTCTAAATTCGTACGTGTTATCGCTCCCCGCTCCGAATCAACGTGCTTTTCTGTTGCGGCGGATCCAGACATGCCGAGCGCGGAAGTGGTGGCGTCTGCATTGCTGCAACTGAAGAACAACGCAAGACTGTTTGAGAAGTGGAGAGAATGGCCGGCACATACGTTCAAGGCGAATGGGAAGATGTTCAGAGACATATATCAGCTAACCAGAGATGAGACGTGAAACAGTGCAGCACCGATGCCACATGTCAGCTGTGCTCCTGTCCCTAAACGTCGTCCCCGGGGAAACGTTGTTGTCGGTCTCCTTTGTCCGCGGCCCTGTCAATCTCGATCGAGCCTTCGAAGTACGCGCCGTCTTCGATGATGATCTGCGCTGTCGTCAAATCCCCAATCACCGAACCGTCTTTCTTGATCTTGATCTCGATCTCGCCCTTCGCACGCACGATTCCCTTCACGTTTCCACACACCACTACCTCGCGGGCAATGATGTCAGCTGTCACGTTCGCTGTCGCTCCCACTGTCAGCTTCCCCTCACCGAGTTGGACCGCTCCTGCGACTGTTCCATCAATGTGCAGATCCTCGTCGCCGGAGATTTCGCCTTTCACATGCAGGCTCGATCCGAGCCGGGTTGTCGCGCGGTCCGCTGCCGCTCCCGTTGGACGCATCACATCCTTGTTCATCTTGGTTGTCCCCCCCAAGACGCTGGAGCGGGCTTTAGCGACTGATTCGCTTGCACAATTTTCGGTCCCGGGTCCGCAAGTGGCGGCGTATCCGGTTTCTTGTTACCCCACATCGAACCTCCTAAGTTCAACCGATTCGATATGCGTTCGTGTGCGTTATCTATTGCGCCATGAAGTAGAGCAGCGTTCCGTGACCGTATGGCGACAAAATGTGGAATGGCGCTTTCGCACTGCGGAGCACGTGGTACCTGATCGCCTTAGCCCTTCTGTGGCGCGTGATCGAGAATCGCTTCCGCCTTCGGATCCCAGTACATCTTCTCCCCGGACCAATAGGCGCGCGCGGCCATCATACAAGCCACGGAGTGCGCAAAACCGTGTTGCACCGTGGCATTAGGTTGTTTGCGGCTCCGCAGGCAATCCAGCCAATTGATCATGTGTGAGGGATCTTCGTCGCCCATCCACGTTGGCGGAAGAGATTTATTGCCAGTCAGCAGAATGTCTTTGACACCTCGCCGGGTGTCGATCGTGGGATCATCTTCATGATTGCCCTTTTCTTCCACCATCTGCCAGCGCGGGCTGCCTTCGCCACCGTGATTCATCATGGTGGCTTTCTTACCCATGATGCGCGTGAAACTGGGTGCGTCATTACCGAAGCTCGTCGAGTAGCTCACCAGCAAACCCTGCGAATACGTGAATAATGCCTGGAAAGTATCGGGATTTTCCCGGCCGTCATGCCAGGCGAAAATACCTCCGCTGGCCACGACGGACTCTGGATAATTTTCGTCCAGGAAGTAGTGGCAGAGGTCGATGCCATGACTCATCCACTGGTCCGAGATGCCGCTGGAAAAGTCTTTGTACAGGCGGAACTCGAAATAGAGCTGCGGATCGAACGGCCGTTGCGGCTTGTTCATCAACCAAGCGCGCCAATCGGTGTCCTGCTCGCGAATCATCTTCACTTCGGGGCGGCCGCGCCAGCGAGGCCCGTGATAATTCCACACGATCTCGTACTTGGTAACTTCACCGAGAACACCAGAACGGATCTGGTCGCGCACGGCAATCTGATACGGTTCACTGCGATGCTGGGTGCCAATCTGGACGATGAGGTTTCGCGACAAAGCGGCATCGCGCGCCGCCTTCACTTCCTCGAGAACGTTGCCCATGGGCTTTTCACAGTAGCCATCTTTGCCGGCATCCGCGGTCATCTTCAGCACCGGGGAATGCGAGTGCTCCGGCGTGGAAATCACGACCGCGTCTACATCTTTGAGCGCCAGCAGTTCTTGCGGATGCTGGAGCGCACGAGGCGCCTTGCCATAGTACTTCTGGTTTGCGGCAACGGCGCGTTCCAGATTGTGGCTCCACAAGTCGCAGACCGCCGTCATCTCTACGTTTTTCTGATCTTTGAGACGCGCCACGATGCCGTCAAGCTCGCTGCCACGATTGCCGACACCAATATGCCCCAGCGAGATTCGATCGTTGGCTCCGGCAATGCGTGCGTAGGACAACGCCGTGCTGCTCAACGCTGCGCTTCCCGCAACGACTACAGCGCTCTTCTGCAGAAAATCTCTCCGGTTGACCTTACTTTCTGAGGTGTCCATTGGTTTCTCCTAGGTACGAAGATTATTAATGCCGAAGGTGTTTTTCGCAAGGACCCGAATAAAAAGAACTCACATTCGCTTCCTTAATCGGGCAGGCCCAGCATCCTGCTCAGAGTTCCGCCCATGATCATTTTGCGTGTGCGCTCCGGAACGTCGCAAGCATCGAACATCGCCCGGTATTGGTTCACGACGGCCTCGATTTCGCTCAGATCTGTGTCTGATCCAAAGACAATTTTGATAAAAGCACTCGGATCGTTGTTCGGTGTCTTTACTGTCCATTCCGCGCTGCGCCATTCTGTAGCCGACCACCAGAAGATTTTCTGGAACTCCGCAAGGCGTCCGTGCATTTTCGTCAGCGTCGAGCCACTGAGGTCGAAAAATACGTTAGGATTCCAACGCGCGACTTCCGCCGCCCACTCGTATTCTGGGTTGCCACAGTGCGCGCCAAGCACTGTAATCTTTGGAAAGCGCCGCGCGATCTCCTCCAGGTGAATCGGACGCATCCGGCCCGAGGCTACATCTTCAGGCTCGTCAAAATTTTGCCGCAACACGATGCCGGTGTGAAACAGGACGATCCAGCCGTAGCGGTTCGCCAGCTCATACACTGGGAAATAGGATGGATCGTTGTACGGCTTCTTGACGAACTCCATCTCACCAAGGCCGCGGTAACCCATTGCGTGAAGTTCCTCCACTTGCTTAACCACATCAGGTGCGTCCAGATCCACGAAACCAAACGGGATGATTTGGGTGGGGTGCTTCTTTGCCGCTTCGGCAACAAGTTTGCGGTTAGCAAAGGGAGTGAGCAAACACGCCGTCAGGTTCAGGTGATCCGATACCTTCAGGAAGTCGTCAATGAAATTGGGCTTTTTGGCATCAAAATGCACGTGCATATCCACGATGCGGCCCGCTCCTTTGTTAGAGCTAGCCTTCTCCTTGTCAGGTAGCACGTTGTTGGATCGAAATGCTTCCACAACTTGCCAGGCGCGGGGAATCACTGCGGCAGCGCTTGCGGCGCCAAGAAATTTCCTGCGGGAAAATAGACTCGCCATGTTCCTCCCTGTATTTCCTACTGGCCGGTTGCAAACTATTTCTTGGATGCCGTTGTTGTAGCGCGGGGCTGCGCACCAATGCGCAGACCTGAAAGGCGACACCCGGTCACCAAATCAGTTTTAACGCGAATTGAAGTTGGCGATTGCTGGCCGCCGTGCTGCTGATGGTATTGAACTCACCGAAGGTCGGGGCAGTTGACCCTACCTGGTCCTGGAATGGGTTGGGCATCGAGAAAATGGGGTGGTTCAGGACGTTGAAGGCCTCAAAGCGGAACTGAAGTCTGAGCCGTTCGGTGATGGTCGTGGTCTTCATGGAGCTGAAGTCGAAACTGACGTACTTTGGACCACGTAGCACGCTCCGACCCGCGTTGCCGAAGACCTCCTGAGAAGTAGGAAACGCGATGGCGGACGTATTCCACCAGTTCAGTAGCTGTTTCGGACCATCGTTGGGATTACCAATGATGTTGCAGTTGTCTTGTTCGAAATTCACTTTGTTGACGGCGTCATCGCTTGCATTGAGACAGGAGACAGGCAGGCCCGTTCGCACCACGCTGATGCCACCTACTTGCCAACCGCCGAGAAGTTTGTCGACAGGTCCAGACCAGCCTGAACCCCAGCGGTTATTGTGGCCGAACGGGAGCTCGTACAAAGCGCTGTTCACCCAGTTGATTTTGGCGTCGAACACCGAAGGCCCGTAGTCGAGTCTCAAGTCATAGATGTGGGGAGTAGCCTGCCCGAAGCCGCCGTCACGGGTGGAAGAGGCCGTATCCATAGTCTTGGACCAGGTAAACGAACTCAGAAAGGACAGGCCCTTCGAAAAGGATTTTTCAACCTTGGCCTGCAGGGAGTTGTAGTTGGCGGAGGTAGCGCTCTCAAACAGGTTATAGAACGAGCCCAGAGAGGAGTACTTCGGCGCAAGAAACGTTACCGGCTGGACGACCTGATCCCTCTGCATCAAAGGGAACGGCTGATTTTGGTCCGTCAGGTGTGGCAAGTGGGTAGAGGCAGAACCCACATAAGCAAGTTCAAAGATCAGGTTCGGCATGAGTTGCTTCTGGATGCCCAGGCTCCATTGCTGGATACGCGGAGTCTTCAAATGAGGATCGACGATGAACATAGATGGTTGAATGATGACTTGCGAAGTGTTGGCAAAGATCTGATCCACAACTGAGAACTGCCCCTTGCGGATAAACTTAGCCGAGCGCGGAGCATTGCGCGCAAAGTCAAACCAGGGATCCGCGTTCATGGGTGAATAAAAGATTCCTGCTCCACCGCGAATCACAGTCTTGTTGTGGCCGAATCCCGGTGACCAGGCAAATCCAAAACGCGGCGACCAGTTGGTTCTATCTGTAAACACCAAGTTGTGACCTAAACGGTTGTCTCTCACAAACGGCAAGAAGGTGGGCGACGCTGGGTCGGTATCGAACTGCACGCTGGGAAAATCCTGGAAAGGATCGCCATAGCCGGGCCGGACGACAACCGGCGTGGGACCACTCAGGTCCACGTTGACCATAGAATCCTTTAAGTCGTGCCAGTATGGCGCAACCTCGTACCGCAAACCGAAATTCAGCGTCAGGTTATGGGCAAGCTTAAAATCATCTTGAACATAATATGCTTGTGTCCAGCGAAAAAGGTGTACGTGTGAGTCTCCGGTAGCGACTTCGGAATCGTTGCTGATGCCTAGGAGCATCGAAGCTAGCGAGAGTCCACCGCTGGTATTTCCCAGCGTGTCTGGCACCGTGGCGGTGGCGATCGCAGGACTGGTAAAGGAGGCGCGCGCGATGTTGTGGGACAGTAGGTTCAGGTTTTCGCGCCGGAAGTCGACGCCCACTTTTAAGACATGACGTCCCCTAATCAGAGACCAATCGTCGCCGTACTCATAAGTGGTCTGAACCTTCCGAAGGGGGTGCCCAAAAGCATCTTCGCCCAAGTCCTCGAAATCGTCACCGGAACCCACGAAGTTCGGCGTTCCGAAATCGACAGGGTCGTTAGACGCACCCGTTATGCCAATTTCCTGGGACACGTTGGTCTTGCCTGCCAGCGGGCCCACGCGGCTTCCTTTCGCGCGCACGTAATTAACCTTGGCCTCGTTGACCATGTTGGGACTAAGCGTCCAGGTGTGGTGGAGAGTCAGCGTCATGGTTTTCACCGCTTCGGTGAGGTCACGGACCGGTATCACATTGCTGTTCACAACATCTTCGCGCCCCCAGGAGTATCTGCCCCAGAGATTCATATTGGGCTTAAGGATGTAATCGATCCGGCCTGCCGCCTGATCATAATTCGTTGGAATGCCAACTACGGCGGAGTAATTGTTGACCAAGCCGGGCCGGTTGGGCGCGGGCACATAAGACGTGGCCAAAAAAGCGGCTGTCGCGGAATTCCAACACTGCTGCGGGATCATCATGTTGGGCCAGGGCACGTCGGTGTTGGGGTTGGAGTTGAAGCAGCCTGCGGGAAGCGAATTCCCCGGGCGGAATGCGGGGGAACCATCCGGGTTGGTGTCATGCGGCATGAAGATGGGAGTGCCATAGTCGGAGAAGTCCCCGTTCTTCACGTTGGGCATGGGCACTGTGGCCTGTTCGGCCGCGTTGGTGCGGTCGCGCAAACCTTCGTAAGCGCCGAAATAGAAGAGTTTATTGCGGATGATTTTTCCGCCTGCGGTAGCTCCGAATTGATTGCGCTTGAAAGGAGGTTTTGGACCTCCCGGGACCCCCGAGTTAATGTCCGTAAAAAAGTTCTTCGCGTCCAGAGCGCTATTTCGCAGGAAGTCGTAGGCGGTTCCATGAAACTCGTTTGTGCCGCCCTTGGTGACCGCGTTGATTTGCGCCGCACCGCGGCCGAACTCCGCCGTATAGGAATTTGTCTGCACCTTGAATTCCTGGATTTCATCGATGGACGGGATGGCGGCGACGGTGTTGAAGTCCGGAGAAGTGTCTGTGGCGCCATTCAAAAGGAAATTGGTGTCCTGGGCGCGGGCGCCACCCACCGAGTACTGATCGCTCACGCGACGTCCGACATCGCGCACCTCTTGAAACGCTGTATTGGAATCCTTTGTGAACGTGACACCCGGGCCAAGGGTGGAGAGATCCAGAAAGCTGCGGCCATTCAACGGCAGGTCTACCACGCGCCTGTTATCGATCACCTGACCAATCGTGCTCGACTCCGGAGAGAGCAACGGAGCCTCACTCGTGGCCGCAACGGTATCCGTGACCTCACCGAGTTTCAGCGTGATGTCCATGCGCGCCTTCTGGTCTACCAGCAATTCAAATGCGGCCACCGTTGTTGTACGAAAACCGGCATGCGTCACGGTTATCGAATAGTGGCCTGGTTCCAGCGCCGTAATCGTGTAATCTCCGGTGCCAGTCGTGCGTGTAACGTGGTGGGTATTGCGATCGACATTCGTGACCGTCACTTCCGCATCGGGAAGCACGGCGCCGCTTGCATCATAGACAATACCTGTGATCGTCGCTGTTCCTATCTGCGCTGATGTTGGTCTTGCGATAATCGTGAACGCTAGAATCAAGAACGCAAGAGATGGAAGAATTCCTTTCTCAACTTCTCTGGCTTTCCTGGACATAGTCACCACCCCGCTCCGTTAAAAGCAGATTTTCAGACGCGTGAGGGCGTGGCGCCGGGCTCTTTTGAGTCCGACCAATTGAGTCGGGCCGAAAGAACAATGAGGATTCTTTCTTGGCGCCCCCTTTTGGGGCGAAGCATACATCCGTTCGCTCTTTTTCGCCGCTATTTTTCTGAGGTCCGGTTCCGAGAGGAGCGCGGGTCGATCTACGATACCTGCGCACGGAGTTCTGGGAAGCGTAAAGCTGAGGCTCTGGGCTAATAATCGGCAAACCGGAGGCTATAAATCATGTTATGCCCATCGTGAGATATAGGAAGAGTCTTTAGACGAAACTTTCTCAAATCTCTACTGCCGCATACAAATTTGGATGGTTGCGGGTTTCCGTAAATGATTGAAAGCGAAGAAATTTTGGTTGCGGAGGCTTGATTTGAACCAACGACCGTCCGAGACCCGCTAGCACCGCTGCCCGATTGGGCAGGCGCGGTTCTCAGATCGAAATGATCCATCGATGCCAGAGTTAGGAACTCTCCAATCCAAAACGCGCCTTCCCTATACAAGAGCGGCGGGTGAAATAACCTTTGCCGGAGAACGTTTGTGTCAACGACGCCGCGAGACCTTTGTTTCTCACCTTTCCGCGACAACGGTGATCTCCGGCGCTCGTCTTTTCTTGCGGTAAGCGCGAACTGTCTGCAAGATTTCCTCATCCGAGACTTCGCCGATCTCTTTAGCCGCCTCGGTCAGCGACTCGAGAAACTCCTTCTTCCAGCCCCGGCGTTTGCGGCCGCGAGGTAGATCCCTGTACAGGTCAGCTCGCGTCATTTGCTCCTGAAGCTGTTCCCCAAGTGCGCGGAATGGCACGCCGACCTTGATGGGGTCCTCCTCGGCTGAAAGCCGGCATTTAAAGACGATGTACTTCGGATTGTCTGACTCGAACTCCTTTTCCGATGCAAGGAATACGTCCATCAGCTTGGACAAGACACGCGTGTGCGTTCCCAACGACTCCTTCAGACGGAACGCCACCTTGGCTACCATAAGAGTGTTCGTGTCGAAGAAGTACGTTCCCTCAAACCGCTTGGGCTTCACAATGCCGAATTGGACCAGGTTTTGTAATTCCTTCGGTTCAATCTGCAGGACAGCGCTTGCCTGCTTCAGCTTTAACCTTTGCTTCTGCATGACTCCTCCATTAACATCTAAATATTAGATTGTATTAGGAGAGGTGTCAAGAACCAACGCGCCCCACTCACAGAGCGGAAATGAGAAGCCGATACGAGGAAATGATGGGCCCCGTTATAGCCACACTAAGGGCTCGAACAGCTCGGGTACATTTTCGCCTCCCTTTCGCTGTGGGGAAAATTCGGGGGACTCGGCGCATGCGGAGCCACGTTTCTGCACATCGTGCCAGTAGCAAATATTTTTCTAACTCGTTTGTTTTCAAAACGGAGATTGAAAAGGAAGGACTTCCAAGAGATAGTACGCCTGACTTGGGCGCAGGAGGTCCCGAGTTCAAATCTCGGCGCCCCGACCAACCACTTCCTTGTTTATCAGCAACTTTGAATCCATTTCATTATGGTAGAATCCCCGCCGTTGAGCCACCGCCAAAGAGAGACGGTCCCAGGTGGTGGCACGGCCAGTTAGAAAGAACGGCTAGACCGTGGACCCGATATATCACCAAGGCAGCGACAGGATGGCGAGTCCCCGCGCCAACTGATGGAAGCGTTTCTCACCAGAAAAGGGGCTCTAAAAAATGCATCGGATCCCAGTTCCCTCCAAGGAAATTACACAGGTCGGATACCAGGAGCATTCTGAAACTCTCGAGATCAAATTTGAACACGGAGGCGTGTATCAGTTTTTTAATGTGCCTGCGGATGTCTTCAATGGATTGATGAATGCTGCCTCCAAAGAGGGGTATTATCACTCGAAAATCGGCGAGCGCTTCCCCTGCTCTCGCGTTTCGTGATAGCGATTTGGTTCTGCTAGAGGACTTCCGCGAAAGATCGCGAGGGCGGTCTTTCCCGGGCAATGCTGGCTCAACTGAATCTTATGCCGCGGGAATCAGGCCTGCGCTGCAGTTGTTGAGGTTTGCTTCGAACGCCCTCCGCTGGAACTGGCGCACGTGTCTCTCGCTGACAGCAGGTTAATCAGCAATTTTCCAGATCGCGCTTCTTTCCGTAACGAAAGGCAAGCCCAACACCGAAGGTCATAAATCCAATTGGGGGAACTACCAGCACGAGGACACCCTTGCTGATGGCTTTCTGGCCCTCCTTGGAGGTGGCCGCAGCGGAACTGCGGCACATGGCACAACCCTGGCTGAACGCGGGAGTAGCCCACAAGAAGAGCGATAACACGAGAAGCGCGGCGCGAACTTTCATTTCACTCCCAGATAGAGAATGCGAAAAGCATCCGGAAAGAAAAAGATGGTCATCAAGATCAGGCACATGACCACTGAAGTCATTGTAAGCCACTTCATGCGCGATACTTCATATTTTAGGTGCATGAAGTAACCGATGATCAGCGCGGCCTTCACAAACGACAAGCCCAGCAATATCGTCAACATCTTTACGGGCTGCATATTCTGGTAGGTCAGAAAGACTTCGATAGCAGTCATCAGCAGGAGTGCGCCCCACACCCAGAAGAACAGCGCTTTGCCGTGATGGCGGTGCTGTTCTGCGACGCGTTCCGCAAGAGCTTGTTGAATGGTATCCATATCCCTCCGGCACCTAGAGAATCTTGGCGGACATCAGATACACCAACGGAAAAATGAACATCCAGACGAGGTCCACGAAGTGCCAGTACAAGCCGGCCACTTCCACGTCGGACGAGTCGTACACCTTGGGCTTCAGCCACAGGATGATCGAGCACACGATGGCCGCGATTAAGAGCACATGCGCGCCATAATGGAAGGGGCTATAGGCCGGCGTTGCCAGCCAGGCAACCAGCCATAGGACCAGCAGGATCGGAATGAACTTGCGGCGCAGCGCCACCACCCCGAGATAAATCACACCCAGCGTCACGTGCAACATGTGCATCCCTGTCAGCCCGAAGAAAGTGGCGCCAAACTGCGGCACGGTTTTGGACACGTTAACAAACTCACTGGCGGCTTCGTGGCCCGGAACTTTGGAAAACATGGGAAGAGTCAAACCTTCCGCGATCAGATTGCTCCACTCGCGTCCGTGAAGAACGATGAATCCCGCGCCGCAGAGCATGGTGGCAAGCAACCAGAGGCGCTGCCCTTTGGCGTCGCCATGGACGGAAGCCCTGACCGCCAGCACCATCGTCAGGGAACTGGTGAGGAGAAACGCAGTCATGATGGTGGCGTTGACGATGCTCTCGGAATGGAAAGGGGTGGGCCAACCTTCCGTCGAAATACGTCCATAGCTGTAAGCGTAGAGAAGCGCGCCAAACGTCAGTGAATCGGAGAGCAGAAACAACCACATCCCGATTTTCTTGGAGTAGGTGCCGAACAGCGACGGCTCATAAGCCGACGGGATGTCGTGCAGCGCGGATTCAGCCATGCGTTCGGCCTCCTGGTCAAAAACGTACGGTTACCTGGCAAACTCCAGCAAACACAAAATGTAAAACCACAGCGCGGCCAGGAAATGCCAGTACCACGCGGTCACCTCCACCACAATGCTCCGCGTTGCCGCGGAGCGGCGCAAAAGCGAAGCGACGCCTGCGATGAACAAAGCGAGAACGCCACCCATCAAATGAATGGCATGTGTCCCGGTCAGCAGATAAACGAACGAGCTGCTGGGCGTGGTGGCTACATAGAAGCCGTTCGCGGCCAGTTGCCGCCAGGCCGCCCACTGTCCGAAAAGAAAAACAAGACCGAGCACGAAGGTCATTGCTAGCCAAGGAATCCTCATCTGGTCAACGACGGAGACTCCCGGAGCGGACTTTGCAGATGCGAGGGCCGCTTGTCCCTTAATCTGGCGTCGCGCCAGCTCCATGAACACGCTGCTCAAGATCAGCACGCCAGTATTGATCAACAGCAGCTTGGGAAGTGCTACGGGAATCCAGTCGCGCACAAGCGCATTGGTGCGCGGGTCGAGCGTGGGAAGTCCCTGACGCACCACGTAAGCACTGCTGAACGAGACAAACAGCATGAGGACCGGGGTCAGCGCGACAAGCAGCCCAAGGCGCGCCCGGCGCAAACGCGTTGCGTAATCCGGCAATCCCGGACCGGAACCATCATCACCGCCGCCACGCGCCGGAAGCAGGATGCCATCATCGCCCAACGAGATTCTGGGATCGTCTACTGTCGCGGTTGTGGAGAAGGTTGCCATATTCAACTAGTGTGACGGCTTGATTTCCGGATCGGTCTGCATCACGAAATCGCGGGGCGCGCCGGGCACGCTGTACTCATAAGGACCATTGTGGACGACGGGCGTGCGTCCGCCAAAATTGTCGTGAGGTGGCGGCGTCGCCGTGGTCCACTCGAGCGTAGTCGCTTCCCACGGATTGTCGCTGGCCTTCGTCCCCTTGAACATGCTCCAAAAGAGATTCACAAGAAAGATCAATTGACCGGCGATCGTGATAAACGCCGCGTAAGTGATGAATTTCTGCAGCGGAATCAGGCCGTGCAGATAGCTGACCTCGGTCATCTGCGAGTAGCGGCGCGGCATCCCCGCCATACCCAGGTAATGCATGGGCATGAAGATCGCGTACGTCCCGATGAAACTGAACCAGAAGTGCCAGCGCGCCATCGATTCGTTCATCATGCGTCCGAACATCTTGGGAAACCAATAATAGGTCGCCGCAAAGATGCCGAAGATGGAGGCCACCCCCATGATGAGGTGGAAGTGGCCGGGCACGAAGTAAGTGTCGTGCAACTGAATATCGAGCACGGGTTGCGCGAGGAAGGGGCCGCTTATTCCGCCGGAAACGAAAAGCGAGACGAACCCGATCGCAAAAAGCATGGGTGAAGTAAAACGGATCCGTCCGCGCATGAGGGTACCGAGCCAGTTGAATGTCTTTATGGCCGAAGGGACACCGATCCCCATGGTCATAATGGAAAAAGCAAAGGCGGTATAAGGGCTCATACCGCTCATGAACATGTGATGTCCCCAGACCATGAAGCCCAGCAAGCCAATAGCCAGGATGGCGTACACCATGGCCTTGTAACCGAAGATCGGTTTGCGCGAGAAGACGGAGAGCAGCTGCGAGCACATCCCCATGGCCGGCAAGATCGCGATGTAAACCTCCGGATGGCCGAAGAACCAGAACAGGTGCTGCCACAAAAGCGGCGAGCCGCCTTTATGCCCCGTGAGCTGGCCGTTGATGGTGACCAGCGGCACGAAAAAGCTGGTGCCGAGGTTGCGGTCCATCAACAGGAGAATCCCGGCAGAGAGAAGCACGCCGAACGCGAGCAGGCCGAGGATCGCAGTCACAAACCAGGCCCAAACGGTCAAGGGCATGCGCATCATGGTCATGCCCTTGGCGCGCATATCGAGCGTTGTGGTGATGAAGTTCAGCGCGCCCATCAGCGCACCGATGCAGAAAATAGCGATACTGATGATCCACAAGTCCGCGCCCAGGCCCTCGCCCGGGCCAGACGACTGCAAGGCGCTCAGCGGTGCGTAGCCGGTCCAACCATGCAGAGGCGCTCCTCCGGCCACGAAAAAGGCCGCGAGCATCACGATAAAACCGAGAAAGGTGGTCCAGAAGGAGAGCATGTTCAGGACCGGAAAAGCCATATCCGGCGCGCCGATCTGAATGGGCAGGAAGTAGTTGCCGAAGCCGCCCTGTGGCGCGGTGGTGAGCACGAAGAAAACCATGATGGTGCCATGCATGGTCACCAAAGTGAGATAAGTCTCCGGCTTGATGTCTCCCAGAAACGGCAAGATTGCGGTGGGCGCGACCAGATGAATGCGCATCAGCAGCGAGAGGAACATGCCGACAAACACCGCAGCCAGCGCGAGGAAGTAATACTGGAGGCCGATGACTTTATGATCGAGACTGAAGACCCACTTTCGAATGAACCCCTGGGGGCCCGCGTGCGCGTGAGATTCCTGGGCAGCGAATTCGTGAGTTGCCATATTATTGCTTCTCGGCCTCCCGTGCCGCCAACCATTTGTCGAATTCTTCCTGACTGACGACCTTTAACATGCCGTGCATCTTGTAATGGCCGAGCCCGCAAAGCTCGGCACAGAGAATTTCATACTCTCCCGTTTGTATGGGCGTGAAATGCATGTGGATCGCCAGGCCAGGTACTGCGTCCTGCTTGAATCGCATCGTAGGTATAAAGAAACTGTGGATAACGTCGTGAGCGCGCAAAATCACTTCGATTTCGCGGTTCACCGGCACCACCATTGTTCCCGTCACGACATCGTCTTTGGATGTGGGGTCTTTCGTGTCGAGTCCCAGCGCCGCTTCGCCGCCGGCCGAGGCATCCTCAAGCTCCGGTTTCGTTGTGCCAAACTTGCCGTCCGGCCCGGGATAGCGGAAATACCAGGCGAACTGCATCCCCGTCACTTCCACTTGCACGGCATTTGCTTCCGCGGCGCGGAAACGCTCCGAGGCCCAGATGGAGCTACTCGCGAGGTTCATCCCCACAAAGAGGACGGTAGTCAGCACGGTCCAGACAATTTCCAGATTGGTGTTGCCGTGCGAATACGCCACTTTGGTAGCGGTACCTCGATCACGATAACTCCAAACGAGGTATCCCAAGGCAACCTGAGCGGCAACGAAGACCACGCCCATGAGGATAAAGGTTGTCGTGAAGTGATGATCGATGCTGGCGGCGGCGGCGGAGGCTCCGACGGGCAGCCACCATGTCTTCGCCACGAAAAAATAGGTACTCACGAAGGTGATCAGCCAGATGATAATGAGAAGAATGAGGCCCATGCAGCACGACCCCCAAGTTGGATTCTCGGCCTTCCCCACTGAGGCCCCGTTCGGATGCTCTGCGATCGGAGAAGTGGGATATGCAAACCGGGGCGAATATATCACAGCTTTTTCTGAGCGCAAGCGGGTTCTTGCATCAATTCTTTTTTGTTGACCAAGCTTCTTTTCGGAAAGAGCTCTTAATCGTTTCTGGACAACGCCGCAAAGACGCATTGACGAATTTTTTTGTTTTGAGTAATATCCGTTTCGTCTCTGGGGGGTCCAGCGAAATGTTGAGGACCTCGCGATGTATTCGTATCAAACTTTTCCAATCCGACGGGCCCCGGACGCTCGCAGTGATCGCGCCCTCTCTCTGTAGTTTGTCCAGTCCATCCGAAAAACGTTTCGCGTCCCGGGGTCATTCGTCTCCCCCTCACTGCGGACAAATCGAAATCATTCCTGAAATGATTTGGAATTCGGGACCAATCTATTTTCGACCGCGGGGCGGTCAACGGGCCCGCAATCTGAAGGAGCAACGGGCGGCGCTTTCGGGGGCCGCCCATTATTTTCGAGGACCAGCAATCCAGGAGGTATCGCATGGCGGGCCCGGAAACTGATTCGGCCAAACCAAAGCCGGACGCAGCGAAAACATCCGCTGCTGGTGGCGGAGATGCAACCAGGTATGTTGGTACGCCTGCCGTGGGTACTTCCAAAGCTGCAGCTTCCGCGGGTTTGGCGACCGTGGGCCCGGAAGCCAGCCGAGTCAACGAACGGCGCCGGCGCCTGGTGTGGGTTGCTGTGACTGGATTCCTGGTCGCTTGGTTCATCGCCTTCCTTCGTTTTTTCCTCCCCCGCACGCTCTTCGAACCCCCCACCGTATTCAAGATCGGCTACCCCTCGGACTACGCCTTGGGCGTCGATACCAAATGGCAGCAGAAATACCGCATCTGGGTGGACCGCACGCCGGATCGCGTATTCGTCGTCTACGCTCGCTGTACGCATCTGGGCTGTACCCCAGACTGGAAAGCCAGCGAGAACAAGTTCAAGTGCCCATGCCATGGGAGCGGCTACGACAGCGAAGGTGTCAATTTCGAGGGACCGGCGCCGCGCCCGATGGATCGCGCGCACGTGGAACTGGCGCCAGACGGTCAGATTATCGTGGATACGTCCCGGCTCTATCAGTGGCCCAAGGGACAACCCAGCCGTTTCAATGAGCCGGGAGCATTTTTGCAAGTGTAATTGGTAGTGCTGCGGGAGCGCTCCGCGCGTGAGGGAGAAGCAGATCGAGCCGCTATAGGACGGGAGAGCAGACGATGCCCGAAGAGAAAACTCCGAACGGAAAAAATGGCAAATCGGTTGGCCTGGTCGATCGTCTCAAGGCGGGCGTCAAGGAGGACCTCCAGTCCCTCAAGACGGACATGCCTGCAAAAGCAAAAGAACAAGTCGAGCTGCTCAAGAAACCTACAAAGACGCAAGTCTTCACCTCGATCTTCCGTCACAAACACGACGACACGCCGCGCAATCGCGCCCTGGGCGTGCTCTCCAACGTTTTCCTCCATCTGCATCCCGCCAAGATCAATCGTGACGCGGTGCGCTACAGCTACACCTGGGGCATGGGCGGCATCACATTCTATTTGTTCATCGTGCTCACGCTCACCGGCGTGCTGCTGATGTTTTACTACCACCCCAGCAAAGTGCAGGCGTTTCGTGATGTGCTGTACCTCGAACACGACGTTCCCTTCGGCAAATTGTTGCGCAACATGCATCGCTGGGCCGCCCACTTGATGGTGATCGCCGTCGAGCTGCACATGTTCCGCGTGTTTCTTACCGGCTCTTACAAAAAGCCGCGCGAGTTCAATTGGAACGTAGGCGTCATCCTACTGGTGTTGACGCTGCTTCTCTCTTTCACCGGCTACCTTCTGCCGGACGATCAGCTCGGCTTCTGGGCCGTGACCGTCGGCACAAACATGGCGCGCGCCACGCCGGGGCTCGGTAATGAAGGCCCGTTCGCTCCGTCGTTCATAACCCCCTACAACGACGTACGATTCGGCCTGCTAGGCGGCTCGATTGTGGACGCCAACGCACTCCTTCGCTCCTACATTTGGCACTGCATCGGCATTCCCATCATCGCTTCCATCTTTATGATCCTGCACTTCTGGCGCGTGCGTAAGGATGGCGGCATCTCCGGCCCCGCGGCCGTGGTACTCGACTCCGAAATAAAGGAGGCGAAGAAGTAGCCATGGACTGGAAGCAACTGTGGGACATTCTCTCTGCCGCGGACAACGTGCCGATCATTGCCATGATTCCGCTGCTCGCCTTTTATATGTACCTGGCTTGGAAACAGGCGCACGCCAACGATCTGCTAATTGCGGAACTCGATGGCAATGCGGCGCTCGCAAAAACGCATCATCGCAAAGCGTGGCCCTTCAAGCCCGGCTGGGCGAAAGAAGTGCACGTCTGGCCGTTCCTGTTGCGCGTGGAATTCCTGGCTGCCATCATCGTCACCATCATCCTGATGGTCTGGTCCATCACTCTCAATGCGCCGCTGGAAGAACCGGCGAACCCCAACCTGACCATGAATCCGGCGAAGGCGCCGTGGTATTTTCTCGGCCTGCAGGAAATGCTGGTTTACTTCGATCCCTGGATCGCCGGCGTGGTCATGCCCACGCTGATCATCGTCGGCTTGATGGTGATTCCATATATAGATACCAACCCGTTGGGCGCCGGCTACTACACCTGGAAGCAGCGCAAGTTCGCCATTGGAACATTTTTGTTTGGCTTCATCATTCTGTGGGTCTCCATGATTTTCATCGGCACGTTTATCCGCGGACCCGGCTGGCAATGGTTCTGGCCCGGCCAGACCTGGGACCACAACCGGCTCATTTATGAAGTGAACCGCGACTTGCCGGATCTCTTCGGTATCACTTCAAACTGGGGCAAGGGCATCTTCGGAGCGGTCGTGGTCGGCGGCTTCTTCGCGATTGGCGGAATGCTGGTTCACGCATTTTTCCGGCGAAACAATCCGAAAGATTACAAGCGCATGAGCTTGCTGCAGTACTCCATCATGATGACGTTTCTGCTCACCATGTTCGGATTGCCGATCAAAATGCTGTTGCGGCTCCTTTTCCACATTAAGTATGTGTGGATTACACCCTGGTTCAACGTTTAGGAGGAATTGGTGCCCGAGAAGCCGCTCCCCGAAAACGACCCGGTCGTCAGCAAGTCGCTCGCCCCGCATTACGTCATCTCCATGGTCATCCTCATGGCCACGCTCTTTTGGGCTTTGTGGGATGAAGATTTTGGACAGCGGCCATGGAAAACTTTTCAGCACGAGTGGAAAGACCGCTACTCGACTTTCCTGAAGACTGCCCGGTCGCAATCGCGCGACTCGCAAAAGGAGGTCGAGGGCAACGCCGACTACCAGAAGCTGAAACAAGATTACGAGAGCGCCAACCAGAACGCCGCCCCGAGCATCAAGGAGATCAACGAAAAGCTGCGTGAGTTGAGCGCCAAAATTCTGGCCGTGCAGAATGTTTTCACCGACCGGCGCGCCTATGTCAACGCCTTGACCTACAGCATCGAAACCGAGACGAGCGCTTCCTCCAAGCAGGGCAAACAAAAAGACCTGGAACAATACAAAAAGGAAAAGACCGCCGTCGAGTTTCCGGATGGTAAGAAGCAGGACTTCGATTACGAGCACCTCGAAGAATCCTACAACAATCTGAAAAACGAGCGCACCCAACTGAGCGCGGAGCTCGGAGAGCTGATCAAGCCCGTGAACGAGCGCAAAGAAAAGCTCGACGACTACGTCTCCGAGCACATGGTGAGCCTCACTCCAACGCAGATGGCCGGATTGCAGGACAAGACCGAAGCCTGGACGCCGAAGATTCTGCAGATCAATGTGCCGGAGGCCAACATCGTCGACCGCTGCGAATCCTGTCACATGGGAATTCGCGAGCCGGTCATGCTGACCGCCGCTTCCATGTCCCTCAAAGGCAAAAAAACCGATGAGTATGCGCGCGCTTTCACCAGCCATCCGGAACCCGACCTATTAAAAATTCACGATCCGGATAAGTTCGGCTGTTCGCCTTGCCATCAGGGCAACGGCCGCGCCACCACCAGCGTTGAAAAAGCGCATGGCACGTACGAGCACTGGCTCTGGCCGCTCTTCGCCAGGGGAAATATGGAAGCCGGTTGCCAGACCTGCCATGCCGCGGACATAGTGCTGGTGAGCAACGACGTGGGCTGGACACTCAGCGATGGCAAAGATCTTTTCCGCCAGCGCGGCTGCGTGGGCTGTCATCGTTACGAAGGCTATGACAAGGAACCCGAAGACTTGCTCTCCGTCGCGCAGCAGATTAAGCAAATCGAGCAAGAGAAGAAGAACAACTTCAAGCAAGCAGATGATCTGATGAAGCAAGCCGACAAGGCCGAGAGCAACGAGGAGGCCAACCGGCTGAACGACCGCGCCATCGCGCTAAAGGTCACCAACAGCAAGCTGGAGCTGCGCATCGGGCAACTCGACCGCTCCACCAAGAGCCTGCTGCAAGACATGAAAAAGGTCGGCCCCAATCTTAAGGACATACGCCTCAAATTAAACAAGGACTGGATCCCGGTTTGGCTGAAGAAGCCCAGCGACTTCCGCGCCACAACCAAAATGCCGAATTTCCGGCTCAACGACAAACAGATCCAGGCCATCTCCGCGTACGTGTGGCAGTCGGCGCTCACGGATCCCTTGCCCAAGCACAAACCCGGCAACGCCGCTCACGGAAAAGAGCTGTTCGAAACGCGGGGCTGCCTCGCATGTCACTCCATCGGCGAAGGCGACGAGTTGCAGGGCGGAACCTTCGCCGCAAATCTCACTCGCGTGGGTGAAAAGGACAACTACGACTACCTGGTGCGTTGGGTCCATAACGCGCGCGAGCGCACGCGTCCCTACTGCCCGTACGAAAAGAAGGACATCGGTCCCGAAGATTACAAGAAGAAGGGCCTACCCTACGTCTTTGACCTGGAACACAGCAGGTGCCCCAACGACGGTCACGAACTGCAGGTGCAGAACATGACCGTGATGCCCAGCCTCAGGCTATCTCCGCAGGATGCGGAAGACGTCGCCAGCTATCTGGTCACCCTGAAAAAGCAGGAACCATCCGCGTACGCTGATGCGTCGTTTATGGACGATCCGAATCTGAAGGCTGAAGGTAAGAAGTGGGTTCGCCACTTCGGCTGTGCTGGCTGCCATGAAATCTCCGGCCTCGAGGAGGAAGGCCGCATTGGAACGGAACTTACCATCGAAGGCAGCAAACCGATTGAGCGCCTGGATTTCGCACTCCTTACGGAAGTTGCCCAGCGTGGCGGCAGCGAACCCATCACCGACCCAGACGATCTAGCGCGTCTCCCCGAAGGCCCCGCCAAACACCCCTGGTACGACCAAAAGGGCTTCTTCGAACACAAACTCGCGGAGCCGAACATCTGGGACAAGGGCAAGGACAAACCCGAAACGGAAAAATTGCGAATGCCGAACCTGCACCTGACCAAGGAACAGGTTCGCGCGCTCACCACTTTTCTATTGGGCAGCCAGGAAAACCCGCTTCCTGCCAGCTATCAGTATCGGCCGTTGGATTACCGCCGCGATATTCAGGAAGGCTGGTGGGTGGTCAAGAAATATAACTGCATGGGCTGCCACCAGCTCATTCCCGGTCAACGCACCTCGCTGATGTCGATGACGCGCTATCAGGGCCCTGACGGTCAGGAGCAGTTGCCTCCGAAACTCCTCACCGAAGGGGCGAGGGTTGATCCCGACTGGCTGCTCCGTTTCTTGAGAAATCCTTCTCTCAATGATAAAGACACCAATCGCAACGGCGTGCGCACCTACCTGCAAGTGCACATGCCCACCTTTTCTTTTTCCGAAAATGAGCTGGGCAAACTGGTGCGGTTCTTCCAAGCCCTTGCGCGCCAGCCCTTCCCCTACATACCGGAAGAGGTTCCCGTGCTGACCGCCAAGGAAACCGAAATGGCGCGGGGCCTCTTCAGCAGCACCGCCGCGCCCTGCTTGAAATGCCATGCTACCGGCGATCCGGCCCACGACCGCACCGCCACTGCTCCTAACTTCCTGCAAGCCCGCGGCCGCCTGAAACCCGATTGGATGGAACGCTGGATCATTGACCCGCAGGCCATCAGCCCGGGCACCTCCATGCCTTCCGGTCTGTTCAAGCGCGAGAACGATCACTGGGTCTTCTCTGGTCCTACGCCTCCATCTTTCCAGGGCTATGATAAAGATCAGACCAAGCTCCTGGTGGATTACATCCTCCAGCTCACCGCGGAAGAACAGCGGCGGGTCGGCGCCGCGATGGGTCATGCGCGGGCCGCAGCCGGCAGCTCGTCGTCCGGCGCGAAACCCGCCGGCAATGCTGGTCATGGTATGCCTGAATAGCTTTTCAACTGGCTCGAACTTTAAAACTTCAAGAGAGGTACGGCGAAAACATGAAGACGAAAACTTCGATAGCAGTTTGGAGCTCGGCAGCTTTGTTGGGACTTGTCCTCCTCGCCGGATGCGGCAAAAAGGAAAGCGCCGAAGAGCAACCTGCCGCGTCCAGCGCTCCGGCGGCCCCGATTGATCCCGCCACCACAGCCATTATCGTCGGCGTGGTGAAACTGGATGGCGAGGCCCCCAAGGCCGCCAAGATTGATATGAGCCAAGATCCTGCATGCAAAGGCACGAACGTGGCTGAGAACGTGATGGCCAGCGGAGGCCGCCTCTCCAACGTGTTTGTCTACGTGAAAGATGGCTTGGGCACCCGCACTTTCGATGTTCCCAAGGAAGTCATCACTCTCGATCAAAGCGGCTGCAAATACCATCCCCACGTGCTGGGCGTTGCGGTCGGGCAGACCATTAAGATTGTCAACAGCGATCCCACCACTCACAATATTCACCCCACGCCGAAGGACAACCGCGAGTGGAACGAGTCGCAGCCTCCGCAGGCTGCGCCCCTTGAGAAAACCTTCGCCCGCGAAGAGATTATGCTGCCCGTGAAGTGCAACCAGCACCCCTGGATGCGCATGTTCGTCAACGTGACCAAGAGTCCGTTCTATGCGGTCAGCGGGCCGGACGGCAAGTTTGAAATCAAGGGTCTGCCGCCAGGCGATTACACCATCGCGTTTGTGCATGAAAAGCTGGGCGAACAGGACATGAAAGTCACGCTTGCCGCGAAAGACACCAAGACGGTGGATGCCACGTTCAAGCCCTGATCGCAGTAGTCTCGCTTTGTAGGGGCGCAGCAGCTGCGTCCCTCTTGGAAGGCATCCGTGCTGCGAGGTGATTTCGAAAATCTCTTTCAAGCTGACAGCGATAATAGGGACGGATCAAGCTGGTGATTGGGGAAGAGCATCAGGAGAACCGGAAGCAATAACATGATTATTCTGGTTTTACTAGAAACTTAGAACTTAATGACCAATGACCGGTCCCAATCTCAACGCTATGCGTACGAAAGAATCGCTGTTGCGAGCTGTCCCGGGAAATCATTGCACCATTTTTCCGGTCTTTCTAAGAACTTAGAACTGACCACTGACGACTGTTTTTCCGAGGAGGTCCATTGCTTCCTGTGATGCTCCTGATTTCCATCTTGCTCGGCCTCATCCCCCTCGCGGGGATTGCCTGGATCATCGTCACCGGCACCATCACCACCGTGGATGGTCTATTCGAGTGCCTGATTATGCTGAGCATCTCCGGGATTTTCTTCCTGAATGTTTTCTGGGAGCTTCGCGACCATGGGCTCCTGGGGAAGAGCAAGGCAGCGGAGCCCGCCAAGCCGCCGCCGGCCTCCGAAGAGAGTTAGAGACTGAGAGACGACATGGCCAGTCCTCCATCCTCTCCAGAAAATGGTGATCAATCAGAATTTGCTCAGCAAGACTCCTCGGAGAAGCCTGCCTCGTCGCCGCATCACAAGATGTCCCCGCGGAATCGCGCGCTGTTTTTCCTCACCGCCTGGCTGATCGTCCTCATGCCGTTCCTGTTCTGGTGGAACACCTGGTTTGGGCGCCAGCTCTCCGGCAAGCAGATCGGCGAATTCCTGAACGATGAGAAGCATCCTCGTCACATTCAGCATGCCCTCGTCCAACTCGGCGAGCGCATGGGCCGCCACGACGCCAGTGTGCAGCCGTTGTACTCGGAGCTGATCCGGCTGGCTTCGCATCCCGTCGAGGAAGTACGCAATACCGACGCCTGGGTCATGGGCCTGGACACTTCCGGCCCCGGTTTTCACGAGACGCTCCTCAAGATGCTCCAGGATCCCTCCCCGATGGTCCGCGGCAATGCCGCACTTTCGCTGATCCGCTTTGGTGACGCGAGCGGCCGTCCCTACATCGTCGCCCTCCTGCAACCCGCGAGAATCGTCGCCCCCAGCGCTGGCCGCGTGACCGACACCGACAAAGTGGGAACCCCCATCCATCAAGGCGGCCTGATTGCCAAGCTACAAGTCGACCGCTCGGCGGTCGCCTCTCAAAACGGCCAGCAAACGACCGAAGTGCGCTCCCCCATCAGCGGACGCATCCGCACCATCTCCGTAGCCGTGGGAACGACCGTGGTGGCTGGGTGCGAGATCGCTTCGGTGGACCCCGGTGACGAACAAGCCTGGGAAGCCCTCCGCGCCCTCTATCTCGTCGGCCAGCCCGATGACCTACCCGCCATCCGTCCCTACCAGCGCGAACTCCCCGAAATCTCCGGCCGCCTCCGCCAGCAAGCCCTCCTCACCGAAAAAGCCATCCGCGACCGCGCCGCCCACTAGTCCAGGGATTGTCGCTCCAGATTCCAGACGGTGGTAGCTACTTGTAAACTGCAAAGATTCCAACATATTATGGCTCCATTCGAATGATATATAAGTAATTATTTAACACTTATAGCTATACCGTGTTATGTTTCCGTGTGTTTGTCGCCGTGCAGCCTCGCCGACTTCTTGATTTCTTTTTCTATCGCCGCCAGTCGTCCTTTGTGGTCGTACCTCCATACTGGTACGTTGCCCCGGCTTGTAACCCCTTTGTTATCCCATTTCTTTTCACACTCTTGCGCACTCATCCGCACATTTTTGCGCTCCAAAAAACTCAACTCTTTTATTTTCAATCGATTGCGCACTCTTTGCAAAAAAACACGCGGGGTGGGATGAGGCGTGCGATGCCATGGGTGACTAGAATGAGACGGCTCGGAAGGAAAGCCTCAAATAGCTTCTCTGATCTCTTCAGTGACAGCTGTGAACTGTCGACTGTCAACCACGTGCAACGGCAGGATGCGCAAGGCGAGTTTCAATCTTCCTGTACCTCTCGGTTTAATCCAAGGAGGGAGAACTCAGTACGCCATCGGTCCGACTTCTTTTTCGACCTCGGCAATATCGACCATGACGATGGCGTCCCATGGGCAGCCATCCAGGAAGCAGCCGTCCGGACCCTTGCTAAGGCACTTCTTGCACCCGATGCACTGGATGGGATCAATCTGGATGCGGCCAAACGGAGGATTGTCCTCGTCCGGCACCCAGAACATGCAATCTTCCACCGGACAGTACTCCACGCAGGCGGGCGATCCCGCGCAACCGGTGCAGCACTCGGTGATGACGGCAAGTTCTTTCGGCTTCTTTTTGCGCGCGAATGTAATTCCCTTGGAGCGAGGCTCCTGTTTAAGCTCGTCGGGCACCATTCCTGGGGCTTTGACAACGTCGGGTGCGTTGGCCATTTCCAGAGATTTTACCTTGAGTGTCAAGCCTTTGCCAGCTTGGTTTTTCCGCGGGTCCCGTGCTTGCTACAATGCCCGTGCAATCGGTTTCATCTTTGACCGCACACATGTTCACCAAGCCATTTGTCAGACATCTCGCACCGGCTTTGCTGGCCGGACTCGCCTTGCGCCTCTTCTTCATTTGGCATTTCCCTTTTTCTTCCGGGGATACAGCCTATTACGAAGAGCTTGCCCGCAACTGGCTGTACCGCGACGTCTACGGCTTCTATTCCCACGGGCAGCTTCTTCCCTCGGATGCCCGCGCCCCAGGCTATCCCGCATTCCTCGCGGGGATTTATTTCCTGGCTGGTACCGGCCGAAAGGCAGTCATGCTCGCGCAAGCCTTCGTCGATCTTGCCACGTGTGTCTTGGCCGCGGGCATCGCCGCTCGTCTGGCCGCGGGTGCTCCCGGCGAGACCCGCAGCCGCGTTGCAGCGGCTGCGCTTTGGCTGACAGCTCTCTGTCCCTTCACCGCCAACTACACCACTGTGCCGCAGACGGAAATTCTGGCAACGTTTTTCACCACGCTCGCGCTTCTGATTTTTCTGTCTCCTGCGGGAGTGACGCTCGACCGCGTTGCCTCGAACCGCGATCTGCTCCGCGCCGTAAAAAATTGGTTCGCAGGCGGGCTCATTGTCGGTTTCGGCACCCTCGTCCGGCCGGAAACGCCGCTGCTTCTCGGAGCCGTGCTGATCGCGCTATGGTTCCGCTATCGCCGTCCCGCGAACTGGAGAATGCTCACGGTCGCAACGCTGTGCATGATCGTTGGTTTGTCGCTGCCATTGGCGCCGTGGGCCGTACGCAATGCCGTGAATCTTGGACGCGTGCAATTCCTTGCCCCTCGTTACGCGGAAACATTCGGCGATGTCCTGCCGACCGGTTTCTACGCCTGGACGAAAACCTGGATGTTTCGTTTTCAGGACGCTTATCTTTTCACTTGGAAACTGCCCTCGCAGCCGATCGACTTGAAAAATCTTCCACCGTACGCAGCGGATTCTCCCGAAGAGCTGTCGCACGTCACTTCCCTGCTGGATCGCTACAACCGCGCGCACGGAATGACGCGCGCGGTTGACCTCGAATTCGCCGAGTTGGCGCGGCAACGCGCGAGGCGTCATCCGATTCGTACCTACGTATGGATCTCCATCGAGCGCGCTGCCGCAATCTGGTTTACTCCGCGGATTGCCCTGCTGCCCTACTCGGGCCGCCTGTGGCCTCTCACAGAAAGTTATCGCAGCGATCCCACCGGCTTCGAAGTTACTCTCGGCTTCGCGCTGCTCAATGTTCTGTATGTTGCAATGGCTCTTGCAGCCGCGTGGTCCTGGCGCACGAACCCAGGAATCTTGCTGATCGTGGCGTTCATCCTCATTCGCACGGCATTCCTCACGCAACTGCAAACCTGCGAACCGCGCTACGTCTCGGTCTGCTTCCCCGCTCTGCTGGCCATGGGCGCGCAACTCTTCCACGCTCCGCGAATCGGCTGGAAACGATCCCCGCGGTTGAATCCTACTTCACTTTAACTTTGACTTCTATTTTGCCATTCGCCGCAATCTGCACACTCTCGCTCCCGGTGATGTATTTTTGCAGCACGTCGGGATCAGCCCATTCCAAATCCCAGCCGTCTTCGATGGCCATAAGTGTGTACCGGCCTGGCACCACAAAGTTCAGCGCAAATGTTCCATCCGAATCGGCCTGGTCCCGCCGGAACAATGCCGGGTTGCTTTTCAAATCAAGCGGCGCGAGAACGATCATTGCGCCGGGCGCAGGCTTGTCATTCTTGAGTGCAATCCCTGTAATCTTCGCGGTTCCCCTCGCTGCGGTGATCGTCACGTTCACGTCTTGCGCCGTCGCAATTTGAAAGGAACGCCCGGATGTTTTTGCGCCGCTTGAAGCTAGATTCCTTATGAAGAGTGCTTGCGGCTCGATGATTATGAGCTCATAGTTTCCCGTCTCCACCGGGTTATTTTTGAACGAAAATTCGCCGGTAGCAGAAACAGTGGTATTAAACGCTTCCCCATTTGCAAAACTTCTTAGCAGCACGCGAGCAGGTTGCGGCAGCGGCGAAGCATCCTCCATTTTCAAAATCCCACTGACGACGACTGACGAATCGTTCTGCGTCGCGTCTATTTCCGCGTCGCTCGAGACCTGCACACTCTGCGACCGGCGCGTCCATTCGTTTCCATGCGAAGTATTCACTCCGAGACTCAAGCGCCCCGGAGGCACACCGGTGACCTCCATGAGGCCCGGCTCCACCTGGGTGAAACCAACAGGAATAGGAACCGAGCTATCCTCCGCCAATGACTGCAACACTTGGACTTGCTCGCCCTGTCCAGGATCTGCAACAGAAGTTCTTACCAAAAGATGCAGTGCCGGAACCGGACGCATCCTGAAATCCGCGATTCCCGTGTCGCCGGAGCGGAGTGTAATTGCAGCAGCGCCCGCAAGGTCACTGGCGTTCAGAAAGAACGACGCGGGATAGACAACATCCAGATTTTGATTCTGCTCGGTAACAGGCTGAAGGCCGCCTTCTGCCAAGTCCTGGCTCTCCTGTTTGACTCGGTGGCGAACGTTGTGCTGCGCATACCATGGCTGGGCCGCGACACCGACAAAATAAGTCCCAGGGATCAGGTGGCCGAAACGGTAGTGACCTTCGTCGTCGGCCGCGGTTCGCTGGATCAAGAACGGCCGGCGCTTTCCGCCCGCGAAGGTCTGGTGGAAAAGCATCACATCCGCATGGCGAATGGGGTCATCCGATTCATCGGCGATTTCTCCCGAAATCGAAGCGCTGGGCCGCAAACCGAAGATCAGATTCTCCGATTCGAATCCCGGTCCAACCACGATCGCGGTCGTAAAACTCTCGTGCTGTTGATACGTCTGAGCGATGTAGCCGCGATGACGCGCGGAGAGGACATATTTGCCGGGAAGCACATCGGCGAAAACAAAACTCCCGTCCGCGGCCGCGACTTCCACACGGGTAGAATCAGGTGAATTGGGAGAGTTGGGAGGATTGGAAGAATCAATCGCAACCACTGCGCTTGCGAGCGGCTGCCCGGTGACCGCATCGATGACCCTGCCGCTTATGCGAGAGGTGGACGGCGCCGCAGAAGCTGTGGGTGCGGCGGGTGGCACCGCTGCCTTTTGCACGAATCCAAACAGAACAAGCAGCGGCAACAACTTCAGAGAGAACATATGACTTATTCTCCGATTTTCACGAGTTCCAGATCTATTCTTGCCGCCTGATCCGCGGACAGCGTTGTGTCGCGTGCTTTCGAAAGATATTTCCGCAGCACATCTGGATTCGAATACTCGAGCTGCTCCGGATGGTCTACAGCTAGAATTTTGTATGCGCCCGGGGGAAGGAATGGGAATTGAAAGCTGCCGTTCGAATCGGCGGGCTGCAATATCGGTTGCATGGAAGAGCGCTCGCGGATCGCCATCACCGTTGCGTTGAGAGGCTGACTATCCGAGGAAACATTTCCGCTGAGCGAAGCCACATCGTCTCGCATCACAATCTCGATCGGCTGCATGGAACCGCCCGGTGCTACGGAGAGGCGGGATTCCAAAAGATTTGTCGTACCGGAAGTCGCGGACTGCACGTAGAACATGCCGTTCGGATTGATTTCGACTTCATAGGTTCCGGGAGCGACGTTTTCCAATTGGAGCCAAGAATTACCACGCTCTCCCACTTGTTGTGCCCCGTACCGCATTTCCGTTAAGCCATTATCCCGCGAAACGAGCTGTACGTACGCAGGAAACCCGTTCTCCTGCTCCGATAATCGCTCTGAGCCAGTTCGAGAGGCGATGAGGCGCATTCGAATGGGGATACTGACGGTTGGCATCAGCATAATGTGAAGCCCAGAAAGATCGGAATTCACGATCAAAGGGACAGTGGCAGTGAGCGCTTGACCTTGTGCGCCCGGCGAATCCGTTCGCAGTGCATAAGCGCCGGCCGGAATCCAGAGAATTTGGAAGGAACCGCTCGTGGGGTCGAAACGCGAGTTGTTTGCAACGGATTTTCCGGTGGAGTCCAAGACTTGGAGATTTACATACTGGCCCTGTCCGTAACCCGCGATCCTACCGGAGACACGATAGAAAGGCCGTGGGGAAAGTGATAGATTCACTTCGAACCGCCTTCCCGGGGTGATCGGGATTGGCGCAGCCGCGGCCAGATCGGAACCGCTTGGATAAAATGTGACGGGAATGCCTTGCGCCCCCGACTTTGACAATTTGGAAGGAAAAGTGACGGGAGCGCGGCTCGGTCCTGCGGAAAGAAAATAGTCGCCTGGGTGCAGTTCTGCAATCCGAAACATTCCCTCTTCATCAGTCGTCGTGCCAGTCCTTTCTTCCCACACTTTTCTGCCGTTTTGCAAGCGCTGCGCCAGAAGTTGGATGGGAAGCCCTTCGATCGGTTCGCCGTCATCCTCGCTGATCCTTCCGTAGATGACGCCCTCGGGAATCAACTTGAGCACTATTGGTGAAGTATTCGGACCCGTGGTGGCCAGCCGTTGTCCTCCTCGGGAGGGCTGAATTTCCTCTTCCGCGAAAAAGCCGGGTTTGCGCACGGTAATCACGGTCTGTCCGGCGGGAAGGCCGTCGAATTGGAATTTTCCGTCCGGTCCCGTGAGCATAGAAGTCTGTCCAAGGAAATAAATCTGCACGAGCGCGCCGCGGATGGGTTCGCCGGTAAGCGAATTGACTATCGTTCCGCGCAAAGTGTATTTCTCATCGTTCGAATTCTGCGGCGCTTCGAACGATGCGGTGTTTTGGATCTCCTCCGAGGCGGAACTGAGAGCGGGTAGCTGGGGCGGCTCGAAAGAAGGTGCAGCCAACAGACTTGTGGCGAGGAGCGTGAAGAGGGGAATTCTAGGCAACATATCGAGCGCCTTTCCTAGTTTCAAAGGATTCGACGATAGTCTACAACGGGTCTGATGCGCCCCGCTGCCGAGGATTTGCCTGCCTTCAGGCTATTCATCTGGCATTCGCAGATTGCGGCGCCGGTAGGAGTTAGCCCACCGAGGCAAGGCCCGATTATTGGTGATAAGGGGGCCGCTGGTGGGGGGGCTGCTTCTTAAGTCGACTACGGTTTCGTATCTGAATCTGACCTGGCTGATATGGCGTCAGGAGCTTCTGTCAATAAGTGATCTCCTTGGCGGGTGAGATAGAGGACGAATGGAGTCACCTCGAACTGCATTTTCTCGGATTCAGCCACCGTGCCTACTGGCTTGGACTTGAGCATCTGTAGATGATCGTTCCACGGTTCGATCTTGATGCGTCCGCCGAGGGGCAGCGCAGCAATGATGTTAGCCGCCGGCTCTTCATCAGACGTCTGGGCGGAGAATACTGCGGAGAGGACGGTCCAGCTTGCCTGGACTCTGTTGCCCAGGTGAGGACTGATAAGGTTGGGGATTGCCTTCGACCGTTCCTTGAGGGCTTGGAGAAACAGCCGGGCGGTTCCGGACTGATCCTTGTATGGCGAGTTCCTCAGCAGTTCGGTCCCCTTCTGGTTCGCTGCCTGTTCCTCTTCCGGTGTGCGAGCAAAGCCAAAGTGGCGGAACGTCTCCTTTTCGTCGAACCGCACGCGATTGAGGAACGCGAATTGGGAGTCCATGCGATGTCCCAGCACCACGTGACCGAGCTCGTGCGCAAGAATAGTCGCAAGGCTGGCCTCGTCAGGAAGCACGTCCACCAAGCCGCGACTCAGGACGATGGTGTGGCCTATTGTGAAAGACTCAAGCGTAGAAATCATCAGCACACGACAACGGACCTCCGGCTGAATGTCCAGGCCATTGGTGACCTCCAGGTTGTTGACCACCGCTTCGAGCGCCTTATCCACGTCCCCATACAGGGCCATCAAGCCCAGCCGCTCCATGCTGTCCACGACGTTGTTTTCAGCCTGACGGCCCCAAGAGCGTTCTGCTTGAACCGGCGAGAAGTCGTTGGCCCCTTCTGCCTCATCCTTCACCGGCGCCTCCACCAGGACTTTGCTCAGCTCTTGCTCTTCCCGAGCGTGGCCAAGATCGTAGCCCCATAGGCGCGTCTGCGCCCTGAATGGCTTGAATCCCAGCCTCTTCGTCTGTGGGTCTTGGGCATCGCCCTCTTGGCTATAGATGAAGGACGGGAGCCATTGGTTCTTTCCCGCATTTGTGCGCCAACTGTCGAAATTGAAGTAGTTGCTGATCAATGACGAGCCGCCATAGGCCCCGTTGAAACGGACGATGTGATAATCCTGATCCTCCACCCAGATCCGGCCGACGAAGCGTCCTTTGTCGTTCTTCCTTACTGGACCGACGTCGAAGACCAAACAACGAACTTCGCCCAGGAACTCGCGCCGAACGTACTCAAAATTGTAGTGCTGGCGATCGAAGCCATACATGTCCAGGTAGATCATCTGCAGGAAGCCCTGTGGGAGAAATTCCGTAGAGAAGAAGCTTCCCAAGCCGCCGAATATCTTGTTGTGCTTGGTTGCACTGCCGCTGGTCAGCGGTTCGAGTTCAACACCCTTCGCCAGCTCGGCGCGGCCTAGAAAATATTTGTCGCCATCCGGCACTGCGCCCAGATGCTTATCCGGGCGAAGATTCTGGATGTACGTCTCCACCAGCGGCGAGTACTGGCGAAGCGACTGCATTTCCACCTGCTCTTGCGCCACAATTTTGTCCAACACTTGGCTAAGTGTCGTCGCTTGCTGTGCGGCTGCGGCCAGCGGCAACGCACCAAGCGCAAAGGCCCTAGTCAAGATGTTCAGGGTACGCATAGTGGCTTCCAAACCCGTAGGTGACAGAAACAACCCCTTTGGCAGGTTACCCTCCTGAGGGCGAACTGCCATCTGTACAGAGGACCAGTTTAGGAACAGCGTACTTGTCGTTTGGCGAGCTGGACGAAATGGCCACGGTTTGATAGGAAAATTAGAGCAATCTAAATTGCGGTCGCTTGCTTTTACAAACCAGTAGTGACATCGCTGAGCTATTCACTTACGAGGAGGTGCCTCACGCGCATTAACTGCGAAACATCGCCCGCCCGGCCATTATTCGACAAAATTCTGATAAGCGCGCTGATCGCAGAAGTGAAATCACCCCCTCCCGGCTCCCGCGGGCAGATGTCCTGTAACGCGACTCCTCAGGCACTTGGAAGGAGACCACGCACTTTGTAGCTACTGAGGGTGTTCTTCCGATTGCCGCGAAAACTTGTGAACGTTAGTGCAAGCCCAACCCCAGAATTGACCCTGATCGAGCCATATCATTCGACGGAGTATGGACGATTGTAGGTCGCGCATTGCGTCCCTAAACATTGGCAAACGAGGCCGCGTTTGCAGTTGCGACGCGTCGAAACTGTAACAGCTCTAACAATTAGTAATCAATTGATAATATCAACAGCTCAAGCGCCACAGTTGTGCGATGAATGCCGAGTGGCACGCGCGACAAATACTGTGGCGGCCGGAATTCAATCGTGACCTTAACACCCTTGCCGGAAATTACCACCGCTGCTGAGAGTAGTTATCGCTTGACAAGAACGCGGTAAGGAAGTATCTCAGCGACCGAAACGCAAGGCTTCCGGGATAAGAGCGGTGGTCCTGCTAGGCACTCTTACTTTTCGCGGGTGGTTTGGGAAATGGGGCTCGCCGAAATTTCGAGAAAATTAGTGTGCTGGAGGTTCGGCTGTGACTTGGACACAAGTTTATGATCCGCTGGGACACTGGTGGCTTTCGACGCTCCTTGCGGCGCTGCCAATCATCGTCCTGCTAGGCCTGCTGGCGGGGTTAAAAGTACGGGCGCATCTTTGCGCCGTCGCCGGCGCAGCCACCGCCGTCATTTGCGCAATCGTCGTTTTCGGAATGCCTGCTCGCCTTGCCCTTACTAGCTTTTTCTACGGCTCGGCTTTTGGTCTCCTCAAGATCGTCTGGATCGTTATCGCCGCCGTCTTTCTCTATGACATTTCGGTTGAAACCGGCCAATTCGAAATCATGAAGCAGTCCGTCGCGGCCATCACTCCGGATCGCCGCTTGCAGCTCCTGCTCGTGGCCTTCTGCTTTGGCGCTTTCATCGAAGGCTGCGCTGGGTTCGGCGCACCCGTCGCTATCGCCGGAGCGTTTATGATCGGCCTCGGTTTCAAGCCGTTCCAGGCCGCCGCGCTCAACCTCATCGCCAACACGGCGCCTGTCGCCTGGGGGGCCATCGGGACTCCCGTGCATGCACTGGCAAGCGTGACGGGGCTGCCGGAAAGCGATCTGAGCGCGATGATCGGCCGCATTCTTCCCATCACCGCGGTCATCGTGCCCTTCTGGCTAGTTCGTGCAATGGTCAGCTGGTCGGAAGCGTTCGAAGTCCTTCCGGCCATTCTCGTGGTAGGAGGCTCCTTCGCCGCCACGCAATGGTTCTGGGCGAATTACATGGACAGCAACCTTGTGGACATCGCCGCCGGCGTCGTTTCCCTGGTAGCCACGATGGTTTTCCTCCGCGTGTGGCAGCCGAAGCGAATCTGGCGATTTGAAGACGAGCGCGTCGAAGATGCGGCAAAGGTGGAACGCAACGAAGTGGCCAAGCACTACACGGCCGGCCAGACCGCCAAGGCTTGGCTGCCCTTCGCAATTCTCTCCGTCCTCGTGCTCCTGTGGGGATTGCCCAGCGTAAAGTTGGCCATGAATAAGGCGACGACGCCGGCCTTCAAGGTGATGATGCCGGATGGCAAACCGCGGCCCGGCCCGGCGGGATGGGACTGGCCGTATTTGCATGGCAAAGTGTTTCGAACGGCGCCCGTTGTACAGAAGGCCACCGCCGAAGGCGCGCGTTTCGATTTCAATTGGCTCACGGCCACTGGAACGGGGTGCTTCCTGGCAGCTATTCTAGCTGGCCTCCTTCTCGGTCTCGGGCCGGGCAAACTCATGAAAATTTTTGGCCATACACTTGTGCGATTGCGGTTCGCCATTGTCGCGATGACTTGCATGCTCGGCCTGGGCTACGTTACGCGCTACTCCGGCATGGACGCAGTTTTAGGTCTCGCATTCACGCGTACGGGCTGGTTCTTTCCTTTCTTCGGCACTTTCATCGGCTGGCTCGGGGTAGCCCTCACGGGCAGCGACACGTCTTCAAACGTTCTCTTCGGCGGCTTGCAGAAAATCACTGCCCAGCAGCTCAACCTCAGCCCGATTCTCATGTGCGCCACGAACAGCGCTGGCGGCGTGATGGGCAAAATGATTGATGCACAGTCCATCTGCATCGCTACCGCCGCCACCAACCAGGTCGGCAACGAAGGCTCCATCTTCCGCTTCGTCTTCTGGCACTCCGTGGCGCTCGCAGCCATCGTCGGCGTCATCGTCATGATGTACGCCTACGTCTTCCCACAATTCATCCCCAATGGGTTGAACTTCATTCACTGATGGGGCAAGCTTCTTCTTGCATTTCGGGTGGATGAATCCCATGGAAGCAGGCATTCTTGATGAGCTTCGAACGATCGTCGGCGGCCGCGGACTGATCTCTTCGCCTGAAGAACTTCATACTTACGAGTGCGATGGTCTAACCAATTTCCGAGTCATGCCTCGCGCGGTCCTGCTGCCAAACTCGACTCAACAAGTTCAGGCGGTCGTTCGAATTTGTCACCGCGAACGAATCCCGTTCGTGG
This sequence comes from Candidatus Limnocylindria bacterium, assembly GCA_035490055.1. GTDB lineage: Bacteria > Acidobacteriota > Terriglobia > Acidiferrales > UBA7541 > Acidiferrum. The sequence goes on along the minus strand of DATHIB010000079.1, from coordinate 16,278 downwards.
CGCGCGGCTCGGGCACAGGCTTAAGCGGCGGCGCGCTCCCCGTTGAAAACGGGATTGTCATCAGCCTGGCGCGAATGAATCGTATCCTCGAAGTCGATTTCCCGAACGCGCGCGTGGCCGTCGAACCGGGGGTCATCAATCTCGACGTCACCGGACGCGTCGCGCCGCAAGAATATTTCTACGCGCCCGATCCTTCTTCGCAATCGATCTGCAGCATCGGCGGAAACGTCGCGGAAAATTCCGGCGGCGCGCATTGCCTGAAGTACGGCTTTACGACAACGCATGTCCTGGGCCTGGAAGTGGTTCTTCCCGATGGCTCGCTGGTCCATCTCGGCGGAAAAACACTAGACACCCCCGGCTACGACCTTACCGGAGTTTTTGTGGGCTCGGAAGGTACTCTCGGCGTTGCCACCAAAGTTATTTTGCGCATCGTGAAGCGCCCGGAGTGCATTCGAACGCTGCTGGCCGCTTTCCCCTCCACAAACGAAGCAGGCGCGGCGGTGAGCGATATCATCGCCGCCGGCATGCTTCCTGCTGCCATCGAAATGATGGACAACCTCGCGATCCAGGCCGCGGAAGCCGCGGTCCACGCGAATTATCCGAACTGTGGCGGCCTGCTGCTCGTCGAACTCGATGGTCCCGTCGCGGAAGTAGAAGCCCTGATGACCCACGTCAACGAGATTTGCCGTTCGAATGGCGCGTCGGAAATTCGCCTGGCACAGTCCGATGCGGAACGCGCGCTCGTCTGGAAGGGACGCAAGGCGGCCTTTGCAGCGATGGGTAGGATCTCGCCTAACTACATCGTCCAGGACGGCGTCATTCCGCGCACGGCTCTTCCCCAAGTGATGAGCGAGATTGAACGCCTGAGCCAGGAAACAGGACTGCGCGTAGCCAATGTGTTTCACGCAGGCGATGGCAATCTCCACCCGCTGGTTCTCTACGACCGCCGAATTGCCGGCCAGGAAGAAGCCGCCGAACTTCTTTCGAACGATATTCTCGAATTGTGCATCGCCGCGGGCGGCTCAATCACCGGCGAACACGGCGTTGGCGAAGACAAGAAGAAAATGATGTCGAAAATGTTCGCCGAGCCCGATTTGGTAACCATGCAGCGGGTCCGCTGCGCGTTCGATCCGCTGCAGCTTTCGAATCCCACGAAAATCTTTCCGACCCCCCGCCTCTGCGGCGAAAAACCGGGTGAATATCTGCCGCACCCGCTTGAATCTGCGGGGATCGCGGAGCGCTACTAAAGCCGGCCCATGGACGCCGCAACCAAATCCGAAGCGAGCGGCTTGCATTCGGCGCTGCGCTACAAATTCATCGCCCTTGTCGGGAATGAGTATGTGCGGGCGGCGACCGCCGCGGATGCAGTCGCCGGAGCGCAGCCGAAGCTGGTGATTGAACCAGGAACGCAAAGAGAGCTTGCCGAGATTTTGCGGCTTTCGAATGGGGCGGGGCTGGCGGTGATTCCGCGGGGCGGAGGAACGAAACTCGGTTGGGGAAATTCGCCAGCGCGCGCGGATGTGATTTTGTCAACGGCGCGCATAACCGAAATCATCGAGCACGCCTGGGCGGATCTCACCGTAACCGTCGAAGCCGGCTGCACCGTGCAAAGATTGCAGGAAACGCTCGGGCAACATGGCCAGCGTTTGGCGCTTGATGCGCTCTGGCCGGAAAAGGCCACCGTCGGCGGCGTGCTCTGCACCAACGACAGCGGCGCATTGCGCCTTCGTTTCGGCGCGCTTCGCGACCTCATCATCGGTGTCACCATTGCTCTTCCCGACGGGACGCTCGCAAGCAGCGGCGGCAAAGTGGTCAAAAACGTCGCCGGCTACGATCTTCCCAAGCTCGTTACCGGGGCTCTGGGCACTCTCGGGGTCGTCACGCGTGCCGTCTTCCGCCTCCATCCGCTTCCTCTCAACTCGCATTCCTTCAGCATTTCGACTGTGAATGCGGAAGAGACGCAGAAATTGGTCCTCGCGGTTCAGGATTCGAAACTCGCTCACACCTTTCTTCAGTCGCATTTCTCCGATGAAAAACCTCCGGCCTCGGACATTCTCTTTGAAGGCACCGAGGCCGGCCTTGCGGCACAGGAAACACAACTGCGAAATCTCGCCGCACCTGAAAGCGTTTCTGAGGCTTCCAACTCATCCTGGACGGCGCGCGAAGAGCTTTGGGCTTTTTCCGATCCAGCAAGCGCGGCCATCGCGAAAATCAGCATCTTGCCAACAAACATGGCGCGCACGATGAAACTGGTGGCGCATTCGGCAAACGCGCAGCAGGTCCGGTGGAAAGCGTTATTGTATGCAACGGGCCTCGGATGGCTTCGATTGGAAGGCAAGCCGGGTGCGTTGCAGAAGGCGCTTCAAGTGTTGCGCGACGAATTGCAAGGCCAAGATGGTTGGCTTGTCGCGCTCCATCGTCCGAGCAAAATGCCGGCATTCGACGCCTGGGGAACCGCCGGTGATGCGCTGCCATTGATGAAAGCGGTGAAGCAGCAGCTCGATCCAAAGAACACGCTGAATCCTGGCCGGTTTGTGGGTGGCATTTGATGGAAGACTTGACCGCAAAACAGGAATGCGCGAGCGCCTTCGACGCGCACCATGCGCCTTCGAATGAGATCATCGAAAAGTGCGTTCACTGCGGATTCTGTTTGCCCGTTTGCCCCACCTACGTGTTGTGGGGGCAGGAAATGGATTCGCCTCGTGGGCGCATCTACCTCATGAAGATGGCCAGTGATGGCGCCGCGGAAATGAATTCGACTTGGGTGAGCCACTTCGATAGCTGCCTGGGCTGCATGGCTTGCATGACCGCGTGCCCGTCCGGGGTGGACTACGGAAAACTCATCGAGGCGACGCGCGCGCAGATCGAGCGAAAGACCGAACGCTCGACTGTAGAAAAGCTCCACCGGCGATTTATGTTCGAAACTTTTGCGCGGCCGGAGCGCTTGCGGCGAATGCGCTTGCCGCTGCTTGCCTATCAGAAATCCGGATTGCAGGCCGTCGTGCGCGGCTTGGGCCTGCTGAAGCTTTTGCCGAAGAAGGTGCGGGCGATGGAAGCGCTGCTTCCCAAGCTTGGGCCGCGTGAAGCGGTCGCGGAAGTCACGCCGGCCGCAGGCACGAAGCGCCGCCGGGTTGGTTTGCTGCTGGGTTGCGTGCAGCGCGAATTCTTCCCGCAAGTCAATGCCGCCACGGCGCGCGTTCTCGCCGCAGAAGGCTGCGAAGTCGTGGCACCGGAGACGCAGCCGTGTTGCGGAGCTCTTCTGGTACACGCCGGAGAGGAAGCCGCGGCGGTGGAGCTGGCGAAAAGGACGATTGAGGCGTTCGAACGCGCGGACGTCGAGACGGTCGTCACCAATGCCGCCGGGTGCGGCTCAAACGTGAAAGAGTACGGCCACCTGCTCCGGGATGATCCCGAGTACGCCGATCGAGCCAAGATGTTCTCGGCAAAATGCAAAGACATCAGCGAAGTATTGGCAGGCCTCGAGCCGCGCGCCACACGCCATCGGCTCAAACTGCGCGTGGCGTTCCACGATTCGTGCCACTTGCAGCATGCGCAGGGCGTTCGTTCGCAGCCCCGTGCTTTACTCTCCAGTATTCCCGGGCTGGAGCTTGCGGAAATTCCCGAGGGCGCCATCTGCTGCGGCTCTGCGGGAATCTTCAACCTCGTGCAGCCCGATGCCGCGAATGATCTTGGGGACCGCAAGGCGGGGCTCATTGCTCCGTTGAATGCAGACGTGGTGGCAACGGGAAATCCCGGATGCGTTTTGCAAATGCAATCCGCACTGGCGCGCCAAGGCCAGAAGACTCCTGTAGTGCACACGATTCAACTCGTGGATGCGTCCATCCGCGGCGAGTCAATCGAATCGCTGCGGAGTTAATCCAATCCTGCAAAATGCTATTCGAAGGAAATGCCGGTTTTCCGGGAGATGTCGCGCAACTCCTCGACGACGGGCAAAATCAGGGGCACACCCTTCTTGCAGCGCACTTGTTCCATCTCGCGTTCGGGATCGCCGGGGATCAGCGGGCCGTTGGTGCCAGGCGCCGGTTTGGTGGCACGAAAGACGCGCACGTAGTCGTCGATCTGACGCTTGAATGAATCACCATCCATAAAGCCGTCGATGCGCATGGCACCGAAGAAATGGCCGATGCCCTTGCCGACGCTGCGTCTCGGAATTTCCTGGCGAAGGGCGAACGGCGGCGCAAACGGCCCCCAATTCGCACCGCTGAGAACTCCGCACAGGACGTCCACCATAATGGCGAGACCGTAGCCTTTGTGTCCGCCCCGATCGCGATCAGAACCAAGAGGCAAGAGCGCACCTCCGTCGACCATGTCATCCGGATTGGTTGTGGAGCGGCCCTCGCTGTCGATGGCCCAGCCTTCGGGAATCGGCTCGCCGCGCCGGCGGGCAATTTCAATTTTTCCGTACGCGGCGGCGCTAGTGGCCAGGTCAACCACGATGGGCGGTTCTTCCTTGCCCGGAAAGGCGATGGCCATGGGGTTGGTGCCAAGCATGCGCTCCGCACCCCACAACGGCGCGACTAGCATGGTCGAATTCGTCATCGCCCAGCCGATCAGGTCGCGTTCCAGGGCTTTGAGCACGTAGTAGCCGGCGATGCCGAAATGGTTGGTATTGCGCACGCTGACCCAACCCGAGCCGGCTTTCTCCGCCATGTCCATAGCAATCCGATTCGCTTGCGGGCCCACAACTAAACCCAGACCGTTGTCGCCATCCACGGTCGCCGTACTCAGCGTCGAGCGCACCACTTTGATCTCAGGTTTGGGATTGATCCGTCCCTCGCTGAGCATGTCGAAATAACTGTGCAGCCGGGCCACGCCATGCGAATCAATGCCGCGCAAGTCCGCAGAAGCGAGCACCTCAGCTGCTTCGATCGCATCGTTCTTGGGCACTCCGAAGTGCAGGAACACGCGAGTGCAAAATTCGCGCAAGACCTCGATAGAAAAAATTTTTGTTTCAACGTCGGTCATATTCGTCGTAGTTCATCGCGAGCCCTACGCCGGCAAGGTCTGCCCGCGGGTTTCCGTGCCAAAGGGAATGAGGAGCAGACCAATGGCGAACGCGATCGACGTCAGGGCGACGGGAATTCCCAGCGATTGAAAATGCTGGACGCCGGCGCCGACCAGAAAGGTGATTCCCGCGCCGCCAAATCGCGCGAAGGACGTGGAAAACGCGAAAGCGGTCGCCCGGCATTCCGTGGGGTATTGCTCCGGCAGCCATAGCGTGTAAACCGCAAAATTCGCGCCGCCAAAGCCAAGAAAGAAAAGGCAAACAAAGAACCACGGCAGCGCGGCCGCCCCGAGATAGAAGACTTTTCCAAACGTGAGCGCGATGAAGGCCAGCATCAGCGCGAAAAAAAATCCCAAGGCCCAGCGCCGGCCGAGTTTCTCCGCAAGCCACGGCATCGCCAGACAGCCCAGAATCGTCGCAAAAGAAACTAGCATGGTCGCCCGCGAGGCGAGCTGCGCCGCCGCTGGTGCAACCCTCCCCGCCGCTTCCGCAAGCACCGTCACCGCGGCAGGAACGTACACCGTTCCCGCCCAGAGGCCACAAATGGAAGCCAGCATGTACAAGGAATTCAGAATCGTTCTGCGGCGCATTCCGCTCGAAAAAAGTATCGCGAATGGATGCCAGATCCGCCAGGAGCGAACGACTCCTTCTTTTTGCCGCCAGCGCTGCGGCTCGGTTACGCCGTGACGAACCCACGCCAGCAGTAGCGCCGGCAATCCCCCAACAAGAAACATGGTGCGCCATCCATAGCGGCTGCCGATCCAATAGTTCAGCAGCGCGGCAAGAAAAATCCCCACGTAGTATCCCGTGTGCATGTATCCGGCGCCGGCGCGCCGGCGGTCTTCCGGCCACTCCTCGGCGACGAAGGTGCCTCCCATCGCCCATTCGCCGCCGATGCCGATTCCCGCCAGCAGGCGCAACACCGCAAGCTGCCAGACACTCGTCACCAGCGCGCTGAGAAAAGTGAACACCGAATACCAGACGATGGTAAGCATCAGCGTTCGAACGCGACCGAACTTGTCGCCAACGGGACCCCAGAGAAACGCGAGTCCCCATCCGCAGAGGAACAGGGCAAAGAGCAATCCGCCGTAATAGCCGATGTTGCCTTTCGTTGCCGCAATGCCGGAACGCGGTAGCAGTTCGCGCAAGGAAGGCACCAGGACCAGGGCGTAAATGAACGAATCCATGCCGTCGAGCGTCCACCCTCCCCACGAAGCCCAGAATCCCCGGACTTGATTTCTCGTGAGTGGCGTCGCTTTGGCGAGTTGTGCTTCCAGACGGATGCCAGCAGTGGACATATAGCGCGGACTATATCAAAAGAGGCTGCGGGGAAAAGAAAAATCGATGTGATGGAAAGGCCCCAGGGCGGTGTCTAGCGATAGCCTCGCATGAAAAAATAGATGGTCATGGCGGCCCCCACCAAAATGACAAAAGCGCGTATCCAGGCCTGCGGCAGCTTCTGCGCGTAGTGCGCGCTGGAATAGCCACCCAGGAGTGCGCCGGCGGTCATCACCATCCCCTGGGGCCAGAGGATCGCTCTCGTGGCGATAAACGTGACCGTCGCGACGCCGTTGATGATCCCTCCAAGGATCACTTTGAGCTTGTTCATCGCATGGATATCGGTCATGCCCATAGCCGCGAGCATAGCCAAGTTCATGATCCCAATCCCGCCACCGAAGTAGCCTCCGTAAACAGCCACGAGCAGCTCGAAGATCGAAGCGCCTGTTACTGCCGCATTCGTCGCGTCGTGCGAGATGCCTGCGGAGATCCGCCCGGTAAGATGCTTGCCGAAGGCGAACAGCAGCGTGGCAGCGAGCAGCAGCCAGGGAAGAACGCGAAGAAAAGTCTGAGCAGGCGTCCTGATCAGCAGAAATGCTCCTGCCAAACCGCCGATTACGCTCGTAATCACAAGCGGAATCATGATGCGCCTCGGGATGTTCAGTTTTTGAGGGTAAGCGCCGCCGCTGGCCGTCGTGCCGACCCAGAGCGCCAGCGTATTGGTCGCATTCGCCGTCACTGGCGGCACTCCCGTGAACAGGAGGGCGGGAAAAGAAACGAAACTCCCTCCCCCCGCGACGGCGTTGATGCCTCCCCCGAGGGCCCCGGCAAAGAACAGGAATATCGCGTCGTGAAGGTTCAAGCCTGAGTTTATCACGATTGCGACCTCCTGCTCCAGCCGGACAAATCCCCGCCTAAAGGAATCCTCGCAAAAATTCCATTGTTGTTTCCCTCCCGATCCGGTTAAGTCATTTCTTGACAACGCAGGCAGAGGCGTATATGAACGGGGCGTTCGAAAGCCCTTCCGCCACTGAAGACCTGGCTCGCACCCGTTATCGCGAGTCAACAGGGGGACTCAAAGAGGAAGGTATAGCCCGTAAGGTAGGGTTGTGTCCCGCAGCTTTGCCGCCGAAGACGCTCCGGCGGAGGCGCATCTCAACACCCAGCTTGAAGTTGAACAGGAGGAAGCATGGCCAGCCGAGCAGACGCAATCCCGATGGGCAGTACCCCCGTATACAGCATCTGGAGGGTGATTCTAGCCTCTTCTGTCGGCACCATGATCGAGTGGTATGACTTTTATATTTTCGGCAGCCTCGCGGCCGTGCTTTCTCCGAAATTCTATCCTGCCGGCAACGACACCATAGCTCTCATCGCATACTTGTCCACCTTCGCAGTGGGCTTTCTTGTACGCCCGTTCGGTGCATTGTTCTTCGGCCGCATTGGTGATCTTGTCGGTCGCAAGTACGCCTTTCTTGTGACGCTAACCATCATGGGCGGAGCCACTGCTGTGATTGGTTTCCTCCCCACGTACGCCACGGCGGGCTGGTTCGCGCCAATCACATTGCTTGCCATCCGGGTTTTGCAAGGCTTGGCGCTGGGCGGCGAATACGGCGGTGCGGCGGTGTACGTTGCGGAACACGTCCCCGACGGCAAGCGCGGCTTCTACACGAGCTTCATCCAAATCACAGCAACATTGGGCTTGTTTGTTTCCCTGATCGTGATCCTCGTAACCCAGTCTTGGATGAGCAAGGAGGCCTTCTCGGCATGGGGTTGGCGAATACCGTTCCTGCTTTCAATTATCCTGGTGAGTATCTCGCTGTATATCCGGCTGAAGATGAAGGAATCGCCGATCTTCGCTTCCATCAAGAGCGCGGGAATGACTTCTGCGCAGCCGCTGAAGGATGCTTTTGGGAAATGGGAGAATCTCAAGCGCGTACTCATCTCACTTCTTGGCGCCACCGCGGGACAGGGCGTGGTTTGGTACACGGGGCAGTTCTATGCTTTGTTTTACATGCAGACAGTTCTCAAGATAAATACGCGCACGGCCAACATCATCATCGCCATTGCCCTTCTGATCGGGATGCCGCTGTTCACACTGTTCGGGTGGCTTTCGGACAAAATCGGGCGGAAGAAGATCATGATGGCTGGTTGTTTAATTGCCGTACTTACTTACATTCCGATTTACAAGGCCATGGAGTTTTACGCGGGCAATAACGTGGAGACTGTCAAGTCCACGAAGAACAAGGTTACTGGCGCCATCGCTCTAACACCATTGAGCCGCGATGCCTCGGGCACGCTCGTTCCGGCAAAGGAAGCCCCGAATCCTAACGTACCAATGCTGGTGCTTCTGGTACTCATTCAGGTCGTTTATGTTTGCATGGTGTACGGTCCTATCGCTGCGTACCTTGTCGAGGCGTTCCCGGCAAGAATACGGTATACGTCCCTTTCCCTGCCCTATCACATAGGAAACGGTGTGTTCGGGGGCATGGTGCCGTTGATTGGACTTTCTATCTGTGCAGCCACAGGCAATATCTTGGCCGGGCTGTACTATCCGATGATCGTAGCCAGCATGACCTTCATCGTCGGGAGCTTACTGCTCAAGGAGACCCACGGCACCCTCATCTGGGACGAGGTCGGCGGCATGAAGTAGCGGGTCTTCACAGATTGACTCGCGCGCCTGCGCGGTAGCATCATTTTTGTCGGGCAAGCTCATTCCAAGCTGGAAATGAGCTTGCCCGAATCAAGTCGTTCCTCGTTAATGCATAACAATCGAACTCATTCTTCGAAGGGGAGTTGCCGCCGTGGCCAAAGCACGTCAGAAAACGAAAGCATCGAAGGGCAAACAAAAGCTCACCGAAGCGCAAATTGCCGTTCACTGGAAAGAAGAAGAATACTTTCGACCTTCCAAAAAGTTCATCGCTCAGGCCAATCTCGCCGATCCCGCCTTCGTCAAAAAATTCAGCGAAAAGCATTTCCCGCAATGTTTCGACGACTACGCTTCCCTCCTCCATTGGGACAAGCCCTGGCGCAAGACCCTCGACACGAGCAACCCTCCCTTCTGGAAATGGTTCACCGGCGGCAAACTCAACGCCTGCTACAACTGCGTCGACCGCCATCTCACTAACTACAAAAACAAAGCTGCGCTGATCTTCGTCCCTGAGCCAGAAGGCGAAGCCGCTACGGTCATCACCTACCAGGAACTCTACAAGCGCGTAAACGAAGTTGCCGCCATGTTTCGCGATTTCGCCGCACTGAAAACCGGCGATCGCGTCACCATCCACATGCCCATGATTCCGGAGTTGCCTATCACCATGCTGGCCTGCGCGCGGCTCGGCGTCGTGCACTCCGTCGTCTTCGGCGGCTTCAGCGGTGAAGCCTGCGGCCTGCGCGCCGCCGATTCTGGCAGCCGCGTCCTCATCTACGCCGACGGTTATCACCGCAACGGCAAGTGGGTGGATCACAAGGCCAGCGCGGATATCGCCGTGCGAACCGCGACGAAAGAAGGCCAGGAGATTGACAAGGTCCTCGTGTGGAAACGCTATCCCGGAAAATACACTTCCGAAACGCCCATGATCATGGGCCGCGACTTCTTCGTCGACGAAATCCTAAAACAATATCGCGGCCAGATCGTCGAGCCCGTCTCGCAGGACGCCGAAGCTCCGCTCTTCCTGATGTACACCAGCGGCACCACCGGCAAACCCAAGGGCTGCCAGCACCGCACCGGAGGCTATCTCGCCTACGTTACAGGCACCGCCAAGTATTACCAGGACATTCATCCCGAAGACGTCTACTGGTGCATGGCCGACATCGGCTGGATCACCGGCCACTCTTATATCGTTTACGGCCCAATGGCGCTCGCCGCGACAAGCGTGCTCTACGAAGGCGTCCCGCAATTCCCCGACGCCGGCCGTCCCTGGCGCATCGCCGAACGCCTCGACGTCAACATTTTCCACACTTCCCCCACGGCCATCCGCATGCTTCGCAAAGCCGGGGGCGATGCGCCGAAAAATTACAACTACCACTTCAAGCACATGACCACCGTCGGCGAACCGATCGAGCCGGAAGTCTGGAAGTGGTATCACAAAGTCGTTGGCAAGGGCGAAGCCGTCATCGTCGACACCTGGTGGCAAACGGAAACAGGCGGATTCCTCTGCAGCACCAAGCCTGCGCTCGACCTCATGAAGCCTGGCAGCGCCGGTCCTGCGGTCCTCGGCATTTATCCGGTCATTTGGGACGAGGAAGGAAATGAAGTGAAAGCAGCCTCGGGAAACGCCGGCAACATCTGCATTCGGAATCCCTGGCCGGGCATCATGCAGACCATTTGGGGCGACTCCCAGCGCTTCGTCACGCAGTACTACAAAAAGTACAACAAGAATCCGAAGAGCAAGGACTGGCGCGACTGGCCTTACTATGCGGCGGACGGCGCCGTGCTCTCCGCCGACGGTTACTATCGCATCCTCGGCCGGGTCGATGACGTCATCAACGTCGCCGGCCACCGCCTCGGCACCAAGGAAGTCGAATCCGCCTGCCTCACAATCCCCGAAGTCGCCGAAGCCGCCGTCGTCCCCGCCGTCGACGAAGTCAAAGGCCGCGTCCCGGTCGTCTACATCTCACTGAAGCCCGGCGTCCCGACTACAACCGCGATCCAGGACAAAGTCATCTCCACCATCGAAACCATGATCGGCAAAATCGCCCGCCCCAAGACCATCCACATTGTTCCGGACATGCCCAAGACCCGCTCCGGCAAGATCATGCGCCGCGTCCTCGCCGCCATTTCCAACAACATGCACACCGGCGACATCACCACGCTTGCCAATCCCGACATCGTCGAGCAGATCCGCGAATTAGTCCAAGGCCGTAATGTCGGCCCCCTCAAGGAAGGCCCCGAAGACATCAAGCGCTTCGGCGATGAGCGCTGAGCAGAGCGCGAGTACGGCCCCGCTGGTCAGAGACTGCGCAGTTTAGATTGTAGGGGCGCAGCGTGCAGGAACGTCCGCTGGACCGCCTTGAGCTTTCCGTTGGATCCGGCCGATGAAGTCAAACGGTGCCGGGAATGGTTATGTTATGCCTTCCCGGCGCCAGAAAAACGATTGAAGTTCTCCGCCCTAGAATTCGAAGCGTAAGCTGAGCTGGATCCAACGGCTGCCGCTCGTGCGATTCGCTGGAATGAATTGGCTGGATATGACGCCGAAGTTCTGCAAGCCGCTGGCAAGCGATAGGCTTCCCCCGCACCCGACGTTATTGCCGTTGGTAGCACCCGGGTCGCAGTAAATCACGTGGTTGAAGAGGTTGAAGAAGTCGGCGGAGAAGGTGACATGCATGCGCTCGGTGATCGCCGTCCTCTTACCAAACGAAGTGTCCAGGTTCCAGTGACCCAGGCCACGTAACGGATTCGAGCGGCCGGAACGGCCGTCCGAAGCTAGCAGCACGGGTCTGAAATCATTCGACACGGCAAACGGATCGCCGAACAGATTCAAGCCCGTACCCTTTTTCGCGGGATCACTGTTGGTGCCGACGCCGTTGGATCCAGTCACGCCTGTATGCACTCCGTCGTTGAAACTACCGGGATCGACCGTGGGAACTTTGCCAGTGTTGAACCCCAGCGCCAGCGTGCCACCCCAGACCTGTGAACCTTCCGTCGCCGTGAGTGGCTGGCCGCTGATGGCCGTGAAGATCCCGGAGTTATACCAGCCTTCGATAACCCGCTTCAGGAATGAGTTCGAACTCTTGAATGAGAGATTGTAAACCCATTTACCGTTAAAGATGTGACGGAAGTCGAAGCCGGAAGGGCCATACTCGGCGTTCAGGTCAAAGCTGTTGGGCATCAGGTTGGCCGCATTCTGAATCGCACCAATCTGATCGAGCGAGTGTGAGAAAGTATAGTTAGCGGTAAACGAGAGCCCGTGAGAAACCCGCTTATCCACTGTCACCAACAGCGCGTGGTAGTTGGCTTCACCTGTGCTTGAACGAAAGAAAATGCCCTGCGCCAGATAGTTGTTGAAAGTGGGCAACCCGGCCAGCATCCGACGACCATCGATGGTCGAGAAGATGCTGCTGACGCCTCCATTGACGAAATTGGAGCTCTGCACGCCAGCGATCCACGCACTACATGTAATTGCCACATTCATGCTATTCAAACAGAACTGGTTGGGGATGTTGTTTTCAAACCAACTCTCCGTCGGAATCGTAGCGCCGGTTCGTACGGCAGTAGCCACGCCATCGAAGGCCTGAGCAAAAGTCTGCCCTGAGGCAGTGTCCTTAAAATTGATAGGAGACTGGCCCAAGCTCATGCTTTGCGGCAGTTTGCGGCCCAGGCGTCCGGTATAGGCAACCTCCAAGAGCAGGTTGCCGGGCAGTTCGCGTTGAACGCTTAGATCCACGGCGTAATTGCGTCCCACCTTTATGCTGGGATCATCTTGGAATGAGAACACTTCGGGAGAAATGATGCTCCCTCTTGAATTCACAGTGACTATTGGCACGATAGGGTTGGACTGCGTCGGAACTGTCGGTACCGGCATTGTCCCATCCTGGCCCACGCGGAAAACACTCAACGCCGGATTGACGCTCGCTGGACTACACAGGGCGCCCCCTCCGCCAGTGCTGTTGCAGGCGGGACCAGAGAGGTTGAGAGTCTGTGCAAACCCTACTCCCAGCGCCGGGATGATCACGCTCTGCACCGTATTCTGCCGATCATAGATGATCGCGAAGCCAGTGCGGACTACTGTCTTGCCCGAGCCAAAGAGCGCGCTTTTCAACCCGGAATTGTACGAAGGTGCCCATGCAATGGCCACGCGGGGCGCGATGTCGCCATAGTCTACGTTGAACACACCTCTTTTAGCCGAGTTGATGGGCACAAACCCGAAAGTAGGATTAAAGAATTGGCCGTTAGCGGCGGCATCCTTCCGCTTTTTCAGGAAGTCCAATGCAGTGATGGGTTGGCCTGTTCCGGCATCAATCTGGATCGTCTGGCGGCCAAGGCGTTCGACAGGAGCCGTCTGCCAGCCGTAACTTACACCGACGGAAAGGGTGAGGGAGGGTTTGATGCGCCAGACGTCCTGAACATACATCTCGGGAGCCCAGAGCTTGGTATCGGACTGGAGCTGACTACCGAACGGCAAGGGGTTGAAACTGCCATCGCGAACCGCAAGGACGGAGATGTTGTCTATCAATCCCAGGGTTCCGGCGTACAGGCGATCCCACTGCTGCACATCGGTGCTGCGTAGGCAATTTGTTGTGACGGCCGGAGCGCCCGTTGTCGCATTAGCCGGAGAGCACTTTGGTGCACGATCGGCGGATGGAATGGTGACGCCGAAACCATCGTCGGCGTCCAGTTGAGCTACAAGGGCGCCCAGAGCGCCGATAACTTTGTCATCGCGCAAGTGCAAAGTAGGCAGAAAGTGAATGGCAGTGCCGAACTCCCAGGTATGCTTCCCGCGAGTCCAGACAAAATCCGCATTCCACTGGAAGTTTCGATCATCATTGCCTTGTTTGCGTGCTACTTGTGTGCCTACATCGATGGGTTCATCGAGCAAGCTGTGTGTACCCCCGCCAGCGCCGATGTCAAGGGCAATCGAACCGGCCGAGGCGGTGTTCGTTCCGGGAATATTCTCCTGAGCAGCTACGGCGTTGGGCCGCTCAGGACTCGTCGCGTCGCGCTCGCGCACCCAGCCGAAGCGGAAAGCCGCCGTGAGCTGCGAGGTGAGTTGGCCGCTCAGCCCAGCTACCAACATGTTCTGCCGAACAGGAAGCGACCGAACGGTAGAGGGTTTCCCATTGATAATATTCAATTGAAGCGCGCTGATCTGAGCCTGCCGGAAATAGCGAAAGGACACATCGGCATGCCACTTGGTCGTGAGGTTTTGATCGAGTCTGATGTCGTAGAAGTCGTTGGTCAAGGGCGTCCCGGCGTTGGTGGTGAACCCAGTGGTATTCAAGCCGTCAGCACCTCCAACGGAAGAGTCATTGCCTGTAGGCATCAATTTCCACAGTGCTGAAATGCTGGGGCTTAGGCCAAGACCGCGGGGATCACACGCCAAATTCAGAGGCTGGTTATTGGCGTCTGAACCGCAATTTGTCGAACTAGCCAGATTGTAGCTCCGCAAGGTACCTGCTCCAGTGCAGTTGCCCTTAGCGTCAAATTGCCCCGACGAGCAATCGGTGAACTGCAGAATTCCCTGCCTCAGCATGTCGGTCGGCACGATTCGCGACTGCTGGCTGCTACCGGGGAAACGACGCCCTTCGTAGTTGGCGAAGAAAAACGTCTTCTTATGCCACAGGAACGGCATTGGACCGCCTCCGCGTGCGCCAAACCGGTTGTCCTTCAATTCCGGATTCGTCAATTTTAGGCGATTGTTGTCCCAGCTATTAGCGTTCAATTCGTCGTTCTGGTGATACCAATAAAACGAGCCATGATACTGATCGGTGCCCGAGCGGCTCACCAACGAGACTTGACCGCCCGCACCGCGGCCGTATTCGGCATTGGGGTTGGCGACACTGACGCGAAATTCGTCAATGCTATCTAGGGGAAGGAATGTGAACGTGCCCAAACCACCGACGGAATTGTTGGTCACATCAATACCGTCAAGCGTGAAGCTGCTCTGATCGCTTCGCGCACCGGTGATCTCCCCTGTCGGAGTGGCGCCCGGCTGCAGGGTGAGCAACTCGTTCACCTGCCGAGTCAGCGCAGGAAAGAGTTGAATTTCCGAGCTTGAGAGGACGTTGCCCACCGTGGCGTCCGTCGTTTGCAATTCGACATGCGCACCAGCTTCTACTTGAACAATTTCCGCAACTTCGCCTAGCTCCATCTTGAAGTCCAGGGTGTAGCTCTTCGCCACATCCACCGTTAGCGCGGCGACATCTGCCGTCCGGAACCCGACCTTCTTCGCCGTAACCTGATACTCGCCCGGAGCCACGTTTGAAAACGTAAATTGGCCGGCTGCGCTAGTACTTTGCGTTGCCTCGCTATCGGTGGCTTTGTTGCGCAGTAACACCGTTGCATTGGGAACCGCGGCACCACTCGGGTCAGTGACAGTTCCAATTACCGTCCCCGTGGTCAACGTTTGTGCTTTTACGGGTTGCGTAATGGTGGAAGAAATCATGAACATCCCGGCAAAAAGGAGAATTGTGCTTATCTTTTTCACGGATCCACCCCTTTTTCATTTTCGGAAATTCGAGGAAATCGGGAGAGAGAGGAGCTCAGGCACACCAGAGCACTTACACCCAAAGCACAGCGCAATTCCGGGGCACTCGCCTGGCCACTCACTGCGACCCACACACACCACTAATTTCAATCACTTTCAGAAGTCCCACCCTGGCAGGCGCGTTCCCAGCTGAAGGCGAGAAAGATAGCGACCATATATGCCAACGTTCCGGGATCGGTCAAGATAATTTATCCAATAGACCGGGCGCGTCTTTCACATAACCAGTCCAATTTGGCTTCCGCATGCCAGTCCCACACGTCGGGTTAATTGGATGGGTTTTTAACCTACGGCTCTTCCTTCGTGTTCGTTTCCCCAGAAGCCGTTCGCTCGCCTACACGGGCCGTTCGACCCTCAATTCTTGAACGTGCTATTCTCTCCCCGTCGTTGCCGCCATGAAGCCTCTCCGAGTTCCTAATTCTTTCTCTCGCGCTGGCCGTCGTCTTCCCTGGTCGTACCTCCATCAATCTCTTCAACGGCCGATCAACTTATGGAACTCCAAATCGCAAAAGTGTATCAAAACAAAGGATTTTAACTCCGTTTAGAGTGAACAGCCTCGAAAGTCCCTCACCCGGAACCGACACTGTGCTGAATACAAAGGGGTTAGCGCGATAGCCTGTTATCGGCCCGCTGCGACTTTCATGAGGTTTCGCGGGCGCGCAGCAAGGCTAGAAGTCAATCCAATGGGTGAGAGTCCCATCGACAGAGCAATCCAGTGGCTGTCGTAGTTATATCCAGCGCCGAGAAGGGTGACCGACTCGGTGGAAGCCTGGAAGT
>DATHIB010000078.1:0-22535 GCA_035490055.1 Candidatus Limnocylindria bacterium | reverse complement strand
TATACCATATTGCGGATAGCAAACACTGTTCGAATCGCTCACCAATTGGGGCTTTTCAGTGATCTGTCATTCAAACGGATACAAGTCGACTGGGATAGTTCGTCTCAATTGTGCGAAGATATTTTTGCGTGACCCCTTAGTCCACTGACCAGGTCACTCAAGCCGTCCAGTTGCGGCAACTTGACAAAGCCCGCCAATAGCTTCCATCGAATTATCTCGTATTGCCAGGCAAACTTGGCCGTGAGACGAAGCCTTTCGAACTGATGTACCGCAGCCACCTCGGGAGAAAGCGCGGCAATCACTTTCGCCATCCGCAACAGACTCTGGAAATCCCCGCGCAAAGCAGCCAGATAGGCGAGGGCGACACGCCGGCGCTTGTGGCGGACTCGCCGCCGCACTTCACGCGGAGGAGTACTTAGTTTCGTTGCACCCATGCCAGACCATCAGGTTGCTTCCCCGTGGACACATAGCCGGTGACTTCCAAGCTCTTCAAATCCACGACGGTAACCTTGTCCTTTCCGCTGACGGCTACATACGCGCGGGAACCATCGGGGACGATCACAATACCCGCTGCGCCGCCTCCGAGATTGAGCTGCTTAACCTCTTTCCGCGTAGCTGCGTCCATCACAACGAGACTGTTGCCCGCCGCACCGCCGCCCCCACCGGCGATCAACACGCGTCTGCCGTCCGGCGTGAACTTCAGCCGGTTGGCGCCTCTCAGAGAGATGGGAAGAGTCTGCGTCACGCGTTTGCTGGCGGTATCGATGATGGTCACCGTGGCGTCCTGCGCGTTTGCCGCCCAAATCTCGTTGCCGTCGGGCGACACGTCAAAGCCTTCCACTCCGTGGCCGGCTGCGACGTTGGTTACGCGCCATGTTTTCCGAGGGCCGCTGGGCGGCGTGCCCATCCTTGGGGGAGGACCGCCAGCAGGAGGCGCGGAAGCCGGTGGACCATTGCTACCCGGCGGGGGACCGAAGCCGCCAGTTGGCGGGGAAACCTGCTCGATGACGCTGATCGTGCCGGAACTGACATTGGAAGTAACGATCCGGTCGAGACTTTCGGAGACCGCCACCATGTGCGTTCTGTCCTGTCCAGTGCCGAGAACCCAATCAACGCTTTGCGTCGCAGGATCGTAGCGGCCGACGACTTTGTTCGTCTCTGCGGTGAAGTAGAGCTTGCCGCCGGCGAAGGCCAAACCATGTGCGGAGCGCAGCGTCCCGAGATTGATCGGCGACAGCGCCTTTCGGGTTGCGAGATCGATTACGGAGATGGTGCTCAGAGCGCCGTCGGAACCGCCGTAGTTCGAAATGTAGGCCAGCTTGCCATCCGCGGATGCCACAATTTCATGGGGATCCGGCCCGGCGGGAACGCGCGCTACAATCTGCAAGTTCGCAGGATCAACAATGGCCAGCGAATTGTCGCTTTTCTCCAGTACGAGCAACGCTGGCGAAGGTGTTTGCGCCGCCGCAAAATTCGCGCCCAGCAGCAAGACCCCCGACACTGCCGCGCCCCAAATGGAAGTTCGCCCTGAATTCATCCATCGACTCATCATATCTCCTCTCCCCCGTGCAATACTCTGCAGCAAATACTACACTCTTGTGGCCCAACCATTCCTGCTTGTGTTCTTTTCTCTTGTAGGCCCCGCCTTCTGAGGTTGGCCGCTCCATCTTGGCTCACCAGTATTGCTTGGCACTGTCACCCGCTTCGCAAGACACAACTGTGTCATACAACTGCTAGTTTGTAGTACAATGAGCCATGCGCTTCGCAATTCAAGCAAGACTGGATTACCGGTCGCAAAAGAGGCTGGCAGTGCTGGTCCGCGAACTGGGATGGTCTCCCTCGCAGGTCGTGAGAGAAGGCCTGCGCGTTCTGGAAGCAAGTCATCTAAGAAGGAAGAAGCGTGGGGTCATTGGTCTGGGGAAGTTTTCCTCCGGCGCACCGGATCTGGGCTCGAACAAGAAACACCTGCGCGGCTTCGGGCGGTGAAGCCGGTACTGCTCGATACCGGCGTGATCGTCGCGCTTCTGGACCGGAGCGAAAGATTTCACCAGGCATGTGCCGAGGCGGTCCGGGAACTGGAGGCCCCACTGATCACCTGCGAAGCGGTGATCGCCGAGAGTTGCTACTTGCTGCGGAATCTAGTTGGTGCGGCAGAAGCCGTGATCGAAAACGTGGCCGCAGGAATTTTCCAAGTCCCTTTTCAGCTCTCACGGGAAGCAGTTGGCCTAAAGCAGGTCCTGCGAAAGTATCGGGACCACAAGATCGATCTCGCTGATGCCTGCCTGATTCGTTTAGCGGATGAATTTGAAACTGCCGAGATCTTGACTCTGGACAAGGACTTTTCAGACTATCGTTGGAGCAGGAACAAACCCTTTCGCATATTGCCAGCCTTGAAGTAGAAAGACCCATGGCGCTGGGTCAACGCGCCGGCGGGTCTTGGCGCCATGAATCCGTCTTTACACACCCGCTTCCATTCCCGCACTTCCGGCGTCAAAGCCCTTAGATCGCGGCGCGCCTGCCTCTGTGGGGCCACGTCCTGCGCCGTTCTCTTCCAGGAGGCATCCGTGACACGACGCAAACTCTCGCTGCTTCTGTTGCTGGCCGCATCCATTGCCGCCCCTGTATCGGCCGGCACGCATTCCGCCGCCGCTTTTAAGAAGCTGCAATCGCTCGCCGGTGATTGGGTAGGCAAGGACGGCCACGGCATGGCCGTGAAAACCAGTTTCAAAGCTCTCGCCTCCGGCACCGCCGTCATGGAAACGCTCTCCCCCGCTGGCATGGAGGAGATGGTCACCCTTTACAGCATCGATGGCGACGGCATCGCTCTCGTGCACTACTGCCCCACGAACAACCAGCCGCGCATGCGCGTGGTGCCCGATTCCGACGACATCAAGGAGCTCAGCTTCGATTACCAGGGTGCCGGCAACCTCAAATCACCCTCCACAGGTCACCAGCATCATCTCGTCATCCGCTTCGACAACGCCGAACACATCACGGAAACTTGGATCTGGCGCCAGGATGACAAGGACATCCCCATGCTCTTCTACCTCACCCGAAAGAAAAATTGAAATGAGGCGGGCGGCCGCCCCTTAATGCGCCAAGAAGAATTTGGGTGCCCTTGATGAGGAGTTCTGGAGTTCCTGCGGTTCACAACCTTCACTGCACCTCGCAGGTAATCTATAATTCCCTTTTCTTGCAGCACCGCCGCCAAGCTCATCGTGGATCGGTCGGTACCCATCATGGTCGCAATGAAATCGTGGTCAGCGGCTAATTCCAAAAGATGCTGGAAGGCAGTTGCTTCTATCGGAATGCGGAATACTTCCAGATTACTCTTGGTAACAAAGCTTACAACTGCATATGTCGGATCGTTGGGCGGAAGGGGGCTTATGGTTGCCCAGGACCACGG
Organism: Candidatus Limnocylindria bacterium; assembly: GCA_035490055.1. GTDB lineage: Bacteria > Acidobacteriota > Terriglobia > Acidiferrales > UBA7541 > Acidiferrum. Next base: position 19,129 of record DATHIB010000078.1, on the reverse strand, counting down.
GAATTCCTATTCGCCTCGATCGCTTCGGCCGCGGAAAGCTTCCAGTCTAGGTGTGGTTCTGTGCGCAGGCCGCCCGAATGCAGCAAACAGGGCTCCCCAGGCAACACCGCACGTAGGACAGGGCACAGAGAAGCATTCTTTTGCTGTCAGGTCGCTCTTCTTCATTTTGATACAGTACGGCAAAACCAGCCTCAAAACTGTTCCATTCTGAACGGTATGCGCACAGTCGGAACCTGGCGAGCCTGCCAAACAACTGTTGACAACGGGCGGGTGGCGGCGCTCGATCCCCCAAGACACCTCCGAGCGGCCCATCGCTTCTACGGTTTCGGCAGAAAGTTTGAACTTTCCACTGTCAACTCTCTTCCCTCAATCCCCGCGATCATGTGGGACAGCCATTCCTGGCTGTCCTCGCCGCTCGTCGCTCGCCAGTTCCTCTGCTGTTCAGACGGCCACATCGCGATTCTGTTATTCTGAAAATGATATGACCTCTCACTTGAAACGCGCCTATTTCGGGCTGCGAGCTCTAATCTTGAGCCTCGTCCTCTTCCTTGGTGGTGCAGTTGTCCACGCGCAGGAAGCTGCCGCCGCTCCGTCTTCCACGGATTCCAAGCCCGGCACGGACGCCGAGTTTATTGCTGCCGCCGATGAAGTCCTCGGCCAGTTGAGCCAAATCACCGGCCTGAAATTGCTCACGCCGCTGAAAAAATCCCTGCGTTCGCGCGAAGAAATCCGCGCCTACGTCATCAAGCAGATGAACGAAGACAAGAATGCCGCGGAACGCTACGCCGACCAGCGCAGCGCCGAAGCCTTTGGACTCCTTCCCAAGGGATTCGACCTCGATTCGTTCATGATCAATGTGCTCACGGAACAAATCGAAGGGCTCTACGATCCGACGACCCGCGAATTTTACATCGCGGACTGGAGCCCGCTTGCCGACCAGCGCATGGTCATGGCCCATGAACTGACCCATGCTCTCGAGGACCAGCATTTCCAGATCGAGACGTGGTTAAAAGCAGCCCGTCCCAACGAAGATGCCGAGCTGGCGCGCGACGCCGTGCTCGAGGGCAGCGCCATGGCCGCGATGGTCGACTATCTGATGCTTGGGACGGGACGCTCCCTGAAGGATGTGCCGGAATTCGATCCTGGCATGTTGATCGGCGATCTGGGCAGCACTCCCACGCTGCAAAAAGCTCCACCGTTCCTCAAGGACGCGCTGATCTTCCCCTATCTCGGCGGACTCACCTTCTCGGCTGCAGTCATGGAAAATACTGGCTGGGCCGCTCTCCCGGGCTTGTTCGAGAAGCCGCCGGTTTCCACGCAGCAGATCCTCCACCCGGCGCTCTACCAGTCCGGCAAGACGCCCTCGAGTGTCACTCTTCCGCCTCTCGAGAAATTGCTCGGCGACAACTGGTCAAAGCTCGACGAAAACATCATGGGTGAATTCGGCTGGAAGGAAGTTTTGAAGCAATTCCTCGACAACGACCGCGCCAAGACTCTGGCGGCAGCCTGGGATGGCGACCACTACATCGTCTTCGAGCAGAAACGAACGAAGAAACTCATTCTGGTTAGCCGCCTGCACCTGGACAGCGAAGAACACGCGGCGCGCTTCTTCGGGCAATATTCCGAAGCGCTAGAGAAGAAATACTCCGAGCGGTCGAATTTGCTTCGCCGCCAGAGCTTCTTTTCTTTTGATACTCCGGAGGGCGGCGTGTTCCTGGATTGTTTGGGAGATGAGTGCGTGACCATGGAAGGCGCGACACGCAATATCTTCGATGGCTTCACCAAAGCCCTGAACTGGCCTTTGGCGCCGCAACCGGCCGAGCGTCCGGGGGCCGCGCCGAAGAGGACGGCCGTGATTTTTTCTCCAGCCGCGCGATCCGCTGCAGAAACTTTTTCTCCAGCCGCGCAAACCGCGCCGTAAGGAGCGGATCGCGCGAATTGGCGCGCGCGCGCAGAAGTTTGGCGATGGCCAATTGTGCAAATTCAGCCGCTTTGGCCAGGTCTTTAGCGTGACGTTCGTAGTAAATGGCCAGCTGTTCGCAAGCGTGAATGCCGTCGTGCAGATCGGAAACGATTTGCAGGCAGATCTCGGCGGCGCGCGCGTGTTCGCCGCGGCGCTTGGCCATCAGCGCAAGGTCGCGGCGCGCTTTCGGGCGGAATTCCGCCGGCAGACCCATCGCCAGAGCCCGGGCGCACGCGGAATGGGCCCGATCGGCGTTTCCGCGCCGTTGCAGAAACTTCGAGAGCCCCAATAGATCCAGGCTGTCGATGTTTTCGGAATGGCAATCGTCGTCTGCAAGGAGGGAGTTGATTTTTCCGAATAGCGCCGCCAGTCCGCGCAAATCCATCTGATTGTGGCGAACGACGCCGGCGAGCGGCTCGGCGGGCCCGCCGCGCAAATAATCAAAGTAACACTGCGGGATAAGCGCCGACGCCACATCGTTCTCGCGATGCCAGCCGAGCCGCGGCGCATCGATGACGTGGCATTCGAGTTCCACGAGCCGCACCGAACCGAGCCGCAGCTTCCACAACGCGCGCGCGGGATGCAGCAAATCAAGGTGCGCCGCGAGCTTCGGCACCGCGATGGAGCGCGTCATCGTGAAGCGATTTTCGAGCAGCGGCCAATCGAACGATTTGCCATTGAAGGTGACAAGCACCGGCCGTTCGACGATACGATGAGATAATTCGTGCAGCAGGGAGTGTTCCTCGGCGAAGTCGCGCATAAAGAATTGCTCGACCTGCAATCCACCCGCATCCCACCACGCGAGGCCAATCAGAAACGCGTACGTGCCGGTGCCGCCCGCGAGGCCGGTAGTTTCCGTATCGAGGAAAAGCCATTTTTCCGGGTCTTCGAGCGCGGCGCGGGTTTTGCGGGAGAGCGATTCGTCGCGCGTGCGGGAAAGCAATTCGAGTGTTGTGGATGAGGGGTCGGTAAATTCCGGAGTGGAGAACCAGTTTCGAATAGACAGGTGTTCGCCAAAATGATTCCTGGCAACGCCGGCGCCGAGGAGCCGTCCAAGCGAGTCTGCTTCGTCGGGCGTTCGAATGGCGGCGGGGCGCGCGGGGATTGGGCGCGTGGGCTTCAGCGCGGCGAGGCGCGAAAACTTGTCTGCGGTGGCGGCCATTTAGGCACACAGCCTGTCGAGGATGGCGAGGGCGGCTTCTTTTGCGCGCGGGGCGAGATCGCCGGCGGGGCCCACGCAGGATGGGCAGCCCTGTTCGCACTCACAGGCGGAAATGAGTTCGCGGGTTTTTTGCACGAGGAGACTGTGCGTTCGAAAGAGGGGTTCGGAGAAGCCGATGCCGCCGGGGTAGGCATCGAAGAGATAAAGATTTGGTTCGAAGAATTCCTTGGCGTTGGGGGAGATGGCGTTTTCCACGCGGGACGGAGTGAAAGTTTCAATCGTGCCGGGAAGGGGCGCAGCATGCTGCGCCCCTACAACGGCGGAAGCGGATTCGGCAGCAGGAGGGCGCTCGCCGATGGCGGTGCCGAGGTCGCGGCGGTCGCACATGAGGAGAAGGGTGGCGACGGATTCGAGGGCGTGGAGAAGGCCAAACATCCCGCTTTGGCGCTCGCTCACGGTGAAGGGGAGCGATTCAAGCAGCGGGCGTTCGAGCGTGATCCAGTAAGAGGTGGTGTGCATTTCGTTTTCGGGGAGCTCGAGTTTGCCGTCGCCGATATTTTCGTTGGTGAAGAATTTGATTTTCTTGAAGCCGACGACTTGGGAGCGGACGAGGACATCGCCGTGGGAGAAAGAGGAAGCAGAGGAAGTAAAGGAGGTTAAGGAAGTAGAGGACGAAGAAGGCGCAGCGTGTTGCGCCCCTACAAGGGAGTTTGCGTCGGCGTGGTGTGAGGTAGCGGCGATTTCTAAGACGCGGACTTGGGAGTAGCGGATGGCATCGGTGTAGTAGTCCACGTCGACGCGCTTCACGTAAGCCTTGCGCTCCTTGAAGTCAAGATGTTCGACGTGGTGTTGCTGCCCGCCGTGAATGTAGATGGCTTTTTCGTGGACGAACACAAGCGCGCTGGGGAAATCGATTTCGCCGATGACGCTGGGCGCGCCGGTGACCTCGATGATCACGAAATTGTCGCTGGTGACGGAACGCAGGCTGACGGTATCGGCGGGATAGGCCTCCTGCGTCCAGTGGTAGTTTTCTCCGGCGAGATGCAGAAAACCGGCCTCGGCGAGCCGCGCGCAAAGATCGGGTAAGTCGACATCGCCGAATTTGTCGCTTGGAGCGATGGGTAATTCGAATGCGGCGCATTTCAGATGATTGACGAGGATTTCGAGATTGTCGGGCTGGATGAAGGCGTGCTCCGGCGTGTTGCCGAAGAAATAGTCGGGATGGCGCACGATGAATTGATCGAGCGGCGAGGAAGATGCCACCAGCACGGCACAAGAGCTTCCGCTGCGGCGGCCGGCGCGCCCGGCCCGCTGCCAGGTGGCGGCGATGGTGCCGGGATAGCCGGCCATGACGACGGTATCGAGGGAGCCGACATCAATGCCGAGCTCGAGCGCACTGGTCGAAACCACTCCGCGGACTTTTCCATCGCGGAGGCCGCGTTCGATTTCGCGGCGTTCGTTTGGCAAGTAACCGCCGCGGTAGCCGCGAATGGTTTCCGGTTTTCCCGGCAACCGGGGATTCGCCTGCTGCAAATAGGTGAGAAGAATTTCCGTGTTCAGGCGCGAGTTGGCGAAGACTATCGTTTGCAGATCGTGTTTCAGGAATTCCTGCGCCACACGCGAAGATTCATTGATGTAGCTGCGGCGGATGCCCAAGGCGCGATTCACAACGGGCGGATTGTAGAAAACGAAAGTTTTCTCCGCGGCGGGCGCGCCGTTGGCATTCAGGACTTCGACTTCGGATTCAAGAAGGCGTGAAGCGAGGTCGCCGGGATTAGCGATGGTTGCGGAGCAACAGATGAATTGGGGATCGCGGCCGTAGAAGCGAGCGATGCGGCGGAGGCGGCGCAACACGTTGCACAAGTGGCTGCCGAAGACGCCGCGGTAGGTGTGCAGTTCGTCGATCACGATGTAGCGGAGGTTTTCGAAGAGGCGCGTCCATCGAGTATGGTGCGGCAGGATCCCGGTGTGCAGCATGTCCGGGTTAGTCAGAACGATGTGGCTTTTTTCTCGGATGGCCTTGCGGGCGTCGGCGGGCGTGTCGCCGTCGTAGGTGAAAACGCCGAATCGATCTTCGAGGCGCTGGTTGAGGTCGTGGAGTTCCGCGAGTTGGTCTTGCGCGAGGGCTTTGGTGGGGAAGAGGTACAGCGCGCGGGTGTCGGAGTTTTCGAGGACGGCGTTCAAGACGGGCAGGTTGTAGCAGAGGGTTTTTCCGGAAGCAGTGGGCGTGACGATGACAACGTTTTTTCCGGCGTGGACGGCTTCCGCCGCGGCGGCTTGATGGGTGTACAGGCGGCGAATGCCTTTGGCGGCGTAAGCGGACGCGAGGTCCGCGTGTACCCAGGCAGGGAAGTCCGCCCACTGGGCCTCGCGGGCGGGAAAATGGCGCACCGCCGTGAGGATTTCGCCGTTGTGGTCGCGGGCGGCGAAGGACTCCAGCACTTCGTGAACGCGGGTAACTGCAGTGGACATGCCAGCCCTGCGAACTGCTAGCGATTCGGGCATGAAACTCGCCTTTCTTTAATTCGCCTTTTATTCGCTGACGTTAGCACGCGGCGTTTCAGCGCGCAATATGGAAATTGTGAGTCTTAAGACGAGAGACACTGAAAACACAAAGAAGAAGCGAAGGATCGGATTTGCGGGAGTGCAACAAAGCGAATTGCACGGAATAAGGGTTTCACGTAATATGGGTACATGAATATCACGCTTTCTTTGCCAGAAGACTTGGTGAGACGGGTCCGGAAGATCGCCGTGGACCGCGACACGACCTTGACCGGCCTCGTTCGTGAGTATTTGAACGAAGTCGCCAGGCAAGAGGCGGCAGCAGGCCGAACGCGGCGAGAACGGGAAGCCTTGGAGCGCACCTTCGAACAGTTCCAATATAGAGTCGGAAAGAAGAGCTGGAAGCGCGAAGATCTCCATGAGCGCGCTTGAGTTTCTGGATACTAATATTCTGGTTTACGCGTACGACCGCAGCGAGCCGCGGAAACAACAGATTGCGCAGGGACTGGTTCGGAGAGCAGTGGCAGGGGAGATCGCAGTCTCCAGCCAAGTGCTCGGTGAATTCACGGCCACACTCCTCCACAAGCTATCGCCTCCGGCAACCCCGGAAAACTTGATGGCGCTTCTGGACGCGCTCGGGCCCATCAAACTGGTCCCGATTGATGGCCATGTGGTTCTCCGTGCGGTGCAGGCGCGCGCTCAATACGGAGTGCACTTTTACGACGGAATGATCCTTGCCGCCGCCGAACGCGGCGGCTGTCAGAGAATCTGGTCGGAAGACTTGAATGCTGGCCAGCAATACTTTGGTTGTGTTGTCGAAAACCCGTTTGTCTGAGGGGGAGAAGAGGCCACACGACTGCGGCGGGCGGCCTCTACAGAAGAAGCAAGGCGAAATCTATTCGGCGGCTTTGGCGGCGAGCGTTTCAATGACGGCGATATTGGGGAGCAGGTTGGGAGGGAGACGGTGACGTGCCAGGAGATAGGCGGGAGCGTTGTAGGAGATCCAGACTTTGCCACCGGAGTCTTCGGCGATGAGGATTTTGAGCGGGAGGTCGAGGGCGGCGCTGGGTGAAGCGAGCATCAGCGGCGTGCCTGCTTTGGGATTGCCGAAGATGAGCAGCTTGGTGTTTGGCATTTTCAGGCCGGCGCTGGCGGCTTCGCCGCTGTGGTCGACAATGGTAAAGAGCTTCACCCCTTTGGCTTCCAGGATGGATTTCAAGCGGGCGACGGTTTCCTCGACGGAATAATTGCTGGCAGTACGAAGAATGCCGTTCTCTGGAATTGGTGCCATGGAAATCTCCCGGGATTTTGATGCATCATCCGGCCCGATAGGTCTAACGGAAATCAGATAGATGGCCATCGCCACGCCAAGGATGGCGAGGACCAGAGCGACCGTAATGGCCAGCGCCGAGGGACGCGCGAGCAAAGCTTCAGGCTGCTGAACCTTTTGCAGCAGTCGCCGGTAACGGACAAGCGAGAGCAGACAGACGAACACGCCAAGAAAAATCAGCGCGGTACCGAACCAGAGGGAGAGGCCGAACGACTGGGACGGTTGATTGGGCTGATTGAGGTTGAACTCCCGCAAGAAAATTCCAAAGCGGGCGAGGACGAAGCCGAGGCCCATGAGAGCGAGGCCGATGCGAATCCAGGCGAGAAAGGTTCGCTCGACGGCGAGAAAGTCGCGGGGAGTGGCTGTGGACTCGTCGGGCATGGCGAAGATTTTAACCAGACTCTTAGCGAAGCCGCAGAATCAATATAGCACCGATGATGAAAAGGAGCGCCGAGGCGGCGAAGGCGGTCTGGACGTTGAAGGCGGACCAGAGGAAACCGACCATGAGGCTGGAGAGGAAGTCGCCGAAGGCGTTGACGGCGGCGAGGGTGCCGAAGGCCATGCCGTGCTGTTCTTTGGGGACCAGCTCGGCGGAGAGAGAATCTTCGAGCGCTTCTTCGGTGCCGACGTAAAGGCCTGCGAGGACAAAAATCACGCCAAGCAGCCACAGGGAATGCGTTCCAATGCAGAGAAGGTGGGCGGTGACTCCGGCGAGGGTGTAGCCTGCTGCGAGCACGGCTTTACGGCTGGGGACGTGGTCGCTCAGCCAGCCGCTGAGATACGCAGAGCCGGCATAGAAAACGTTGTGCAGGGTGTAGAGGCCGACGGCGAGGCTTGCGGCGCGGGCTATGCCATGGCCGGGGGCCAGCATTCGCGTGGCGTAGAGAATCAGCAGGGTGTGCGAGAAATCGCCCGCGCCGAAGACGCCTACGCCAACGAGCAACCGGCGGAAGGGAAGCGGTAGCGCCTTCAAACCAAGGAGGAAGGATCGTTGCGGGCGGGCAGCGATGGGCCGTTCGCGGACGAGCAGCCAGAAAGACGCGACCGCGACGAGGCCGGGCAGAAGCGTCCAAAGAAAAACTTTGCGGTAAGAATGCCCGGTGGCTTCGAGCAGCCAAAGCGCGGTGAGCGGGCCCGCGATGGCGCCTACCGTGTCCATCAAGCGTTCGAAACCGAAAGCGCGGCCGTAAGTGTTCGGCGGCACGTCGGCCGCGAGCAGGGCCTTCTTCGCGGGCGAGCGGACTCCGCGGCCCAGCCAGGCGGCGACCCGGCCGAAGAGCACATGATAGGCGTGCGTGGCGAAAGCGAACGACGCCGTCGCCAGGGCAGTGAAGGCGTAGCCAAAGACGGCGAGTGGCTTTCTGCGCTTCAAGCGATCGGTGTAGTGGCCTGCGGCAAGCTTTGTGAAGCTGGAGAGCCCGTCGGCGATGCCTTCGATGGCGCCGAGCCAGACGGGGCCCGCGCCGATGGCGGCCAGGAATGCGGGGAGCACGGCGGTGGCGGTCTCGTGGCTCCAGTCGCTGAAGAGGCTGGTGAGGCCGACGCCGAGGACAGTGCGGTTGAGCCAGGAGTCTGTCGTGTCAGGCATGGGGAAGCAGTTTACAGTTGAAGGTTCAAAGTTAAAAGTTCGGAGCTCGCTGGATCGTGATTTAATCTGAAATTCCAAATCGAGATGGCGGAGCAAGCGCAAAAGCGGCAGCGCGGTGCCGCACCCCAGTTGGCTCTATTTCTTGGCCGCGCGGTAGAGGATGACGCGGACTTTTTCGAGGGTGATGAGGCCGCCTTCGACCATTTCGTCGAGGCGGGGGAGGATTTTTTCGATGCGCTCCATAGATTCGATGACCTCGAGGATGATGGGGAGGTCTTGCGACAAGCGCAGCAGCTTGTCGGTGTGATAGATGCTTGAGCCGCCGTAGCCGCCGACGCCTCGCAGCACGGTTGCACCGGAGAAGCCGTCTTTGCGCAGCATCTCCACGATGGCTTCGTGGAGGGGTTTGCCGTGCCATTTGTCCGATTCGCCGATGTGGATGCGCATCAGGGTGCGCTCGCCTTCGAATTTTTCGTGGGTCATTGATTTCCTCGTCAGAATCCAAGAGAGATTTCTTCCGACAGGGTCGGAATCTTCCATCGCTGCGCTCGAAATGACGGCATGGCCGATGGTCCGACCTAAAAACGATTAGCGAGGCGAATTCCGGCGACACTCAGAAGCAGGCCTGCGACTACGCTTGCCCCCACATAGGCGGTGGCCCAGGCCCACTCGCCGGCTTCGAGCATTTTGGCGGTTTCCCAACCGAAGCTGGAGAAGGTTGTGTAACCGCCGAAGAAGCCGACGGCGATGGCCACGCGCCAATCCGGGGAGATTACCATGCGATTGAGCGTGAATTGGCCGATCAAGCCCAGGAGGAAGCAGCCGGTCAAGTTAACGAGCAGGGTGCCTAAGGGAAAGGTGCTCGCGGTGCGGATTTGCACGACACCCTGAAGTCCGTAACGCGCCAGCGTGCCGGCAGCGCCAAAAATCGCGATCAGCGCAAGACGCAATGTCGCTCCAATCCGTCGCTCGCCACGGTTACCGCGCAAATGGCCCGCGGTTTGCCAAACAAAAAACTCCTGGCGCCGCTCGGCTGCCAGGAGTCATCAGTCCCAGTGAACATCACCGGGCGGTTATGGCGAACTCCATCGCCATTCAGAAGTCGCCTCAGTTTAACATTTTCCCGCATTGCTGGAAGGCCAATTCAACGGAACTTGCTGGAGGCAGCTCCACAAGCGGCGGCTACGGCCGCGGGCGACTGGGAAGGCAAGGACGGCCACGGCATGGCCGTGAAAACCAGTTTCAAAGCTCTCGCCTCCGGCACCGCTGTCATGGAAGCGCTCTCCCCCGTTGGCATGGAGGAGATGGTCACCCTTTACAGCATCGATGGCGACGGCATCGCACTCGTCCACTACTGCCCCACGAATCTCGCGCCGCCGTTACAAATGGAAACGGTAGCGAACCTGGACGTAGAGTTCGCGCGGGTTCAGGTAGTGAGTTCCGCCGAAGGTAAAGCTGTTGTCGAGCAGGACGCGGCGATTGGCGACGTTCAGCGCTTGAACGTTTACAGAGAACTTCTCACCGAAACTCTTTCCGAGTGAGAGGTCAAATGTGGTGTGCGGTTGGAGATGATCGCCGGGGACCATGGGGTCGCCATTGGTGAAGCCGGAGGCGTAGTAGACGTCGGTCGAAGCGTAGGAATGGAATGGGAAGTCGTAGCGCGCGCCTAGGTGCAAGGTGTGGCGCTGGTCGTGGTCGAGGAGGGCGAACCCGTCGCCGAAGGAAAAGTCGGTGAGGCCGCCGTTGATGTTGCCAAAGGCGAGGGCGAGCTGGTTCGAATACGTCAAGTACACCTGGGCGCGATGGCGGATGCGGGGAGAGCGGAGCGTAAGTTCCCAGCCGTTGATCCGCGCGCCCTGAATGGTTACGGGGAAAAAAAGGTCGGAGTTGTTGAAATTATTGTGGTCGAAGAAATTCTCGACGCGAGTGAGAAAATTACTGGCGTCGAGCGTCCATCCGCGAAATGGAATAGTGACGCCAAACTGGTGCTCTTCATCGCGTTCTCCGTGGAGCGGAATGAAGCTCAGATTCTGATTGCTTGCGGCTTCGAGGAGCGGACCGGAAACGGTCAGCAAAGGCGGCGCCTGGTAGAAATGTCCGTAGAAGGCGCGGAAAACCCAGTGAAGCTTGGGAATCCGAAGGGAAGCGCCGGCGCGCGGGCTGGTGGCATTCTCGACCACGTCGCCAGAGAAGTGCGTTTGGCGGAGACCGGCATCCAAGCTGAGCCAGGATGTCGCCTTGAACTGTTCTTCGGCGTAGACGGCTGCGAGCCCTCCATCTGGGCTGTGTCTCTCGGGTGGGTCCACGTGCTGGCATTGCGAGGGGTCGCGGCAGATCAAACCAAAGAGTTGGCCGTCCTGTTGAGAAAAGCCATACAGGCCAACGCGAAGGTTGCTGCGGCTCTTGATCCATGAAAGCGTGGCCTGACCACCTTCGTACTTCGAGCTGCGGTCTTCGGTGGCGGAACTGGGGAAGTCCTCGAGGGCACTTTGATAATTTGCGCTGTTGTAGTGGTAGAAAGGCGAAATTGTGAGCATAAGCCCTGGACTGAAGGTGCGGACCCAGGAAAAAGTAACAAAGGAGTCGTTCTCGCGGTTGGCGTCGCGGAGGAACTGGCCTTGCGTGCCGGGGTCATTCGGATCGAAGGGAACCTGATAGAAATCCCGGCGCAACTGCGCAACCAGGCGGAACTGGTCTTGCGAATCCGCGTTGTAAATCAACGAAGTGAAGCCGCCGAAGCCGTTGGCAGCATCGTGGATGACCGCAGAGGTGGGAGTCTGCAATCCGAGATTGGTACGGTTTCCGTTCACGCTGGCGTAATAGGCAACGCGATTGGTGTGGCCGCCGAAGTTCAGCTGGTCGTCGGTTTGATAGAAGTTGCCGGCGCTGAGGACGAGTTCGGCTTCGTTGTCGCGCTCAAAACCTGTGCGCGGGGCGACGTTGAAAATGCCGTAAGTGCGGTCACCGTAGTCGGCTGAGTAGCTTCCGCGTTGCGCCTCCAGGGTGTCGATGTCTTTTGGGTCGACCTGGGGGCCGAGGTTGCTGGCGATGTTGGTGTTGGGAATGGCGACACCGTCAATCAGCCAGGTCACTTGATGGCCGCCGCGAACGTGCAACTGGTCGTGGACGACGTAGGAACCGGGGACGTAGTCGGTGATCAGCGCCATGCTGTTGGTTCGCGAGGCGCCGGGTGTATCGCTGATTTCCAGCCGGTTGACGAGCGTGGTGGGCGTGATCGATTCAAGCTGCGCCGGTCCCGAGTCAGCCGAGACGGTGATCGACTCAGTTTGGGAGCCAAGCTTCAGCTCAAAATGCAAAATGGGAGCCGTGCCGGAGAGCACAGCGATCGATTGTTCCTCGCTGGCGAAGGAAGCGGCGGAGGCTGTAACGCGATATTCGCCAAGTGGAACCGCGTCGAAGTGAAATTCGCCGTTTGCATCTGTTTGTGCAGTTTGAACGTAGCTGGAAGTCTTGGCCTTCAGCGTGACGGTGATGTCTTGTACAGGCCTGTGCTGCGGATCGTGAACGATGCCGCGTACGGTGCCGAAGACCGTGGCGAAGACTGGAAGAGCAATAAACAAGAAAACTGCGAATAGGAAAGTGCGTTTCATGGAATCTTCTTCTCCTGAAGAGGATCGTCGTGCGGCATTCAAGTCGCAGCTCGAGTTGATCAGCGAATGTTAGGGGAGACGGCGGCGCGTCAGGCGGCCGCGGAAACGAAACGAGGGGGAGGAGAAAGAGGTTCGATGGAACACGGAAAATCCAAGGGCTTCGCCAATTCGATCGGCGACTCGATCGCGGCCGACGCGGCGACGGCTACGGATGGAGGCAGCACGAAGGCAATCGAATTAACCAGCGAGCGATCAGAATCATGACAGCAAGACATGGTGCAGGCCATCATTCCGGTCATGTCATGCCCGCAATCCATGTGATTCGCATGTTCGGCGGGAGTTTTCTGGTGATGATGCGCGGGAATCGGGCATTGACCGGACGTGCAGCAGGCCGATTGGTACGACGACCATGCGGCTCCCGCGAGCGGCGCGTAGAGCAAAACGACCACAAGCAAACAGATGCTTGCGGAAATCGAACGGGAACGATTATGACGCGCAGTGTGCATGCCGTGTGGGGACCTGTATCTATTGTCACGTACTATAGCGTGAAGCGCCATAGTTTGCAAGCCCTACTAAAAATGACTGCCGACGTGTCAATTCACGATACGCCGGATACTCCTGTTATTCGCGGTATGTCCGCCCGATTCGGCGGAAGCCAATGCGAACTTTTGCGGCCGGGGCCATCTTGACTTAGAGTGCGGTGCGTCGCAGACTCGAATCATGGCTCACAGTTATATTAAGTTGGATTTTGGCACGGACGAGGAAAAGGCGCAGCAGGCGCGCCACAAGCTCGACGGCTGGAAGCAGGCATTTCGCCTGGACAAGAGGCTGCTTTACAAACTTGACCGTCCGGAGAGCGACGCGGGGGAAGCTGGTTCGAAGCCCGAGCCGGTCGAGAAGCCTGCGCCTGCCGCCAAGTCCCAGGCAAAGACGGCAGCAAATCCCAAGGCAAAAACGGCGGCCAAAGCAAGCAAGCCGGCTGCGGAGAAATCAGCGTCACCCGTCAACGGGAAAGTAGCCTTGCTGGTCAGGCTTTATTTTTCATCGCACGAGAAGCTTTCCGAGCAGCGCTGGCTCGAGCGCATTCCGTCGGAAGAACCTTTCAAGAGCGCTTCGCCGAAAGTCGTCCATCACAGTGATCCGGAATTCGAATCAACGGACCAGAAATTCGAGGCTCTTGAGTGATTTGACCGAGGGAAGGATTATGGGAGTTCGAGTCCAAATTGGCTGCAAAATTCGGGACACAAGATTTGGTCAGAAGCGCCAATTTGGAGTGACACTACGAGAAATTCGGTATAATTGACTTCGGCGGAGCTGTCATTCCAGACTCCAGCACGAGGGCAGAACGAATGGCGTTACAAACGCGCGTCAAACTGGCAAAGCTTGACGCCCCCAAGGTTCACGGCCTCGATCACGACACTCTGATTCGCATTTACCGCACGATGTTCCTCTCGCGGAGGCTTGACGACCGCGAGATTCAACTGAAACGCCAGAACAAAATCTACTTCCAGATTTCCAGCGCCGGGCACGAAGCGGTTTGCGCCGCGATGGGATTTTTCCTTCGCCCAGGGGTCGACTGGATTTATCCGTATTACCGCGACCGCGCGCTTTGCCTCATGCTCGGTGTAACCCCCCTGGAAATGCTTCTTGCGGCAGTGGGAGCGAAGGACGACCCCAGTTCCGGCGGCCGGCAGATGCCCTCGCACTGGGGCCAGCCCAAGTTGAACATCGTCAGCAAGTCCTCTTGCACGGGTACACAATTCGTGCAAGCCGTGGGCGCCGCCGAAGCCACGCTTTATTACGAGGGACGGCCCAAGGCGCTGGCCCAAGCGAAGAAAGCGCCGCTCGGCGAATACGTCAATCACGAGCGCGAGGAAATCGTTTACGTTTCGAGCGGAGAGGGGGCGACGAGCGAGGGCGAGTTCTGGGAGTCCTTGAACGTGGCCTGCGCCAAGAGACTTCCGCTGCTGTACCTGGTGGAAGACAACGGTTACGCCATCTCCGTGCCGGTGGAAGTTCAGACGGCCGGCGGGAGCATCTCGAAACTCGTGCGGGATTTTCCTGGGCTGCAGGTGGCGGAATGCGATGGCACCGATCCGATCGAAAGCTACTCCATCTGCAAGGAAGCGGTGCAGTACTGCCGCGAGCGCCGCGGCCCCGCGCTGATCCATGCGCACGTCACGCGCCCCTATTCGCATTCGCTTTCCGATGACGAAAAACTTTATAAGTCGGCCGAGGAACGCGAAGAAGAGGCGCGCCGCGATCCGATTTCAAAGTTTGCCCTTTTTCTGGTGCGGGAAGGCATCCTCGATCAGAAGCAAATCGAAAGCCTGGAAGCGGAAATCGACAATGAAGTCCGCGAGGCCGCCGACCAGGCGCTGGCCGCCGAAGAGCCGTCCATTGATTCGATTCGAATGAATGTGTATTCGCCGGACGTGGATCCAACCTCCGCCGCGTTCGAAGCGGAACCGCAATTGCACGGCGCGCCAAAAACCATAGTTGAAATGGTTGCGCTGACCCTGGCCGACGAGATGGCGCGCGACGAGCGCATCACCGTTTTCGGCGAGGACGTCGCCGACGCCAGCCGCGAAGACAACCTCAGGCACGTGAAGGGGAAGGGCGGCGTCTTCAAAGCCACCGCGGGATTGCAGCGCAAATACGGCAACGACCGCGTTTTCAATACCCCGCTCGCGGAAGCGAGCATCGTCGGGCGCGCCTTGGGGATGGCCACGCGCGGATTGAAGCCCGTCGCGGAAATCCAGTTCTTTGACTACATCTGGCCGGCCATGATGCAGATTCGCGATGAGTTGTGCGTGATGCGCTGGCGTTCGAATGGGGCGTTCAAAGCGCCGGTGGTCATTCGCGTGGCCATCGGCGGCTACCTGACCGGCGGCGGGGTGTATCACAGCCAGAGCGGCGAATCGATATTCACGCACTGCCCGGGCTTGCGTGTGATGATGCCTTCCACGGCGCTGGACGTCGCGGGGCTTTTGCGCACAGCCATCCGCTGCGACGACCCGGTGATGTTCCTCGAGCACAAGCATCTCTACCGCCAGCCGTACAACCGCTCGGAGCATCCCGGGCCCGATTTTACGATTCCGTTCGGCAAGGCCCGCATCGTAAAAAAGGGCAGCGACCTCAGCATCATCACCTACGGCGCGG
Organism: Candidatus Limnocylindria bacterium; assembly: GCA_035490055.1. Lineage (GTDB taxonomy): Bacteria > Acidobacteriota > Terriglobia > Acidiferrales > UBA7541 > Acidiferrum. The sequence continues at coordinate 3,811 of DATHIB010000078.1, read as the reverse complement.
TGGTGCATCGCGCGGAAGTCGCGGCGGCGCAATTGGAGCGCGAAGGCGTTTCCGTTGAAATCATCGACTTGCGTTCGCTCTTGCCCTACGACTGGGAGGCCATTGCGACGACCGTTCGGAAGACGCACCGGGTCATCGTGGCTTACGAAGACATGCTGAGCTGGGGGTACGGTGCGGAAATCGCCGCGCGCATTGCGGACGAACTCTTCGAGGAGCTGGACGCCCCGGTCAGGCGCGTTGCGGCCATAGATACGTTTTGCGCCTACCAGCCGAAGCTCGAGGATGTGATCCTCCCCCAGACGAGCCACATTGCGGCGGCCGTGAAGCAGCTTCTGGAGTATTGAGCCGATTAGCTTTAGACTTCCCCGGGTAAGAAACTTTTTCAGGTGCATTTGCGTACTTATGGGTAGAGACGCCGGGGAAAATCGCTCTATGGGGATGATCCAATGACTTGCGTAAACTGTCAAAAAGACATCGCAGTGGGTTCGCGGTTTTGCTACAACTGTGGCGCCAAGCAGCCGGAAACTCCCGCGCTAGGCCTCTCACCGCAGACGGGCGGCAAGCGGAAGCTAATGCGTTCAAGCACCGACAAAAAGATTGCGGGCGTGTGCGCCGGGTTGGCGGACTATTTTGACCTTGATCCCACAATCGTCCGCGTCGTCTGGCTGCTGGCCATACTCTTTGCCGGGACCGGCGTGCTTGCTTACCTCGTGCTTTGGATCGTGCTCCCCGTGGCACCGGCTGGCGTGATACCGACCTCAGCGACTGTGGTTTCTTAAAGTTCCAGCAAAAACCAAGCGCACGGATCATTGAGTCATGACTCAATTTCCGACCTGCGCGTGAATCGCGAGTTGGGCCGGATTGGCGGTGTTCCTAAGGGAATATCGCTCTCACTCACAGGAAAGTTCACTATTGCCATCTTGCAGCATTGGCGTGACAGGTGCTCCATCGCGCCTTTCAGGCTCCTTGCACTAACTGAAACCAAGCCGAGGCGCCGTTCTACAGCGTACTAAAAAACTCCCACATTGCTGGTGCTGTGGCGGTCTCTCCGGGCAGCTGCGTCACGCCTAGCCCTTCGAGCGTCAGGCGAAGAACGCTTTGATGTTGATAGAAAACGATGGACTTGTAGCCACGCTTGGCCAGCGGGCTGACGATGACGGCGGCTACGTGGCCGCCACCGGAAGTGAAGTCGAGGGTGTTGGCTTCGTCAAAGACGATAATGAGCAGGCCGCCGATCTGAAACTGCGGGCTGTGAATAAGCGGGTCGATATTGGTCTTGAGCCACGTATCGGCGGTGCTGAGCGGGCAATCGTGCGCGTCATTGCAAAGATTGGGGACGATGAAGGAATAGTCGGGGAGGTTTGCCGTGTTCAGATCGGCGGCGAGTTGACTGAAGGGCACGAGGTTTTGCACTTGCTTGGCATCGTTTTGCACGTCGGTGAAATAGACGAGCGGATTGTGGTGGACGGCGTAACAGCCGGTGTCGTCGCCGGTGTAGCCGACTGCTGGAAGATCTTCGGCGTAAGACTTCCAGGTGTTGCCCGCGGCGAGGAGACCGCGGACGACGTTGTTTGCGTCGACGGGGAAGGTGCGCGGCGTAAGGGCGTCGATGAGCGTGAGAGTCTGTCCGTTGGTGAACTCGAAATAGTTTGGGATCGAGGGATGCGCGTTGGCGAGGTAGTTTGCCGCGAGGCCGTACTGGTTGGCGAGGCCGTTCAAGTAGGGCATCGAGGGATTAGCGATGATGTCGGAGTAATTGGCATTTTCCTCGACGAGGATGAAGACATGGCCAAAGCGGACGCTCTGCCCGGGCGGCGGTGGAGTCCTGGCGACTTGTCCAACGCAACCGGCCTGGGCTAAGAAGCAGAAGGCAAACGCGAGCAATCGAAACCGGGCGGCAGACAGAATGTGTAAGCGGGACGCGTACACATTTTTAGACCTAAGTCTTGAATTTTTCTTAGAGAATTCGGCCGATGAGCTACTCCGAAAGGCCTGGACCACTCTATTGAGGCACCTCCTGATTCTGGCTTATTCACTGGTGTCCGTCTGTCCAGTTTGGGACACTCGCGCCGGAAGGAAGGGTCGATGCTCCTGTTTCCGATAGGTGTGTTAGACGTCCTTCGCAACAATGGCCTACAGGGCACACGATCTATTCCGAGCGAATCGGCGGCGGTCATTTCTCGATTATCTGAAGATAGGCTGGGTTAACGGGCTAGGGACTGGGCCCAAGTGGCAAAGACCTGCCATGCGGCTGTCTTGCCGATGGGGATCCTTATCTGCTGCACGAAGATAAGGAAAGCTCCCGCCCAGAGAGTGGCGCGATGAACCTTGCGCGTGGACCAAATGTCATAGCCCGCCAAGATGAGCAGGAAGATGTAGGTGAGCAGCGCTGCCCTAATCGGATTTCTTTGCACCGCGGCGAGGGGCCAACGGGCGATGGCGGCAATCAGCAGTGCAATCGTGGCAACGAGGATCAAACGCTTGTGCGCTGGTGGGTTGGAGCGGGCACGGAAGGCAAAAAAAACTAGCGTCGCAAAAATCAGCATGTCCGTCATGGGAATGACGTAGAACAATTTCGGATCCAGGCTTGGAGGGCCGCCTTGGCGCACGAGCGAATCGGTGGCCGCCAAAACGCCGAGGATAACCATGAGACACGCCAGGAGGAAGCCCGCAATGCCCAGGCGGCGATGGATGTCCACGCGGCCGGCGGAGACCAGGGAGGTTTGCGTGACGAGCAAGAGGATCCAGCAGGAAAATGCCGCCCCGTGCAGGTGAATGATCAGGCTTGGCAGCGGCGCGTGGAACACTCCCGCGAGATAGTAGGTGCGCGCAAAGCCCACGAAAACGGTTGCCAGGATAAGCAGGGCCATGGCCGAGAAAAATAGATGGTCGTAACGGCGGCCTGGCAGGCCAATGGAGGGCTTCGTGCGATTGCTTGGATGCGCTACGGCTGTGGCCATCGTTCCTCTGTGACCGAATGTTTTGACCGAGATTTCTTGGAGTCCTCGGGGAGTTGAAACCAGTGTAGGGCAGGTTGACATTGCATAGCTAGCGAAAACTGGTGTCTAGCGGGCGACAGAAAATGCGCCTTCCCGGAGTCAGTTCACATCCAACTGCCTGCTGAGCCGGGTTACCGCTGAGTGCGCGTTGAGTCCATTTCGATGGCGACGGAGGCCAGTCAACCGTCTTCGAAGTTATGAACAAGTCTCGAGGGCAACTCGGTCAGCGCCGTTTCTTGCTTTCGTTCTGCGCGACCCGCGCCTTCACCAGTTTCTTAACTAGTGCAGTCGGCAGTGGCTTGTCCGTGGGGAAGTGGATGGTCCCTTTGGATGTGGAGAGGCCCTTAAGTTCGTTCTTGAATGCCTCGATCACGGACGCGGTGGGGAACAAACTGCAATGATTCGAAAACGCGGCGAACCACACCAGCACTCCTTTGTGCTTGAACGCAGGCATCCCATAGCTGATGGTCTCGGTAGCCTCCGGTGGCACAGCGGACCGAATCGCCGCGCGCATCTTGTTCAAGGTGCTGCGGGCGGGTTCCGGGACACCAGCAAGGTATTCATCAACGTTTTTCGGAGCGCCGCTGCCTTTCGCCACAGAACTGCGATTGCCGGATTTCACTTTTTTCATGCGCGCAATGCTACAAGAACTCCCACTTCAAGTACATGCCCCGTATCGCGCCATCTAAAATGTAACCAGAGGGGACAACGTCGCGCCATTTAAGATGTAACCCGAGACAAAGCCGATTTGGGGAGGGTTCATTTGGGGCGCAAGGGGAAATGGGAGTATTTCCGAGTTATTTATGGGCGGT
>DATHIB010000077.1:0-51388 GCA_035490055.1 Candidatus Limnocylindria bacterium | reverse complement strand
CGCCAGAATTTCATCCGGTCTGCGCTTGAGGTAGTCGATCCCGTCGTTGTTGTACAGATCGGAAAGAAGGACTTCGCGCTCTCCCGAGCGCGAGACAAGCCGGACTCTCGCCCCGAGGGCCATCAGCGCCGGGCCCGTATCCGTCGAGGAGACCGCCACGCACTTCGAACTTCCCGGCGCGACCCAGCAGGTGGTGCCGTCTTTTTTCAGGCAGAAATTGATCGACTTCCTCCACTCGTAGCTTTGATCGTAGTAATTGCAGCGCGTATCCAGGCAGATGTTTCCGCCGAGTGTCGCCATGTTGCGGATTTGCGGAGTGGCCACAAGCGAAGCCGCTTGCGCCAGCGCCGTGAATCCATTTCGAAAGCGCGGGTCCACCACGATATCGGAGAGGGTGAGGCATGCGCCGAGCCGCAAACCGGATGGGCTCAATTCAATGCCGCTCAAGGATTCGATGTGACAGAGGCTCACGAGCGTCAGCGGCACCTGTTGCCGCCGTTTCATGTTCGGCAGCAGGTCCGTGCCCCCGGCGAGCGGCATGGCATTGGCCCTCTCGCCGTCCAGAACGCGCGCGGCTTCTTCGAGCGAGCGCGGCGCGCGGAATTCGAAAAGTGGCAGCCGCATCATGGCGCTAGCACCTGCTCTTTCTCCTGGCGAGATTTTTGCCTGCGGGGGACGTCGTTCACCGCGTTGCCGTCGCCACCTTCCCAAGGCGGCGGGACGCGCAGTGGCTCCGGCCAATTTACATGCGGGAAATGGCTCGGTCCAAAACGCGGATCACGTCCCGCTTTCTTTTCGGCAAGGGCCTTCATGATTTTTTCCGGAGTGACAGGGATTTCATCAATCCGCACTCCAACGGCATCGTAGACGGCGCTCGCGACCGCGGGCATGATCGGTAGGAGCGGGCCTTGGCCGACTTCCTTGGCGCCAAAAGGGCCGTGAGGATCGGGCTCTTCAATCAGCTCGGTGATCACTTCGGGCATGTCGAGCGAGGTCGGGCTCTTGTATTCGAGGATCGAGGGGAACTTGTGCACTAGCGCATGAGAAAGCTTTTTCGGAAGACGGCGGAACTCTTGCTCCTCCATCAGCGCTTCGCCGAGCCCCATGTAGACGCTGCCTTCGACCTGCCCGCGCGCTAGTGTGGGATTCAACGCGCGACCGATGTCATGCGCAATCCAGATCTTTGGAACGGTGACCCACCCGGTGATCGGGTTCACTGCGACTTCGACGACGGCGGCGGAATAAGAGTAGGTGGGAGACGGCCCTACGCCACCGCCCTTGTACAAAGCGGGAGACTTCGGCGGAGTGTAGGAGCCAACCGTGCCAATCGTGCCGAAACGGGCTTCTGCCAGGCAAACGGCTTCCTGAAAGGTGACGCCTTTCTCCGGTGCGGCGGAGTCGAATACGCGTTTGTCAACAAAGCGCAGCCGCTCTTTAGGTACTTCAAGTTTTTCCGCTACGGCGGCGGCAATGATTGCTTTTCCGCGCTCCGCGGCCTCGAACGCCGCGTTTCCAGCCATCAGCGTGACGCGGCTCGAATACGATCCCAGGTCCACCGGCCCGAGGTCGGTGTCACCGGTGAACAGCCGAATGTCGAACGTGTCGATGCCCAGAACCTCGGCGACAATTCCCGCGAGAACATCGTCCGATCCTTGCCCGATCTCCGTCGCTCCACAAAAAATCGAAATGCCGCCGCTGCGGTCAAATTTCAGTTGCACCCCCGAGTGCGGCATTTTGTTCCAGTAAATGGGAAGTCCGGCGCCGGTCAGGTAAGCGGAGCAAGCCAGACCCACGCCGCGGCCTTCGGGGAGTTTGCGGAATTTTTCTTTCCAATCGGAGACCTTCACAACACGGCGAATGCACTCGGCAAGATTGACGGTTCCGAGGCGGAAGAAATTTGCCGTCACGGCGTTTGAGGACTCGACGATGCGGAGCCGCAGATCTGCCGGGTCGATCTTGAGTTTCTCCGCGATCTTGTCGAGTTGGACTTCCTGACCGAAGCGCGGCTGAGGAGTGCCATGTCCGCGCTTGGGCCCGCAGGGCGGTTTGTTCGTGAAGGTGCGGCAGCCTTGATAGCGATAACGCGGGATGTGGTACGTGGTGGTTTGCAATGCGCCGGCATAGAACGTGCTGGCGACTCCGTACGAGCCGTAGGCGCCACCGTCGATTAGCGTCTGGAGATGCATTCCAGTAATCGCGCCGTCCTTCTTGACACCGGTTTTGAATTTCATCAGGACCGGATGGCGGCCGCGGTGACAATAAAAAACTTCTTCTCTCGTCAGGCAGATTTTGACGGGCCGATCGAGCATGAGAGCGGCTTTGGCTACAACGATTTCGTGATTGAACGGATCGCTTTTCCCGCCGAAGCCGCCGCCATTGGGCGTGGCGATTACGCGAATATGCGCAGCGGGCATTTCCAGAACTTTGGCGAGCGCGCGATGAAGATAATGCGGCGTCTGCGTGCTAGACCAGATCGTCAGCTTGCCATCCGGATCCTTGATGGCGACCGCAGCGTGCTGCTCGATTGCGAGATGGGTGCTCCCTTGGAAGAAAAAAGTGTCCTCGAAAATTTCATCTGCTTCGGCAAAACCTTCTTCCACGTTGCCGAACTCGAGCGCCACCAGCTTATGAATGTTCCCTTCTTCACCGTATTCGTGAATCCGTGGCCGAGGAGTCGCCAGAGCTTCCTCGGGACTGGATATCGTCGCAAGGATTTCATAATCGACGTCGATCAAGTCCAGCGCTTCAAATGCCGTCAGTTCCTCGCGCGCGATGACGGCGGCAACCGGATCTCCCACGTGGCGCACGCGGTCGACACAAAGGGCTTGCTCGTCCTGGCTGACGGGAAGAATCCCGTACTGGATGGGAACGTCTTTCCCCGTCAGCACCAGATACACTCCCGGGTGAGCGGCGGCGCGCGACGTGTCGATTTTTCGGATGCGCGCATGAGGATGGGGAGACCGCAGCAGTTTCGAGTGCGCCATACGCGGCAGGAAAATGTCGTCGGCGAAGCGCGTTTGGCCCGTCACCTTCGCGCGCGCATCCACTCTGCGCCGAGGGACACCGATCACGCGAAGCCCATCCCCGTTGGCTCTTGGAGCGTCAACAAGAGTCTTTCGCGAATCCTTTTCCTTCGGCATGCGCCCTCCTCGGTGCTCGTTCCTGCCATCACCCTGGAATCTGCGTTACAGATTTCCTTTGGTCCGCGATTTTGAGCATCGCGGCTTCGACGGCCTCGAAAATCTGAAGATAGCCCGTGCACCGGCACAGATTTCCGGAAATCGCTTCGCGGATCTGATCGCGGCTGGGGTGAGGATTCAGGTCCAGCAGAGCCTTCGCCGTGACCAGAATTGCCGGTGTGCAATAACCGCACTGCGCCGCGCCCAGATCGGCAAAAGCATCCTGCAAGGGATGAAGGTTTCCGCCTTCTCCGAGGCCTTCTACAGTCAGTACTTCTGTTCCACCACAGTCGAGTGCCAGCACGAGACAGGAAAGCACGGGCTTGCCGTTCAGAAGAACGGCGCAAGCCCCGCATTCTCCCAATTCACAGCCGTGCTTCGTGCCCGTGTGACCGAGATCTTCACGCAGTACCTCCAGCAGAGTCTTGTAAGGCGCGAAGGAGACATCGGTCTCTTCGCCGTTCAAAGTGAATCGTATCTGTGCCGATTTTTGCGATTCCGTGGGCAGTGTGGTCACGATCAAACACCTCTCGAAAGTATTAGCTAATCGATGCGCGTTTTTTTTCGCCCTGTAGAACAGGCCCGCGGACCGCGCGATGCGGTTCCTTACCAAAAGAAAGCCGCTGGTGAGCACCTGGCCTGGCCAGCAAACCTCGGATCAGATAGTCCGCAAATCTTTCCGCGATCTCCGCTGCGGGTAACGGTCCCTCGGGGTTGAACCACTGAACGCTCCAGTTCAGACCTCCCAGGATGGCGCGCCCCGCAAGCGCCGCATCGCAGGGAGCAAATTCCCCTGATCGCATGCCGGCAGCGATCAAATTGCGCACGCCCTCTTCATACTTGTCGCGTTTTGCTACCAGATAGCGTTGTTGGCGGGGCGGCAGCGCCGTCGTCAAAAGATGCGCGGCGGAACCCTCGACTTCGTCGAGTACGCACCGTAAATGCGACACGATCACCATGCGCAGCTTTGTCGCTGCGCTGGTTCTCATCCGGCGAGCCCTGTCGAGGGCCGCGATCATCCGATCGAGAGAATTGTCCTGACAAAAAAAGAGGATTTCGTGTTTCCCCCGGAAGTAGTTGTAGAGATTTGCAGGAGAAATGGCCGCTGCCGCCGCAATATCCCGCATGCCGGTCTCCGCGAACCCGCGTACCCGAAACTCTCTCCCCGCGGCGCGCAAGATTTCCAGACGTCGCGCAAGATAGCGTCGCTTGGGATGGCCATTGCGCTGACCCTTGGCTTGGAGGTTTGACAACTTGATTCTCCAGCGTTCGAACGACGGAAAGGCTGCAGGATCGAACTGCCTCCCTAGTGTCCATCTTCCGGCGACCTCTGTCAAAGAATTCTGAACGATGGTTCAGTAAAAGAACAGGTGTTCAGATATGACTGGCCGGGTGTGCCGGTATGTACCCGATTAGCCTGATTGGTTTTCTGAAGCGCCGTCGAGCCGCCGGAAGCGCCGGGCTTTCATCTCAAAATGGGTGAGCGTGCCCGGCTCGGCCACTTTGACCGTCGGACGCAGCGAAAGCGCGTGGTAGATGGCCTGCTCGACGTGCGTACGCACGTGTTCGGGATCGTTGCCGGACACGACTTCGATTTGCACTTCGAGGTGGCGCATCTCGTCGAGCGTTGTGACTGTCACCTGGAACTCGTCCACGCTTCTAAACTCGCGGATTACGTTTTCGATCGCCGTCGGGTAGACGTTCACACCCCGGATCGTCACCATGTCGTCGCTCCGGCCCAGCAACCCGCCGTCGAAGCGCGCGAAAGTGCGCCCGCAAGCGCAAGGAGCCATGTTCAATCGCACCAGATCTCCGGTCCGATAACGGATCACCGGAAATCCCGCGCGGCCTAAATTCGTGATCACCAGTTCTCCAATTTCGCCGGCGGGCAATTCTTCGCCCGATTGCGGGTCGAGAACCTCGGCAATGAACTCACTTTCGATGAGATGAATTCCTCCGGGCTGAACCTCGCATTCGAAACTATGCGCTCCCACTTCGGAAGCGCCTGCGTGATCGAAGCATTTCGCGCTCCACTCTTTTTCAATGCGCGATTTCGTCCGCGCCACGTTCGCTCCCGGCTCCCCTGCATGGATCAGGATGCGAACCTGCATTGCGCGGATGTCAAAATGTTCCGCGCGGGCAACCTCGGCCAGCCGCAGCGCATACGTTGGCGTGCAGCACACCACCGTCGCTCCGAGGTCACGCATCATGTGCAAGCGTTCGATGGAATCCCAGCCGCCGCCGGGAATCACCATCGCGCCTATTTTCCTTGCCCCCTCGACCGTTGCCCAGAAGCCAATAAAAGGGCCGAACGAAAATGCCAGGAACACGCGATCTGCCGGGGTCACGCCCGCGGCCTTCAAGACATGTGCCCAGCAGTCTCCCCACCATTCCCAACTTTCGGCAGTGTCCACGACGCGCAGCGGCGTGCCCGTGGTTCCGGAGGTCTGATGAACGCGCGTGTAAGCGTCTACGGAGAAAGTCGCGTTGGTTCCAAAGGGCGGCGCTTCTTCCTGCGCGCGCGTAAGTTCCGATTTGTGAGTAAAAGGGAGCTTCTGGAAGTCGGAAAGTGACTGGATCTCCGGCGCGACGATTCCCGCGTCCTTCCATTTCTTGGTGTAGAACCGGTTGCGGCCGGAAATCTCGCGAAGAAGTTTTTGCAACTTCTGGAACTGAAGCGTTCGCAGCCGCTCACGCGGCGCCGTTTCCATGGCCTGGTCGTAGAAGGGCATTGATTTTTTCAGTCAGTAAAAAACTCTGGGATTCCTCGATACGAAATCAACTGCCGCAAACTGAGAACCGCCGGCCGAAAAAAGCATTTCAACGCGGAAACAGCCGCGCTGCATTGTCGTACAAAATCTTGCGCTTCGCCGCGGCCCCAATCGGCAGCGCCTTGAACTTCTCAATGTTCCCCTTGATCGCCGGAACGCCCGGCCCGGGCCAGTCGGTGCCCCACAGCACTTTTTCTGCCACGTCTTCAATTCGCGGAAAATATTCCATCAATTTCTGTGGCGGGATCCCGGAGATATCCATGTACATGTTCTTGTGCCGGCGAACGAGGAAAAACGCCTCGTTCATCCAAAGCGGTCTCCCACCGTGGGCGAGGATGACCACGAGATTCGGATAGTCGATCGACACATCATCGCAGAGCATCGGTTGCGCATGCAGATTTCTCGCGCCGGGAAAAATCGAAGTCCCCGTATGAATCATGATCGGCATGCCGTTCGCCTGCGCGCGTTCGTAAACGGCAGCCAGGCCGCGATTGCCGTCCATGTAATCATTCGGCGATAGCACCTGATGCGAGGGATGCATTTTAATGGCGCGAATCCCGAGCTTAGCGAGGCGGTCCACTTCCGCACCCGGATCGAGCACCGTCCCAGGAAGCACTCCTCCGAACGCGATGAGGCGATCCGGAGCCGCGCTGCAGTACTTCGCGCACCAGTCATTCACTTCCGGCGTGAATCCCATGATTTTTGGCGCGACGTAATTGATCAGCCCCGCGCGTTCCACTCCGAGCGTGTCCAGAAAGGCGAGAAATGCCTTTGGATCGGCCGAATATCGCTCCACATCCGCGTAATCCTTGCGCCCATGTTTGATCAAATCCAGCGCTGACGGTTTCACCATGTGATACGGCATGATGTGAACGTGAATATCGATAATCGGTTCCAGAGATCGCCGCCCTTCGCCGAAGCTTGCGCCTGCACTTGGGCGCGCTAATTGAATCGAACGTATTCAAAGTTTAATGCTTGATTGTTAATGCCGCGCGCCGGCGGAGCAATCCAATTCGCAAACTTGCCCGGCTCCACGACTCGCCCGCTCATCAGCGACAGCACGTAGTCATAATCCTTCGGACTTGGCAGCCACGCGAATTCGTGGTTCTTCCATGCCTCTTCGCTCAAGACTTCTCCATCGGGGCTTACAAAATGCCCTGCGAAATTGCCGATCTCGCGATGGAAGCCTTTGTGCGGCAAGGTCAATCGGAATGGAATGCCCGCATTGTCAATCACGCGCTGCCAGCGGCCAACTCCATCGGCAATCTCCTCGATGTAGTCATCGCGCAAGCGTTCGTTCAAGGCCGTCAATGCCGGCACGTTTTTGGTGATGATTTTTCCACCCACAACTTCAGAGACTGGATACACCGCGTCGGCCAGCACGTGATCGTCCTCCAGCTTGGTTTCGCGGAAGCGCCCTTTGAGGCCGCTGGTGTAATAATTTGCGGCGTTCGAAGAAACATCCGAACCGTAAAGGTCGAGCGTCACGCTGTAGTGAAAGTTCAAGTATCTCTGTATCGTCGGCAAATCAATCACGCCGAGCGCCCGCACATCCGGCGGATCTTCGACCTTGTTTTCCTTCATCACCTCGCAAGTCCGCTGAATAATGCGGCTAATTCCCGTCTCGCCGACAAACATATGGTGCGCTTCCTCGGTCAGCATGAAGCGGCAGGTTCGCGCCAGCGGATCGAAGCCGGATTCTGCCAACGCGCAGAGTTGGAATTTACCGTCCCGGTCGGTGAAGAACGTGAACATGTAGAACGCCAGCCAATCTGGGGTCGCCTCGTTGAACGCACCCAGGATGCGCGGGTTATCGGCGTCTCCCGATCGCCGCGCGAGCAAAGATTCAGCTTCTTCGCGGCCATCGCGTCCGAAATAGCGATGCAGCAAGTACACCATGGCCCACAGGTGACGCCCTTCTTCGACGTTCACCTGGAAAATATTTCGCAGATCGTACATCGACGGACAAGAGGCCCCCAGCATCCGCTGTTGTTCCACCGAAGCTGGCTCGGTGTCTCCCTGCGTCACGATCACTCGCCGCAAAGTCGAGCGATACTCGCCGGGAACTTCTTGCCAGGCCGATTGTCCTTTGTGAATTCCGAAATTTACTTCGCGCTTCTCGTCGCGCGGCTGCAAGAAAATACCCCAGCGGTAGTCCGGCATCTTCACATAGCCGAACTGCGCCCAGCCGTCGGGTTCCACGCTGGTTGCCGTTCGCAGGTACACCTCATAGTTGTGGCTCTCGTTCGGCCCCATGTCATACCACCAGCCCATGTACGCAGGCTGCCAATGCTCGAGGGCGCGCTGTAATACCCGGTCTCTGCCCAAGTCCACGTTGTTGGGGATTTTTTCCGTGTAATTAATCATCGCGATCTCCTCAGAAGTCCAGGCTCGAGCCCGTCCATTAAACCCGTTCCCAGTTGAATTTCACTGGCGCTCCCGTTCCATAGACCTTGAGCGCTCCGCTTGCGCCAACCGCGTTCGGGCGGATGAATATCCAGTTTTGCCATGCGGAGAGCCGGCCGAAAATCCGCGTCTCCAGCGTCTCCCCTGGTCCGAAGCGTAGATTCGCTTCGAGCCCTGTGAGTGCATCGGGCGATTGCGCGGCACGCGATTCAATGGCTTGGCGAATCTCGTCTTCCCAGTCGAGATCATCCGGTGCGGCGGTAACCAAGCCTGCGTCGAGCGCCGCGCGCGCTGAAAGCTTTTTTCCAATCTCACCGCGCAACGTTTCCAATTGCGCCTCGTCGCCATAGAATCGCGCCGCCATCCGTGAAATCCTGTTCACCATCGGCAGCGGCCCGAAGTTCATTTTCGAAAGCGTCATGCTTGCGCTGCTTCCGCCCTCCTCGGTATCGCGCATGTAGATGCGGTCGGCAGCGAGCGCCAATTCCAGCAGCGTGCCGGCAAAGCAGGACCCAGCCTCGACAATTGCATAGATGGAACGGGACGTGACATCGATCCGTGCAAACGTCCGCCGCATCATTCCCAGCACTTCGCGAACGAACCAATTGTCCTGGTGATTCAAAATGAATTCGTCGATAGCGAGAACGACGCCGGGATTTCCAGCCGTCTTGATAATCCAGAGCCCCAAATCCAGTTCGCTGGCACGCAAAGCCAGAATGGCGTCATCCAACTCCCGCGCCATTTGCAGCGGCCACCAGCTCGCACCCGCGGCAATAACCTTTTCCAAGCTATCTTCGGTAACGGACTCAGGCGCGCGCACCGTTATCGTTGCTGTGCGTGCTTCGCGATTCCATTGCACATCGACGAATCCGTAGTGCAGCCCACGTTCATCGATCGTCCGCTTCAACGGCGTCAAAGCCACACCTTTTGCTTCGGCGGGGCGATCGCTCTCACCGGCAAGTTTCAACGCGCGCTGTTTAATGTGCTCTGCAAACTGCTGCGGCTTGACGACTTCATCGACCAGCCGCCACTCCTTTGCTCTTTGACCGCGAACGCCATCCGGATTTGTGCAGAACATGTCGGCGTGGTCCCGGCGCACCTTGCGCTTGTCCGTCACGCGGGTCAGTCCGCCCGTTCCCGGCAGAACGCCCAGCAACGGGAGCTCCGGCAGACTGACTGCCGAAGAACGGTCATCCACGAGAATGATTTCATCACAAGCCAGCGCCAGCTCGTACCCTCCGCCGGCCGTCGTTCCATTGCAAGCGGCAAGAAACTTCAGTCCGGAATGTAAGCTCGCGTCTTCGATCCCATTGCGGGTTTCGTTCGTGAATTTACAGAAATTCACTTTCCACGCGTGCGTGGACAGCCCGAGCATATAAATGTTGGCGCCAGAGCAAAAAATGCGGTTCTTCGCACTGGTAATGACCACCGAACGAATCTCCGGATGTTCGAATCGAATTCGCTGCAAAGCATCGTGCAGCTCGATATCCACGCCGAGGTCGTACGAATTCAATTTCAGTTTGTAGCCCGGGCGGATTCCGCCGTCCTCGGCCACATCCATCGTCAGCGTGGCTACTGGTCCATCCAACGCGAGGCGCCAATGTTTGTATCGCGAAGGATCGGTCTGGAAGTCCACCGCTTCCTTCTTTCCCTGGGATTCTTGAGTCGCGACAACGTCCACGAGACCCTCCTACTGCAAATTCGCCCGCAATGTGCTTTTCAATCTCGAAAAACTTTCTTCCGCCGAGGTGCCCGAAGTGTCCAGTTCCATGTCCGCTTGACGGTAGAGCGGCTCGCGAGCCTCAAGTATCCGCCGCAAATCTTCCATCGCCTGATCGTTCCCGGCCATGGCGCGAAAGTCACCCTGCGCCATCACCCGCGTCATGTGTTCCTCGGGCTGCGCTTTTATCCACACGGTGTAGCAATGCGAAAGGAGATAGTCAAAAGTCTCCTTTTCGGACACCACGCCGCCTCCCACCGAAAGCACCGCGCGTTCATTTTCGCTCAGCACTCTTTCCAGCGTGCGCTTCTCGATCGCCCGATAACCGGATTGCCCGTAAAGCGCAAAGATTTCCGCGAGAGGCATTCCCGTATCCTTCTCAATCTCGCGATCCATCTCGATGAAGGGCATCTGGCTCTCGCCGGCCAACTTGGACCCCAGCGTTGTTTTGCCTGCTCCGCGCAGCCCAATCAATGCAATGCGCTTTCGTCGCACCTTTTCTTCGGGGCCGAAGTCACGCATCAGCCGGAACACCACATCTTCCAGGCGATGATTTGGGAGGCGTTCGAGGAATCGCTGAATGAACTGTTTTTCGCCCGGCTCTTCCACTTCAGGCGCGAACAACTCAACGAGAGAAACATTCAGGGCGCTGGCGATCCTTCGCAGCAGCACGATAGATACATTTCCTTCTCCAGCCTCAAGCTGCGCCAGGTGACGTTCAGACACATCCGCTTCCCGCGCCACGGTCTTGCGGGTCATCCCGCGGAGGCTGCGTAGCTGGCGAACGCGCTTGCCGAGAAAAAGCAGAAAATCACCATCAGGAGTGGGCGTAACCTGGTGTGGAGTGACAACCTTGGAGTTGGTGCTGGTGTTCATGCCTTCACGAGGTGAGTATGCATTATAATACATGCGAGTGAGGCGCAGTCAAGGGAGATGACTAATCCAACCTCCATCACGCCTCATTCGGGTTCCGGGTGCCCCGATTGTATCTAAAGCATTTGTTTTCAGTGTCATTCGAAGTCGCATTTCCCCTGACAGTGAAGAAGGACATAGTTTCATTTGACAGTTATATGCAGTATTATTCCAAATTCGTCGCGTAATCGTTACTTTCGAGTGCTGCAATCAACAGGACTCTCGGGGCCTTGAACAGATCGACGGAGGTTCGCGAATGAAGCTGCGTAACTATGTTTCCGGTCGTTGGAGTGAAGGCCTGGGTTCCGGAGAACTTCTTATCGATCCCGTTACCGGGGACGAGCTGGCGAGTATCACTTCCCAAGGCATTGATCTTGAGGCAGGTCTACAGTTTGCCCGTGCTCACGGCGGACCTGCGCTCCGCCAGCTCACCTATACCCAACGGGCGGAACTGCTGGGCAAGATCGCCGACGTTCTGGCGGCAAATCGTGAAGAGTACTTTCGGCTTTCTCTGCTGAACCTGGGCGCTACCCAGGCGGATGCTTCGTTTGATGTGGACGGCGCCATTTACACCGTGAAGTATTACGCGAAAATCGGCCGGGCGCTGGCAGAAGGGAAAATGCTGAAGGAAGGCGCTTCGATCGCACTGTCGAAGAGCAACGCGTTCGCCGGGCAGCATTTTCTGATGCCCGCAAAAGGCGCCGCAGTTTTCATCAATGCCTTCAACTTTCCCGCCTGGGGTCTCTGCGAGAAGGCTGCGCCCGCGCTGCTCTCTGGCGTCCCCATCGTGGTGAAGCCCGCTTCCCCCACGGCATGGCTGGCGCACCGGATGGTTGAAGATATCGTGAAGGCGGATATCTTGCCTTCTGGAGCGATTTCCATCATCTGCGGCTCCGCTCGCGATCTTTTGGGCCACGTTCGAGAAGAGGACATCATTTCCTTTACTGGCTCAGCAGACACGGCCGCACGCATTCGCTCCCATGCGAATGTCCTCGGCCGTTCCGTTCGCGTAAACATTGAAGCGGATAGCATCAACTCGGCGATTCTTGGGCCTGACGTGGCTTCCGGCACGGATTTATTCGACCTCCTCGTAAAAGAAGTTGTCCGTGAAATGACGCTCAAAGCTGGCCAAAAATGCACAGCCATCCGGCGCGTCCTGGTCCCGCGTCAGCAGCTCGAAGCCTTTGGCGATGCCGTGTCGGCGCGCCTGAGTTCCACGAAAGTCGGCAATCCCCGGAACCCCGAAGTAAAAGTAGGACCGGTCGTGAACAAGGCGCAGCAGTCCTCTTGCCTGGAAGGATTGGCCAAGTTGAAGGAAGAATGCCAGGTCCTATTCGGCGGTGACAAGGATTTCCAGCCGATCGATGCCGACCCGCAAAACTCCGCCTTTGTCCAACCGGTGCTTCTCTCCTGCAAGAAGGGACTCGACGCAAAATACGTTCATGACGTCGAGGTGTTCGGCCCGGTAGCGACCCTGGTGGGTTATGACGACCTCGAGGATCTCATCGCCATCACCCGCCGCGGATTAGGTTCCCTCGTCGCCTCTGTCTTTTCAAACGATGTGAATTTCACCCGCGACACGGTCCTTGGTATTGGCGACCTTCATGGAAGATTGTTGGTCGTGGATTCGACGGTTGGCAATCAACACACTGGGCACGGCAATGTGGTACCCAGTTGTCTGCACGGTGGCCCGGGAAGAGCCGGCGGGGGCGAGGAGCTTGCCGGCCTGCGTGCGTTGTTGCTCTATCACCGCCGTTTTGTGGTGCAAGGACCAGCCAATTGCATCAAGCAATTGTCGGGATTGTGCGCTGACACTGCTCTGTTATATTCATAATTATCATTTACTTTTGCAGGCACTAAGACTAGTACCATTGGGGCGCAATTTGTAACCTTTCGTTACAGTACTTTAGTACGTGCAACCTAAGCGCCAGCCGCCTAATCCTTTAAATCTAAATAACTTACCTGCAAGAATCAGTTGGAGCCGCACGTGCTTCTCTATGAGTGCCCCAGGTTGGGCTCGACCCAGCAGTTTCGATGGAGCTAGCGAATGAGACCGTACCCGAACCACTGGCAACGAGGCTTCTCCCTGATGGAGATCCTCGTCGCCGTTGCCGTCATTTCCATCATTCTGGGGATGACCATGCTCAACTACAGCACCGTCCTGCCGAATTACAAGGCCAACTCGGCCATGGACCAGTTGCTCTACCAGTTGCGTTCGGCGCGCGAGCGGGCCATCTCCCATCGCCGCGAGGTCCAGGTGCAATTTGTGGGAACGAACCAGCTCACCGTCACAGAGATCTGGCTCCTCGGCACGGCGCCTCCACCGACCACCGTATCTTTCGAAGGTGGGGCTCAGTATACGGTCTTCGGCTCCCCCGTTACGGATATTCCCGCACCCTATAATTTTGGAAACACCGCCCCAATTTACTTTGGCGGACTCTCCGGCGGCCCACCGATCATGAAATTCTCGACAACGGGTGCTTTCATTGATGGTGGAAACACGCTGGTAAACGGCACGGTCTTCTTGGGCATTCCAGGCAAGCCCTCAACGGCCCGCGCCATCTCCGTCCTTGGCGCCACAGGGCGCGTGCGTGAATACCACTGGGATGGGACCCAGTGGCAGGAATAGGGGGATGCCCATGTCGCGAACTAGACGGCGCAGCAATCTAGAGTCGGGCTTCACGCTGCTCGAAGCGATGATTGCCATCGTGATTCTGTCCTTCGGTATCCTGTCCCTCGCCGCGGTCTACGCCCAGGGCATCCAGGTGGCGAACATGACCCAGATGGATTACATCGCCGAAAAGAAGGCCGAGGAAGCTGTGGAGACCATTTTCGCGGCGCGCGACTCCCACTTGCTCCTCTGGACAAACATTCGCAATGTAAGCGGATTGGGCGCAGGGAATGACGGTGTATTTCTCGTTGAGCCGCAACCGCTTCTCGCCGCTGGCCCCGATGGGCTTTACGGCACTTTGGATGACGACAAGTCCAACCCAGATGTGGTGATCCTGGACCCCGGCCTCGACAAGATTCTAGGGACTTCGGATGACGTGGTGATGTCTCTGAGGAACATGACCCGCACTATCGCCATTGCGGACGTTACTGGCGAATCGGGTCTTCGGCAGATCACCATCACCCTAACGTACACCGTCGGTTCCATGTCGCGGCAGTACACCCTTGTCAGCTTTATCGCGCGATTCTCGTGACCGTGGATTGAGGAGCAGCTCATGAAGAAGAGGTCCGGTTTCACGTTTGTGGAATTACTGATAGGAATGGCCGTCACGATGATCGCGCTCGCGGCAGCCTTCGTGTTGTTTCGCGATTCCACCAAGGCCAACACCAATGTCACGCAGGCTTCGGACATGAGCGACAACATGCGCGCGGGACTCAATCTGATCGTCCAGGATCTCATTCAAACGGGAACCGGTATTCCCACTGGCGGCATTACCATCCCAAACAGCACCGCCTCCGGTTGCAACAGCAAGGCCAGGCGGGTTAATCGTCCTCCCGCGGTATTGAACCTGACCTTCGATGGCCCCAACTCCGCCAACCTGGGATGCAACGTAATCCTCCCGGCCATCGAGCCCGGCAACGGTTTGGGTCCTACGGTCACGAGCCCCGACGGGACTTCTGGTCCGGCATCTGACATCATCACCATCCTGTATGCCGACAACACGCTCGCGCTTGATCAGAAGCCTATCAATGGCGCGGCCTGTCCGACGGGAAAAATCGCGCCGGATGGAACCCAAATCGACTTTGGTTCATCTCTAGGCTGCGTGACTCTGGGCGCGGCTGGCATTCCCGTCAACCCCGGCGACCTGCTCATGCTGTACAACGCTCACAATCCCAATGGCATCCTGCAGACCGTCAGCTCGGTCGCTGGCCAAATCGTAAAATTTGACGCTGGCGATGCCTTCAACCTCAACGGGCGCACGACATCGGAAACTTCCGGAACGATTTTGAGCCTTCAGGACCCAGGATTGCCAGCAGTACCTAATGGCAACTATCCTGCCACCTCCTGTACCCGCGTCTGGATGATCACCTACTTTCTGGACTCCACCGCCGATCCCAAGCATCCCATGCTCATGCGTGCGGTGAATTTCAATACCCCGCAGCCGGTCGCTGAGACCCTCGAGAATCTCCAGTTCTCTTACAATTTTGCGGATAGCGCCACGCCGCCCTCGGTGAACCAATTCTTCGTTCCGGCCGTTCCAGCTCCCAGGGGCGACAACGAAAACCAGATTCGCTCCGTCAACGTTTACCTGGGCGCGCGTTCCGCGACCATGGCGGCAGCCACTGGCAAATATATTCGCACCAATCTGGCCACCCAAGTCGCGCTCCGCAGCATGGCCTATTTCAATAACTATCAGTGATGAGGAGCTTCCCGATGAGACCGGTGAAAACAACCATGCGAAAACAATCAGGCATTGCGCTCATCACCACACTCCTTCTGCTCCTGCTGATGTCCGCCATGGTGGTGGGCTTCATGCTCCTGGTCACGGAAGGGCAAAGACTCTCTGGAATGAACAACGAACAGAGCAGGGCTTTCTATGGCGCGGAATCGGGCATGGAAAAGCTGACCGCGGACCTGGGCTCGCTCTTCGCCACCACCTATGCCCCAGCCGCAAAACAGGTTGATGACCTGGCAACCAGGCCCCCGGTTCTTCCTTCCAGCACTGGAGTTTCCTACGTCGATGTACTGGGCAATAGCACCTATTCGATTGCCTACCCCAAGGACGGCAACGGCAATCCCCTGTCTCAGTTCGCCCAGATCAGATCGGGCTCCAGTGCGTTTCAAGGAATGAGTGCTCTGGAGACGACCTATACGCTGACTGTCGCGGCCCGCACGGCAACCGGTGGCGAAGCTAAACTGGTGCGGACTACCCAGACTGTCGGAATTCCGCTCTTCCAGTTCGGCATTTTCTCAGACACTGACCTGAGTTTCTTCCCGGGTCCCAATTTTGACTTCGGCGGCCGTGTGCACACCAACGGCAATCTTTTCCTCGACAGCGGCGGACCCGCGGGCGCAACACCCACGCAATCGTATCCGCCAACCATCCAATTGTGGCTGAGGAGCCCTGTCACGGCCAGCAAGGCTATCCTCCGCGACTGTCTCTCGAATTCGAACCCCGAATCCGCCACCGGTCGTCATCCCGGCAGCGTTGAGATCACCAATGGTGGTTCGCTCCAGGCGCTTGGATTCCGCCAGGGAAGCCTAAATTCATGCTTGGGTTCAGGAGTAAACTCCAGCTGGGGGTCCATCTCGGATTCTTTTAATGGCAACCTCCGTAGCGGCGTGAAGCCACTGGACTTGACGATCGTGCTCCTTGGCAACGGCAATTCCAAGCCCGTTGACATGATCCGCCGCCCCGTGGCCGGCGAACAGGGCGCAAATCCCGGCGTGCTCGGCGAGCGTTATTTTTCCCAAGCCAGCTTGCGAGTTCTGCTTTCCGACAACGCGTCGGACATCACCGGTCTGGACTGCGTTAGCTCCGGCGCCCCCTTCAACCTGGCGGACCTCGCGGTGCCCGTCGCGATTTGGCCGGCGAGTGCCACGGCCCTGAAAACGGCCATGACTGCTGCTGGCACAACTTTATTGCCTCTGGCGGCCTCTGGCGCCGCCGGCGCTACGGTGGCGGCGGGTTATAATTCCAATGACGGCTATTGGCAGCCTATTAACACACCTATCATCACGGGCTTCATCAAAATTGATGCCCAGACTTCCTACGGCAGTCCCTGTGGCAGCTACACCGACGTGACCAAAGAAATTTTGAGCCTCGGCTACGCTGGGCGAAACCTGAATCCCGTGTCGTTGACACCTCCCCAGTTGCCCGGACTGCCCGGCGCGCAAATCGCTCCTTCCGCCTGTCTCGACCCTCACCCCAACGCTGTGATTCGCCTTGAGCGGGTTCGCGATAATCCGTCGAATTACGCTAGCGCTACCGGGCCCTGCGGCGTCACCGCAACGCTCGCCCCACAGAACCCTTCGGATTATTGGCCGAACGCCCTCTATGACACACGCGAAGGGTACAATCGCCAGCCCGCGCCCG
This sequence comes from Candidatus Limnocylindria bacterium, assembly GCA_035490055.1. GTDB lineage: Bacteria > Acidobacteriota > Terriglobia > Acidiferrales > UBA7541 > Acidiferrum. The sequence continues at coordinate 34,353 of DATHIB010000077.1, read as the reverse complement.
CCCTCAACAACCAGGTTACGCTGGGCGGCATCATGAACTACATCGAACTCGACGTTAAGAACCTCGCCAAGTGGTTCAGTGGAACCATCGGTACTTCCGGTCCCAACACCCAGGATCCCGCGGTCGCACCAAATAACTTCGTGGTCTATGTCTCCGACCGCCGCGGCAACTATCTCCCTGCAGGGACGGCGGTCGGCTCGTGGCCCCCCCTCTCGCCCTCCACGCGCGAAACCGGGGAGTATGGCTACTTTGACCTAGTCAATTCAGGCGACCCCAAGGGCTGCCCGGATAACAAGATCGAGCCTGCCCCGGCTACCGGGGGACCATCGGCCGAGGATCCCGCCGGCTCTGGTGTCCTTGCTATCTACGGTGAAAATACATTTCCAAACGGTCTCGTGAACAGCATTGGTGTCATCACCGCAAGTACTCTCTTCTCGAATTTGCCCAACGCCGCCGTGCAAGCCGATGCGCTCTGCCTCACCGGCGGGTCAGGCGGCATCAGCCCATGGCCTAGATCCTTCCTGAAGCAGAACAACGACGGCCGCGAAAATACAAACGCCCTGTTCCGCCGGGCCGTCAAGCTCGTGAATGGCAGCCTCATTACCTTGCCTGTGTGCCCAGGCACTGTTTCTTGCGGTCTGACCATCACCACGGAAAACCCCATGTACATTCAGGGCGACTACAACGCGAACTCCGCCGGTGGCGGCTTTACGAACCCCAGCGTGGCCACGTCCGTAGCCGCCGATGCCGTCACGATTCTCTCGGTCAACTGGAACGACGTCAATTCCTTCGCCTCCCCGTTCAATAGTCTCTTCAATCGCACCGGGACAACGACCTACGTCCGAACGGCCGTCGTCGCCGGCAAGCAAGTTTCGTTCCAGATCCCCGCTTGGGATAACGCGGCGATCGATGGCAGCCAGGACTTCGGTACCGACGGCGGTGTCCACAATTTCCTGCGCTTTCTCGAACGTTGGAATGGAACGCTGAACTATGAGGGCTCCATCGTTAGCCTGTTCTATAGCCGCCAGGCAACCGGGCTGTTCAATTCCGGGGGAAACAACTACAGCCCGCCTACCCGCGGCTACAAGTTCGATGTGAACTTCCTGGATCCTACGCTCTTGCCGCCGCGGACGCCGATGTTCCGCGACGTCAACACCACAGGGTTCACGCAGCTTCTTCTGCCAACCCAGTAAGTCGCAGTCGGCGGTGGCACACGGCGCGTCCCTGGGGCGGCGTTCTTTCGGCGCGAAGAGGAAGAGTTGGGGTGAGCGGGTAAAGTACGGCGAACCGAGTTTCGATATGCCGGGTCCAGTTTTTGTAGCCCTATTGCCGAGTTGATGGTCACCGTTTGGTCGTGTACTGAGGGGAGAGAAACACGCTATGGCAAAGTCCAGTTCAGCTTCCGATGGAGCTTCTTCTTCCAAATCGCTTCTCTTCATGATGATCGCCATGACGTGCGGCTTCTCTATTCTTCTTGGCGGCGCCTTGCTGATGACCTCGCGCGTGATCAATGCGCTCGGACTCCGCGCCGGCAGTGACAAAACCACCGTGCGCACTCCGCTCGGCGAATTCCGCGTTGAAAAGGCCAGGGAAGTCGGCCCCGGCCTGCCCGTTTATCCGGCCGCGGCGTTGGTGCTTCGCGGCTCGGCGGACGCGCACGTCCCTCTCGATGACGATCGGCCCCAGGTCATGGCCAGCACTTACCACTCGAACGCGTCCCGCGAGTTCGTCGCCAACTGGTATCTCGAGCACTTGAGCCCGGAATTCGCGCGCCAGGACAGCGGCCCTAAGAAGCTGCCCCCAGCCCTCCGTGACTCCCAAATTTCCGATGATGACATCGCCTTTGTCGGCGAACGCGGCGACCAGGTTCGCGCCGTCTCCCTCGCCACAGAAGACGCCGGCACCAAGATCACCCTCCTCCGCTCTTTCACCAAGCCGCCCGCTCCGGCGTCCGCGCCGCCGTCTCCAACCCAGTAACAATCCCGGCCCGCTTTCTCTTTGTAGGGGCGCGAGGAACCTGTCCCGGGTGGCCTGGACGTAAAGTGCGGAGATGAATTCGGGTGCCCCACACGTCGTTTGATCGAGAGCTTCAACTCGAGCGGCGAGCTGCTCGCCCTGGGTTTGACCAAAAGGGGGAATCCGACAATGCCGGGCGCTTTATGCCGTTTGCCCGCGAATCACTTAAGAGCCTTAAGGAATGCGATCAAATTCTTAAGGTCTTCCTCGTTTAACTCCACGGGCGTCATTCCGCCGTCTGTCATTGCATCTGTGGGCTGCTTCAAAATGCTCTCCAGCTTTGCGCTGTCGCGCTTATCTCCCACTCCAATCAATGTTGGTGCCGCCGACGTTCCCGTCAAATCTTCGCCGTGACACTCGGCACAACCTTCTTGGTCGAACACTTTCTTTCCTTTACCTGCAACCGGGTTCGTGAGCGCCACGGTGGCAGCAATGAGCGAAGGTCCCGCCAACTCGGGTTCGAACGGTTTTTTCATGAAGGTCTCGACGTCCGCGCGCTGCTTTCTGAGTTGAGGCGCTATGCTCGGATCGCGCAAATCATGGCGATGACTGATAGCGCCCAGGGCGCCCAGCGCAATGAAGACGAAGCCGTAAATCGATACTGAGACCGGGCGCTTCCACGGCCGGCGCTCCGGCCGTCGATCGAGAAACGGCAGTGCCACGAAGAGAAGGGCAACAAACGCCGGGATCACCAAAATACCTAGGACGGCAAGGCCGCTCTCCCAGTACTTCAGCCACTGAAAAACGGGGATGTAATACCACTCCGGACGCGGCACATATTGGGTGTCAGCGGGGTTGGCCTTCGGGCCAAGCTCCACAGGGGCGTAATGGGCCAGCAGGCCCAGACCGGCGATAATGAGGACAGCAAAGATCAAATCGTAGAGAACCTGTTTCGGGTAAAACGGCTCCGTCGATTGTTTCAGCGTTTCGGGCTCTCCTTGAACTGGCCCTGCAGGTCCAGCTTTGCGGAACATGAAAACGTGGATGGCGACAAAGGCGAAGATGAAAGCCGGAATCAGGAACACGTGGAGGACGAAAAAACGGGAGAGTGTCAATGTGCCCATCTCCGTCCCGCCGCGTAGCAAACTCTTAAGTGAGTTCCCCACGAATGGAATATAAGTCAGGATATTCGTGCCCACGGTTGTGGCAAAGTAGGCCTTCTGGTCCCACGGCAGCAGATAACCGGTGAACGACATCCCCAGCATCAAGGCAAATAACGCGCATCCAGCGAGCCAGAGTAGTTTTCGCCGTCCCTTGTACGATCCGAAGAGAAAAGTTTGAGTGACGTGCAGGAGCAAGACGATGACAATCGCGCTTGAACCATAAGCATGAATGCTGCGGATGAAGGAACCCGATGTCACTTCTTTGGTGATGTACGCGACAGTCGTATGTGCATGGTCAGCGGAAGGAACGTAGTAAAGCACCAGAAACATACCGGTGATAACCTGCGACAGCAAGAGATACAGCAATCCTGATCCAAACACGTAGGCCAGACTGGCGCCTCCGGGGATCGCTTCATCGAGTACCGCACGGAGAAACGAGTCGACGTGCTTCCGGTAATCAATCCAGCGATGGAGTGTTCCCTGTTCTGATGGCGGAGGGGCTAAGCGACGCTCCCTTCCAAATACGTAACTATTCTCTGCCACTTGTCACCTACCGGTCAGGCGATAACTTCTTTATGCCGAACGAGCTGCCGAAAATTCTGGTAATGCACCATCAGCAGGCCATCCTCGATCTTGATTTCCAGTTGATCCATTCCTCTTGGTGGTGGCCCTCCCAAGAGCTTGCCGTCTGCTGTGAATTGTCCGTTGTGGCAAGGACACAGGAAATTACTTTTCTCATCATGCCAGGCGATCGAGCATCCTAGATGCGGACAAACTGAGGAAAACGCACAGAGCCGGCCGGTCGCATCCTTACACACGTACAAGGCCTTTTCCGAGACGATCTTGCGCCAGCCATCTCGCTGCTCAATCTTTACGAGCTTCTTGACTGGTGAGGTAACGGAAGCGAGATCCTCGACACTGCCGACTTCCTTCCACGACGATGAACTCGTAGCGGTTAGCAGGGGATGAAGCAGGAAACGAAAGAGCGGCACAGAGAGGAGCGCACCAAGGCCTGCAGCACCTGCGCCAAGTAAGAGTCCGAGAAACGATCGGCGGCTCGAAGTGGTTATCCGGTCTCCGTCACAACCTTGATAAGAAATATCAGCAGTCTTGCCGATACACATTTCTTCCCGATGATTCATCATTGCTCCCTACCTGCACCTAAGCGTGCCCGCTGGACTCCTTTTGTCCTTGCGTCTTACTACCGTGTTATCTAGCGAAAGCATTATTTTAGGACTTCTTGGAGAAGCCCCGAACGTACTCAACAAGCTCCTTAATTTCTTTGGCCTTCAGCTTCTCTTCGAATTTAGGCATCTTTTTCTTGCCCTTCGTTACGATCTCGATCAATGTGGCGTCGGTTTCTTTCGCTACATCGGGTAAACGGAAGTCGTGGGCGCCTGTATTCTTACCCGCTTTGGTGCTCGCGCTCCCGTCGGCCGCATGGCACCCCATACACTTGGCCTTATAGAGTTTCTCTGCATTGCTCTCGGCGCGCGTGGCGGAAACGAAACCGACGACAAGCGCCAGGCAGAGAACTGACTTTCTAGCAATCTTTCCCATCGCCTTCTTCACGAGGATTCTCCAATCATCACGGTCGTTGACCGCCTACCGGAAGTTGTACTGCCCTCCAGCCTAATCCCAGCTCCGCCAGAGGGTGAGGCTAACAAGAAACCTCACGCTGACATATGCGAACCAATTCCTTATCGAATCTCTCCCTTATGAGCCTTCATCATTTCTCGAGCTTATTCCCATCAGGAGCGATCCTTGATATTTCAAAATGTATAGCGAGCTGCGAACGTGGCACTACTGCCGTTGAAGCCTTCTGACCCGATTGGCTGAAGCCCCGGCACATCCGCGGGTGTCCTGAGATTGTATCCGTAATAGTTCCACGTGGTCTTGTAGCTCAGACCTTTGAACAGATCGATCGTGAGGGCCGCGAAGGGTTTCTGATAATTGAAGGCCAGGGTGCCGCCCAGTATTCGCGGATTCAGAAACAGCGTGTCGCCTCCGGTAAAGGTTCCGGAATAACCCAGGCTGGCGGTGACTCGATTAACAGGCTTCCACATGACGTCGGCATAGGCGAAGTGCTGCTTGTTGCTATAAAACGACATCGCACCCAAAGTTATCGCCTTGGTTCCGCTGAAAAAAGGGCAAGGTGCGTAGGGCGCGATGCCAAATCCGGTATCTCTCATGCAAATATAGGACTGCATGTAGAGGTCTGTGTAGTTGTATCCGAGAGAGAACGCGAAATTGGAATTCGGCACGAGCGTAGTCCCGAAACTGTACGTCCGCCCATGCTCGAGAGCATTGATGTTACTGACGTTGTCGCGATTTTTGCGAATGTCGATCGCTCCGTCGATGGTCGCCCAAAGCTTCGGTTTATAGGTGGCGTGGATCTTATAGCTTTGGAATTGCCGCGGGAAAATTTGCGTATAGGCCCGGTTGTTATATCCAAATTGCAAATCAGTACTGATTCGCAGGGAATCTATCGGGCGCAGCGTAAGCCCCGCGAGGACCACGTGCTCGGCGATGGGCAGGTCCACGCGAGCCGGGCTGGTGGGGGCAGGGTTGGCATACGAAATCGTGCTGTCCGCATTCAAGGTGCAGCCAGCGGGTAGCGTGCTCGATCCGGATGGAATTGCGCATAATCCGCGAGCTGCCAGGAAATAGTTCGCGGCCGTCCCCGCCGCTCCGCCCGGATAATAAGTTGCGTTCGCGTAGGGGGGGATATGGTTGGTGGCTTCGTAATAATCCACCGTCCCTCCAAAATATCCAGTATCGGTTATCACGCGGTCTTCATACATGTATCCGATTCGACCGCTGATTCGCTTGGTGATATCGGCCTGAAGCTGGACGGTGTTCGATAACATCTTTTGGCCGAGATAGGTCGATATCAATGTGCGCGCGAAGTCAGGGAGAGCTGCCGCGGTATGCTGTGGGCAGGTCGCTGCATTATAATTCGGTCCCGGGCAGATGCTTAGAAACGCCGGCGCGCCGGGGACGAAAGGCGAAAATTGCGCCTGCGGCAGTTGAATGCCAATCTGGCCTGGCACTTGTGGTTGGGTGGCGAACAGAGTTGCGCTCCGCAGATCAGACAATCCAGGATTCCGCCAGTTGTCATAACGGATCAGGTTAATAATCCTCATTTTGCCGGTCAGTGAATAGACTCCAGACCAATTCGCGTGCACGGCAACCATCTTGGATTCCGCCGGACCAGCATTGAGAATGCCGCGAGTTTTTACCGCTGCGCTGGCGGTCCATTCATTGATGTTTTCATTGAATGTATTGATGACGTTGTCTGCTGTGCTGTAGCTTGCCGACCCGGACATCTCCAGATTCTTGATGGACCTGGATTGCAAGCTGAGCCGCTCGGTAGGCATGAAATTTCGCGGATTGTTATACCGCGAATAGCCAAGGAAGACCCGGCAATCCGGGTTGGCGAAACCGCTCGGAAGGAACACCGGCGTACACGGGCGGGTTCCTCCTTGCGGGGGATAAAACCACTCGATTCCATAGTCAACTGGTCCCGCTACCGTACCTGGGGCCGTCGGCAATACGTTGTGGAATGCGAGTGCATCGGTGGTGTCATCCTTGTCATACTCAAGAATCTGGTCGTAAGAAATCGTGGTCTTTGGGAGAAACCGGAAGTCCATCCCCAACCGGTATCCATTCATCGTTATCCGGTAGTTTTCAGAGAGCAGATAACGGGCGGCCGGGCCGTTGAATGTGCTAAATGCAGGCCCTACGTCCACATTGTGCGAATAACCCAGCCGGAATCGCAAGCGTGATTGAGGGAGGAGTGTCAAATTGTAATCTTGCATGCGCTTAATGCGGGTAAGGGCATGTGGCGAAGAGGTGACGGCGAACGAAGGATTCGTTGCGGGATTTGTTGGAGGTATGACCGTCGGGTTGAATGGATTCAAGAAAAGGTTGTAATTCCAGAAATTCTGGTCGCGGCGGAACATCACCTGCAGGTCGTACCACTCGTTCTTATCGATCCGCAGGCGCGAGACGTTGTTCGGATCGCCGCCGTAACCGAAGTTGCTGAAGTAAAGGCCATCGAAGAGAGTTCCATGGTGGTTGAGCGACCGCGAACTGAGGGTGTAATCGAACAATCGCAGCCCGGAATTGAGATTTACGAAAGTTCCATAATTACCTTGGTTTCCGTCAATCCACGTCGCCCGATAGCCTGTCTCCGCGCTCTGCTCGGTATTATAATTGCCGGTTTCAACGCCCTTGGCTCCTTCATCGGGATCATCCTGCGCCCGGGAAAGAGGGGAGAAAAGAAACAAAGCGGCCGCCAACAGCAGACCGAACGGTCTGATTCCCGCACGACTATTCATGGGTATTCTCCCTACCGTATGTGAATTGCACTTTCCGCCAGGCTTTGGTGTTACTCACGATTTCTTCTCCACCGCAAAATGCGTCTCCATCAAGCTCATCTATCCAGCAAACCATTGAAGTTCGATCCGTGGATTTTCACGTGGCAATTCACACACGCTTGTTCATAGTGAGATTGATTCGCATCCATCACCGTCGCGTGAATGCCAGGGGAATTGGTGTGGCATTGCAAACACAGGAGGTTCACGTTGCTGTACTTCAGCATGTGCGCATTTGCCCCCCCGTGTGCGATGTGGCATGAGCCGCATCCCTCTAACCTCACGGCCGCGTGCTCAAACACGAAGGGTCCCTGCTTGTCCCCGTGGCACTTAAAGCAAACCATGTCTCCGGAGGCTGAGGTCCGCACTTGCCGGACCAGATGGTCCCCTTCGAGGACACCGCCCGTTCCGTGTTGGTTGTGGCAATCGGTGCACTGGATCAGCCCCTCGTTTACGCGATGGCGAAACGGCATATTGAACTGAGCTCGCTGTTGCAAGTGGCAGGAATAGCAAAGCTCGGGCTCAGCCTTGACCAGCATGTGCTCCCTGGTCTTCGCATGGTGCATCGAGTGGCAGGAGGTGCAGCTAACGTCATTTTGCCGGTGGAATGAATTCGAAGCACTCATGTGCTCCGATCCCGAGGCGTGGCAGGTGAGGCAACGGTCCGTAATGGTTTCTGATTTTGCCGTCTTAAAATCGAACACGGGCTTGCTGGGATCATCTGCGTGATCTCCGCCGGGACCGTGGCATGCCTCGCAACCTTGTTTCGAATGCCCGCCGCGCGTGTCATTCATGGTCTTCCAGTGCGGCGATTTCTCAAAGCTCGTGGTGATATCCTTGTGACAAGTTTGGCAGGTTTCTGACTCCGCAGATGCGGAGGCATCGGCCGTCGCGTCGGCTGGCTTGTCCTGATTTGACGCAGTGGCAGAACTGGGGGCCTCTTGAGGCTGCTGCCCGCCGAATACCGCTTGGGGAGCGACCATCAATCCTGAAAGGAAGAACAGGACGCCCCCGACGCACAGCTGGAGAGTTTTGTTTGGTCGTTTCATTTGCCTTCCCAGTAATTCCGCAAAAGCTATCGCAACACTTCGACGAGACGGTCGAGCAGCCCGCAGGGGCCCCGACGAAACTTACAATGCTTAACGCAGAATGTTTTTGCTTTGCCGCAAACAAAAGCGGCGTCATGGTGCGTCTTTACAACATCTTTACAACAAGCGGTGCCGAGCGTAGCAGCGAATCAAAAAGGCAAGCACGCGATCAAGAAGATGAATAGGAAATGACGTGGCTGAGCTGTTATCGATTCCGGTCGAACGAGCTGGGGCACCGCCTGAGCACGCTGGCCTACGACCTGGGCGCCGCACCCTTCGGTTTTTTAAGGGTGTGGGTGTTGACTTTGTTTTTTCTTGTTCGCCGCGCATCCGCCCGAGCCGTTCACGCCGTCTCCGCAACCACTCAATCCTCAATTTCGACCATTCCCTATAAAACACTTAACAAGCGGCTCGGGACTGTCAACCGTCAACGGTTCCATTCCCTCTGCCGCCCGTCACGGTTGATCGAGCGTGAAGGAAATAAACAGCAGCTTCTGGTCGCGCTGGATCTGCAGAGCGACCGGAGCTCCCGGCGGCAGAGCCTTGAGCGTGCTACGCAGACGGTCCAGCGTAGTCATGGGCTGGCCATTCAGCGTGCGAATCACGTCTCCAGCGTTCAGCGGCACTTCCACGCTGGCGCCCGCCGAGCGCGCGGCAACGATAATCCCAAACGGGTCGCGCAAATCCGACGCCATCGAGGCAATTTTCTTATCAATTTCCACCCCGAGAATTCCCAGCATCGGCACAAGATTTCTCTCCGGGTCGGCCAGCGCGGTGATCTGATCCATATCGCGCGGCGGCTCCATCACCGGGACGTCGAAAACCAGCCGGTCTTTTCCGCGAAAGATGTCCAGATGGACTTTGTCTCCCGTCTCCAGCAAATAGAAATGAAATGCCACTAGCGGCAGATTCTCCGCGGACTTTCCATCCACGGCGGCCAAAACGTCTCCGATCTGCACGCCCGCCGCTTCGGCCGCGCTGCCCGGCAGAACATCGGACACGACCACGCCGTACGTTCGCGGGAGGCTCAGTGCCGCCGCCATGCTTGACGTAATCGTTTGGATTCCGATCCCAATTTCAGCGCGGTGCAAGTGGCCGAACTTCCGCAACTGCCGATAAGCGACGTTCACCACATTGCTGGGGATCGCGAATCCCAGCCCTTCGTTTCCGCCCGACTGCGACAGAATAAAAGTATTAACTCCCACCACTTCTCCATTCACATTCACCAGCGGACCACCCGAATTCCCCGGATTGATCGGCGCATCCGTCTGGATGTAGATCATTGGCGAATCCGGTTCCGTTTGGCGCGCCACCGCTGAAACCACCCCCATCGTGACCGTATTGCGCAATCCTCCCGGACTCCCGAAAGCAAAAACGATTTCCCCCTGGCCCAGTTTTCGGTACACTCCCAGCGCCAGCGCGGGAAGTTTTCCTGCGTCAACTTTGATCACCGCGAGATCGATCTCGCGGGACACTCCAACAATGCGCGCTGGTATGACTGTCGTTCGAGTCGACAGCGCGGCTTCCAGCGAGCCATCCGCCTCTGCAGATGGCACGACAACCTGTACCTTTTGCGCGCCGTTCACCACGTGCGCGTTCGTCACAATGTACCCGCTCGGATCGATCACAAATCCCGAGCCGATCGCCCGTTGCCTGCCGATGATCGCGTTGGTGTTTCCTCGCTCACCTTCTTCAAGCGGGCCATAGCCGGTCACCAGGATCTGCACCACGCTGGGCGACACTTTCTTGATGAGCGCATTGACCGATTGGTTGAGCTTGTGAAGTTCATCGCTGGAATGATCCGGGGATTGCGCGTGTGCAGCCGGAGAATGGAAAAGCAGAAATAACGCGCTGCCCGAAAGAGCTCTGACAAGGCGCAGCGCTCGACGCCGGCCTGTGGTGGGGAAGCCGCTGGACTCGATCATGCCTAATCTCCTCAAAACTGCCCTCCATCGAATTGCTGCTTCGGAGGTCCCCTAGATTACAACGAATAGCTTGGCCCCGCGATTTCACCCCGGCATCAGCAAAGGCCTCGTCGGCAGCACTCTTCTAAGAAACTCTGACCCAAAATGGGGTCTCCTGCATCCGATGCATGAGACCAGTCTGACGCCCGCAGGACTTGCCAGAACAGACACGCGCTCAGGCGTCAACCCTGCTGTTTTCCGGGGGAAAGTGCGACCATAGCCTGAAACTTTCGGCGGAGGACCATCCAAGCATGCCACGAATCCAGACCACGGAAGACCGCCGGCTCGAGGAAGCGCGCATTCGAAAGAAACACTGGAAGCGCTGGGGGCCGTATCTTTCCGAACGGCAGTGGGGAACGGTCCGCGAGGATTACAGCCCCGGGGGCACGGCCTGGGAATTTTTTCCGCATGAGCACGCGCGCTCCCGCGCGTATCGCTGGGGGGAAGACGGCATCGGTGGCATCAGCGATCGTCACCAAATGATCTGCTTTGGGCTGGCGCTATGGAACGGGCGCGATCCCATCTTGAAAGAGCGCCTTTTTGGCCTGACCGGGAATCAAGGCAATCATGGCGAGGACGTGAAAGAATATTACTTCTACCTCGATTCAACTCCCACGCACAGCTATATGCGCATGCTTTACAAATATCCGCAGTCCGAATTTCCCTATGAAACTCTCGTGGAAGAAAATCGCCGGAGCGCGCGCGCGGCGCCGGAATTCGAATTGTTCGATACCGGAGCATTTTCCGGCAATCGCTACTTTGATATTTTCGTGGAGTACGCGAAAGCGGACGTCGAAGACATACTCATTCGAATCACGGCGGTGAATCGCGGGCCGGAAGCCGCCACGTTGCACATCCTTCCGCAACTCTGGTTTCGAAACACGTGGTCTTGGGGCAAGGATCTGCGGCGACCGGTGGCGCGAAAAGCAACTGGCGCGCCTGGAAGCGCGTGCGTCGAATTGCAGCACTGGCAATACGGGAAGCGCTGGCTGCTGTCGGCGGGGACGCCCGAATTGTTGTTCACGGAAAACGAAACCAACAGCGCGCGTCTCTTCGGCGGAAGAAATCGCTCACCCTATGTCAAAGACGCATTCCACGAATATGTGATTCAAGGCAACAAGGCGGCGGTCAATCCTGAACAACTGGGTACGAAGGTAGCCCCGTATTACCCGCTTGAACTTAATCCCGGTCAGTCCGTCACGCTCCGGCTGAGACTAACCGACATCCAACCTCTCGGCGGGATGGAGATTGGCGCGGGTAAGGTGGGCGGAGTAGTTTCGCCCGGTGAAGCCGAGCGCGCCGAAGGCGTTCCCGGCACCAACGATTTTGGCGCTGGATTCGACGGCTTGTTCGTGACGCGCCAAAAAGAAGCCGAAGAGTTTTACGCTACAAGAATCCCTAAAGAGCTCTCCGACGATGCCCAAGCCATCATGCGGCAGTCGTTTGCGGGGATGCTGTGGTCGAAGCAGTTTTATCATTTCGACGTACAAACGTGGCTGGAGGGCGATCCCGCGGGCCCCCCGCCACCGCCGGAGCGCTGGAACGGCCGCAACAAGGAATGGACGCACCTTTATAATGAGGACGTCATCTCGATGCCAGACAAGTGGGAGTATCCATGGTACGCGGCATGGGACCTGGCGTTTCACTGCATTCCACTGGCGCTGGTTGACCCGGATTTCGCGAAAGAACAGCTTATCCTGTTGCTGCGCGAATGGTACATGCACCCGAACGGTCAATTACCCGCCTACGAGTGGGCCTTCGGCGATGTGAATCCTCCCGTTCATGCCTGGGCCGCTTGGCGCGTCTACAAAATCGAGCGGCGCGTGCGCGGCGTCGCCGATCGCGGATTCCTGGAAAGAGTGTTTCATAAGCTGCTGCTGAACTTCACCTGGTGGGTGAACCGCAAAGATCCGGACGGTGCGAATATCTTTCAAGGCGGGTTTCTCGGGCTCGATAACATCGGTGTCTTTGACCGTTCGGCGCCCCTGCCCACCGGAGGCCACCTCGAGCAATCTGATGGCACGAGCTGGATGGGCATGTATTGCTTGAACATGCTGGCAATTGCGCTGGAATTGGCAAAGGAAGATCCTGCGTACGAGGACGTAGCCAGCAAGTTCTTCGAGCACTTTGTTTACATCGCGCGGGCCATGAACGATTTCGGCAGTGGCGGCCGGTCGCTATGGGATGACGAAGATGGGTTTTACTACGACGTCCTGAAGCTCCCCAATGGCGAGGAACATTTCCTGAAAATCCGTTCGATGGTGGGTCTGATTCCGCTGTTCGCGGTGGAAACGCTGGAGCCAGAGATCGTCGATTGCCTGCCCGGATTCAAGCGGCGCATGCAATGGTTCATCGACAACCATCCGGACGTGCCCGAACACATTGAAATGACGCAGCGTTCCGCGCGCGGCGTGCGCCGGCTGCTCTCCCTCGTGAATCGCAAGCAGCTCAAGCGCGTGCTCAGCCGCATGCTGGATGAAACGGAATTCCTCTCGCCTTACGGCGTGCGCGCCCTTTCGCGCTTTCACAAGGACCATCCCTACGAAGTTCACGTGGACGGAAATACGAACCGCGTCGCCTACGAGCCTGCGGAATCCTCCACGGGCCTCTTTGGAGGGAATTCGAACTGGCGCGGGCCGATCTGGTTTCCGGTTAATTATCTGCTGGTCGAATCCCTGCAAAAATATCATCACTACTACGGCGAAGATTTCAAAGTGGAGTGCCCCACCTATTCCGGCACCGAATCCGATCTCTGGCAGGTCGCCGCGGAAATCTCCCGGCGGCTCGTTCATATTTTTCTTCGCGATTCGAGCGGTCGCCGGCCCGTAGCTGGCGGCACCGAGCGCTTTCAGAGCGATCCGCACTGGCGCGACCTCATCCTTTTCTACGAATATTTTCATGGCGACAACGGCGCCGGCCTCGGCGCCAGCCATCAGACCGGCTGGACCGGCCTGGTCGCAAAACTAATTGAACAAAGCGGCGAGTAGATGTTGGCCGGAGAGGTGCGCTGATGAGTGCGAAATTCGAGGGGAAAGTGGTTCTGGTGGCAGGCGGCACGGGTGGTTTGGGGCGCGCCGTGACTCTGGCATTCCTTCTGGAAGGCGCCAAGGTCATCGCCACTTATCGAAAACAAGAAGAGCTGGATACCTTGAAGATCCGAGCGGGTGTCAATACCGCACAGCTCGATGGAGTCGCCGTTGATGTCACGGATGAAGCCGCCGTGCGCCAGTTGATCGAGAAAATCGTGGGGAAATATCGCCGGTTGGATGCCATGGTCAATACCGTGGGGGGTTACGCGGGCGGCACGAAGTTGTGGGAATTGGAGACGAAAGTTTTCGATCAGATGCTGGCCCTGAATCTGCGCTCGGGGTATGCGCTATCGCGTGCCGCGGTAAGAGCGATGTTGAAAGAGGGCCATGGAGTCATCGTAAACGTGGCAGCAAAGGCGGCGGTCGATCATGCCGGCGGCGCAGCTGCTTACGCGGCTTCAAAATCCGCCGCGGTGGCACTGCTGGATTCGCTAGCCGCGGACTTGCAGGGCAGCGGCGTTCGCGCAAATACGGTTCTCCCGAGCATCATAGACACGGAGGCCAATCGCAAGGCCATGCCAAAAGCAGATTTTGCGAAGTGGCCGAAGCCCGAAGAAATCGCGCGCGTCATCCTGTTTTTATGCAGTGACGATGCCAGGGTCATTCACGGCGCCGCCATCCCGGTCTACGGAGATAGCTGAAACTTTTGCTCAAGAAGTGAATTCGCAATGCGCCGGTCTGGATTTCCGGGCCGGGTGCAATCATCGACGACCAGGGAGCGGCGCGTGCCGGAACAGGCGGAAGTTCAGTTTGGCCGCGAAATTTGTGGCGACCTTGCCGCTGCCGAATCGCGCGAGTGGCTTGTGACCAACGGGATCGGCGGATATGCGTCGGGCACCGTTGCCGGAAGCCAGACTCGTCGTTACCACGGACTGCTCGTCGCTGCTTTGCAACCGCCCGTGGGCCGCACGCAACTTGTCTCGGCCATCGACGAAATCGTCCACTACGCCGGAACGGATTTCTCTCTCGCCACCGATCGCTGGGCCAGCGGCGCCGTCAATCCGCAAGGCTTTCTATTCCTTGAGGATTTTCACCTGGCAGGCTCGACCCCGGTGTGGACCTACGCGCTGGCCGATGCGCTTCTGGAAAAGCGAGTCTGGATGCCCCAGGGCGAAAACACGACTTACATTCAGTACACCCTCGTGCGCGGAAGCAGTGCCCTCGAAATGGAACTGAAAGCGCTTGTGAATTATCGCGATTTCCATTCGTTGACTCATGCCGGCGACTGGCGCATGAATATCGCACCGCTAGAGAGTGGCGTGAAGGTGCTGGCATTCGACGGCGCAACTCCTTTTTATCTGAAGAGTAGTCTAGCGACTTGCGAGCCGCGCCATGAGTGGTACCTCGGCTGCTTCTTGGGGGAAGAAACTGCGCGGGGGCTGAGTGATCGTGAAGACCGTCTGTTTGCCGCCCTGTTCCGCGCAAGACTGGAGATCGGTTGCAGTGTCGTGTTTGTCGCGACCACGGAGGCAAATGCTTTTCTGGACGGAGAAACCGCCCGGGCGGAGCGCGCGAATTACGAAGTGAAACTGTTCCAGGACTGGCAAGCGAAGAACGAAGGGCTTAGGGAAGAAGCGCCCTCGTGGCTTTGGCAGCTCATTCTCGCCGCCGACCAATTCATCGTAAAGCGCAGTCTTCCCGAAGAGCCGGACGGCCGCAGCATCATCGCCGGATATCACTGGTTCGGCGATTGGGGCCGCGACACGATGATTGCTTTGCCGGGGTTGACGCTCGCGACCGGCCGCGCCGGTGTTGCCAGGCAAATCCTTCTCGCTTTTTTGCGGTACGTGGATGGCGGGATGCTTCCCAATAATTTCCCCGACGCTGGTGGCAAGCCGGAATACAACGCCGTCGATGCTGCGCTGTGGTATTTCGAATCCATCCGGCAATATTTCGAAGCGACACAAGATGCCGTGACGCTGCAAAAACTTTTTCCGGTTCTCGCAGGCATGATCGATGCGCACATCGCGGGCATGCGCTACCACATCCATGTGGACCCGGCCGATGGGCTTCTTTATGCCGGCGCTCCCGGCGTTCAACTCACCTGGATGGATGCGAAAATCGGCGACTGGGTGGTGACGCCGCGCGCGGGGAAGCCCGTGGAGATCAACGCGTTGTGGATCAACGCGCTCGAAACGATGGCCGGATTTGCCCGGTTGCTTGCGAAACCGAGCGAGGCTTACGAAAGACTCTCGGCCAAAGCAAAGAAAAGTTTTCAGAAATTCTGGAACGCGGAGCGCAATTGCTGCTTCGACGTAGTCGATTCACCGGGCATCGGAAATGATGCCGCACTTCGGCCGAACCAGATTTTTGCCGTGTCCTTGCCGGCAAGCCCGCTCGCGCCCGAGCAGCAAAAGGCGGCAGTCGACGTTTGCGCGCGGCAACTCTTAACCTCGCATGGACTGCGGAGTCTCGCGCCGGGCGAACCTGGATATACCGGCCACTACGGCGGCAGCCCCCGCGATCGCGACGCCGCTTATCATCAAGGCACCGTCTGGGGCTGGCTGCTCGGCCCTTTCGCGCTCGCACACTACCGTGTCTACCAGGACCGCGAAGCGGCGCTGCGTTTCCTCGAGCCGCTCGGCCGCCAGATTTATTCTAGCGGCCTCGGCACAGTAAGCGAAATTTTCGATGGCGATGCACCCTTCACGCCCCGCGGCTGCATCTCGCAAGCCTGGACGGTCGCCGAGGTTTTGCGGGCTTGGAAGAAAATAGCGGATGAAAAAAAACCAGCCATCGGTCAGAAGTAATTGATATCGCAGAATTCAAACATCTATCCACGAAACTGCAATTCGTACAGTTCGATGAGCACCTTTCCCCCATCGGGAGAGGCGACCAGGAAAAAATTGACTCGCGTGCCGTCCGAGCCATGGCGGGTGGCAGGATAAACAGAAGTAACTCCGAATTTGTCTTTCAGAATTTGCGTGGCGCGGTCGACATTTGAGCAGCGAAATTCCACCTGTTGGATGCCATCTCCAAATTTCGCCAGGTACTTTGCGATCGCTCCCGAACCGCCCGGCTCGCGCGTGGTGAGAATGTCCAGGGAAATCCCCCCGGCGAAATGAAGTTCGAACTCCTCGGCATCCTGATCCGGTGGCACGTCGGCGAGCCTGGGCGTGCCATTGGCAATCCGAATGCGCCCGAAGGCATCGCGTTCGACCGCGAGTCCAACCGTTATGGTGGGATCGGGTCCAAGTAGCAGCGCGGAGAGTTCGCTCTCGGCCCACCACCGAGAAATGGCAGATCCTGCGGCCGCCCGGCCCAATTGGTAGATTTCGCCCGCGGCCGCGAGTCTCTTGGAGGCATCGGCGGACGAGAGGTCCGCAATGGATTGAGCGAGAGGGCTGGACATGGAAGCGTCAGAAATTGTAGCTTGAGGGCGGCACAGAAAGAAACTGAAGCGTACAGCCATCCTCAATAGACGCATCGAAAACCATGTGCGCCGCATCTGAGGGATATGCCAAAACCAGTCTTATTGACAGTGGACGACGACCCGGAAGTCCTTCGCGCCATTGAGCGCGACTTGCGCAGCCGCTATGCGGATCGCTATCGAATCATGCGCGCGAATTCCGGAAGCGCCGGCCTCGCCACTCTGCGCGAACTGAAAGCGCGCAACAATCCCGTAGCTCTGTTGCTCGCCGATCAACGCATGCCCCAAATGGACGGCGTGAATTTCCTTAGCGAAGCCATGGAGATGCACCCGCTCGCCAAGCGCGCCCTGCTCACCGCGTATGCGGACACCAACGCCGCCATCGACGCCATCAACGAGGCACGCGTGCACTACTATTTGATGAAGCCGTGGGATCCACCGGAGGAAAAACTTTTTCCCGCTCTCGACGACCTGCTGCACGATTGGACCGCGACGTATCGCCCGCTCTACGAGGGCATTCGCGTCCTCGGCACGCGCTGGTCGAATCGTTCCTATGAGCTGCGCGAATTTCTTGCGCGCAATCAGGTCCCCTATCAGTGGATTGACGTCGAGCTGGCGCAGAGCGATCCCGAAGTGCGCGGGCTAATTGATTCACTCGGGCCCGAAGCCGAGAAACTTCCCCTGATCCTTTTTCCGGATGGCACGCGCCTCCCGGAGCCGCCGCTGCCCGTTGTCGCCGATAAAATTGGGCTTCGCACCCATGCACAAACCAATTTCTACGATCTGGCCATCGTCGGCGGGGGCCCGGCCGGGCTTGCTGCCGCGGTGTACGGCGCAAGCGAAGGCTTGCGCACCGTGATCGTCGAGCGCGAAGCCCCCGGCGGCCAAGCCGGACTGAGTTCTCGAATTGAGAACTATCTCGGTTTTCCTTCCGGACTCACTGGCCTGGACCTGGCGCGGCGTGCCGTCGCGCAGGCGCGGCGCTTCGGTGTGGAGATCCTCTCGCCACAGGAAGCGGTGGGTCTCCGCGCGGAGGGCCCGTATCGGTTTTTGAAGCTTGCCGACGGTTCGGAGATTTCGTGCAACGCGCTGCTGCTGGCGATGGGCGTTCAGTGGAGAACCTTGGACGTTCCGGGGATTGCGCCATTGCAAGGAGCGGGTGTTTATTACGGTGGTGGAACCTCCGAAGCGCTGGCTTGCAAGGGCGAAACCGTGTACATCATTGGCGGCGCGAATTCCGCCGGGCAGGCGGCCATGCACTTTTCGAAATTTGCGGAGAAGGTGGTGATGCTGGTGCGCGGCGTGTCGCTCGCCGCCACCATGTCGCACTACTTGATCGAGCAAATCGAAAAAACACCGAATATCGAGTTATGGCCGCGCACCAGCGTCGTAGGTGTCGAAGGAGAATCGCGGCTCACGGGAATTACGGTCGAGTGCTCTCCTTCGGGAGAAAGAAAGAAGCTCCCCGCGTCAAGCCTGTTCATTTTTATCGGCGCGCAGCCGCGCACGGAATGGATGGGCGGCTTGATTGAGCGCGATGAGCGCGGCTTCATTCTTTCCGGTCCGGACCTTCTCCGCGGCGGAAAAAGGCCGCCGTCGTGGACGCTCGATCGCGACCCCGGATTGCTCGAAACCAACGTGCCTGGAATCTTTGTCGTCGGTGACGTGCGCCACGGTTCCGTGAAGCGCGTGGCTTCCGGCGTGGGGGAAGGCGCTGTCGTCGTGCAGTTCATGCACCAGTATCTGGCGAAGGTCCAATGATTGAAAAGATCTGGAGAGCGCAACGCCCATGAGCGGAACGCCGGAACAAGCACGCCTCGAAGCCCTGGTTGCGGATCTACGCAAAGTGCCCGCGTTTGTGGACCAGCCCCAGGCCGATCTGGAATGGTTTGTCGCGCAATCAGAAGAGCTCCGCGTGGAGGTGGGTGGAATTATCGTCAAGGAAGATACTCCCGCGGACACCATGCTGGTGATGTTCGAAGGAGAAATGCGGGCCCGGCGGGAGCAAGGTTCGCAGGATGGCCCGGTTTTCACCGTTCGCGCCGGCGAGGTCACCGGCGTCTTGCCTTTCTCCAGAATGAAAGTGGTCGGCGTGACCGGGCGCGCGGTGCTTCCGATTCGCGCGCTGGCGTTTCCCGCCAGCAAGTTTACAGAACTTTTTCAGCGCATGCCCGAGCTCTCCCAGCGCCTCGTTGGATTGTTGACGGATCGCGTACGAAACGTCACGCGGGAAGAGCAGCAAAGAGAAAAACTGGCGGCGCTGGGAAAATTGTCGGCGGGGCTCGCTCACGAGCTGAACAATCCGTCCGCCGCGGCGCGCCGCTCGGCGGCGGCGCTGCGCGATTGCCTCGAGCGCCTGCGCGTTGCCGGCCGCAGCTCGACCCTGGGTCCGGAAGATTGCGGCCGGCTGGCGCAGCGCGAAGAAGAGATTCGCTCCGCGCTGAAGCCCGCTCAATACAAAGATGAGTTTGCGCGCGTAGAGCGAGAGGAAGCGATTCAAAGCTGGTTGGAAGGGCGCGGCGTTGCCGATGCCTGGAAATTGGCACCGCTTCTTGCGGATGCGAATTTGACCGACGCGCAATTCGAAAATTTTGCGGGAGCCGCCGGCGCTTCACTTGGTCCCGAACTGACGCGCTTCGGCACTCTCCTCGAAATGGAGCGCATCGCCGCCGAACTCGAAAACAGCACGGCGCGCATTTCGGATCTCATCAAAGCGATCAAAGAGTATTCGTATATGGATCAGGCGCCGCTGCAGGAAGTCGACATAAAGAGCAGCCTGGAAACGACGCTCATCATCATGCATCACAAACTGAAACGCGGCATTGTGGTGACGCGGGAATATGCCGCGGACCTTCCGAAAGTGGTGGCTTACGGAAGCGAGTTGAATCAGGTGTGGACAAACCTGATTGATAACGCTGCCGACGCGATGAAGGAAAAAGGAAAACTTCTCGTGCGCGCCGTGCGCGAAAATGATTACGTGCTTGTGGAGATCGCCGACGATGGCCCGGGCATCCCGCCCGAGGTGCAATCGCGCATCTTCGAACCTTTTTTTACGACCAAGGGCGTGGGCGAGGGAACCGGGCTCGGCCTGGACGTGGTGCACCGCATCGTAAGAAAAATGCGCGGGCTCATCACCGTAAAATCAGTTCCAGGGGATACGCGATTTCAGGTGCGAATTCCAATTCAAGCGGCGATGTGATTCCGCGGGAGACAACCATGGCCGAAACCTGTACCCACCTCGATCAGATTAAGCGCGTGAAGCCAACGACCAAGGGCTGCGAGGAGTGCCTGAAGATGGGCGACAATTGGGTGCATCTGCGCCTGTGTTTGAGCTGCGGCCATGTCGGCTGCTGCGACTCCTCCAAGAACAAACACGCCACAAAACATTTTCACGCCACGAAGCACCCGATTGTCCGGTCGCAAGAGCCAGGCGAAAACTGGATGTGGTGCTACATCGATGAACTGATGTTTGAGGGAGAATAAATCTTAGGTTTTTTTCTTTGGCGGAATGAGTAACGACGCCAGCAGCGCGATCAGCAGTACGCCTCCCACAACGCCAAGAGACACGGTCACCGGAATGTGCAGCCAACGCTCGCCGATCATTTTTCCGCCGATGAATGCCAGAACGACCGCCAGCCCCTCATCCAGAAAACGCAAACGGTCGATGACCCCCGCCAGCAGGAAGTACAGCGCGCGGAGCCCGAGAATTGCGAGCACGTTCGACGTGTACACAATAAAAGGGTCGCGCGTAATGCCAAAGACTGCGGGGATGGAATCGACGGCCAGCGTGACGTCCGTGATTTCCACGACAAGCAGAACCAGAAACAGCGGGGTGGCGAACCACCGGCCCGCTTGGCGCACGAAAAAATGCTCGCCGTGATATTCATGGCTTACGCGAAGACGCCGGCTGGCGAAGCGGAAGATTTTGCTTTGTTCCGGATGAATTTCTCCTTTACTAAAAAACAGCATGCGCAAGCCGGCGTAGACGAGAAACGCTCCGAGCACGTACATCACCCAGGAAAAGTGTTCGATCAATTCCGCGCCCAGCGCGATCATCACCCCGCGCATGACCAGCGCGCCGACCACCCCCCATTCGAGGAGGCGGTGCTGCAGGCGTTCATCCACGGCAAACGCCCGAAAGATCACCAGGAAAAGAAACAGATTATCGACGCTAAGAGCCTTTTCGATCAGATAGCCGGTAAAGAATTCCAGGGCCGGCTGGTCGCCATAGAAATAGAGCACTCCGAACCCAAAGAGAACGGAGACTGCGATCCAGCCAAAACTGGCGATAGCAGCCTCAGGAAGCGCGATCTTGTGGGGGCGGCGGTGGAAGACGCGAAGGTCCAGCGCGATCGCAATAACGATGAAGAGATTGAAGGCAATCCAGTGGAGGGGCGTGCCCATGGCGGCGCTCGAAAGCGCTAGGGAGCGGAGCTGCGCGCGTCGATGGAATTCAAATTCGACAGTTCGACGCGGACGGTTTTGCCGCGATCAATTTTTACGGCAACATCCCAGCGCACGCGCATGTCTCCGGCGTCGGCGTCCAGATTGAGCGAGCTTATCCAATAGTCGCCGGGAACAACACCAGATAGCGAGGCGCGCCCCTCGAGATCGGTGTCCGCCTTGGCGGCGAGAAATTTGAGCTGGGCCACGTCCGGGGCGACACGCTGGACGCGCTTGCGGCGATCGTTCTGGAGCGCGGCCCACTTGCGCTGCGGGTTGACGGCGTCCAGTTCGAGTTCGACACCGGACATCGTCTCGGGTCGCGAGCGGAGGAATTTCTTGAGGCTGGCCAGATAATCTTGTTTTAGTTTCTCGTATTTCTCGGGATGTTCCGTTTTGTCGGCATCCGTATATTTTGGCTTCGGCAGACCGTTGGTCACGCCGCCGCTGTTCGTGCGCTGGTAGGCCAGCAGGAATTCCGGAACGTTGAGGACGTCATCCGGCGTAAGCAGCTTGTCGAATCCCGGCTCCGTGAAGTCGAGAGTGTCATGGCCCTTGAGCCAAGAGCGCAGCTCAGGAGAAACCTTGAGGTCATCGATAAACCGATCGCGCGGCGGGATGGGGTCTTTCTCTTCTACTTCCTTGACGATCTCCGAGTAGCTCTTGGTGAGGATGTAAAACGTGAATTGGCGCACGGGCTCCGGGCGCGCTCCCGTTGGCGTGATGCGGGCGATGATTTCGAGGGCGCCGGCGTCCGTCTGCGCCCGTGCCCCGCTCCCAAAGGAAAGGGCCGACAGCGCAACGCCGCAGCTAAGAATGGCTGTTTTTCTCATGCCGGAATCGTAGCAGATTGCGGCGAGGTGTGGCCCGGGAAGCAGAAGCTCGTTTCGTATTTGGACTCGCGGCCGGAAGAATAAGCAGCCCGGAAGAGAAATGGCAGCCAGGATAGGGGTGAGACAAACAAGCGGCCGAACTCCGAGGGTGTGCTGGTTACCCGTCCTAGCCGTAAAGCCCCGGCGTTCAGGCCGGGGATAGGATATAAGGCTACTTTCTTTTTTCTTCGGTTCGTTCTTTCATCCTCGCGTCCAAAAGACCTATGGGCGGATAGCCCAAAAGTTAAGCCTCTTCGTTGTCCTCGCCTGAAGCAAGGGCGCTGTGGGAGGAACCCACCGAAGAGACCGGACCAACATCCGGCTCCGTAGGAATCCTCTCCCTTTAGGGAGAGGAGGATGTCAAATGATGCAACGGATTGCCAGCCCAGCCAGCCAACAACACGGTGAACGCCGCAAGACCCGGGACCTGCACTCTACTCGTCACTCCTGCACGCTGGTCCCTTTTGCCGAATCGCGACCCGGCACGGAGCAAAATCTCCGCGCGCCCCGCCGGGCAGGCCCTGTCGGGGAGCATCTCGGTGACCGGATGGGGGCCCGTGGGTTCTTGGCGTGAGGTAGTTTTCCAGCCGATCCGCCCGCCACAAGGCAGTCGTCAACGAGAAGATTCCGAGCGGTTTCCCGGCCCTGAGGACTGGCTCAGGGATGTTTCACTGAACTACTGCTGCTGCGCAGTTTGCAACTTTACCGAAGACAAGTCCGCCGGCGGATCCACGTTCGCTGGCAACGTGCCGGTCAGTGACTCGAGGAATGCTTTGAGGTCGGACCGCTCATTGAAGGTCAGAAAATCGAGGGCGTGGATCTCCTTATCGAGATGCGGATTGGATGTGCCGCCCCCCACGTAATGGTCCACGACGTCTTTGAGGGTCGCCTGGCTGCCGTCGTGCATGTACGGTGCCGTCTCTGCGATGTTGCGGAGTGTCGGCGTTTTGAACGCGCCCATATCTGCTGTATTTTTCGACTGCCCGTACAGGCCGACGTCCGCAAAAGTTCCCGAGGTATCGGCGCCGACACCGATGTTGTGGAATTTGCTATCGGTGAAAAGCGCGTACTTCTTACCGATCACGTGGCACACGCTGCAGTTGCCCTTCTTCGGATTGACGAATAATTTCAAGCCGCGTTGCGCCGCCAGCGAAAGTGCCTTCTTGTCGCCCCCGTAATAGAAGCGGTCAAACGGGGAATCCCCGATCACCACCGTCCGTTCGAAAGAAGCGATAGACTTGGTCACAAGATCGATCGTGATCTGCTCTGTGCCCCAGGCCTTCAGAAACAGTTCGCGGTACGTTGGATCGGATTGCGCAAACTTCACAACTCCCTCCAGCGTGTGCCCCATCTCTACGGGATTCGCCATCGGCCCTTCCGCCTGTTTTTCTAAGCTGGCCGAGCGCCCATCCCAGAATTGCAGCGTGTTGTACGCTGCATTGACCACCGTGGGGGCGCTGCGCGTACCGAGCTTTCCATCCACGCCATTTGACAGCGCCTTGCCATCCCCGAAGCCGAGATTCGGTGCGTGACACGTTGCACAGGAGACGGTTCCATCAACGGAGAGCCCAGGATCGTAGTACAGCCGCCGGCCAAGGGCGATCGTTTCTTCCGTGGGCGGATTGTCCGGCGGTATTGGAACTGGAGGCAAGCCCAGCGGCGCCTTGATTTTCACGGGCTTTCCGATCGGCATGAGCCCCGCGCGGCTTGCGTGATCGGGTCCTGGCGCTGCTTTGATGGTAGGGCTATGCACGACCGTCGCGAAAACGATCGCCGCAGCCACTACCGGGGACAAAAAAAGAAGTCTTGGGGACACTTTCAAGCTCACCCTCCGAGATGCCGACAGCAAGGCGCTGACAAGAGAGAGAATCGCTGATGGTACTGCCGCCAACAATGGTACCGAGAGGGCATCGAACTAGTAAGAAAGTACTCTTACTTGAGAAGGCCACGGGGCGTGTGCAGACTGGGGATGTGAGGCCGTCGATGAACAAAGGTCTTGGTCGTGCCGGGTGCCGCATCATTGTGGGTTTCAAGGGCGCGGGTTTTGACGTTGCTTTCCGCTTGTTCGTTTCGCGTTAAGCAAAGGGAAACAAATGAACCTTGCCGCAGTCTCGGCGGGTGCGCCGGCGGAGGAGTTGGCGGATATTGGGCGAACGGCCATGCATCCTCTGCCGCTAGAAAGCCGGCCGCTGCGGCCATCGCCATGACAAAGTCGCGCCTCGTTTCACGCCTTTAGCGGCCTCCTGATGGAGAGTCGTAGGGCACGGTAGAAAATGCTACTCCGTAGCTGAAAAACTGCCTAGAAGAGGCGGAAGACAGCTTCGACGGTGACCCAGGCCGGAACGGCGCGGCGCGCGGCATCACGCGCCGGCACAAATTTCCAGCCGCGAATGGATTGCCAGGCGCGTTCATCAAGTCCCAGGCCGATTCCTTTGACGATGCGGATCTGCGAAGCGCGTCCGTCGACGCCAACCAATACTTGCAGCGTCACGGTTCCCTGTAACTTGGCCTCGCGCGCTTCTTCCGTGTATTGGGGATCGGGGCAATAGGCGCACCTCGGCGGAGAGACGACATTCGCGTAAGGACCATCGTAAGCCTCGCCTTGCTCGGCACCAGGTCCTTTGTCATCACCCATGCCGCCGTCGGTGCCTGAGCCGAACCCATGTTTCTTGCCCGGCCCTGCTGAGTCCGAATCGTTCTTCATCCAAGGAAGCCCAAGGTTCCTGACAGGCGCGGGGAACTGAGGCGCGTTGGAATCAAAGACCGATACTGGAACGGGAAGCACGGGCTCGGCGTTTATGAGCCGACGCGCTGGAGCCAGTGGAACGGAAGAACCCGGCGCGAGGAATCCGTGTCGCGTTGGTCTTGGATCATCTTCACCGCCGCCACTCTTTTTACCGAGTGATGGACGGTCAAAGCGGGCATCTTCAGCGACGGGGAAAAAAGTGAGACCACGGTGCGGCGCAAGCTCGGGCCCCGCACTTGCGACTCCTGGTGCATGCGAAGGTAAATTCAAGAGGAGAATTCCAAAGAGCAATGCTGCGTGAGTGAGCAAAGAGAGTGTTCGCGCGCCCCCCGCAGTAGCGGTGCGCTTAAATGTCAGGAGATGCAAGGGCGCGCCGTTGGCGGAGGACGGGAATATGTGTGCTGGCGCAAGAAGCTGGTGAAAGTTATCGCGCACACGGCGAAGCCAGGAATCCCGTGATGGCTGGTGGGAAGAGAAGTCACGCGAAAGCGGATCGCGCATGGGCAGGCCTCCGCGCCTGCCTCAGATTTGGCCAGACTCTTCGACGAGACAGGCGGCGAACGGGTGATGAGAAGCGGAGCGCTACAGATTGGTTGCCCGCGAAGGACGCGGTGGGGGATCGCTCGAAGAAGGAAGACTCAATACCGAGCGCCGAAGGCCCGGCACAACTTTTCCGAGTTACTCGTGGGACATGGCGCTAATAAAGGTGGAAGGTGACTTCGATCTGCACGCGGCAATTTACCGGCTTGCCGCTGGGGCCAACCGCGGGGCGCATCTTCCAATTCTTCACTTGCGCCATGGCTTTTTCTTCCAGGCCGAGGCCGGGCCCTTTGAGAACCTGCGGGTTGAGTACGCGCCCATCGGCGGTAACCGTCACGTCGAGCAGCACGGTTCCCTGATACTTGGCCTTGCGAGCTTCGTCGGAGTACTCCGGTTGCGGGCAGTAGATACAGACTGGGGAGCCCACGCCGTTTATGCCGGCCCGGAACATGCCGCCGCCCGTGCCGCCGCCCTCGCCGGGGCCAAGTCCTCCGCCGGAGCCACTGCCGATACCGGTGCCATTGCCATTTCCGAGAGAATCAGTGACGCTCTTGGCCAGGGGATCGCCGAAGTTCGCCATATTGGGACTGACGATTTTCAAATCCGGCGGACCCAGCAGGGACGGGTCCATCGCCAGCTTGGGATTCAAATTCTGGATCTTTGCCTGAGGCGGCGTGAATTGCGTCATCGTGAACTTGGGGAGCTTGCCCTTGGACGTGGGGGTCAGGGTATGGTTGTTTGCCCCGCCACCACCTCCGGCTTTGTCTGCGCCCGAAGGGAGCTTCGCCAAGTAAGGCGAAATGTCGAGCGGCACAACGCCGACCAGCTTGTTCTTTGCTTCCGTGGAAGCGGGCAGGACATTCGTGAAAATCGGAATGACCAGCAGAGCGATCACCGCCACGTGCAGGCCAATGGCGATCACCTGGCTCCAGCCGAAGTTTTCATCCTTGGACCAGATGTCCTTCACTTTCACCGGCTTTACGGCGAAGGGCAAGGGCGGTTGCTTCGGTGGCGAGAAAAATTCCCTGATGCGGGTGCCGAAACCGCCAAAACTAGATCCCCAGGCCACTGCCAGTTTGCTATTTATCGGTCCCTTGGGCGCGGGGCGGGAGCTGAAAAATTCCTTCAGGTTATCGCCGACGCCGGTACCGAACGACGTCTGGGTAAAGGGCGCATCCTTGCGCTCGCGCACCTTGATGGGGCGCTCTGTGAAGAACTGTTTCAGGTTGGACCAAAAATTATCGGGGATAAGAATGTCGGGGGCTTCGAACTTCGGCACTGCCGAGGCGGGTACCGGGACCGCGGGCTCACGGCCTGCTGCAGACACCTTGGGTTTTGTAATTTCAGGCGGCAGAAGATTGATAAATTTGCCCGGCACCGTTTCCCTCTTCAATTAGACGCAGATCCCCTACGTTCGGCGTACCCAGGAGATAAGATTCGCGCTGGCCGGGAAAGGTTGCGCGTCCCAAGCGGCTGACACCGGCTGCCATTCATTGTAACATACGTGCTTACACTGCTTTCCGATGTTTCCCGCCGTATACCTGTACACAAGGACGGCATAGAAGGGATTTAGAAGCGCTCCAATCATGGCCGAACCACTCGAATTGAAGAAAACGCTGAATTTGCCGAAAACGGATTTTCCCATGAAGGCCGGCCTGCCGCAGAACGAGCCAAAACAGCTCGAAGCATGGCATGCAGGAAACCTCTACGAGCGCATCCTGGAAGCGCGGAAAGGCAAGCCGCTCTTCGTGTTGCACGACGGGCCGCCCTATCCCACAGGTGAAATCCACCTCGGAACCGGGCTGAACAAAATCCTCAAGGATTTGGTCGTCAAGACCAAGAGCATGGCGGGACACTACGCGCCTTACGTGCCGGGGTGGGATTGCCATGGCCTGCCGATTGAAACCCAAGTGGAAAAAGAGCTGGGCGGAAAGGGAAAAGTTCCGCCCGCGGAGTTTCGAAAACTGTGCCGGCAATTCGCGCTGCGCTACGTCGAGCAGCACAAGAAAGATTTCAAACGGCTGGGCATTTTCGGCCGGTGGCACGATCCTTATTTGACGATGAGCCATGAGTACGAGGCCACCATCGCGGGCGCGTTTCTCGATTTCATGGAGAAAGGTTACGTTTACCGCGGGCGCAAGCCGGTGTACTGGTGCATCTTTGACAGCACCGCGCTGGCGGAAGCAGAAGTGGAATACGAAGATCACAAGAGCCCCTCGATCTGGGTGAAGTTTGGAGTTGTCGGCGGCGGCAAGAGGGATGCCGCGAAAATAGCAAACGATGTCAGCGCAGTGATTTGGACGACCACGCCGTGGACGATTCCTCACAATCGTGCGCTCGCCTTTCATCCGGATTTCGAATACGCCGTCGTGGAAACCGAAAAAGGCGCGCTGCTGCTGGCCGCCGACCGAGTCGCCGCTCTCGAAGCCGAGTGTGGCATCAAGGAAGCTCGCGTGCGCGCCACGTATAAGGGGCGCGATTTCGAGGGCATGAAGTTTCAGCACCCCTTCGTGCCGATTCAGGTGCCCGGCATTCTCGCCGATTACGTCACGCTCGATCAGGGCAGCGGCATCGTGCACACGGCTCCGGGCCACGGCGCCGACGACTTCAATTCCGGCCAAAAATACGGTTTGGAAATTTACGCGCCATTGGACGATAAGGGCTTGTACCTCGAAGGCTTGCCCGAATACAAAGGCAAGGATGTTTTCACTGCGAATCCGATCATCGTGAAATTGCTGGGCGACCGCGGCGCGCTCCTCGGCAACCACGAATACAAGCACAGTTATCCGCACTGCTGGCGCTGCCACAACCCGGTGATTTTTCGCGCAACGGAACAGTGGTTCATCAAAATGGACCAGGCCGCGCATGGAAAACAAAAAACGCTGCGCCAGGAAGCGCTCGAAGAAATTCACGGAGTAAAATGGATTCCCGCCTGGGGCGAAGACCGCATGTACGAGATGATCGAAAAGCGCCCGGACTGGTGCGTCTCGCGCCAGCGGTTCTGGGGCGTGCCGATCATCGTTTTTTATTGTGATGCGTGCGGGACGCGCCTTGAAGATTTTAAGGCGCTGCGCAATGTCGTGAAATGGTTCGAAAGGAAAGGCGCGGACGCGTGGTACCAGCACACGCCCGAAGAATTGCTGCCCGCCGGCACGACCTGCTCCTGCGGCGCCACAAAATGGCGCAAAGAAAACGACATTCTGGACGTGTGGTTCGATTCCGGCTCTTCGAATCTCTCCGTATTGAAAGGGGCCGAGTGGCCCGCCGACGTTTATCTCGAAGGCCCCGATCAATATCGCGGTTGGTTCCATAGCTCGTTGCTTGTTGCGACGGGCATCCGAGACGCTGCGCCCTATCGCGGTGTGGTGACCCACGGCTGGACGCTCGACGAGCAGGGCCGGCCGATGTCCAAGTCGCTGGGGAACGCGCTGTACCCCATCGAAATTTGCGAAAAATGGGGCGCGGATTTACTCCGCCTGTGGGTCGGCTCGGTGGAATATCAAGCCGACGTAAAAATGAGCGAGCGCGTGATGACGCAGCTCAGCGAAGCCTATCGCAAGATTCGCAACACCTTCCGCTTCGCCCTGGGCAACCTCGGCGATTTCGATCCCTCGCGCGATGCGCTTTCAAACGAGCAGCTCGAGGAAATCGACCGCTGGATGCTCGACGGCACCGCCGAGCTGGTGAAGAAGTGCCGCGAATGGTATGCGAATTACGAATTTCACCGCGTCTATCACGCCATCCACGATTACTGCGTCGTGGACCTCAGCGCCTTCTATTTCGACGTGCTGAAGGATCGCCTGTACACGAAGGCGCCCAGAAATAGGTCACGCCGTTCGGCGCAAACCGCGGTGTGGAAGATCAGCAGTGCGGTGGTCCGTCTGGCCGCGCCGATACTCGTCTTTACCGCTGAAGAAATTTGGAAGTATTTGCCGAAGGCGCCGGGAGCAACCGAAAGCGTGCATATGACGCTGTTCCCGGAGGCGGTCGCGCTTGCCGGCGGAAGCGCCAAGGACGCGGCGGAGAAGTGGGAGCGGCTCGCGCAGGCACGCTCTGCGGTGCTTGTCGCTCTGGAACAAGCCCGCGCTGCCAAGATCATCGGCGGCGGCCTCGAAGCGAAGGTCCATCTGCACGCCGGGCCGGAAGCGGCGGGTTTCGAGAAGCTGCTCGAAGAAAAACAGTCCGTCCTCCCTGCACTCTTCATCGTTTCGCAAGTCGTGATCCATCCATCCGCCATTGCGGCATCCGTTCCAGCCGAGACATTGCCGGGTCTGACGATCAAGATCGAGCGCGCTGACGGCGCGAAATGCGAGCGCTGCTGGAATTATTCGAAGCGCGTCGGCGAAAACTCCCGCTACCCGACCGTCTGCGAGCGCTGCACCGAAGCCCTCGCCGAAATCGAATCGACACAAGCCGGAGCTGCTTCATGATCGCCGCCCGCCCCGGCCTCTCCTCCTTTATTTCCTTTACCTCTTTTACTTCCTTAACTTCATGACCTTCCCCGCGCGCCTCCGCTGGCTCTGGCTCACGCTCGCCGTCGTTCTCCTCGACCGCGCCACCAAAGCCTGGTTCGAATCGCAAACGGCCGAAGGCTGGCGCCACGAATTAGTCCGCAACTTCGTTTATCTCGTGCACAGCCGGAATCCCGGCCTCGCGTTCGGCATCTTGTCGGATTCCGCCTCCACGGGGACGCGCGTCGTTTTGATCCTGGGCTCCATCGCGATCATCGCCATGCTCGCCTGGCTGCTGGTCACCAATCAGAGCAGCAATGCCATGGCTGCCGCGGGTCTCGCTCTCTTGCTCGGTGGCGCCACCGGCAACGTCACGGATCGCATCCTTCACGGCGCGGTGACGGATTTCGTAGAAGTGTTGTTTGGCACCTACCGCTACCCCGCCTTCAATGTTGCCGATTCCGCCATCGCCGTTGGCGCCGCCCTCATCCTTCTCGACATCCTATTTGGCCGCCGGTCCGAAACACCCCATTCGAATGCGCGAACGCCGTAGCCGAGGAGGAAGTCCGTGAACCGATGGAATCGCTTCAATCGCCGTGAATTTCTCTCCACCACTCTTGGTGCCGCTGCATCTTTTTCTGTCCTGCCTCCCGGCCATGGCCTCATCAACGGACTTCTCGAGCCCCAGACGCGTTTCGCGCCTTTCCAATTTCCCGACGAATTTATTTGGGGAGCAGCCACCGCCGCCTATCAGATCGAAGGAGCCTGGAGCGAAGACGGCAAGGGCGAATCCATCTGGGACCGCTTCTCGCACACCACCGGCAAGGTGAAGGGCGCAAACACCGGCGACGTCGCCTGCGATTCCTACCATCGCTACAAGGAAGACGTCGCGCTCCTCGAAGCGCTAAACCTGAACAGCTATCGTTTCTCCATCTCCTGGCCGCGCATTCAGGCCGATGGCACCGGCGCACCCAATTCGAAAGGCCTCGACTACTACAAGCACCTCGCCGACGCGCTCCTCGAAGCCAAAATCCGCCCGCTCTGCACGCTCTATCATTGGGATCTTCCGCAAAAATTGGAGGAAGCCGGCGGCTGGCCCCATCGCGATCTCGCCGCACGCTTCGCCGATTACGTTGGCATCACCGTCCGCGCCCTCGGCGACCGCATCTCTCATTGGTGCATTTTCAACGAACCCTGGGTCTTCACGTTTCTCGGCTATTCCTGGGGCATTCATGCTCCTGCGCGCAAGAATTTCGCCGATTGCATGCGCGCCACCCACGTCGTCAACATCGCGCAAGGCCAGGCCTTCCGTGCGATCAAAGCCATCAATTCCAAGCTTCAAGTCGGCACCGCCTTCAGCATGGCCAATTGCCAGCCCGCCAGCACAAGCGAGGCCGATCGCCAGGCCGCCGATCGCGCCCACGCGCTCGGCAACATCTGGTTCGTCCACCCCGCGCTCCACGGCGAATATCCCAAAGCCTTCCCCGGCGATAATCCTCTCGATCTCCTGGGCATCAAGTCCGGCGACATGGAGCTCTGCCGCGCCCCGCTCGATTTTCTCGGCATCAACTACTACCGCCGCCAGCTTGTCTCCGCCATTCCTCCCGGCGCGGGCGAAGACGCTACCGGCGTCCACAATTCCGATGCCCACGAAGGTCCGCTCACCGATTTCGCCTGGGAAGTCTGGCCCGACGGCTTCCACGATCTCGTTTTCCGCATCTCCCGCGAATACAAAACCACGCCCCTGGAAATCACTGAGAATGGCTGCTCCTATCTCGATTCCCCCGACGAACACGGCCGCATCCCCGATGAACGCCGCATCCAGTTCCTGCGCGGCTACTTGCACGCGCTTGGCCGCGCCATGCTGCACGGCGCTAACGTCCGCGCTTATCATCACTGGAGCCTCATGGACAATTTCGAATGGGCCGAAGGCTATGCGCAGCGCTTTGGTCTGACCTATGTAGATTTCCGCACGCAAAAGCGCACCATCAAGGACTCCGGCCACTGGTACGCCAAGCTCGCTTCCACTGGCAGTCTCACTTAAGTAACTGGAACGGCGCCTCGGGAAACCGCTCCGCCCCCCATCACGTATTTCCTACAGGATGAAAATCATTCTCGTAGTCCTTCTTTTCTCAGCGCCGGTCATTATTGGTCCGCTCGGTAATGCCCCATTTCGTAGGTATTTCCCGAACTTGGTTTTACAGCATCCACCCGATTGCCTTGCTGTCGCTACTAAAGCATAGATAGTGTGGCGGCGAGCTGCCTCGAAGCTAGCCGAGGGCAGGAAGAAGTAGATGAGTTAATTCAGCGCGTGTGAACAAAAACTTGAGAATCTCACGCCAGAGCTCAATGCTTTCCGAAAAGCGCAGCTCTCCAGGTGTGAATCTTGAGTGTTCCTCGAGCCTACAGTTTGCGTGACCCTGGTTTAATGCCTGGCGCCCTCCCCCCGTGCGCCTCGGTCATAGACCGTACGTTCGCAACAAGAACGACAGATTCAATCGCCTAACCAGAATGTGAGGAAAGATGCGTAAGTTGAATTCTCTGCTAATCGTGTGTTTGGCGTTGGTTTTTGCCTCGACAGTTCAAGGTCAGACCAATGCCGGGGTGAACAACGCGGAGCTGAATGGCAATTACGCTTTTACATTCAACGGGCTCACTGGGAACGCGAACAGCTCGGTTGTTTTTGCCGCCGTAGGAAGATTCACGGCGGACGGGGCTGGAAATGTCACGAACGGCGAACTGGACACCAACGGCGTGGGACCCGGTTCGCAGCTAACCGCCATAGCGTTTACCGGGACGTACGCGATCGGTGCCGACAACCGGGGTGTGATGACTTTGAATATCCCCGGCGGCGCAAAGCTTGCCTTCGCGATGATGGCCAATGGCAATGCCCAGTTCATCGAGATGGACGCCGCAGGAGGGACAGGGACGATCGGCTCGGGGACCATGGAAAAGGTGGACACTACTGCGTACAGCACAGCAAGAATAACGGGTGACTACGCGTTTGGCGTCGCCGGTTTCGATAACGCAAATAATCGCGCTGCGATCACGGGCCGTTTCACTTCGAACGGGACAGGCACTCTCACCAACGCAGCTGGGGATGTCAACGCCTATGGCACCGGTTATTCGATGAACTTTACGGCGGCGAATTACACCGTGTCCAACACTGCCACGGGGCGGGGCACCATGAACCTCGCCTTCACGTTTGGCGGAACACCCGACAGCCTGAATTTCGTCTTTTACATCGTGAATCCAGGGAAGCTGTTTGTGATGGTGAGTGACCCGGTTACGACTGCGACTCCGTTGCTAAATGGCGTCGTGGTGCAGCAGCGAATCCCCGCGGGAGGTTTCACCAACGCCTCGCTGAACGGCAACATGGTGATTTACCTCACCGGACTCTCCGCGTGCGGTGGCGGAACAGGCACTGTGCCCAAAGCGGGCGCGGGTCTGCTCACTGCCAACGGCAACGGCGCCTTTTCTCTGACCTACGACGAGAACTACTGCAGGGCGCCCAATGCCTTCACCGATGCGCCGGGGACGTACAGTGTGGCCAGCAACGGGCGTACCTCGATTACGGTTGGAGGATTCAGCCTGGTTGCCTACCTGGAGGACTTGAATCAAATTTTCCTGTTCGTCTCGGATTCCAATGTCTTGTTCGGGTTCGGCGAACCCCAGGCCGCCGGTTCGTTCACCAACAGTGCGCTGAAGGGCACGTATGCTGGCTTTGCGACCAACCCGGCGGCGTTCGGAGTGGTCGTCTTCTCCGGCGAGTTCTCGGCGGACGGTGCCACCCCGACGGGCAATATCACCGGTGCCGAGGATATGGGTGTCCCAAGCGGACCGGTCTCCGGCGCAACGTTTAAAGCCACGTACTCTGTAACCTCATCGCCAACAAATGGCAAAGGAACCATGACGGTCACTTCCGGGACAGGAGGTAACGCCGTCATCTATATGATCTCCGCCTCGAAGTTTGTGGCGGTTTCTCTGAACGATCCCAATCCTGCAGTCTTGATCTTCGAGCAATCTTCAGCTGCTCCGGCCCTCTCCCTTTCCTCCCTGACGCTGAATCCCACCAGTGTTGCCGGCGGGAATTCCTCCACGGGTACGGTGACGCTGAGCGGGCCGGCTCCCGCGGGTGGTGCGCAAGTCGCGCTTTCCAGCAGCAACACCGCGGCGGCCACGGTGCCTTCCAGCGTAACGGTTCCCGCCGGAGCTACCAGCGCAACCTTCACGGTCAGCACCAGTGTCGTGACTGCATCGGCTGCAGTCACCATCTCCGCGGCCTACGGCGG
>DATHIB010000076.1:0-46247 GCA_035490055.1 Candidatus Limnocylindria bacterium | reverse complement strand
ACCGCCCATAAATAACTCGGAAATACTCCCATTTCCCCTTGCGCCCCAAATGAACCCTCCCCAAATCGTCTTTGTCTCGGGTTACATCTTAAATGGCGCGACGTTGTCCCCTCTGGTTACATTTTAGATGGCGCGATACGCAAAATTGAAGTAAGCCCTGCCGCGGAGTATGATGCGCGGGCACAATCTGCATAAAACTCTTGCGTCAGCACTGCATCCCGCATCCGCGAAAGGACATCTGTGCTCAAGCAACTCGCCTCGGCCGCCTTACTGCTGATTGCTTCTGCGGCAGTTTCACCGGCCCAGCAAACACCCTCCTCTCCGCAATTTACCGTAATTCGCGCGGGAAAGCTCGTGGACGTAGACGCAGGCCGGATGCTGATGAATCAGACGCTCGTGGTGCGCGGCGGCAAAATTGAAGCAACGGGCGAGAATTTGTCCGTTCCCGCAGGCGCAACGGTGATCGATCTGTCAAAAATGACTGTTCTGCCGGGACTGATCGATTGCCACACGCACCTTGCCGACCTGGGCGACGCCGAACCGCTACTTGTGCTGCAAAAATCCGCGTCCGAAAGTGCTTACGCCGCCATTCCCAACGCGCGCGTCACACTTCTTGCCGGTTTCACGACCGTGCGCGACGTCGGCGTCTATCGCGCTTTCAACGATGTTGCCTTGCGCGACGCGATCACCAAGGGTATCGTGGTCGGCCCACGCATGTTCGTGGCCGGCGCTTACATCACGATCAGCGAGGGTGCGGGCGCCATGACCGGTCTCGCGCCGGACATTCAGCTCCCTTGGGATCTTCACTTCGGCGAAGCCAACAGTCCCTGGGAAGTCCGTCAGAAAGTTCGCCAGCTTGCCCACCGTGGCGCCGATCACATCAAGATTCTTTCCACAGGCGCGGTGCTCACCCATGGAAGCAATCCGAAATCGATCGAGTTCACGCTCGAAGAGCTGCGGGCCGCAGTGGACGAAGCGCGCAACTTTGGTCTGCGCGTCGAAGCCCACGCGCACGCGCCAGCGGGGATCAAGAACGCCATCCGCGCGGGAGTTGCCTCCATCGAGCACGCCACTCTAATCGACGACGAAGGCATCGCCCTCGCCAAGGAGCACGGCACCTACCTCGACATGGATATCTACGATGAGGAATGCATTCAGGAGGCGGCCAAAGAAAACAAGATGCCTGCGGATTTTCTGGAGCACGACCGCGACCTGGGTGAGATTCAGCGCCGCAACTTCACGAAGGCTGTCCGCGCAGGCGTGAAAATGTCGTTCGGCACGGATGCGGGCGTCTGCCCGCATGGCATCAACGCGCGCCAGTTTGCGTTCATGGTGAAGTACGGCATGACACCGATGCAGGCCATCCAGTCCGCCACGAGCAACGCCGCCGATCTCCTCGGCAAGTCGAAACTCCTCGGCTCCCTCCAGCCTGGAAAGTACGCCGACATCATCGCGGTTTCGGGGAATCCGCTCGAAGACATCCTTCTTCTGGAAAACGTAAAGTTTGTGATGAAAGAAGGAAAGATTTACAAGCAGGAGCCGTAGGCGTGGCCCGGGTTATCTGAAAAGGGACGTAGCAAGCAATAAGCGCGCCCCGGAGTCCTGTCAAAACACACGCCAGATTGCAAGCTCCGGCGTGTGTTTGTTTCTGATTGAAACTCTCGGCTAGAACCGGAACTTCAATCCGATCTGGATGTTCCTCGGCCCGCCAGTGCCAATCACCGGGTTCGCCGCCGCCACGTCTGGCGTATTGAAAATGAAACCAAAGGAAGTTGGATCGGAAGGATCCACCAGTCCTTGTGTGTTCGGGTTCGCAAAGTGTGGGTGGTTGAGGAAGTTGAAGAACTCCGCGCGCAATTGGACACTCACACGCTCGCTCAGGTTGGTCGTCTTGACGACGGAGAAGTCTAAATTGTCCAGCCGCGGGCCGCGGAAGGGATTCCGGCCGATGTTCCCAAATGTGCCGAAGGCGGGCGGCGTGAGGACCGAAGATCCCGCCACATAACATCCCAAGCTGGCAAGCTGGTCCTTCGCCCCCTGGCTCCCAGCGACCGAAAAGCAAGTATTCGACGCGGCATTCGTCCCCCCAGTAACATGTCCATTGACGTCGAGGGTGAATAAACTGGGATCTAAGAACGGAATTCCGGAAGTCGAAGGTTTGAAATTCGCCGGACTTCCGGTGATGTTCCAGCGGTCGTCAAATTCTCCCGTCCCGCTGATATCGCTGCCGCTGATGTTCCCGTCGATGAGGTTCCACGGCAAACCACCCTGAATGGTCACGATGGAGTTGAGCTGCCAGCCTTCGAGCAAGTGCCCATAGCCCTTTCTCGAAGGTACTTCGTAGGTCAGCGCCAGCGTTAAGCGATGCCGGAGGTCGCTGTCCGAGCTAGCGCGTTCCAAACCAGGACGCGTGCTATCCTGCGGCTGTTGGGCACGATTAAGTGATACATCATCAATTGAGTGTGCCCAGGTGTACCCTGCAACGAAGTTCAGACCCTTCCATGCGCGCTGCATCAGCGTCACCTGCAGCCCGTGATAGATGGACGTGTACCCATTGTCGAGGAAGTTGACGAACTCCAGATATGGGAACTGCAAGTTCAGTGGCCTGCCAGCTTGCTCGCAATTACCGCATGCGATTAGAACACCACTTGAATTGAATACGTTTACGGCGTTACCTTGCGCATCATAGCTGTTCTCTGCCGGCGAGTTTGGATCCACTTGGTTGATATCCCGGACACCATAGAGCTTGACGCCGCGGTTGCCCACATAACCCACCTGCAATGATGTCGTCGGCGTCAGCTGTTGTTGGATGTTCAAGTTCCACGTCATCACATAGGGTGTGCGTAGGTTCCGCGCAACACCGAGGATGTCGCACGGAGTGCCCCCGGTCACAGGATTGCAGTTGATCGTGGGCTGGAAGACGGGCCCAGCGACGGACCAGTTCAATAAGCTGCCACTCAGGTTAACGGCGGAAGCCGCGATTGTTCCGTTGGCACCGGGAATTCCCGTGGAGGCCGCCGTCGGAATCACGTTCAGCCCTGCCGTCGAAGCGTTTTCCACTCCGTTCTGTCCCAGGAACAGCGAAAGGTGCGGAATCTCATAAGTCACACCGCCACCGGCGCGGACCACCGTCTTGCCGTGCCCCCACGGATCCCAGGAGATTCCCAAACGCGGTGCGAAGTTGTTGTGGTCACCTTTGTACGGCGCACTGATCCCATGACCCACTTGCTGGATACCGGTTGCGGGGTCAAAATTGGCCAGCCGGTCTTGGCTCTCCTTGATTACCGTGTTCAGGTCATAGCGCACGCCCGCATTGACGGTCAGCCGCGGAGTCACGCGCCAGTCATCTTGAAAGAATCCGCCGAACGAGTTAATCGAGACATGGCGCCCTGAATTGCCGATAAAAATGCGGCCGCCGGTCTTTCCCGTTTCCGTTCCGCGCGGCAGACCCGCGATAAAGTCTTCCAACGAGGTGCTCTGAATCGGATTTCCGCTTGCGTCCACCCCGAGACAACTGCCGCACGCCATTGTTAGCTCGCCGCCGGCAAACCGGACACGACCTTTCCCGTAGCGGTCACGGGTATTGTCAGTACTCCCGTGACGGAATTCTCCGCCAAACCGGAAAGTGTGCTTTCCGCGCGTGTAGGAAATATTGTCCACTCCCTGGTAGGTCTGGTTGGGAGTGGTCAGCAAGGGCCAGCCGTGATTGCCGCCAAGTGGATTGAAGCCGTCCACATCAATTTCCGGCATTCCAAAATTGACAGGGTCGGTTACACCCGTATTGATTTTATACACGGTCGCAGGATTCGCGGCGTGATCCACCGTTAGGATAGCCTGCCAGAATCGGTCGTAACCGAATCGTGCTTCGTTCACCCAGGTGGAATTCGGCACCCAGGTGTAATTCAAGCCGAAGACCTGGGCGCGGAGCTGCGAAGAAGACTGCCACTCCGCCCGCAACACGGGGATGTCACGCTCGATCTGCAGACTGTCGCCGAAGAAATAGCGCGCGGACAAGCTGTGGCGTTCGTTAATGTGGTGGTCGCCCTTGATAATGAAGTTGTCGTTCCGGTTGTGATTGGGGAATCCCACGTTCAATTGGTTCGTGCCACTTGTGTTAGCGGGATAGAGGGCTGCTACTGTCGTGCTCAGCGCGTTCACGCCGCAGGTACCGGGGATCGATGCACAGGCGGCCTGCACACTCGCGACGGCATCGGGGATACTCACAGTCGAATCCCCCCCGGCGGTGACTGTGGAAGGGCTGTTCAGCGTCTCCGAATTCGCCACGAGCGCACGAATCCCTTCGTACGCGCCAAAAATAAAAGTCTTGTTCTTGATAATCGGTCCGCCAATGCTCCCGCCAAACTGATGTTGGCGCAAGGCACGCATTGGATCAGGTGCGGGGTTAAAGTAATTGCGCGCGTCGAAGGCGTTGTTGCGTTCAAACGCGTAGGCCGTTCCGTGAACATCATTCGTGCCGGACTTGATGCCTAGATTAACGATTGCCCCTGGCTTCCAGCCGTACTCTGCCGGCGGGTTTTCCTGCGCGTTGAATTCTTGAATCGCGTCGATGGGAAGAATGCTGCCCGGAGTTCCTTGCACTCCCTCCGCGTTAATTACGGTCGTGGCGTAATAGGGGTCGTTGTTATCCGTGCCGTCGACGATAAAATTGTTGTCTTCCGGACGATTGCCGTTCGAGCTGATGGACAGGAATCCGCCCCCGGTTGTCCGCTGCACTCCCGGCCTCAAAACCACAAGGTTCTGGAAATCGCGGCCGTTCAGCGGAAGATCATTGATGGACTTGTTGGCAAACGTTCCGCCAAGCGTGTCGTTGGTGGTCTCGACCAGCGGCACCTGCTCCGTTACGATGACGGTTTCCGTTACGCTGCCGGGCTGCATCGTAAGATCCAGGCGAATATCTTTCGCCACTTCGAGCCGGATGCCGTTGCGCTCTACTTTCTTGAATCCCGCCGCTTCAACGACCAATTTGTACGGGCCCGGCGGCAGGCTGGGTGCAACGAAATCGCCCGCGTCATTGGTCTCAAGCGTTCGCGCCACTCCCGTATCCACATTGGTGATGGTCACGCGCGCGCCCTTGACGAGGCCGCCGCTTTGGTCTGTCACCGTGCCCAGTATGCGGCCTTCCTGTGATTGGCCATATACAACGCCCACCGCAGCAAATGCGAATAGAAAAATGGCTATGCTTCGAAGAAATGTCATGGATCCCCCGTTCCCCCTGTCGAGGCACAAGGACTGTGCCTGCCAATGAACGCCGAGTCCCTGAACGCGGCGTTTGCCTTGATATTGTTTCTACATGGACAGACGATAGCCGTCAAGGAGTGTAAGCGCTTAAAGTGAAGAAAATTAGAAACAATTGAGAATGATTCTAAGCGGGGATGCCTGAAGCGTCCCGAAGGAAGGTCTTATTAATTAACGGCCTGATTGGTCACACATCCGGAATGGAGGCTCGAAGAATTCCCTCCGCTAGCCAGCACGCTATGTGCTGCGATTTCCTTCCTTTCGGATGCGCAAACGGCTTCTGATACTCCAAAGCAGGATGGCGCCGACGACGATCGACACCAAACTGGCCGCCTGCGCATTTGAGAGACCGAAAAACGATCGCGGGTTAATGCGGATGAATTCAATCAAGAATCGGGCCACACCCGTCAGAATGAGGTAACCGCAGAAGATTTCTCCCTTGGGCCGTGCGCCATTTATTGATTTCTTCCCCATGTGCCACAGGAACGCCGCGATCGCCAGCCAGATAAAAAACTCATAGAGCGGCGTCGGATGCACACGCTCGGTGGTGGGAAGGACGCCATTGGGAAAACTCATTCCCCAAGGCAGCGTCGTCGGAACGCCGTAATCGCCATCGCCAGACAACAAGCAGCCAATGCGCCCGATGGCGTATCCAACCGCTGCCGCCGGCGAGCATAGATCCATGAATTCAAGCGCCGGAATCCCGTAATGCCGCGCCAGAAACACTAGCGCAACAAAACCGCCAAGGAACCCGCCGAACCAGGCGAACCCAAACCGGCTGATCAGCACCGACGGATAAGCTATCAACTCTCGGGGGCTCTCCAAAACGTGATACAGACGTGCTCCCACCAGGCCGGTGAGGCCGGCGATGCCAATAATAAGAAACCCTTCGTCGTGATGGCTCGCCTTGCCGTCGCTCTTCAGGTAGCCGCTCTTCACAAATTGCGCGCGGCGGCGGTCAAAATCTGCTTGCAAGAGATACGCGGCGGCCAACAGTCCGGTGGCAACCATGAGGCCGAAGGTCGGAATTGTGAGCGGCCCAAGATGGAGAAAAGGAATCATCAATGGAAAGAGTAAGGGTAAGGCTCCCTCTTGAGTATACATTACGGTAGAGCGGCGCTCGCGGGCCGCTGATATCACACTCCTATTGGTGGGAAGATCGCGGCATGCCTTCGTCCCCCGGGGTAGATGGAGGATGGATTTCATCAAATGGTCTAGTTCGGCGCGAATGCCCCAGCTGACCCTGTCTTCAGGACCGGATCGCCTGACGAAAGACTCAGGCATCTCTATGCTGTGCGGTATGCTTTTCCGCCGGCTTCAACCGCCCCGGCTACCTTGACCTTCACGTCGTCCACGGTCTCTTGTGCACGGCGAGTCCAGCCCTTTCCTGTCGATGCCGCACCATCTAAACCCTGTTTCAAAGTGTCGGTGAGATATTCACGCATTTCCTCTCCCGAAGCCGGTGCAAAAAGCATTGCAAGAAGCGCGCATGCCCCAACCCCCACAGCAAATGCAGTGAACTTGCTTGGCCATTTATCTTCGCCAGTGCCTTCGCCTTCCAAGTCGGGATCGTTCGTCAGTTGGCGCACCTTTTCCTTAATCACGCCCTTCACTTCGTGAACCTTGCCTGCGATTTCATTCTCAGTACTTGGCTTCATCTTGTTGCCTCTTCTGACGAAATTTGAATCTCGGTACCCGTAGCCCGCCCAGTCCCGCGCAGGCACCGTGTGTTAAGAAAGTGGAAGGCGGATATCTGTTCACATCGAGACACATTTGGAGGTTGTAGGCTTTTCGTTGGGGCGAGAATTGTTCCGAGCGGGGGATGCAAACCGCTCCCGAGCATTCGAATCGTAAGAGGCCAGGCAGGAGCTCGATTCTACACCTGAGCGAGGCGGGGGCGGCGATGGAGTATGGTGCCGAGAGCAAGCCAGATGCCCAGGGCAATCCATTCGGCGGGCGAAAAATGGCCAGGAATTACGGGTAAGACCTTCATCAGGAAAAGTAACAGCGATACGACGATCCCAAGTCCCGTAACGGCGCGCAGAGAAATCCTGTTTTCTACCAGCCAAAACGACGAGCAAGCTGCCAGCCAGCCGAGGGCGGACGCCATGGAACCAACTTCCGTGACAGGAACCAGGAGCGCGTCGCCGAGCAGCAGCCCAGCGAGTGTTCCAGCCGTAATTCCGAGAATGGCGACCGAAGGCGTCAGAAATTTTTGGTGAACTTCGCCGAAGCGCGGAGGAATGGTCCCGCGGCGGCCGTAGGCGAACAGCAAACGGCTCGAGGCTACGAAGTTGCCGTTGAAACATTGAAACAGCCCGAAGAGGGCCATGATCAGAATCAATCGGACGGGCCACCGGGCTCTCAGCGCCTGTTCGAAGGCGATCGCAGTTGCGAATCGTTTTCCAATCAGACCTTGCCAGGGCGCAACGTAGGCCACCGCGGCAACGGCGAGAACGTAAAAACCAGCGCCCAAGAGAAGCGCCATCATAATCGCCCGAAAAAATCCTGTCGAACGAAACCCCGGATGGGCTTCCTCCGCCACTTTGGGCACCGATTCGAATCCGGTCATGAAATACGGCACGATCTGGAGCGTAAGCAAGATCGATACGAAGGGAGTCGTGCGGAACGCCGGATGAAAATTGCCAGGAGCGCCTCGATCGGCACTGATGCCCAGGAGGAGGACGAAGAGAAGGAGCACTATCGCTGTCGTCCAGTTCTGAAAACTGGCGCTCCACCGGATCCCCCGGTAGTTCAGCACGGTAAGAAAAACCGTGAGGCCGACGCCCAACACCAGACGCGGCAGGAATACGGGCTGCCCCGCCACCCGGTACAATTCGAACGAATTCAGCGATGGAAAGATGTACGCCGCAAGCTTGCCGACCGCCACCGCTTCCCACGGACACACGATGAAGTACGCCAGCAGCATCATCCAGCCAGTGAAATAACTGACGATCGGCGGAAAAACCTCAGCCGTAT
Source organism: Candidatus Limnocylindria bacterium (assembly GCA_035490055.1). Classification (GTDB taxonomy): domain Bacteria; phylum Acidobacteriota; class Terriglobia; order Acidiferrales; family UBA7541; genus Acidiferrum. The sequence continues at coordinate 38,012 of DATHIB010000076.1, read as the reverse complement.
AAGCGGCTTCGCCAGCAGCGTCCGGAAGTCGTTGCACCCATTGGCCATAAACGTAGCCGACGGGCAGCAGCAGAACACCGCCGAGAGCAAAACCCAGAATCGCGCCGAGCGGCCCGCTGCGTCCGAGCCAGTCGTCCATCAGGACTAGCCATCCGGCCCCGACCATCGTGCCAAATGCGAGCGCGAAATAATCGACAAGGCGGAGTTTGCGCGCGAGTGTGGTCATAGCTCCGGGTGCGTCCCGATTCTATACAGCTTCTCCGTTTGCGCCATCAGTTTTGACGAGCCGTTAACCTGCCGCTAACAAAACCCGCTTAGAACTTCATGCGCAGGAAAAACTGGCCGCGACGCCTTCGAGTCCGCACCTTCCCGCAAGTGCGTTCGCCCCTGTGTTTCCATTAGTGGTTCAATACAGTGAATTCCAAGGAGAGACTTCCGATGCATCGTCGCCTCACTAGAGCTATGGCCGTTGTGGCGGCTTCGGCAATGACGCTGTTGCCCGTGTACCCGGCATCCGCGCAAAGCCAAGACGGTTCCTCGAGCAAGACGCCAATCAAGCATGTTGTTGTGATCTTCCAGGAGAACGTTTCCTTCGACCACTATTTCGGTACCTACCCCCACGCCAAGGTAAATAATGACGGCACTAAATATTTTGGTGGCGCGAAAGACGATACGCCGCGCGTGAATAGCCTCGAGAGCTCCGGACTGCTCACCAACAACCCCAATGGAGTGAATCCACTCCGAATCGATCGCAGCGTCCCTAATACCTGCGATCAGGACCACGCTTACGAAGATGAACAGTTTGCGTTTCACGGCGGGCTGATGGACCGCTTCGCCGGCACGCTCCCGAATGGGCGGCCCTTTAGCTGCAACGACAAAAACCTCGGGCCGAACAGCACGCTGGCTATTACGACGGCAATACCGTCACCACGCTGTGGAACTACGCTCAGCATTTTGCGATGAGCGACAACTCCTTCAGCACGACCTTTGGGCCGTCGACACCGGGCCTCCTGAACTTGGTCGCGGGCAATACTTTTGAGGGCACGATAACGAATGGCCTCGGGGCCGGTGGAAATATCGCGGGCGTGGCGACGAGCGGTGCCGTGATTGGAGACCCGGATCCTGCGGGCGACGTGTGTTCGAACCCAAAGCGTACTCAAATCACGATGTCAGGGCAAAACGTGGGCGATTTGTTGAACAACGCCGGCGTCACCTGGGGTTCGTTCATGGGCGGGTTCGCGAATTGCGCGGCAGTGTCCACGGGAACGACAGGGCTGACGACGGCCGACTACATCCCCCACCATGTGTTTTTTCAATACTGGCAATCCACGCTGAATGCCAACCACACACCGCGCACCTCAGTTGCAATGATCGGCCACCAAGGCGATGCGGCAAACCACGAATACGACATCACAGACTTTTGGGATACCGTCAAAGCACACAACATGCCGGCGGTTAGCTTCCTGAAGGCGCGCGCCATCCAGGACGGCCATGCGGGCTACTCCAATCCTTTGGATGAACAGATCTTTCTCGTGAACACGGTCAACGCGCTGGAACAGACCGACGAGTGGAAGGATACCGCGATCATCATTCTGTACGATGACTCCGACGGCTGGTACGACCATGTGATGGGTCCGATCGTGAACCAGTCCAACGTTACCGATGACCAGCTCCTCGGAGCTGGTAACTGTGGAGCTCCGAAAGCAATCGACGCGAACGGAACAATCCAGAACGGGCGTTGCGGATATAATCCACGGCAGCCCCTTCTGGTGATCTCTCCCTTCGCACGGAGGAATTACGTCGATCATCGCGTGACCGACCAAGCGTCCGTTCTTCGCTTCATCGAAGACAACTGGAGTCTGGGCCGTATCGGCAATGGTTCCGCGGACGCAATTGCCGGCACGTTGAACGGAATGTTCAACTTCGACGATGCGGGGTACAATCACAAACTGTTACTGGATCCGGTAACCGGACAAATCCTGAACTCAGACACTAAATAACTTCGGACCGGACTTCTCGTTTTTTCGGTGGCCCTGATCCTTCTAAACCTGCTACTCGCGAGAAGTCCGCTCTGCACAAACTGAGCGGGCTTCTCTTTTCATATCGGGCGTAATCTTCAAACGTATTTCGGCGCGCTGTTCTGAGCGCCACGTCTGTACTACACTGCCGAAGCCATGAATCACGACAAGCTCATCAAAGAGGCCTCGCGCCTGGCAGAACCCTTTTGTATAACGAAGGGCGAGAAGTTTCGACTGAAGGATTGGGACCCCACTGCCACGACCGGCGTCAAAAACAAACAACACGCGCAAAACATTCTCGATGCTCGCGAAGGCGTGCTCAGCCGCCTGCAGGAAAAACTCTACGCGCAAGACCGCTGGGCGGTGCTGGTCGTCCTCCAAGCTCTGGACGCCGCCGGCAAGGATGGCGTGATCAAGCACGTCATGTCCGGCGTGAATCCGCAGGGATGTGACGTTCACGCCTTCAAGTCACCGAGCAATGAAGAGTTGAACCACGATTACCTCTGGCGAACGCAAAAGTGCGTTCCTGAACGCGGTAAGATCGGCATTTTCAACCGCTCCTACTACGAAGAAGTACTGGTCGTGCGCGTCCACCCCACCCTGCTAAGAGCGGAGAGGTTGCCCGACGAACTGATCACGAAGCACATCTGGGACCAGCGCTACGAGGACATCAACTCGTATGAAGAGTACTTGACGCGGAATGGAGTGATGATTCGAAAATTCTTCCTGCACGTTTCAAAGGAAGAGCAGAAGAAGCGGTTCCTCGAGCGGCTCGAGGAACCGAAAAAGAACTGGAAGTTCGCCATGGCCGACGTCAGCGAACGAGGCTTCTGGAAGGATTACCAGGAAGCTTACGAGGAGATGATCCAGAATACGTCGGCGAAGCACGCGCCCTGGTTCGTGGTTCCTGCAGACAACAAATGGTTTACGCGACTGATCGTGGCTTCCGCGATTATCCAGGCGCTCGACGAACTCCATCTCTCATTCCCAGACGTGGACAAAGCAAAAAAGAAAGAGCTGGAAGCCGTGCGCGCTTCCCTGCTCGCACAGAAGGATTAGGCGCCAAGGAAACGGCAGTGCCCTGCCGACGATAGGTTTGGAGCGGGCTGCCCACCCTCTCCAGAGGCCAGGCGTCCCGCTCCACCACAGAACGAGGGAATTGCCGCAAAGCGGCTGCCACATCCTTTCCTTCTGTGCAAAATCTCAAATCATTGCAGTGAAACCAACTACAAGCTCACCGAAGGCCGCTCGCGAGTCCAGCCATCTTAACTATCGAAAACTATGGAGGGTTCCTATGGAAATTCAGCGACACAAATTGGGGTTCACTTTACGCTTCAAAATCGACTTCGATCGGATCAATGAGCGGCATCAGCCATTGCAGCAGCTCTTGATGAACGGGATGCGCTCCATAAGCGTCTAACGCGGACCGGTCGGTGAACTTCATTACGCCGCCAAGCTCATATCCCATCGAACGCGGTGACACATTGACACCAACCCAGGTCTCCAGCAGTCCTGGAATCTGCCCTTGAAGTCCGCGAATTTCTGCGAGCGCGCGTAACTTCTGATCCTCACTCACGCTTGCCTTCCACCGAAAAGCAAAAGTATGAACGACCATGCCAGCATTGTAACCAACGTGTCCCAAATCGGATGACTATTTAATTGGCAGCGCGGCTGCGCCACCCTCATTTCTGAGGGTCGGGATCTTATCGTTGGCCGCGACGTACGCGTATTGCCATAGGGTCGCTTGAACCGTATACCCAGCGCCTTGAAACCGCGTAAACCCGTCTCGCAAGCGTGGACTTTGTACCGAACTTTGGCGCGCTGGCGCTACTGTTCTTCGCGGTTCGTTCGTACGGCTCACGTGGGCGATAGCAAGCCTCGTCACGTTAAAACCCTTTCCATTCATTCGTAAACTAAAATTGTTAGAGCCGTTGCAGTTCTTGACCCGGTAGCCTCATCGGAGCTACTGTTCCGTTACTCTTCCGGGGATGCCCCCATCGAGGAGCCAAGCACTTCAGTTCCAAGCTTTCCGCAAAAGGAGAGAAGATGATCTCGCGCCTCATCACTTGCACTATCAACCCAGCCAAGCTAAACGACTTCAAGAACGCGCTGAACAACCTGTTTCTGCCGCGCATCCAGGCGCAGCCGGGATTCGTCGATAACATCGAGTCGCTGGACCCAGCCACCGGTCAATTCAGTTGCATGACACTATGGAAGACCAAGTCGGATGTGGATAACTACGACAACGGGCTCTTCAAGGAAGTCGCGGCGAACCTGACTCCGCTAATGCAGGGAAATCCAACCGTACAAACCCTGCCGGTCGAGAACTCCTCGGTACATCACGTCAAAGCAGGAAAAGCTGCGGCGTAAGGCTCTCGATTACCAAACGGGCGAACCGATCACGGCTCGCCCGTTTTCTTTTCTGCCCAGTGTCCGTGCGAGAGGATGGCGAAGGGACGCTGGTTCCTCAGGTAACCAAAGGTGAGCGTTGGTTTGAGGCCCCGACCGAGGCCTTGTAACCATGAAGACTGCGAACCCCAGCCAGGTCGTGCTGGCTGGGGTCCGGCAATCAGAAATTACTTGTTTATCCTTTCACAGGAATGCTAACGGCTTTGGCGAGCTTAAACGACAGGCGACTCTGGGCAGGGAGGGTGGTTACGTCTTTTTTGTCCTTTGTATCTGTTTTGCCCTTCGTCTTCGCACTGTCTTTGGCATTGTTTTTGCTTTGGTTCTTCGCGGATTGCGCCACCGAGTTGGTTTCCAGTTCGTAGGATTTTCCGCGCAATTCCACCGAAGCGAGCGTTACCTTCAATTCCTTGTTCTTGACCTTGACGACGCGCCCGACCACTTTCGCCCCCTTGGGAATCACGGTCTTTCCCTCTACCTGGACGGGCGTCGAGAGCCTCGCGGCAAACATGTCACCGACGTGGTTCTTGTTGCTGGCGAGGGTTTGGCCTACCGTTGCGCTGATCGCTGTGCCTTTCGGCACAGTGACCATCGTGGTTGGCTGCGGTGCTTTGCTTGAGACGGTGACAGCCTTCGGCGGCTCGGCTTTCTCGGGAGTGGCAGCTGCCTCGTTGGTGGCCTGGTTTGAGCAGCCTGCTACAGTCAAGAACGCTGCCGCTGCAGCAAGCCAAAGTTTGCGATGGAACTGAGTGTCGAACATTTCGCTCCTCCTAAGGGAGTACCCTGGGAGTAAATCGAAGGAGGTGGCTGGTTTGTCCCCTTCGCCAGGTAAATCTATAAAACCTGCGAACGGTGGGTATTCCCTGCTTGTATAAATGGTACAAGATTCAGTGGACGCACTTGCGCTGCGTGTCCTTCCCCGCACCGGCCTATCGGCCAGTAGAGGGGCAACTCACTCTTCGGCGAGACGCCGATGTGTGATTTAGCGGGCGCCCCTCGATAGGAGCGCAGGCCACTCCATTGGTCTCAGCGCATTAAGGGTGTGTCGTCCGCCTGGAACTGGAACGCGCCTTCGCCGCCGGAGGGCGGTTGCTCTCCGGCTCCGATCCCACGGGCTCTGGAGACACACTGTCCGGATTCGGTGATCGGCGCGAAACCGAATTGCCAGTGGAGGCCGGTTTTTCTCGTACGGAGGCGATCAAGATCGCCGCGCTGAAGGGGGCGGTCTACCTGGGCAAAGACAAGCAGCTCCGCTCGATCGCGGTTGGATAGAATGCAGACCTGGTGGTCATCAAGCCATGCCCCACCTGATATTATGCGCGCCGGTGAATGGGAATGGCTGAGGTGCCCAAGAAAGTGCCCAAGATCTGAGGTAAGCGCTTTTATTCCTAGTGGGTTCCTGGCCTCGTAGAGCCGATTTTCCCGGATTGGTTCTGACCGTGAGCGGGCGGCGCGGGGAAAGTCTTCCGGCCCACCTCCAGTCGAAATTAGTGCCTGTTGAAATGGGGGCTGTCCAAATCGCCGGGTTTCGAACGTCATTGTAGTGAAGGGCAATAATGCCCGCCCACAACCCATAACCGAGGTTCAAATGCAATATTTGCTGATGCTCTATGCGGAGGAGGCCGGTTGGAACAAGCTGACCAAGGCCGAGCAGGAACAAGGGATGGCGGCCTATAAAGCCTACACCGAGGCACTGACGAAGGCAGGCATCCTGAGGGGCTCGAACCGCCTGCAGCCGAGTTCGGCTGCGACGACAGTGCGAGTCGCTAATGGCAAGCCGCAGGTGCTGGATGGCCCGTATGTGGAGTCGAAAGAGCAGATCGGTGGCTACTATCTTATCGACGTGGCCGATCTGGATGCGGCGATCTCCTGGGCATCGCGTTGCCCGGGCGCAAGTCACGGTGTCGTCGAGGTGCGTCCATCCTGGTGCATGCCGGCGTGAGCTGCGCCGCAGGGTGAACGCATGAGCTTCCCTGAAGGCGACGCGCAGGCGCACAGCACGGCAGACGCGGTGGCGCGTCGCAGCTATGGCAAGCTCGTCGCCTTTCTCGCGGCACGGGCACGGGATGTGGCTGCTGCCGAAGACGCACTATCGGAGGCATTCGCTTCGGGGCTGGCGGATGGCCGGTGAAAGGGTGTCCGGCGAACCCAGAAGGATGGCTGCTGACCGTCGCGCGGCGAAAGGTGATCGATATGTACCGAGGACGGCGCCAGCATGAAATTGCAGCCGAGCAGTTGCACATGCTGGCGGAAGGGCTGGACGCTGCTGCGACCGATGCAGAGTTCCCGGATCAGAGTCTCGCGCTGATGTTCGCCTGCGGGCACCCGGCGATCGACGCAGCCGTTCGTGCGCCGTTGATTCTGCAAGTGGTGCTCGGGCTCGATGCGAAGACCATCGCCTCGGCGTTCCCCACGTCTCCGGCGGCCATGGGTAAGCGACTCGGCCGTGCCAAAGACAAGATCCGGCAGGCCGGAATCCCATTCAGCGTTCCGGAGCGCGAGGAGCTTCCCGGCCGGCTCGACACCGTGCTGGACGCCATTTACGCCGCCTTTACAGAAGGTTGGACCGATCCTGGCGGGACTGACGTCGCTCGCCGCGATCGGGATAACCCGCGGTGTAGTCCGAATGCAAATGGGTGAGAAAAGCAATCTTCAGATTCGTCGATTCCAATTCCGGCGTGCCCTTTTCCGCCGCGGCCGCGGCGCGGCGCACCACGCCAGGTCCGAAGTCCACGAGGTAGGCTCGTGCGCCCGCCACAATCGCCGTCGCCGGTCCGGAGCGGTCCGGATACGGACGGGGCGTCCCCGTCCCCAGCAGCACCACTTTGGTCTGTGCTTTTTCCGCGCTCGGCACTTGCGCTTTGCTCTCGCTTTGCCCCGCCGCCAGACTGCCGAGCGTCACCGCAAAAGCCACTAGTGCGAGTGCTGCAACCGCCGGCCAGCTGATCTCGCGGTATCGCTGCTTCTGCATCTCGTCCTCCCTCGCTTCCTAAAGCAGGTCGTGGGAAATTGCCCGAATTGTATGCTGTGATGGTGCACTGCGGTCGAGAAAACTAGCAAGGCGGCGGGTAGCCCGGGTGCCGGTTGCGTTTACCCCGCCTGCCCCGAGCATCTCGGGGACCGGGCCGGGGTAGCTAGCGCTTTTGACTTTTCAACACTTTTCCACAGCTCTTTCGAAACCACCCCTCCCGCAAGCCATTTCCTTCGACCGACTTGAGCCCCGCTCTGTCCCGGCTGCCATACCCATTCGAGTCACTAACTCGTTGGCGGGCACCGCATCATCTTCAGCGCAAGTTGGCATGCCGCTCAGAGACAGTGATCCGGAGAAAAGCCGCCGGGCGGATCGAGGCATAGCACTTTCTTGCGGCGGAAATCATCGAATGGGCAGACGGGCGAGACCGGCCGTTGAGGTTGCGGGCCGACGAGTGCCGACTTTTTGTGAGGTGCGCCATGGCGGTGAAGCTGAATCGAAAGGGATTTGCGTTTGGAAAGGAACTGGTGAACGAGGGGAGATCGGTGAGGGACGAGAGGGACGCGTGTAGCGAGGATCAACCATCCCCCGAGCGGGAGAATGAATTCATTCGTGCACACGGAATCAAAGCGTACGCGAAATGGCATTTGGGCATTGATACGGAGCATCCCGAGGACACCAAAGGGAGGTACAAGTTTCCCTTCGGGGATTTCAAGAGAGTGCATCGTTGCTCGGTGCTGTCCGCCGAGAGCCGCGCGGGGCAATACAAGCACATGGACATTGAACGAGCAGCGGCACATCTGCACGCGATGATCGATGGGAAGAAGCACAAGGTGAGAGCTGCCTCTGTCTGAGCGGAGAGACGAGATCGCTTTTGTAGTGGCCGGTGTTCAGTCACTATGACGTTTCTGAAGAACTACGATGAGTCTGCCGGCATTTCTAGCGGGGCGAACAGCATGTCACTTCGGACCTGCGGCTCAGTTTTCGTTGAACTGATTGCGTTTCTTGTACGCCATCCAGGCGATACCCAGGCAGATCAGCATGGGAGGAGCGACCAGAATCAGGATGCCACTCTTGAGCGCCGCAATCATGCGGGAACCGGCCCCCGCCGCCTGCGTATAGCAGAGCGCGCAATTCTGCGCGTAACTAAACGCTGGAACGGCCAGCGCCGCAATCAGAGCGGTCATGCGGGCGATTCTTGGAGCTTGTTTCGTCATATAGTTCATTTCCTGTCCGCTACCCGGAGTATCCCTCCAGCGCCTTGCGCGGTCAACACCCTGGAGAAAGTGGGGGGAGCAGCACCCCCTCAGCCCGCTTCCCCTCGGCGCCTGCTCAGTGCGCGAACGGCCGCATATGCAGCAGGCGGATGCTGTCCGACCAGATCATATTCATCATAAGCAGGACAAAGATCGTGGCCGGAATCAGCGAAAAAAACAAACTGCGCTTCTCATGCGCCAGGTGCATGAAATACAGCAAGCCCAGTGCGGCGCTGCAGATCGCCAGGAACAGGAGCATGCCCACCAGCCCGGCCGTGGAGAAATTTTGATACGCCAGAAAAAATTCGATCCCCGCAATCGCAAGCAGCACAAAATACACCGGCAGATATTTCGCGATCACGTTTCCGGATTTTCCCGATGCAGCCATCGTTCGTCTCCTTTGCAGTCGACCGCGTCACCGCGCGATGTTCGTCAGATAGACCAGCGGCACGACGAACATCCACACCAGGTCGACGAAATGCCAGTACAGCCCTATCGTTTCCACATGCCCCGGCGTCAAGCTCCCGCTGGAATACTTGCGCGCCACCACCGCCAGCGCCACCACCCCGGTGATCACATGCAGCAAATGCAACCCGGTAATGCTGAAAAAGGTTTGGCCGAAAAGTCCGGAGCTCAACTTGATTCCTGCATCGAACAAACCAAACCACTCACGAATATGCAGCCCCGCGAAAATGAGGCCCAACACCATTGTGGAGGCAAGGAAACGGAAAGCTTTGGGTTTGTCTCCCGCCTTGGAAGCGTCCACCGCACCGAGCATCGTCAAGCTGCTGGTGATCAGCACGAAGGTCATGATCGCCACATTGATGATGCTCGCGGACTTGAACGGGGTCTGCCAATCCGGAGTCGCAACGCGGAGATATCCATACGCAAACAGAATGGCCCCGAACGTAACCGCATCGGAAATAATAAACAGCCACATCGTCAGCTTGCGCGAAGGAATCGAATAGGGCGATTCTTCCATCAACGCGCCGCCGTGCCCGTGCATGGCCATTTCAGACTCGCTCACAGTCCCTCCCCCTCCCAGTCGCCTACAGCTTGGTGTGCAAAACGAGAAGCAGATAGAGCCACAAAACTCCCATGAAATGCCAATACATCGCGGTCGCTTCGAACGTATTTTTTCGAAACGCGGCGCGGCTCGCGACAATTCGCCCCATCGCCAAAGCAAGTGCGACCATTCCTGCGAGCACATGCAACCCGTGCATCGCGGTCAGCACGTAGTAGAACGAGCTGTTGGGATTCGTCGCGAGGTAGAGGCCCTGCGCGGCGAGCTGCCGCCAGGCTTCGAATTGCCCAGCAACGAAAACAAATCCGAGCGCGAGAGTGGCCATGAGCCAACCCAAACCCATTCGAACAGTAGGAGGCTCGGTGGACGGTATGGCAGCGAGCGTGCGACGAGCCATTTGCAAAGTGGCGCTGCTCAAGAGAAGCGCCAACGTATTTCCGTAGAGTATCGGCGGCAGGGCGATGTGCGTCCAATCCGCCGCAGATCCCTGGCGCACAAAGAGCGCGCTTGTAAAAGCCGCAAACGACATAGTGATCGCAAAGATGCCCACCCAGATGCCGCTTTGCGAAGCCCCTCCTGCTCCGGAGAGTACTTTGGCAACTCTAGCCGCAGGAGCCGTCGAGTCACCTAAGGCGGGGGGCGGCGTTCGAACGGGCTGGTAGATTGTCGATGACATTTTTTCCTATTCTTTATCTTGCAAGACCCGGAGCGGCGACTCTCTCACCTCCGCCCCGAATCCATTTAGCTGGCGGACGGCTCCGGCGAATCCTGCATGATGAAGTCGCCTTTCGACCCCTTCACATCATACTGATATGGGTCGTGATAAATCACGGGATGTTTACCGCCGAAATTGTTCCAGGGTGGAGGCGAAGGAATACTCCACTCGAGCGTCGTTCCGCTCCACGGGTTTTCCGGAGCAGGCGCACCCTTATAACGGCTGTAGATCAGGTTGAAGATAAAGATGAGCTGCGCGGCGCCGGTGCCGAGTGCCGCGATGGTGATGAACTTGTGCAGCGGCAGCAGCGGTCCGGTGTAATCATTTACGAACGCCGAATAACGCCGCACGTTGCCCACCAATCCGAGGTAATGGAACGGCATGAAAATGCAATAGGTGCCGATGAAGGTGAGCCAGAAATGAAGCTGGCCCAAGGTCTCGTTCATCATGCGGCCGGTCATCTTTCCGAACCAAAAGTACGTGCCGGCAAAGACGCCGAAAATGGACGCCACGCCCATGACCATGTGGAAATGGCCGACCACGAAATAGGTGGCGTGCAATACGATGTCGATGGAGGGCTGCGCCAGGAAAAAGCCGCTAACGCCGCCGCTGACGAACATGGAGATGAACCCGAGCGCAAAGAGCGAAGCCGCGTTGATTCGAATATTTGCGCCGTAGAGGCTGCCCAGCCACATCAGGGTCATGATCGTGGCGGGAATGGTAATCGTGAGCGTGGGGAACGAGAAGAGCAGCGACGAGAATGGATTCATGCCGCTCACAAACATGTGGTGTCCCCAAACCATCCAGCTCAGGAAGCCGATGGACATCATCGAGTAGATGATGACGCGGGCGCTCAAGAGCGGCTTGCGCATGCTGTTGATTAGAATGTGCGAAACGATGCCCATGGAGGGCAAAATCGCGATGTAAACTTCAGGATGGCCGAAGAACCAGAACAAGTGCTGCCAGAGAAGCGGCGATCCGCCCGAATGCGGCTGCAAGCGATCACTTACCACCAGGCCGGAAGGAATGAAGAAGCTGGTCCCAGCAGTTCGATCCAGAATCAAGAGTATGCAAGCAGGAAGGAGCACGGCGAAGGCCAGCAAAGCGATGCAAGAAGTGATGAACCACGCCCAAGTGCAAATCGGCATGCGCATCAGGGTCATGCCCTTGGCGCGCAGGTCGAGGGTCGTGGCGATAAAGTTGAGCGCTCCAAGCAGGGAGCCAATGCAAAAAATGGCAATCGAAATTGCCCAGAGGTTCATCCCCCATCCCATGCCAGGCCCAGCATCCTTGCCGACCGCACTCAGCGGAGCATAGGAGGTCCAGCCGGAGATCGGCGGCCCGTCGGGAATGACGAACGCGAGGATCAGCACTAGGAACGAGACGAGGGTCGTCCAGAACGACATCATATTGAAGCGTGGGAAAGCCATGTCTTCCGCGCCGATCTGGATGGGGAGAAAAAAATTGCCGAACGCGGCGAAGGGAGCGTTGGTGAGTACGAAGAACACCATCAGCGTGCCATGCATCGTGAGCAGCGAGAGATAGTATTCCGGCGTGATGATGCCGCCCGGAGCGCCGGCATTCGAAATCAGCTCCAAGCCGGGAATTCGCGTTGTTGGCCAGACGAGGTGGAACCGCATCAGCCAGGAAAGCACCATGCCCATGCACACAGCCAGGAGACCAAGGGCATAGTATTGTTTTCCGATGACTTTGTGATCGAGGCTGAAGACGTACTTCCGGAGAAATCCCTCTGGCGGTGCATGAACGTGTGCCTGCTGGGCTGACGTCTCTTCCATCTGCTCTCCTCGCTCGGGGAAAGCCGCGGACCGGCTGCGATGGATCACACGCCGAACTGCGGGCTGGGATTACGAGTTCACAGCTCTGACGCTTTCTGTTTCATCCACTTTTCGAAATCGTCCTGGGCCATCACGTTCAGATACGCCTTCATGTTGTAGTGGCCCAGTCCGCAAAGCTGGGTGCAGACAATTTCATACCTTCCGGCTTTGGTGGCCGTGAAATGCACGGAGAGATCGAGACCCGGGACAAAGTCCTGCTGGATGCGCAACTCCCTAACGTAGAAGGAGTGGCCCACATCCTTTGCATGCATCATCAAGTGGACTTCGCGGTTGACGGGTATCGCCAACTCCGCCGAGACGATGTCATCGCGCGACTCGATCTCATTGGCGGGGTCCAGGCCAAAATAATTCTGGTTCCCTTCGTCGATCTTGTCGGGATGGATGGCGCCGAACTTGCCATCGACGCCTGGATACCGGAAGTAAAAGGCGAATTGGCCCGCCTGGGCCTGGATTTGCAGGGCATCCGGCCTAGGCGGTGTGAAATAGACATCGGCCCACGCTCGTTGGCCAAAGACACCGAGCGCCAGGACCTCCGTGCCCACGAGAATGAACGCGGCCGCCACCATAACCTTGGCGCCGCCAGGAAAGTTCTTCAGCTTCACGCCAACTTTGCGTTCCGCAAACATCCAGACGAAAAACGCCAGGACGAACTGGGCGAGAAGAAAAGAGATCCCCGCCTCAGCCATAGTGTCCGACAACTGCTCGTCAATCTGGTGGCCGTGGGTGGAGATATCCTCCGGCATCACGTACATATGGGTGACGATGGGATAGGCAGACGCCAACGCGATGATCACCAGAACGACTGCAAACAGCTTACCCATGGCACCTCGCTCCTGCTTTCAGCTTATTCGGACGTGATTTCTTCGTTTCGGCAGCAATCTGCATCCTGGGAGGACTCGGCCCGTGATTGTGAAAAAGGCTCAATAGGGCTTAGCTTTGAAGACGAAGTTTACGGTTTTCGTTTCACTGCCGGCGATGGTCACTTCCTGCGACTGGTCGCCGTAGGACTCGTGGTAAGCGGTGACCGTGTACTTGCCTGGCGGCAAATTGGGAAGCGAAAAGCCGCCGTCTCCGCCTGAAATGGAGTAATGGGAGTTCTTCAGCACCGCAAACGTCCCGTGCATCCAGGGGTGGACGTTGCATTTCACCGGGATGAATTCCATCTTGTCGTACTTATCCACGATGGGAGGTGTGCCCGGCGGCTGCGACTTGTTCCACTCGCGGTTGATCTTGGCGAGCGGGTGGATGTTATGCGAGGTCTGATCTTCGTTCAAAACCTGGAGTGGCTGGTTCACTTGAAGCGCAAGGACGTGCGGTATATAACGGCAGCCCTTCTGGGTGAATACCGCGGGTTGTGAGGGCGGCGGCTCATCCGCGGCTCCCGCCGAGATGTACACCACGACATTTTCCAGGGCGTTGTTCGGACCGGTTACCACGGTTTCGGTCGGCGGCGGCGTGGCATACTGCTTCGCGCAACTGGGCTCTTTAGACATATCGATGGGCTTTTGCTTGGCCGGCGTCCCTTCGTAAGTCACCTTGCCGCTCACCGTGCCGCCACCCGGTACCGCGGACGTCATAGTGACCGCGGCGAGAATGGCGACTCCCGCTATAAAAGCCTGCTTGGTTCGCATCCTCTTACCCCTCCTGAAATTCTTTTTATTCTGAAATTATTGTTTGATACCGGACCCCGTTGGTGCCCCGACGGTCTTCTGCGCGTTGACGATTTCGACGCCTCCTTTGGAAGTCAGCCAAACAGCAAGCTCTGGACTCTTGTGCGTTACCCTGCAGCGTGCGCATGCAACGCACGAGGGCCCCACGCGTCTTCCGGTTTGATGATGCAGGTGGACAAAAAGATAGGCTTTGTTCGCATCCCCTTGCTCCACCGGAATCGCCTTCCCCCCAGCCTATTGCTTGATGCCGGAACCGGTCGGGGTTCCGCCGACTTTTTGTGCTTTGACGAATTCAGCTCCCTCTTTGGTACTCATCCAAAGAGTGAGTTCCGGACTCTTGTGGGTGACCTGCAGCGTGCGCAGGTAATGCACCAAGTCCCAAGCGTCTTCCGGCTTGATGACGTCGGCAAACGAAGGCATCGGCGTGCCGTCGAGGCCGGTCATGAAAATCTTGTAGAGGTCATGGTTGGTCGTGCCGCACTTGAAGCGGGAGCCCTCGGCAAAATTGTAGGGCCGAATCGGTTGCTCGTTGCTGTCCGTAAGCGTGGAAGCGGAGGGACCATCGCCGCGGCCTTCGGGGCCATGGCACTTCCAGCACTCCAGCTTGGTGAACAGCTCTTTGCCATGCTGGATGCTCTGGAGCGAAAGTGCGGGCTCCGCAGGAACGGCGATCGGGTCTCCCGGTTTGTCGCTCTTCCACCGCGGTGAGAAGGTCTTGATGAAAGCGACCATGTCCGCTCGCTGCTGGTTGGTGAGGGAATTCCATGCCGGCATGTTGGAATTGGTGAACCCTCGCCCCACGGAGTCGTAGAGATCTTCGTCCGTGGGCAGAGTGCCTGTAGGCGTGGATCGGCACTTGAACGTCGCCGCGACGAAATTCCGCGGCAAAATATTCAGGTATGGCCCGTTTTCTCCGTTGCCGTCGCCGCGGAAGCCGTGGCAACCCCAGCAAAAGCGGAAATACAGTTGCTTCCCCGCACCGGAGTGTCCTGTGACCTTTCCGACGTGAACCTCGCCTTGTTGAGCTATCGCTAGAGACGGCAGAGCAAGCAGCGCTGCCGCAAGAAACATCCACTGCATTGATTTATTTGCGCGCATCGTTGTCCACCGTCCTCAGAAGATAAAATCAAAGCCGATAAACAGGCTGTTGTTGGTTAAGTCCTTACCCGACCCCCCCGGGAGGAGCCCAGTTCCTCCTCGCTGCCGGACGGTTGAAAATTCATTGTGGATGGCCAAGCCGACGCGGCTGGACATAAATGGGTAGTAACGATATCCAAAAACCAGCGCGTCGATATCCCCAAAGTTTGAAGAAGGAACGCTCACTCCCGGTTCAAATACGCCCGGCGTGACTGGAAGAGCTTGCCGTGACATGCGAATCAGCTCGTAGCGATTGACAAGGATGAATTGCGGATTCACCGTCAAGTGGGTCTCGATAAAGCCGGCGTTCCAAATCGGGCCTTGTGCGCCCGCCGGCAAAGGAGAGAAGGACGGCGTGCCGGTGCCTAAGAAAACATTGTCTGCCCCGCGCGTGTACATAGTCATGAAGTCCAGCTTCTTGAGGTACCAGAGACCGAAAAAACCGGCACGATAGAAGGACTTCTGACCGAACCCGTCGGCCAACAACGAGCTCGTGGCTAGGTAGGTTGGCGCGCGTCCAATATAGGCGAACGCACCAACGCGCTGCAGCCCGAGGCTTCCGGCCTCAAACGCCTGGCTGAACGTGAGGTACGTGTCATATCCATGGCCATTAGGCAGACCAACGCTGCCATCATTGCTGCTTAACAAAGCCGCCGAATAGCGCGTATAGTCGTTCTTCGAATGACCCGACAACTCCGCACCGATCTGGTTGTCGCCCATTCCGAAGGTGAAGGGCACCAGAGTTGCGGGGTTCGTAAACTCCGTGACCGGCTGGTAATGATAAATCTGATAGCCGCCAAAATCCGAAAGCGTCATGATGCGCTTTTCGGAGATCATGTTGTCGAGCTCAAACTTGCCCACCTTGATGTTGAGCCAGTTCGAATTCAAAAGATTGCTGAATCGGACGTTTGCAGCTTCAAAGCCGAAGACGGCGTCACTCTCTGCCGCCGGCACAAGCAAAAAGCTAATGTTCTTCGCCAGCGTACCGGCCGTGAGGATGTCCATGCCGGAAAGATCGAACCCGTGGGTTGTAAGCCGCCCTTCGGTCGTGCTACCGGTCGCCGGATTGCTGATGTCAGCGTGGTCCACACTTACGCGATGCCAATGCGGCGTCATACGAAAAGACACAGGCCAATAAGCCGGCTGCTGAAAGATGGGAGCGTCGCGGTCGTTTCCCATCTGGTAGCCGTTGTCCTTGAACGTCTGGCCAAAGTTATTCAGCTTGGGCCAGGCTTCGTGACAGGCCGAACACGGCATGCCGTACTTCCGCGCGAAAGCCGGGATGGCGTAAACCTTGCCTGCCGGAATGGGTAGCGCGGAAGCGGAACGGCTGTCAACCAACAGGAATGCGAGAACCAGGAAACCACAGACAAGCAAGGATGCAAGCCACGGCATCCTCCTCTTCATCGACGCTGAAGCCCAGTGGAACATACCGCCTCCTCTGCATGACCATTGCTTCTTGTAGTAGTCGGCAAGATGCCAATTCGAACAGCTTGGAAGGGATAAGGAACAGACACACCCACACCACTGCGCACTTCTAACGCTCCGATGGCGTTCGGCAAACGAAAACAACTCTTAGACCATGCGCCCATAGAGAACCGGCCCACTTTCTCCGTCAAGAAAAGAGTGCCTAATCCTCGAGTCCTTGAACCGGGCCGGATGCTACTCCGTCAAAAATTCGAATGCAAGAGTTTTCTTATTCTTATGTTCTTATGCCGACAATTTCTCAAATTTATTGCTCTGGTGCAAACTCCCTGTCTAAAATAGGGACTTTCTCCTTGAGCGGGGAATCAATTCCAGAACCTCCGGGGTGGCCGTGGATGACGGAATTGTCTGAATTCTCTCGTTGAAATTGTTCGGTCTGCAGTGTGAAAAGTGAGTGGGGCGTTGGACTTGGCGGTCATGTGCGGATAGAAGTGAGAAAAAGTGCTACTCTTTCGGAGCGACGCAGCAACAATGTTTGCTCCACAACAGTGTTTGCTCCACAACAGTGTTTGCTCCACCACTAAGTCAGAGAGGAATTTCAGGAGAAGATTCCAAGGGAGCGGGTTTGAGACGGCCTGGGATTAAGTTGCAAAGCGGGAACCGCAACGACGGACATCGGCTGATTTTCATATGTTATTTTGTATTTGCATGCCTAGTGGCAGTTTCCTCCCGTGCCAACCGCCCACCCCACGATCAAAATCCAGGTCCTGGTTTCTCGGCTGAACTTTCAGGCTCTCCCACTGAGGTTATTCAAGCGCTCAATGAAGTCCTGGAGGACCAGATCATTCACGGAACTCATGTCTTTGACAAGGAACCAACGCTCACCGGCGCCACGGCGGTAGCGTCGACTCCTATGTTCGAGCAGTGGAACGGACCGGGCCGGGTATTCTATAAGATTCGAAAGGATGTGATTGCGCCTCGCCATTTTCGCGAGAGCGAAGATATGGGAACTATAGCCGTTCGCTACGTCGTGACTAGTGAGGGTGAGGTTCGCACTCGAATCCGCATCGATGCGATTTTTGTAGAGACCGCCCATCGCAGACTGCACCTGTCGGACGGCACGGTGGAATCCAGCGAATTCAAAATAGTTCAAGAGCATCTTCAAGCCATTCAATTTGGCGCGCAGGAGGCTGCCGACGCGAAGCGCCGCCTGGAGAGCGCGGAACTGGTGCGGCAAACGGTGATCCGCCAGCGGGAAGACGAGGCCACGCGTCTGGCTGCGGCGCAGTCTTCCGTGCAAGACCTGGAGCAGCGCATCAATGCGATGCGGCATGAAGTGGAGCGCAGAGTGAAGCCGCCGGGCGCGGACCTCAAGGCCGCTCCCTTCCGCGCGGCGGCCAACGTGAAGACTCTCGCGGCGTATACGGAAGTGGTCATCGTGATCGTCACGCCGCACTGGTACGGCGTGGAAACACCGGACGGCCAGCGTGGATGGATGCCCGCGGATCAATTGGAAACTCTTCCGTGAAAAGACCCGGACGGAAATTCCTTACTGCAATCATTCGAATGGGGGGGCTTGGTGGAGTCCTCAGCCTGTTGTGGACGGCGGCGGTTCTTCCTCAAGCTGTGCCTTACGCTCGCGCGTTTGCGAAGTCAGCGGATGAAGTCGAGGGCGCGCTGAAGGACCTGCAGGCGTATTCAGGCCAAAAACTCCCGATCGTTGACGGCTTCGTGGCGACCGGAGACAAGCCGCTCAATCAATATGAGCGCGCGTTTTATCAGTTCTCGCTCGACTTGCTGCCGGGAACAGCCGGCGGCACGATCGTGCGTGTTACCGCCAAGATCACGGCGTGGTACGCGGACAAAGATCCCACAAAGTCCGGTTATCAGGTGCTGCCGTCCAATGGGCGCTTGGAGCTTGATCTCTTGGATCGCTTGGAAGAAAAAGTTGGCGGCAAGCCGGCGTCCTCCATGGCGCGCGCGCTTTCGAATTCAACGATCTCCGCTCCGAAACCGAAGCTCGATCTTAGCGGCGTGCCGGGCGTTCAAATTCCATCGGCCGCGACCGCTGCAGCAAAATCCGGAGGCTCGACCGACGAATTGGGCTCATTGCGGTCCATTCGTGAAGCCGAAGAAAAACACATGGGGGAATTGAACGCGGAACTTCAAAGCTTGCAGGAAATCAAGAAAAATCAGTCGCACCCACAGAACTTGGTGGTCGTGAAAAAAGCGGGTGCGTCGGTGCTCGCGAAGCCTGCGGAAGGAGCACGCGTGCTCTTCAACGCCGCGGCCGAGGATGAGTTCGAATTCATCGGCGCAGAAGGCGAGTGGATTCACGTGCAGATCTCCGGGCCTTCTCGCGGATATATCCGCCGAAACAATCTCGAGTTGCCGGAATTCATCGCCACGCGGCTTGATTCGCAAGACGCTACGTCTCCGGTAGAAAAAGTGGCGGCGTTCCGCATCGTGCGCGAAGAGAATAGTCCTTTCCCCGGAGATTGGGAGCCCCTGAAGGGAAAGGCAGTGAAAATTTTCACCGCACAGCCCGTTTCGCAGGATCCCAAGGAAACAGGTGCGCACGCGAAACTCGCCTTCGCTAGCTCCCTTTTTCAGAAATACACGACGGAGAACGCCGCATCCCCTTCGGCGGTTGAGGGCGTCATTGTAATCTTCGATTCGGCGGACGGCGGCATCGTGGGAGCCACGCTCGCGACGTTGAAACAGTTCACCGCCGGCACACTTTCTTCCGAAAACTTTTGGAAGCAGTGTTACCGCGATCCGCTGGAGGCCTTCCAGGAATCTGGCAGGCCTTAGCGCAGGGCACCTGGCCGGTCAGCGGCGGGATTCTCCGTCCTCACTTCCATTCGAAACTTTGCTGGAGTCCGCCGATTCTCACGTCGAAGACGCCGGGCTCGACGACGCGCCTATTATCGACGCCGGTAAAGGACAAGTCATCGGACGTCAATTCGAAAGAGACTTGGCGGCTCTCGCCGGGCTGGAGCAAAACTTTCGCGAATCTCTTTAGCCGCTTCAATGGCGGCGTCACGCTCGCAAAGCGTTCGTTCAGGTACAGTTGAACGACTTCCTTGCCGGCACGGCCGCCGCTGTTCTTCACCGTGACATCCACACGCACGGTCTGGCTCCCCGAAGCCGCGGCCGGAGCAACGTGCAAATCGGAATACGTGAAACTCGTATAGCTCAACCCCGATCCAAATTCGAATTGCGGCGCGCCCAAAACCTTTCCTTCTCCATAATCCTCGCCTTCAAATACTTTGTGGTCGTAGGTGAAGAGATGGTTCGCCGAGCGGGGATACGTAATGGGCAGCTTGCCGCTGGGGTTCACGTCGCCGAAAAGAATATCGGCAATGGCCTGGCCCCCTTCATTGCTGGGGTTATAGGCCATCACGATCGCTCCGGCTGGATCTGCGATTCGGCTGATGATGCGCGGGCGTCCTTCGGTGAGCACCAGGATGACGGGTTTTTTCGTTTCCATGATTTTCCGAGCGAGATAGAGCTGCGCGTCGGGTAGGGTCAGATCAGGAATGTTGCCGGGAGTTTCTGCGTAAGCCCATTCGCCGAGGCAAATCACAGCAGCATCTGCCTTGGACGCCGCATCCACGGCCTTGGCAATGTCAATTTCCTTGTTGTAAGTGGTGCCAGCAACATAGGTCACGTTGGCGGCGCCGATTTTTTCTCGGATGGCTTTGAGGATCGTTGCGCGGTCCTTGGGATACATGCTCGCGCGGTCACCCTGCCACGTATAACTCCAGCCGTTATTCAGCGGAATCAGGGAATCGGCGTCCGGGCCGGTCACGAGAACGTGCGCCGTCTTGGCAAGTGGCAGCGTGTGGTTTTCGTTTTTCAGAAGAGTGATGGACTCCCGCGCGGCTTCCAGGCTGACCTGTCGCGATTCCGTTGAGCCGATTACCGTCCTCGAATCCATCCCGCGCAGCGGGTCGTCGAAAAGCCCGAGTTGGTACTTCACCGTGAGAATTCTCCGCACCGCTTCATCGATGCGGCTCGTGGGCACCTTCCCTTCCTGCGCCAGCTCGAGCAACAGATTGCAGAAGCTGTAGTCGCTCGGGACCATGCTCATGTCGATCCCCGCAAGCACGGCGATGCGAGTGGCTTCCTTTTCATTTGCCGCGATGTGGTGCACACCAACAAGTTTCTTGATGTCCACCCAGTCGGAAACAACGAATCCCTGCAAACCGAGTTCGCCTCGCAAAACGTCTTTGAGCAAATAGCCGTTGGCATGGCCGGGGATTCCGTTCACTTCACTCGAATTCACCATCACGGTGTGGGCGCCCGCTTTCACAGCCGCCGCAAACGTGGGAAGAAAGTATTCGCGCAGAGTATTCTCCGGAATGAGCGCAGGGCTGCGGTCACCTCCCGTTGTGGGATAGCTGTAGCCCACATAATGTTTTAGCGAAGCAGAAACGCTGGCGGGGCTCGAAAGATCGCTGCCTTCATAACCGCGAACGGTGGCCACACCCATCACCGTCGCGAGATAAGTATCCTCTCCGAGCGTTTCCCACAAGCGCGACCACAGCGGCTGACGCCCGGCGTCGAGCACGGGTGAAAAAGACCATGGAATTCCGGCCTTGCGCGTTTCGGCGGCGGCGATCTGGCTGCCGCGCAGCATCAGCTCCGGATTCCACGTCGCGGCCATCGCGAGAGGCTGGGGAAAAAGAGTGCTCCCAACAATGTAGTTCGGCCCGTGGATGGTATCGATGCCGTAGAGCACGGGAATCTGCAACCGGGATTTCTTCGCTTCTTCCTGGATGGCGCGGATAATCTCGTGCCATTTCTCTGCGGACAAGGCTTCGTCATTCACGTTGAGGATGGAACCCACTCCGTATTCGCCAACGGCTTTGCGCAATTTATCGGGATTGATTCGAATGGACTGGCCCTGTCCATCTGTGACCATGCTGATTTCCAGTTGCGTCATCTGGCCAATTTTTCCCTTGAGCGTCATCTGGCCAAGAAGTTTTTCGACCGCGGCGGCGGAAGCGCGGGCAGGCGGGCCCGCGGGAGTCATATTTTTCTTCAAAAATATCTGGCTGTCCACGATGCTTGAAGCAGCGTCATCCGCGCCGGACGGAATTGCCGCGATGGTGCAAACAGCCAGTACAATAACGATATGCCGCAGCTTCCTTTTCGGGGTGGACACGGGTATCTCCTTGCCAAGCATCCTACCTCTGGTGGCCGGATATATCCAAATTTTGGTTTCTTTAAATCCCAATTGTGGGCCCCCTGAAAGCTGGTCCCTTGCAGCCTGCCTTCCCACGGACATTTGCAAATGGGGACCACGAGTTGCTGCTCTGCGAGGCGATCGCAAAAAGCGCGCGAGGGCGCACGTGCTTGCCGGTGCTTTGGGATTAAGTGCGCTGCCTCAGTGCCGCGAAGAATACTGATAGCGTAGGCTCGGCGGCATGCGTTCCGAACGCGACCGCGTATTGTACTCCAGCTGGTAGCCCAGATGTTCCGCATCGGCCGGATAATCTTTACCCTCGGGATACGGATACGGCAGAAGCGAATGCCGCGGTAGCGGCTCGACGGTAAACGCGTGCGCCGCGTAGAAATCGAGATCCTTTTCGAAGCCGTCGGCATGAAAGAAATAATCGCGAACCCATCCCGCTGGCAGCGCCGGAAGCTGCTTGGGATCAAAATCAAGCTTCAGTCCCTCGCCGGAGCCGAAAACGACAAAGCGATCATCGGAGGCGCGCAGCAAATCGAACACATCGCCGTAGCGCGTGTAATTTCCTGCCGCGCGCGCGTAGGGACCGGTCATGCTCCGGTGCGAATACGAATAGGTGGTGTCGCTTGCCGGCTTTAGCCGGATCTCGCGCGGATAGCCGACGAAACCGAGCGACGCCTCTGCGAGAGGCACTTGCGCCACGCGCAAATCCTGTTCGTCCCGTGTCTGGTCGATTCGAATCGCGTCCCAATAAATTTTCAGATTGTTGACGATGCGAATCCGCCGCGTTCCCGCGGGCAGCTTGCCGGTCAAGTCCGCAATCATGGTCCTTTCGAGCCCGGCCGGAAAACCCATATCTTCCACGACGCGCGTCCACTTGCCTTGCGCATCGAGGGCTTCCACATATGGCGGAATCACTTTGATTCCCGCCTGATCCGCCGCGTACATCGAAGTCGCGGTGAAGTAATCCGTGTAGCCGTCGATGATCAATCGCAATGGTTTTTGAGCATTCCATTCACCGAGATCGAGTTCGATCCAGTGCAGCTTCGCGAATCCCGAGAACGGCAACCCTTCGAAATTCGTGACGTACTTGTGGTCGCGCTTGGAGACCAGCGGTAGCACATCATTTCCGCGGTCGTCCCACGCACCGGCCGGTGCATGCGCGTCGCGGCTCGCGATCACCCGGAACTCCGGAAAGGGCGGCCCGCTGACGAATCGCTCATTCGGATAAACTTCGTACTCCGCCGGATGATCGATGGCCACCAGCCGCACCTGGTCGAGATACACCGTTTCTTCCATTGGCTCCATGAAGCGGAAGCTGAGCAGGCCGCTCCGGGCCTTCACGCTGCGCGCAGGCACTTTTAGGTACTCGTCCGGATCGGGAACGTCCCTTTCGCCGGGCCCGATCCAGTGGCCGACCACGCCGGGCCCGATCATGTCCGCGATGAATTCATACTCGTGTCCATTCCACGAAAACAAAACGGGGCACGAGCTCCCGCGCCGATCGAGTTCTGTGATGCTTTGTACTTTTTTCGCGGCCAGGTTTATTTCGTCCTGCGGCACGCCCGTCGGCCACAGCAGCCGAACGACTTCGGCGTTGCGCTCCGCGCCGAGCCCAGCAAGAATCGGCGCGGCGTTCTGCCCCAGATAGCCCGACGCACCGGTAACTTCCCACTTTTGATATAGCGTGCCCGCGTAGAGTTCGACCTTCGTTCCGATCCCGCTCTTATTGTCATTGAGCGCCTTGAGGTCGATGCTCATCCAGTTGTGCTGATTGCCGCCCTCATTGCGCATAACAACCGGCGCGCCGCCGAGTTGCGTCACGACCAGATCCGCGTCGCCATTTCCATCGATATCCGCAACCGCAATCGCGCGGGGTTGATTCAGCTTGACCGCATCGAGGTGCACATCCTTGGTGACGTCGGCCCAGCCCTTGCTTCCCAAATTTCTCAGCAGTCGCAATTCCCCGCCGCTGCTTGATTCTCCCGCCGCGACAAAATCGAGCCAGCCGTCATTGTCGTAATCAAGCGCGGCAATTCCCCAGCCGCTCTGCCAGTCGAAATTGGGAAGCGGAACGCGTTCCAGCCGCTTCCCTTCTACATTCCGCCACAGGCTGATACCCGGCGCGCCCGCATGCGTGAACGCCAGATCCATCCAGCCGTCTTTATCGAAGTCGAAAGCCACCACACCCACCGCCGGCGGCAGCTTTTCTTTGTTGAAATCGATGCCGCCGAGCGGCGTGAATTTTCCTTCGCGCGGATTGAGATAGATCGAAGCTCCTGCCTGCCCGCCCGCGATGACAAAGTCAATCGCGCGGTCATTGTTAAAATCGGTGGTGAGGACACCCGCCCCTGTCGCCGCGAAACCAAGCGCCGTTTCCGCGGACACATCCGTGAACGTGCTATTCCCATTGTTGCGCCAAAGAACATTATGCGGCGGCGCACCCGGCGCAGCTGAATCGGGCGCCGTTGTGATGTACAGATCGAGGTCGCCATCGTGGTCGTAATCGACGAACGTCAAGCCCACGCAGCCTTTTTCCCTGCGGATTCCCACCGCTTGGGTCACGTCCTCGAACTTGCCTTCACCTTTGTTGTGGAAAAGCTTCACCCCATCGCTCAAGCAAACTGCCAGATCGGTTTTCCCGTCATTGTCGAAGTCCCCCGCCGCACATCCGAAGCCGCTCCCGCTGAGATGGATGCCTGCTTCCTTGGTCACATCGTCGAATCGTCCATCGCCTATGCCGCGCAGCAACCGGCTCGTGCCGTCCGTCTCACCGGTCACCAGGAAAAGATCGGGCTTTCCATCGCCATCATAGTCGAAGAAGCACGCGCCGGTGCTCGGTCCAATCTCGATGCGGCTTCCCCCGGTACTTTTCGACGCGAACGCATGCGCCTCCGCAGTAAATCGTATCGGAATTGCGGGAGGCACATCGACAACCGAACTCAGCGGCAACTCCGCGAGTGAATAGCGCCCCTGATCGCCGTAGCCCGCGCCGAACGGCGCTCCGAGATGCTCCGCCGTTATTTTTTGGAAGCGCGCCAGGTGTTCGCGCGCCGCAGCAACATCGCCCTTCCGCTGAAACGCGCGCGCCAGTCCGAATTCCGACGAAGCGTGAAACGGAGAAAGGGCCAGCCCCTTCTGAAACGCCGCGATCGCTTCGTCATATTTCTGCAGCTGGGCGTTCAGGTAGCCAATAAAATAATAGGCGTCCGGCTCGTTGGGAGCGATCTGCGTGACGTGCTGAAAAGCGGCGACGCCTTTCTCCATATCACCGAGGTCCTTATAGACAAGGCCGAGGTTGTACCAGGCATAAGCATCCTCAGGAAGCTGCTGCGCTGCCCCTTCGAGTGCCGCACGCGCAGGGTCCAGCTTCTGCTGGGCGAGCAGCGAAACACCCAGGTTCAACCGGGCCACCGCAAACTTGGGGTCGGCCTCGAGGGCTTGTTCAAAATATCTTTGCGCGTCCGCGGGGCGCTGCTGATTCATGTAGGCAACTCCCAGCGTATTGAACCGATAGGCGTCCGCAATCCCGCCGCCCGATGACCCAGACTTCTTTGCAGCCGCAGCCTTCTCCTGTGCGGACGGCGCGCCGGAACGCACCAGTATCGCGGCACAGCAAATCACGATTAAACAAGCAAAAATCGCGCCCACTGCACGCCGCTGAGTTGAACGCATGAAAATATTTCTTCCTGTCTGCGCAGAATGCCCGAATTCCGTGTGCGGCCCATCCGCGCGCAATTGGAATTCTCGCGGCTGCACTGCGCATCGTCAACCGTTTTTATGCCCGCCGAGTTGCGTATTTCTCCGCGCGCTTGACCTGCACCGCATGTACGCTTACTCTCGCGCATCAAGCCATGAGCTTCTTCCCTTACGGCACCTTGGCGGAAATCACGCAGGAAATTCGATCCAAAAAGATCTCCCCCGTCGAAATCGTCGAACTCCATCTTAAACGCATCGAGACCCTGCAGCCGAAATTGAATGTGTTTGTCCATCTGGGCGCCGAGAGCGCCCGCGAGCAGGCGCGCGCGGCAGAAAGTCTTGTACTGCGCGGCGCGCAACTCGGGCCCCTCCACGGCGTGCCGCTCACGATTAAGAGTTGCATCGACGTTGCTGGCTGGCCCTGCCCTGCCGGTTCTCTGCTCCGCAAAACATATGTCGCCAATCTGGATGCTCCGCTTGTTTCGCGATTGAAAGCCGCGGGCGCCATTCTTCTCGGAAATACCAACACTCCCGAATTTTTGATGGCCTATGAGACCGACAACCGGCTCACCGGAAAAACGAGCAACCCTTGGGATTTGACGCACTCCGCGGGCGGCTCGAGCGGCGGTGAAGCGGCAGCGATTGCCGCAGGATGCTCGGCGGGCGGTGTTGGCAGCGACGGCGGCGGCTCGATTCGCGTGCCCGCGCATTTTTGTGGAATCTGCGGATTGAAGCCCACGCCCGGCCGGGTTCCTGCCACGGGCCATTTTCCGCCGGGCACCGGCGCTTTTTCCTGGATCGGCGTTGTCGGCCCCATGGCTCGAACCATCGCGGATGTGCGTTTGCTCTTCGAAGTGATGGCTGGACCGGACGCAGGCGATGCGCTCTCCGCGCCGGTTCCGTTGCGCGCGTACCGAAAAGCTGAACTGCGCGGCATGCGCATTGGAATTCTGGAGAGCGACGCGCTTGGTGTCGCGACTGCGGAGACGCGCGCGGCAGTCGAGCGAGCCGCAAAATCACTCGGCGAGCGAGGCTTCACCGTCGAACCCGTCCGGCTGGATGGACTCGATGGCGCGCTTGATCTGTGGTGGTTTTTCTTCGGCCCGGTGATCGGGAATATGTTCAGCGGTAGCATCGCCGGCCATGAAGATAAAATCAGCCCGATGTTTCGCGAATATCTCGCTTACGCAACCTCTGGAGATCCAATTACACTCCATCAATTCACGAAAGCCTGCGCGGATCGGGATCTTCTCCGCGCCGAAATTCTGCGCCAATTGCGGGACACGCCGGTTCTGCTCTCCCCCGTTTCCACAAGTCCGGCGTTTCGTCACGGGCAGGGAAATTACCTCCCCGGCGTGGGGTACCGCGACACGATGCGGTTTTCTCAATGGCTGAACTTGACCGGCTTTCCCGGTGCCTCGGTCCCGGCCGGCGTTTCAAAGGAAGGACTGCCCATCGGCGTGCAAGTAATTGGCCAGCCGTTTGAAGACGAGTTGGTCCTGGCCGTTGCGGAAGCCATCGAGCAGGCCCGCGGTCCTCGCCAATCACCTCTCGTATGGCGCTAGTGATCTGCCGCGCCTAACTTTCATCTGAGTTTCCTCTTGACATGGCCCGCCAATCGGATATTAACTCGATTTAACAAAAGCGATTTGATGGACGCCAGCCCGGTGTAAGCTTGGCCGTCCGGCGAAGTGTTCTAGGGGTGCCGTGAATGTTCTCGAGCCGTTTCACAGCTGTACTCGTGCTGTTGAGCCGGAAGCGCTCGGGTTCAACCTCACCTTTGCCTGCAAACTCGGTCTCCAATCACATTTTAGAGATCTTTCAAGGGGGGGCACTGTGCGAATAAGAGAGATTGCTTTGTGTCTGATGTTGCTCCTCGGATTTGCAGCGGCCCTTCCCGCTCAGGAGATCACCGGAAACATTTCCGGCACAGTTACGGACACCAGTGGCTCGGCTGTGCCCGACGCCAAAGTGGATCTATTGAGTATCTTGACGGGCGCGGAGCGCTCCACTACCACTACCTCCGCGGGCGTCTTTTTCTTCAACAGCCTTCCGGTCGGAGACTACAAGATCACTGTTGCGAAGGATGGATTTAAGAAGTCAGAAGTCACCGGCATTCACGTCAACGTCAACGACAAGCTGACGTTTAACATCGGCTTGGCGCTGGGGTCCGTGACCGAGAGTGTCACGGTCACAAGCGAAACGCCCGTGCTTCAGACGGAGACGGCCGAGGTCTCCAACCTTGTTGGAAACAACCAGATGAAATCCTTGCCCCTCAATCAGCGCGATTTCGGGCAGCTCGTGGACCTCGTCCCTGGCGTCGCGCCGGACAATGGGCGCGTGGGCATCGGTGACACAGACGTCTCCGTCAACGGCAATCAGTCGAACTCCAACTTGTATCTGGTGGATGGCACCTTCGACGAAGACAACGGTAACAACGGAGGCATCATGGTGCGGCCCTCCGTGGACGCCATCGAAGAATTCAAAATCCTACGCAACAACTACAGTCCGGAGTTCGGCGAAGCCACCGGAGCCATCGTCAATGTCGTCACCAAGTCCGGCGGCCAGAACTTCCACGGCTCCCTGTTCGAATTCCTCCGCAACAACAGCCTGGACGCCAGCGACCCCTTCTTGGGAGCACCCGGCAAGCTTCGCTACAACGACTACGGATTCACGATCGGCGGTCCTGTTTGGATTCCCAAGTTCTACAATACCGGCAAGAAGAAGGATTTCTTTTTCTTCTCCACCGAATTCTCTCGCGAGATCCGTGGTAACACGATCACTGACACAGTCCCCACCCAGGGACAACGGAATGGCTTCTTCCAGACGCCATGTGTCACGAGTGGTGCCGGTTGTGATCCTCAAGAGTTCCCGGTCGACGAAGCGAATTTCACGGGAACCCCTGACCCCAACGCCGTCGCCTTTCTCGCGCGCTATCCCATGCCCAACGCTGACATTTCGAACGGCTTCAACTTTATCGCCAGCTCCCCCGCGGTGAGCAATTTCAACCATTACGCCATCCGCTGGGATCATATGATTGGCGCAAAAGCCAGCTTCATGGCCAATTACATGCAAACCAACACGCCACTCGCTGGCCTCAACAGCGCCGGCTTTTGGGGTGATGACAATTTCCCTTCGGTCAACAGCGATTGGAACACCAAAGCGAAACTTGTCACCATGAAGCTGACTACCATCATCAGCTCGCGGACCGTCAACGACTTCCAATTCGGCTACTCCAACAACGTCATTGACATCAAAACCAGCACTGTCTCCGACAAGACTCTGGCTTCGCGCTCGGGTTTTACATACACCGAGTTGTTTCCCGAAACCAGCGGCTCCTTCCCGGCGCTCAATCTCGACGACGGTTTCGGCATGCTTCAGCACACAGCACCCTTCTTTGACCTCACCCACAATTTCTCTTACAAGGATGATCTGACGCATACCTTCGGAAAACACAATCTGAAGGTCGGATTCTTCGCCCGCTTCAGCCGCAAGCTCGAGCCCGCAAACGGCGGCGGCGATTTCACCGCTGGCACCTTTGAGTTTTCGACTCTGGGCGATCTGCTCGCCGGAAATGCATTGCAATATACCGAGGAGCAAACTCAGAATTTTGTGCCTTCGCGCGGTCGCGATATCGCTCTCTACGTCCAGGACACTTACAAGCTTACTCCGAACCTCACACTCGACTACGGCTTGCGCTGGCAGTATCTCGGCCAGGTCTTCTCCGTGGAACCCAACGTTTCCAGCTTCTATCCCGATCGCTATGACTCGGCTCGGTGTCCTGCGGCAACTGCGTTTGTCGCCGACCCTGTGACCGGAGCTCTCTTGGTGAATCCCGCTACCTGCGACACTCTGAATGGCATTGTCACGCCGAAGACGCCGGGTGTAAATCGCTCTCTGAAGGATAATCATTATAAAGATTTCGAACCTCGCGTGGGATTCGCGTGGGCCCCACTTGCGAACAAGAAACTCCTCGTGCGCACCGGCGGTGGAATCTACCATGGTCGCGACGCGTTTTCTCAGAACAGCGCGACCGGGCAACAGCCGCCCTTCGATCTCCGGCCCGTGGTTAACAACCCATCTTTCAGCAGCCTGACGGCGTTCAACCCGGCAACTCCGCAACCCCCTGCAGCTCTGCTCGTCTTGGAGAAGAACTACCCTAGCCCGCAGAGCTATCAGTACAGCTTGGGCGTGCAGTATGAGCTCATGCACAACACCAGCCTGGAAGTAAACTACGTGGGTTCTCATCAAATTCACCTGGGCCGCAATCGCAACATCAACCAGGTTCCGGCTAATAAGCAGCTTGAGGTGTGGAATTTCTTTAACGCGGACTGTACTGATCCGGCCATTACTTGCACCGATCCAAATACAGTTCGCCCCTTGCTCGGCTTCGACTTCATCAATGTGAACGAGCGTGCGGCCACCTCCCGATACAACTCACTGCAGGTCTTCTTTAATCACCAGATGTCGCATGGTCTGGCATTCCAGGCTTCCTACACCTATTCGCGCAACATCGCCACCACCGCCAATAAAGACAGCGAAGGCCGGGCGTCACCCATGCAGGATGCCTTCCATCCCGAGCGGGAAAAAGCCGTGGCGGACCAGGACATCCCGCACTCCCTGGTGTTCAATTACGTCTGGCAGCTTCCTTTCTTCGACAAGACCAAGGGATTCAAGAAAGTTTTCCTCAGGGGCTGGCAGGTAAACGGGATTTCCGTCTTCCGCTCTGGACGCCCGATCAACGTCTGTCTCCAGGGCGACACTGCGGGTCTGGGGGATTCCGGTATTTGCGAACGCCCGGATATCACTGGAAACCCCGTCCTGCCTAAATCGCAGCGAACACTCAACCAGTGGTTCAACACTGCTGCCTTTTCCGAACCCGCTCCAGGCACCTTTGGAAATGGCGGACGAAACCCGGTCCGCGGTTCAGGCATTAACAACTGGGATTTGTCCATCTTCAAAGTCACGGACATTCCCTGGTTCGGACGACACTCCGCCTGGAATGCAGCCGAATCTGCGAAAATTGAGTTCCGGGCCGAGATGTTCAACGTGTGGAACCATACTCAATACGGTGATCCCGGCGGAACTTTGGGTGACGCATCATTTGGGGCAATCACTGGCCTCGGCATCAATCCCCGAGAGATCCAATTCGGGCTCAGGATCGAATTCTAACAGCTCGTCGCAACCCGCTGCTCTTCAACGGGAAGATCCCTCTTCAGGGTCTTCCCGTTCTTCTTTGTGTTAATGTTTCTCTTGGTCGGCAAGGAACTGTGCTCCATCTCTGGACCATGCTCTGCAGAAAATCTAAGGCACCTCACCTTCACACTATGGGTTTCCTTTCCAGCTTCCTTTTCTGTTCGGTTTTCGCGGCCTCTCTTTGTGGCCAGGAACGGTTAAAAAACTCGCATGACACCGCGCAGAAACTCTTTGCGCGCGGCGAGGATGCCGAGGCATCTGCCGCCTTCCGAGCACTGCTCGTGGATACCGAAAAGGAGTGCAGCACGCTTTCCGCGAAACCACCTGTAGCCCGTTCCAAACGTGACGCCGAACTGCTTACCTTCGACACACGCATTTTGGCCAGCGCCCACAACTTCTTGGGCCTAATAGCAGCGCGTCATGAAGACTTTGCAGAAGCCGCACGGGAATTCGCCGCGGTGCGCGCGCTGCAGCCTGGCTTTCCCGACGCCGATTTCAACCACGGCTTGGCGCTCTTCGGGGCACAGCGCTACGCCGAAGCCATTGCTCCCCTCGAACATGCGCTGTCGCGCGATCCTTCCAACTCGAGAGCAAAAAAATACCTTGGACTCTCTCTTGTGGAAACTGGGCGGTACGAAAACGCTGTAAAACTGCTCGAAGACGTCCGCTCAAGCCAGTCCGACGATCCGCGCGTTCTTCTAGCCCTTGGAAAAGCTCTGGCGCGCCTCAACCGGATGGACGAATCTCGTCAGGCTTTCGAAGAACTGTTCAAGCCTCAGCCGGAGTCGGCCGAATCTCACGTCATGTGGGGACAGATCTTCGCCGCTCAGTCGCAACCGCGGGAGGCCGAAGGAGAATTTTGCCGCGCCTTGGAACTCGATCCCACAGTGCCCTCGGCCCACTTTTTTCTGGGCATGCTGAGTCTCAGCACGGACCGTCTGGAAATCGCCCGGCAGGAATTCGCCGCCGAGCTCGGGAGTCATCCCCAGGATTCTCGCGCGCGATACCATCTCGCGTTTGTAATGTTGGCCCTGCAACAGGGAGACAAAGCCATTCCTCTATTGCAGCAAGTAGTCACAGAGCAACCCGGCTACGCTCAGGCTCATTACAGCTTGGGCAAGGCGCTCCTGCAGAATGGGAACCTCCAGGAATCGATCGCGCATCTCGAGACCGCAACGCGCCTTGATCCCTCGAGAACTTACAGTCATTATCAGCTCGCACGTGGTTACCAGCGTGCCGGACGCGCCGCACAAGCAGAAAAGGAGTTCAAGATCACCCACGAGCTGGAGAGCAAGCAGAATTCCCGCCCTTCCCACACTCCGGAGGACATGCCTTGAGGAATCGCCTGCTTTTCTCGGCGTTGTTGCTCCCAACGGCGGTCGCCGGTTTTCTGCTCGCGCAAAGCCCGCCGGACCTGAAAGAACCCGCGGTTAACTTTACGGACGTAACTGATTCCGTCGGCATCACCTTCCGCCATACCTCTGCACCACAGAAAAAATACATCGTCGAATCGATTGGCGGCGGGGTTGCCCTCTTCGACTACGACAATGATGACTGTATGGACATTTATTTCACGAATGCGCTCACCGCGGACACCGCCAACGACCCGCATGCCTCTCGCAGTTCCCTCTATCGCAACAATTGCGACGGCACTTTCACGGAGGTGACCGAAAATTCCGGTTTGGCGTACCCCGGCTGGGCCAACGGCGTGGTCGCGGTCGATTTCGACGGTGACGGCTATCAAGATTTATACGTCACCTGCCTCGGACACAATCATCTCTACCACAATAATAGCGACGGCACCTTCACGGATATCACAGATCGCGCTGGGGCAGACGATCCTCGCTGGTCTACCGGCGCGGCTGTTGCCGACTATGACAAAGATGGCGAATTGGATCTCTTCGTCTCTAATTATGTGCACATCGACCTCTCCAAGCTCCCCGAATTCGGCAAATCCAAGTTCTGCCAGTACCGCGGAGTTCCCGTGCAGTGCGGTCCAAAAGGTCTGCCGGGAGCCGGCGATTCCCTGTTCCACAATAACGGCGACGGAACTTTCACCAACGTCAGCAAAAAGGCGGGGGTCTCCGATCCCGAAGGGCGCTACGGGTTGGGGGCCATCTGGACCGACGTGGACAGCGACGGCTGGCTGGATCTCTTTGTCGCCAATGATGCCACCGGGAATTATCTCTACCACAACAAGAAGGACGGCACTTTTGCCGAGATCGGCTTGCAGGCCGGCGTGTCTCTCGATGATGACGGCGTTCCCCTCGGTTCCATGGGCGCCACGGTAGGCGACTACTTGCACACCGGCCAATTCGGGATTTTTGTTACGAACTTTTCGGGCGAGCACGCCACCCTCTACCGTCATGACAAGCCGCTGCTCTTCACGGACGTGTCCTACGCCTCCAGAGTCGCTCCGGTCAGCACACCCTATGTTGGCTGGGGAACGGGCTTTTTCGACTACGACAACGATGGCTGGCCTGACCTCCTCGCTGTAAACGGTCACGTTTACCCGCAGATGGAAAACGCCAGCGTGGGCACTACATATCGTCAGCGCATGCTCTTATTTCATAATGAGCGCGACGGCAAGTTTGCGGAAGTTGCCGCGGAAAGCGGCTCTACATTGATGATCCCGCGCGTAAGCCGCGGCGTCGCCTTCGGGGATCTCGACAACGACGGCTACATCGACGCGGTCATCAACAACTTGGACGGAGGGCCAACCATCCTGAAGAATGATGGCGGCAGCCACAACAACTGGATTACCGTAAAGCTCGTGGGGAGCGGCAAGAACCGCGACGCCGTCGGCGCGCGCGTCAAGATAGTCAGCGATGATCTCACCCAATGGGACGAAGTTCACGCCGGTGGCAGCTATCTTTCCTCCAATGACCCTCGCCTTCACTATGGTCTCGGGAAAAAGACCAAAGTGAGCCTGATTGAGATTCACTGGCCCGATGGAAAAATGGACACTGTCGCGAATGTTTCCGCCAATAACTTCCTGACGATCGAAGAAGGAAAAGGGATAACACGAGCGACACCTCCTTCCGTCAGAAAGGCGAATTAAATGGCCCTCTCGCACGAATCCCTGTTCCCTTCCCTCTCAGAAGGAGTAAAATGCGGCCCATGAATCGACGCACATTTATCGGCACTTCCATCACAGCAACTCTCGCAGCCGCCGCCAAGCCAGCCTGGGCAGCGGACACCGCACATCACATTGACCGCGTCGGCGTGCAGCTCTACACCGTGCGCGATGCCATGAAGACCGACTTCGAAGGCACCATCGCGAAAGTCGCCGCCACCGGCTACAAGGAAGTCGAATTCGCCGGCTACTTCGATCATGCCCCGAAGGACGTCCGCGCGATCCTCAACAAGAATGGCCTGGCCTCGCCTTCGTGCCACGTGGGCTACGACGTCGTCGAAAAAAAGTGGCCGGAGACTCTCGAAGCCGCGAAAATCGTAGGCCATAGCTACATCATTTGCCCTTGGATCGACGAAAAACAGCGTGTAGAATCCGGCGGCTGGAAACGCGCCGCGGACCTCTTCAATCGCGCCGGCGAAGCCAGCAAAAAAGCCGGCATCCAGTTCGGCTATCACAATCACTCGTTCGAATTCGATCCCGCCGATTCGCTGGGCGGCAAACTCCCGTACGATTTTCTCCTCGCCGAAACGGATCCGAAACTCGTCAAAATGGAAATGGATCTTTGCTGGATCAGCGTCGCCGGCAAGGATCCTCTGGCCTATTTCGAAAAGTATCCCGGGCGTTTCCCGCTCGTCCACGTGAAAGACTGGGTGAAGGACGCCTCTACGCCGAGTGCGTACCAGGGAGCGATGGGCCAGTCCGTCAAGTTTGGCGGCCGCATGGCCGATGTCGGCAAAGGTTCCATCGACTGGAAAAATCTTTTCGCGCACTCAGCAAAAGCGGGCATCCGGCACTATTTCGTGGAAAACGACGATCCCAAATCAGCCTTCGACGACATAAAAATCAGTTACGACTATCTTCAAAACCTGCAGTTTTGATTTTTCTTTGGCTTGATCTTTCCGAGGAGAAACGCGCCATGACTCCGCGCAAATGGATACCGATGCTGACCGTCGCTGCCTTCTCGGCTCTAATCGCGTTCGCCACCGCGCGGCCGCAAGCTCCGGCCTGGAAGCCGCTATTCAATGGCCAGGATCTCACCAGTTGGAAACATGTCGGCCCCGGTAACATGACGGTCGAAGACGGCCTCATTCGCACGCACGGCGGCATGGGCCTGCTCTACTGGACCGGAGGTAAGCTTTCCAATTGCCGCATTCGCGTGGTCTACAAGATGCGCGACTTCAACGATAATTCCGGAGTCTTCATTCGCATTCCCCTCGAACCGCGCGAGGAATGGATGCCCGTCCACTACGGCTACGAAGTCCAGATTGACAACCATCCCGAAACGTCCAACGAAGACGAATATCACATCACCGGCACGCTTTATTCGCTGACCAAGCCGCTCGCCAAGCCCGGCAAGCCCGGGCCCGAGTGGAACACCATGGTCATCACGCTCGACGGCCCGCGCACCACCGTCGTGCTCAACGATGTCACCGTCACCGACTACACCGAAGGCCAGCCGGTCCCGGAACGCAAATTCAATTTCGAGCCGCAGCATGGCGCTCGCCCCAACGAGGGCTACATCGGCCTGCAAAATCACAGCGACAACGATATTGTGTTTTTCAAAGAGGTCAGCGTCCAACCGCTGAAGTAATTTCGAATTCTCAGTTTTTTGTTCAGAGTTCCGGGCTCGTTGTCCTTTGGTCTGATATCTGATTTCTGATTACTGATCTTTGTTTTTTTTAACTTTGAACCTTCAGCATTTAACTTTCTTCAGGAGCGCACGATGAAAAAAGATCTTTCCCGCCGTCAATTCCTCCATCGCGCCGCCGGAGCGCTCGCGGCTTCGCCGGCAATTTTTCTTGAGCCGGAGCATTTCCCTTTGCCGCTGCAATCGACCGCACCAAGCGACCGACTGCGCTTCGGCATCATCGGCATCGGCATGCAGGGCTCCGGCTTGCTTACCAATGCCATCCAATTGCCGGGTGTCGAATGCGTCGCCGCTTGCGATCTCTACGACGGCCGCCACACGCTCGCCCAGGAAATTGTCGGCAAGAAAATCCCCACCACCCGCCGCTACAAAGAGCTCCTCGAAAACAAAGAAATCGACTGCCTCATCGCCGCCGTTCCCGATCATTGGCACAAGCAAGTCGTGGTCGACGCCGTCAACGCGGGAAAAGACATCTACTGCGAAAAGCCGATGTCGCATTCCGCCGCCGACGGCGTGGCCATGGTCGCCGCTGCGCAAAAAACCGGCCGCATCGTGCAGATCGGTTCGCAGCGGGTCAGTTCGGTCATCTGCACAAAGGCCAAGGAGCTTCTCGCCTCCGGTATCGTCGGCACACTCACGCTCGTGGAAGGCTCGCTCGGCCGCAACGATCCCAACGGCGCCTGGGAATATCCGCCGCCGCCCGATCTCTCCCCGGAAAATCTCGACTGGGACACCTGGCAAGGCACCGTGCCCAAAGTGCCGTTCAATCCCAACATCTTCGCGCGCTGGCGCTGCTGGAGAGAATATGGCACCGGCGTCGCCGGCGATTTGCTCGTGCACCTCGTCAGCGGCATGAACTACATGCTCGGCTGGAACGAGCCGCCCAAGCGCGCCATGGCTCTCGGCGACATTCTGCGCTTCAAGGACGGACGCAATATGCCCGACGTTCACTGCACCCTGTTCGATTACGGCCGGGCGCCGGTTTATCTGCGCCTGAATCTCGGCTGCGATACGCCGGAAATCTACCGCTTCCAGGGCTCGAAGGGAATCCTCGAAGTCACGGAAACCGCCATCACTTATTTCCCGCAATCCGGTGAAGACGATTCCCCGAGTTATTACACTTACAGCTATCCGCACGCCATGCGCGATGCCTATCTCAAGAAATGGCACGAGGATCATGACCCCAAGCCCGGCAAGGAACCCGTCACCGAAGGGTTCACTTATCGCGGCGTCTCCTGGGACGAGGAAAAACCGCATCTCTGGAAGTACTTCCAGGGCGTAAGGAATCGCCAACAGGTAACCGAGGACGCCGTGTTCGGCCACCACGCGGCGCTGGCCTGCCACATGGCCAACGAATCCTACTTCCGCCACGCCGCCGTCACCTGGGACGCCGCCTCCAACCAAATCAAATCCTAATTTTGCAATCTTCTTGTAGGGGCGCAGCACGCTGCGCCCCACCTCCCCACTTGCCTCTTCATTCCCACCGCCCCGCGCCACTTTAGAATCCGCGTTATCCATTTGCAACGAAAGGGTTCAGGAGCGCCACGCCAAGCTCCGTGAAATCGCGTTCGTTGCGGGTGGCCACCGTGAGGCCGTGGACCCGGGCAGTCGCGGCGATCATGGCATCTTCGACTAAGGTGTCCGACTTCCCGTTCATGAGACGCGCCCATTCGCGAAAACACGGAGCATCCATCGGCAAGACCTGGATGGAGTCCGCCAGCTGATCGACCCACGACTCGATTTCCTGCGCCTTCTTTGCGTCTTGCGCTCGCGTTCGTTCAATTCCCGCCTGCAATTCACCCAGCGTTACGGCGGAGACGAAGAGTTGATCGTCTCCCGCCCGGCTGAGCCATGCGACGACCGCGCCGTGCGGCTTGGGCTTGCGCAGCTCGGATACCACATTCGTGTCCAGCAGAAACCGTTTCATGCCATCTCCGCAGGCCGGCTGCGCCGCAGCCGGCCGCGTTCCGGTACCACAGCTTCAAATCGCGGGACCGCGCGGAGAAGAAGATCTTTCAAGCTCGGCCGGGCCGCTTTTTGCAGCCGCCGCCATTCCGCAATGGGAACGAGTACCGCCGTCTCCACACCACGGCGGGTAACCACCTGCGGGCCCTTCTTGAGCGTAGCGTCCAGGAATTCGCTGAAACGCGCTTTGGCATCTTGCACTTGCCAGGAAGCCATCGGCCACCTCCGCCTTCGAATAATATGACTAGTCATCTGTCTAGTCAAATGCTGGCCCTCGCGAAACACGCGTGCGGAGATTCCCTCCCGGCCGGTGATCAGCGCGGCGCACCGTCGCGTGCGCGTTCACTCTGGTGGTCAGGAAGGTTTTTTCGTGGGATGGTGTTCCGGACCGGGGAGATCGGGCCTTTAGCTGCTTCGGCGGCACTACGAAAGACGGCTGGGCCCTTAATGCCAGAGCCGTCCACGGGATCGGGCCAGTCGCTAAAGTCGAAGAGCGGGGTTGCTTGTTGTGTCTTGCCTCAGCTGGAACTGGAGAAGGCGTTCTTCCGTTAAGATAACGGAGAGGACGCATGAGAAAAGAGCGAAAGCACTACACCGGAGAAGAGAAGGTTGCCATCCTGAGGCGGCACTTGTTGGATAAAGTGCCGGTTTCCGATCTGTGTGATGAACTGGGACTACAGCCAACGGTAT
>DATHIB010000075.1:0-4312 GCA_035490055.1 Candidatus Limnocylindria bacterium | reverse complement strand
CTAATGGGGGCTTGTGCGATCAGCTATACGCGCGGCGCTGAGCTACTCAACTTCGGGGCCTTTGTTGCATTTATGGGTGTCAACGCGGCGGCGTTCGCACGTGAGCTCCGCAATGAACCCAGGAGAAGACCCCTGCATCTTGTTTCGCCCGTAACAGGCTTTTCGATTTGCCTATTCCTTTGGTGGAATCTCAGCCTTCAGGCCAAGCTCTTCGGAATACTGTGCCTCGCCGTCGCCATGGCTTACGCCGCGTATGCTTCTCATGGTTTTCGCGACGGACTGTTGCAGTCTGAAGCACCAGCGCAGGATTGAATTCATGAATGGGAGACTCACCACCATCAAGCTTTCTGGGAGTATAACGAAGTTCAGTTACAAGCGGGGATTCGAAAAATTTGCACTAGCTGATGGCAGAGGTCGAGACATTGAGGGGAACTTTGATTGCAGTTTGATGGAAGCAGGGAGGTACCGAGATTGGCCAAGAAGAATAAGTCCTTTAGTATCAGGATAAAGCAGCGGATTTTCAAGGAAAGTGCGCGCCCCTTATCTGATCTCTCTGGAACGACATGTTTATTATGGTTCTTCGTCTTGATCATCGATGGCATGTTTATCGGGCAACATGCGCTGATGCAGGATACGAGAAACTAGAATGCCTCCGCGCTCCTGGCGGTAAAACACGACGTGCTGGCCATGCTCCAGACGGTGCAGGCCAGGGCGAACGTCATCACAAAGTCGGCCTATCGCGGGATTGTTGGCCAGCGTCTGGCAACAAACCTGAAGCTCGCCGATGTAGTGGGTGGCTTGGGTCTTGCCCCATGTGCGAAGGGTGTAGTCGCCGATGCTCAGCAAGTCGGCTTCAGCACGGCGCGAGAAACGAAACCTAGCCACGGCTAGCGCGACGACGCGGGAAGCTTGAGGGCCTTACGGACACGCCCAAACACGTCACCCTCGGCGACACCGCTGGCGTCGCCTTCGTCGATGGCCGCTCGCAGCGCGACAAGCTTCGCTTCGTACTGCTGTTCCTCGCGCTCCAAAGTCCGCAATCCGGCGCGCACGACCTCACTGGCGTTTTCGTAGCGCCCAGTCTTAACCTTCTTGGCGACGAAGCGGTCAAGTTCGTCGGTCAAATTGACGTTCCTGGTAGGCATGGTGGCTGGCCCTTCTGTAGACGTGAATTTCGAAACCATCATAGCGCGATTGGCAAAGTTTGCCAATAGCCATCTGCAGCGAAGCTATTGCGGGGACGGGACTTCAACCCCGATCTCCTACGTGACAGGTAGGAGCTCCTATTCAAAGTGATTGAAGTGCGGTGAGGGGAGCTGATTTCTGCGGCTCAGCCGTGACAGTGTAGGATTCTAACCAACTGAACTACGTCCCCAGCCGTGAAATCAGCAACTTACCGTAAAACGTTGCAAACAAGCCGTTTGCAAGTTTCGCATACAGCGCACTGTTCGCTTGGATTGCCTACAGTAGCAGTTCTTCCTGGAAGAACCGCCCATAAACCGCCCATAAAAATCAGTGCGCTCATGCGAGATACATACTAACACAGATGCGTCCGTGAGGCGACAGCGGCCTCGCGAAGCA
Source organism: Candidatus Limnocylindria bacterium (assembly GCA_035490055.1). Taxonomy (GTDB): domain Bacteria; phylum Acidobacteriota; class Terriglobia; order Acidiferrales; family UBA7541; genus Acidiferrum. The sequence continues at coordinate 2,731 of DATHIB010000075.1, read as the reverse complement.
ACCGAAGCATAACCAAATTCGCTGGTGATTGGAAAGTGATGGAAAATGCTGGCGCGAATTGTCGGTCATCAAAATTAAATCTGCGCCGCATAGATGGTCCGTACCTTCAGCGCATGCCTCCAGCGAGTGGCTGTTCGGTTGTATCGGACCGAGATGGATTGCGATCGATAGCTCGATGTAACAGCATTCATCCGACCGTGGCTGTGATCCGACCGTGGCCGGCTTCGGTCGCGCAGCTGTCGGCCAGGTGTACCGATGATGAAGACCGCCGATGCGAGGCAAGGCCCGAGGTTGGCGTGGTTCGGTCGGGCGTGGCTCAACCGGCCGGCCCGCCGGCGTTGTCTTCTCCAGGCCGATGTGCGTGCGGTCTTCCTGGTAATAGGCGATATATTCGCGCCCCAGTCGCCGGAGGTGTTGATCGTTCAGCGGGATTACGTGATCAAGCACTTCACGGCGAACACTGCCGACCCAGCGCTCCGTTCTGCCACGGGCTCCGAACGCTGGTGCGAATGGGTTTCATGGAACTGGCATGGAGAAACTCGACCACATCGCCGCCGAACTTGGTGTCACGGTCGAACAGGACGTAGCGGTAGGGACAAGGAAGCGGCAGAGCCTCGCGCAGTTGCTGTACGATCCAGTCGCTGGCCGGATGCTCCGTGACGTTGAAGTGTAGGATCCGTCGGCGACATATGCTCGATAACAAAGAAGCAGTAGAGGGTGCGAAACGTTAGCCGAACTTTCCCACTTGGGTACATCTGATCCAGTTAAGTGCTTTGGAATCAGTCGAGGTTAGGGAAAGGTCTTCACCACAAAATAGCCTCCTACCGGACGGTTGGTACCTGGATTTCGTAGCTCTGTTTTTGCGCGACCAGGCGCGGTGGCGGCTGGCTCGGCAGCTGCAATTTCAACTTCTCGATGAGTAGCTTGGCGTCTCGCAGCTGGACCAGTGAAGGGAGGCTCCGCCGCATGGCACGGAGTTTTTTGAGTAAGCGGGCCAGACGCTTGCGCCGCATGGCGGTCTCTTTGGCTTTTCTTCCTTCACTCTTGGCCAGCACATAGAGTTCGCCGTCCTGCTCACACAGTTTCACGTCCACCGAATCTCGAACCTTCTGCCAGGGCAGATCGAGCCACTTCTTTTCATACTGCTGGATCTTGCCTTTCGGTGTTCCCACCAGATAGAAAATCTCGCGTGCCGGATCCCACATGCGTTTTGCTTTCCCGTAGGTCTTCTCAATCTTGTCGAGAAAATCGCGGAGTGTGGTGCGACCGCTGGTATTGCCGTCCATCACTTCGTAGGCCAACGGGAATCCATCGGTGGTGATCACCAGCGCAATCACTACCTGCAAACAGTCCGTCCGTTTATCTGAACTGTGACCGTACTTGGCTTTGGGATTCTCTTCCATCGCGCCTTCAAAGTACGTGCTGGTCAGGTCGTAGAGCAGTACTTCGAATTCCGCCTTAAACAGATCGGCCCACTTCTGTCGCAGCCACAGAAAGAGATCTTGCTTGTGCTCCAGCACGCGATCCAGGCAGCGATACAAGCGGTTTTTCTCCGCCACGGAGAAATCTGTCCCGAGCAGCGCATCCATGGCGGTGGTCAGATACCACTGGTGATGTACACGAAACCAACTCGCTGCCCGGATCCAGCAACTGGCTCACCACCAATAGCTGCAATACTTTTTCCCAAGGAACTTCTTCCCGTGTTCCGGCAAGGCGAGCGTCCCAAAACTCATCGAGGCCCAGTTGCCGCCACAACTCGCACCCCAACCAGCAACTGCCGAACAGGCGAGGACACCGTAGTTCGAGGCTGCTCAGTTTAACTTGCAGACTGTCGATTGCATCGGCGGGAATCTCGCGATCGTCGGGAAACAAACTCAAGTTCGCATACTCTTTCTGCTGTTCATCAAACACCGACAGCGTCTTGCGCCAGGCTACTTGTTGCTGATCGTTGATCTCGCCGAGATAGAGAACGGTTCGCTGCACCGTTTTGTCGGACGCGATGCGATGGTTTTCTACAATGCTGAAGTAGCGGTGATCTTTACCGTCTTTTTTGCGATGGATGCTACGCAGAAACATGCTGACGACAGCTTGCCAGAAGTCCGGGGGCAGAAGGAAGACACTTGGTCTTCAACTCTACCGTTTTTTCAGAGCTCGGCGATCGAAACACACGACTTAACTACGAAAATTATGGCAAAAATGCCAAAAATCGCCTGCAACTGGTCAAGTTGGGTTAGGCTCGGAACCGTGAAGAAGTCGAATGCGGCGATTACCTCGCGGTGGTTGTTGAGAAAGGCCAGCCAGCGCTTCGCTCTGCCCTCATCCCGACAATCGTTTAGGTTGTGAAGATAACGCGAAACCGTGGGCTCGGAGATCTCGAACCCGAGCTGGAGCAGTTCGCCGTGAATGCGAGGCGCACCCCATGTGGGATTGTCCGCCTTCATGCGTCGAATTAACTGGCGGATCTGCGCATTCACCTGTGGTCGCCCCGGTCGACGTCGCTGAGACCGCCACCGCTAAAACCGCCGGAATCCGGCACGATGCCAGGAAACCACGGTCTACGGCTTGACGATGATCAGGGCTTCGGACCAGACCTCCCACAGCCGGCGGAGGACAATCCAGAACAGCCGATCGAGGCGATCCAGTTTGGGCCGGGGCTGCTTCCGCTTGAAGACGGCGAGTTGCTGGCGAAGAGCGACGGCTTCCAGGGCGAGTTTGTGACGTGGCAGAAAAA
>DATHIB010000074.1:0-4470 GCA_035490055.1 Candidatus Limnocylindria bacterium | reverse complement strand
AGGAACCGCACAAGAATAATAGCTCATTGTTTATATGAACTCGTACATTTGTTCATTGTTCCAGAAATCGAATCAGCACACCCAGTAGACACCGAAGTCCAATCGTGAAGGGCTAGATTCATCTTACCGATCGCGATGCTCCTCCTTGTAGTTATGTTATAATTCCTAGAGAAAGGAGCCGCGAGTCGGAATTCTAACATAATGCGACCCATCACTTTTAACCCTTCAGTCCTCCGCCGCTACCTGCTCCGCCACCAGATTGCCGAGCTGCCCCAACTCAAGCGGGTCCTCGGCTCCTCGGTCGATCTCACCGTCTTCCGCAAGCTGCAGCACCTCGGTTATCTCACCAGCTACAGCCATCGCGGACGCTTCTACACGCTTCAGGAAATCGCGCGCTTTGATGCTCGTGGGCTGTGGTCTCACGAAAGCGTCTGGTTCTCTCGTTACGGCTCTCTGGTAGACACCGTGGAAGCCTTCGTCCAGGCCTCCCCCAACGGCTACTACGCCCCGGAATTGACCGACGTCCTCCACGTCGAGGTCCAAGAACCTTTGCGCCATTTGGTCCGACAACAACACCGCCTGAGTCGATCCGCAATCGGGGGCCGGTTCCTCTATACCTCCATGGATTCCGCCCTGCGACGCCGGCAAACCCTGGCGCGTCGCAGTGCTCAACGGCTACCGGTGGCGGTTCACTCCGAGGCCCTCGAGCTCTCTGCCGATGAACTCCAGGCCGCCATCCTCCTGTTTTATGGATTGCTGGACGAGCAGCAGCGCCGCTTGTTCGCGGGGATCGAATCGCTGCGGCTCGGGCATGGCGGCGACAAGCTGCTAGCCGAGTTCCTGGGCCTGGACGTACACACCGTGGCTCGGGGCCGCGAACAACTGCTGGAGCAGAAGGTGAGCCTCGGCCGGATCCGCCGCATCGGCGGCGGCCGGTCACGGGCGGAAAAAAAAACGCCGCGGTGATCGAACAGATAGCCCATCTGCTCGAGCACGAAACCGCTGGGGATCCGATCCAGGATCTGAAATGGCGCCGCCGGGCCACCCGGAAAATCGCCCAGCAACTCCGTCGGCTGAAGATCCGGGTCAGCGCCAGCACCGTACGGCGGTTGTTGAAACAGATGGGCTACTCCTTGCAGGTGAACCACAAAAAGCTCGAATCGGGGAACAAAAACCCGCCGCCCCGACGGGTGCGCAATCAGCAGTTTGCCTACATCGAGCGTCAGCGAAAACAATTTCTGGAGCAGGGCAACCCCATCATCAGCGTCGATGCGAAAAAAAAGGAGATGATTGGAAATTTCAAGAACCCCGGGGCTTGCTGGGAGAGACAGCCGCAGTTGGTCATGGATCACGACTTCCGCAGCGACGCCAAAGGCATGGCCGTCCCTTACGGCATTTACGATCCGGTACGGAATCAGGGTTTCGTGGTGGTGGGGACCAGCCACGAGACCCCGGCCTTTGCCGTCGATGCCGTCACTTTGTGGTGGAAGAGTTACGGACAGAGGATGTACGGCCGGGCCAAGGAGCTGTTAATCCTGGCCGACTCGGGCGGCGGCAACAGCGCTCGTTCGCGTGGCTGGCCCTACCACCTGCAACAGAAGCTCGTAAATCCCCACAGACTTACCGTCACGGTCAGCCACTATCCCCCTGGCGCCTCGAAATGGAATCCTATCGAACACCGTCTGTTCTGCCAGATCAGCAAGAATTGGGCGGGCCAACCCCTGAAGAGCTTTCAGACGGCCCTCAACTACATTCGCACCACTACGACTTTGACGGGACTAAAGGTGCGTGCTCGTCTGCTGCGCAAGAAGTACGAAAAAGGCGAAAAGATATCGGCTCAGGAAATGAAACACCTTGCGCTGACCAGGCACAAGACGCAATCGAAGTGGAACTACACGCTGCGGCCAATGTAAAACTATTTCTGCGCAGTTCCTTAGCATTATTATCGGTTTCTTTCTTCCTCGGTATATCAAACGACGACCTGGTGACCCGTATGGTCAGAAGCGTGTAGGAAAGGTGCGTGAGTTAATTCATGGCGTGTGAACAAGAACTTGAGGACCTCACACTGGAACTCAACGTTCTGGAAATGTGCAGCTCCGCAAGCGCGAATTCTCAGTGTTCCTCGCGGCAGCCGCGAGCATAACGATAGTTAAAGGCGTGGCGCCCTCCCCTCCCGGGCGCCTCAGTTAAGGGCCCTATGCTCTCTAGGAGAGCCACAGATTCAATCGCCCAGCCATTAGGTGGAGGAAAGATGCGTGAGCTAAATGTTCGGCTGATCATGTGTTTCGCGTTGCTTTTTGCTACGACATCCGGAGCCGGTTGCGCCAGCCAGACACCGGCAGCCGGTTGCTCCGGCCAGTGCGCGAGCTCGCCAGGTCAAGGCCCGACCAATCCCACAGTAAACAACGACGCCGAGTTGAATGGCAACTACGCATTTACCTTCAGCGGGACCACCGGGAATGGAAGCGTCTCCTCTTTTTTTGCCACCGTGGGAAGATTCACGGCGGACGGGGCCGGTAATTTGACGAACGGCGAGCTGGAAACCAATGGCGTAGGCGCCCGAGCCGCGCTGGTCGCTCAATCGTTTACCGGGACCTACTCGATCGGTGCCGACAATCGCGGCGTGATGACCCTGAATTTTTCCGGTAGCTCGGCGAAGCTGGCTTTCGCCATGCTGGCCAACGGCAACGTCCAGTTAATCGAGTTCGATGCTGTGGGAGGGTCCGGCACGATCGGCTCGGGGACCATGGAAAAAGCGGACACCACCGCTTATAGCAGGTCCCGAATAATCGGTGACTACGCGTTTGGCGCCGCTGGTTTCGATACCGCAAATAATCGCGCCGCCATCGAAGGCCGGTTTACTTCGAATGGTACAGGCATGCTCACCAACGCCGCGGGAGACGTCGACGGCTATGGCACGGATTATGCGATGAACTTTACGGCAGCGAACTACGCGGTGTCCAATGCCGCCACGGGCCGCGGCACCATGAGCCTCGCCTTCACCTTTGGCGGAACACCCGACACCATGAATTTCGTCTTTTACGTCGTGAATTCCGAAAAACTTTTTGTGATGGAGAGCGATCCGGTCACGACGGCGACCCCGTTGCTGAACGGCGCCGTGGTGCGGCAGCAAATTCCTGCGGGAGGTTTCACCAACGCTTCGCTGAATGGCAATCTGGTGATTTCCCTCACCGGGCACTCCGCTTGCGGCACTGTATCAGGCGTACCCAAAGCGGTCGCCGGTTTGCTCACCACCAACGGCAGCGGCGCCCTTTCCCTGACCTACGACGAGAACTTCTGTAGTGCGCCTAATTCCGTCACCGGCGCGCCGGGAACGTATAGCGTTGCCAGCAATGGCCGGGCATCGATCACCATCGGCGGCTACAACTTGGTGGCCTACCTGATGAACGTGAATCAAATTTTCCTCTTCGTCTCCGATGTTAATGTTTTGTTCGGGGTCGGCGAACCCCAGACGGCGGTGTCCTTCACCAATACCTCGTTGAAAGGTGCGTACGCCGGCTTTGCGACCAACCCGGTGGGTTTCGGAGTGACGGTTTTGTCGGGCGAGTTTGCGGCCGACGGCGCCAGCCCCACGGGCACGATGACCGGCACCGAAGACATCGGCGCTTCGAACGGGCCGAACCCCGGCGTGGCTTTCAACGCCAGCTACTCGATATCCCCATCGCCCACCAATGGCCGGGGAATGATGACGGTCACTTCCGGCACCGGCGGCAACGCCGTCATCTATATGATCTCCCCTTCGAAGTTCGTGGCCGTTTCAATGAACGATCCCAATCCCGCCGTCTTGGACTTCGAGCTATCTTCCTCAGCTCCCGCGTCTGTCTCTCTTTCCTCGCTGATACTGAACCCGAGCAATGTTACGGGCGGGAATTCCTCGACCGGTACAGTAACGTTGAGCGGGCCGGCTCCCGCAAGCGGAGCGCAAGTGGCGCTTTCTAGTAACAACGGGGCGGCTAGCGTACCTTCGAGCGTGGCGGTCCCTTCCGGAGCCACTAGCGCGACATTCATGGTCAGCACCAGTGCCGTGACTGCGTCGACCACGGTCGCTATCTCCGCGGCCTACGGCGGCGTGACCTGTGGCTGGCGAATTGTTGTTTCGCCCATGATTCCTTAGGATTGCCGTCCTGCTACGCTCAGTAGACGCGAATGCAACGTTAATTCTGTTAATTCTCTCTGTTAATTCTCTAGTGTATCTGGAGCAGGATTCAAGGATGCGCGCGTGCAATACGCGGCGCTCGGCCCGGAGCAGGCGAGGTGACAGAAAAACCCCGATGGCTGCGAGTGCGGGATTTCAGCTCGATTCGCCCATTTTTACGTGGGCTTTCGCATCTGGGTGACGGGGCGTCCAGTCTTTTGGCGGAAAGGCCACGTGCCAAAACATAGGATTGGGCAGCGTGAACTCCACTCCTGCTTGTGGGTGCTCGCTCTGACGTCGGGCTATATGGGCAA
>DATHIB010000073.1:0-145247 GCA_035490055.1 Candidatus Limnocylindria bacterium | reverse complement strand
GTCTGCTGCGCAAGAAGTACGAAAAAGGCGAAAAGATATCGGCTCAGGAAATGAAACACCTTGCGCTGACCAGGCACAAGACGCAATCGAAGTGGAACTACACGCTGCGGCCAATGTAAAACTATTTCTGCGCAGTTCCTAAGGATCGGGTTCGTTCCATTCAGCCCTCTCGGCAGGCGCTTCCTCACTGGCAAAATCACCGAAGATACCAAGTTCGATAGCACCGATTTCCGTAACGTCGTCCCTCGCTTCACTCCAGAAAACCGCAAAGCGAATCAGGCGTTGGTGGATCTGCTGGGCAGAATCGCGGAACAGAAGAAGGCGACACCGGCGCAGATCGCGCTGGCGTGGCTGCTTGCGCAGAAGCCGTGGATTGTTCCGATCCCGGGCACGACCAAGTTGTCTCGCCTCGACGAGAACAATGGCTCGCTCGCAATCAAACTCACATCAGACGACTTGCGCGAAATCGACAGTGCGGCCTCGAAAATCACGGTCCAGGGTGATCGTTATCCGGAACACCTGCTGCGGATGAGTGGTCGGTGATCGGCCAAAGCATGATGGCGACGCCTTCAGTCCTCAGTGGGAGGATAACTTCCGAATTGTCGTGCCGGCAAATCGGAAGTTACGATCGGACCGAGCGGCGTACGACACGGGTTCGCTATACTCTCCAGCGTGAACCATTCGCCGATTCTTCTCGGAACTTCATCATTCACAGCCACAGGATGGCAGCGATCCTTCTACCCGAAGGGTTTGCGACCCGGCGACTACCTCAGTTACTACGCCCAGCATTTTGACACCGTAGAGATCGACTCAACTTTCTATGCAACTCCGAACGTGAGTGTGGTGCGGTCCTGGAATGCCAAAACCCCGGAAGGATTTCTTTTTGCGGCCAAAGTACCACAGTTATGTGGAGATGAGAATTATGTGGCAAAACGATGGGAAAGGCAGTGTTTCCGAACTGTTTTGGACTTCGTGGGCCACATAACGGGACTTGAGTCAGAACACCGACACCATTTGACCCCAAACGACGGAGGCAGTTTCAAGGAAGTTCTAGGCCGCCGCCTCTCAATTCCGGCGTTACTACAACCTTGTCGACGGCTTGTCCCACGTTTATTACTCGAATCACGAGGTCGTAGGCACGACCCAGATAAACTTGAACAAAATTACACCGGTGATGCCAGTAAGCTGCATCCCCACCGAAGGTGAGTACCCAGTTTTCCTCTCCGTTGGATGGTGCGGGACTACCCTCAGCGTGACAGGCAAGATGCCCTTTGTCATCGGTCAGCACCGCTTCGATATTCACTTTCAGATTCGTCAGCGGCGCACTGTCTGCCCACGTGTCGACTCGTATGTCTTTCACGTAAAGCATCAAAGTCATTTCTTCGTTAGGCAGGCCTCGAAAGTGGAAATGATATTCGCCAGTCTGGCTAAGCTGAATGTCGGAGAAAGTGACAAAGTAACGGGGATAGCTAAAGAAGCCCCTGTCCGAAAATTTACCATCACCATGATAGCGAAGAGAAACCCATGGACTCCACGCGCCGAGAGCCAACAATGCGAGAACGGCGATGACAATTGTTAAGAGCAGCTTCTTTCGCGACACGAAGAACATCTTAGTGCGACCGGACCGCCGCAGCAATTCAAATACCTGATTTGTTGCGTAACCGGATTTTGCACGCGTACGCGATCGCTCCTCGCAAGCGAACCGCAACACATGGTTAGTCCCTTACAAGCTGCGAAGGAACTGCATCAGGTTGGGATCATCACGCCATTTCAATTTGGGATTGGCGGGTCCGATTCCCGGATCGCAGGCGGCCAGCGCTTTGGCCTTCATTGCGAGGTCAGTTTCAGCATAGCGTAAATGTGCTGCAGCACATTTTCTCTATCTTCACGCCAGCATGGCGATGAAGGAGAAGGCACTTGCCAAGGCCACTTCCAGCAAAACGCGAAATGGCCGTTATCGACCCAACGACCGCTTGCTGGCGTTCCTGAAGAGCTTTTAAATTAGGGATAATGTCGGTCCCGGGAGGTAGCGGCGCAAGTAGGTGTTGGCTTACCTTTCCAAACGCAGCGCGTAGCCCTTGGGAAGCGTCGCACTCTCCGGGCGAATGGCATCGTTTTCGACGGGAATGCGAAGCTCGACCCCGTCTTGGTATTTCAGGACAATTAGAAAACTCCTCGGTGAACCTCTTAAGTCGAGAGACTTCTCAAGCTGTTCATTGGTGGCTACATACATTTGAGGAGCGTCGTAATACTCACGTGCGGAGACGAGTGAGAAACGCTGAGCCACTCTCTTGTCGGTCCCGTATTGCAACTGAGGAGGTTGGTCGAATTTGTTCCTATCTGCGTATCCTAATGCTACGTATCGCCATGCCTGCGGACCATCTCCATCCCCCCACACTTTCAGCAAATCCGAGTTGGAAACGTATAGCTTCTTTGCCGGCAGGACGTTGTAATAAGAATAGGCAGTGGGGATGTCGCAGCATCCCCACGCTGTCACGCGGAAGAAACGACCTTCCACATCTCCTTCGTTGCCGGTTTCCTGGAATGTCCACCTTAGCTCACGCTCACCGTCGCGCTTGACCGTCCAAGCCTTGACCGTGGCATTTCCTTGCACCCCTTCTCTGCCGTCAGTGCGTTCATTTCGATAGGCTTCTTCCAAGAGCAATACCGCTTCGTAATTCCCCGTGTCGCCCAGTACTTCCGCGAAGCGAAACGAGCGATTCTCAGTGACATAGGTCCATGCGTCTTTGCCCCGCACTACGTATGCCGACGACTCCGCTCGATACGATGGCACAGTCTTCTTTTCCGTGCGAAGGTGAGTATTCTGCAGGCCGAAGAGAACTGCGACCAAAACGATGGCGACCATCTTCACGAGGGGGTCCTCCCGCAGTATCCATTTCCAACGCAGACGAAAATGCGCGGGAAGAGAAATCATACCCTCGGAAGGCGTCTCCAGTACGAGTCGAGTTTGTTAAAGCCCGTGTTCACAAAAACAAGGGCCCAAACACGGCTTAATTGGAAAGTGGACGCCGGCCTTCGCGGGATTATGCCGACTTAATCAAGCATCAGCGTGCGAGGAAAGGCAGGAATGCAGGGGAAACGATGTTGGCCGCGCGACTCAATTCGGCATAATTCGGAAGGCGGCATTATACGCGGGACATGGGCCGGCGACTGTCGAGGTGTTCCGCAGCCTTTGGGGCATGGAAGCGCCGCGCGTGGTTCAGCGTCCGCGGCAAACCGCACAGCAATCCTTGCTGGTTGATTAGCGTTAGCTATCGCTGCTTCGAGCTGAGCGCCTACGAGAATTCAGCGCGCCGATTGAGATCGTGATTGCAATTAGGAGCCATGACGCTGGAGGAACAACAACGAATACGAAGGCGGTCTTCGTCCTGGGAGGCCCCAAGGCAACATCTACGTAGATGGCCAAAGAGGTCACCGTGAGAACCAGCACCACGCCATAGAGCATCGCACGGGTAAGGACGGACCAATCCTTGGAAACAATAATTGCGAATAGGAGGGCCACAAACGGGGAGAGCACCCAGATCGCAAACAGTATGAGTGGGACACGAGAAGGATTCCGATGACCTGCACGGAGCATGAAATCGATTGAGCCCGCAGCCCCAGCGGGCAGCGCGATTAAGGCCGCTGTCCGTAGGACACTGAGACTGCGAAGCTTGCTTGTCTCTCTCATTGGGGCCCCGATTGGCCCCGATTGTTCTTCATGCATAATACGGCGAGGAGATTAAAGCTAGACCCTCTGAATTTTGCCGAATAAAAAAGATCCCGCGGCCGTCAAGCTTGGGCGGAAGGGTGGGAAGGAGATTGGGGACTCCGAAAACTGACGACAATTTGAAATTAGAAGCGGGCATTTGGAAAATTAAGTGAAGAGAAAAGTGGAGTGAAAGGCCAGTCCTGGCCAGCACGAATCTCAGACGAATCATCTGGTTGCGTAGAGTCTGCGACGTACAAGTTCTTACAGGACATCCGTAAGCACAAGCGAAAAAAACCAAAGAATTCTTCAAAAAGTGCGAGCACTTTTTCTTTGAGCACTTCCACGGAATTTTTGGCTATAGGTAATAGTAGAAGACAGCTCTCGCTGGACTCCTCGCCCTCGTAGAGGACACCGACTCAGCTTACAACATTCGCAACTCTGCCACCGGCGATTGGGCGCACTTGTGTGGACGCCGAACGACAGGATCCGTGCGGTAGCTTCGGGTCAAGTCCTTTCTTAGGAGCGACTTGTAGGCCACCACCACCGCTACGATCGAGCCGCCTGGTCCGGCCCGACTCTTCGCCCGTCCTTATATATATGCGGGCCGCACGCGCACACGGATTCCTGCCCTCCAAAGTCTCCGTGCGCGGTGGAGGCAATGAATTGTATTCGGGCCTTCTCTCCCGAGAAACCGTGCCATTTTTCGTCCCAGCTACTGTTTTGGCAAGGGACGGCTGCTTTCTGGCTAGCTGCCGTTTCTGCCCAAAATCCACATCAGAAAAAATAATTTGCGGAAGGCGAAAGATCAGAACAAGTTTTTGCCCATTAGTAATAGTAGAGGGCCATTCTCGCTGGACACCTCGCTCCGGTAGAGCACACCGACTCAGGAACAGATCTCCGCGATTCATCCGAGCTCGCTGACGACATTCAGGACTCTGCCGCCGGCGATTTTGCACTCGTGTGGCTCCAGGGGCTGCTAGGCCACCTCGGCCCAACCTCAACGCGCTACATTCGACTTTTCCTCCGACTCTGGCCCTCTTTTGCGCCACAGTCTTGTCCATCGGCGGTCGCCACCGGAACAAACGGCACGCTTCTGGAGAGCCTTCGCTGACTGCCCTGCTCCCATGCCTTAGGGAGTGTCGGGGAAAGGCTCTTGAAGTTTCCAAGTGAAAGGAGCCAAGAATGATCGCAAACGCCCTTTTCATCACCATCGCCCTCCTGCCAGCCCTGGTTTTCTGGCTCATGGGTGAACTGAAATTCTTCATCCCTTACAAGCTCGTTCTTTGGCGCGAATATGCGACACCCAGCCTACCTACGTCGTTCACCTGACCGAGATCGAGGGGCAGGGAGGTAGAAATCTCCGCGTAGTTCTCGACTACGAGATGAAGAAGCGCCTCTGCCGCGATCTCGCGAAGCTCGGTCCTGGCCGGGCTTCTTCCAAGAACAAACATCTCTTTGCCGAACGTCATGGGCTTCGGGTGGTTCGAGGAAAGATTCCAGTTCCCGACATTCGGATCGAATACGAAGCACGCGCCGGCGAGAGGGCTCCTGTGGCCTCGAACTCGCCACCGGTCACTACCGAGGGAGAAATCTGGCGGAAAAAGTCCGCGCCGGACTCTCCATCTACGCCCACGGGAGGATGCTTCGAAGCTCCGGCGGGTGCTGGATCAGTGTGAATTGACGGCGGAGATCTTGTCGCTATGAACTTTCCCGCAGATCACATCGAGCGGATCAAGGAATTCGGTTACACCGAATCAGAGGCCCGTTTTCTCTATATCGTTGCGGTCCACTCGGGTTACTTCACCTTGGGACAGTTCCGCAACTTCACCGGCACTGCGTACGGAAAAAGGCCTACATCTTTCGCGCAGAAAGTCCTCAAGCGCGGTCACGCCGCGATCCGGGATTACATGCGCAGGGGCTCCATCTTTCATCTGTTTTCCCGCACCATCTACGGACAGATCGACAAGGACAACCTCCGCAACCGCAAACGGCACACCTTCGATTTCATGCGTTCCCGGCTCGTGCTTTTGGACTTCATTCTGGCCAACCAGGATTTGAACTACTTCGAAACGGAGCAAGATAAGGTCGGTTTCTTTTGTGATGAACTGGGAGTCCCCAAGGACTCTCTGCCAGCCAAGGTCTACGAGGGCAGCCCCGATAGCAAGCCGACCCTCCGCTATTTCGTCGACAAGTTTCCCCTGTTTCTTTCTTCCCCTTTCCCAGGTGCTCCTCCTGTGGTCACTTTGACTTACGTGGATTCCGGCTTTGAAACATCGTCCCATTTCGTTTCGCATCTCGGGGCTTACCAGGGGCTCTTCCGGCAGCTCAAGAGTTTCCGCTTCCTCTATATCGCTGCGAAGGACGCCTATTTTCAAAGGGCTGAGGAGCGTTTCCGTTCCCTGGTAAAGAGGCCCCTCGAATCCGACGTCTCGGGCGAGATCCTCCGCTACTTCCACGTGCGCAGGAAGTGGGAGCGCCACGAGTATGTCGTGCCCGTTACAGTGGACTTTGAATTCCTCAATGAGGCGCGGCGTCGCTTCCATGGTGACCGCTTCGAACACCTCTATCATGCCTGGAGCAACGGGACGATCACGGAGCGTGACTTACGGTTGGAGTTTTCGCAACTCAAGCCCGACCGGCTCGTATTTTTCGGGACGTTTCTGGTCCAGGAACACCGTTCACCAGTAGCGGAGATCAATCGCCGCGGTGACGGGTGCGTGAAAGACACACGTAACCCTCCCCGTCACCGTTCGCGTCACCCCCGGTGTGACGCGAAGTTGTTGGGAGCATAGAGGTTGCGCATGGCGCGACGATCAATTTGGACGCGGTCAAAACCCCGGAATGGGCTGGAGGGAGGGACCCCACTTTTGGGAGCCTTTGGCTGCCCAAAAGAATCGTGGGGTCGCTCCAGCCCCGCAAACAGGGAAGTGCTCTGTTTGCGAAGTGTTTTGCCTGTGTCCAGTGAAGAGAAAGAGGAGAAGAGGGAGGAAACACATGTCGATCATCAACAAGCCCCCGCAGCACGTGAAGCGCGAGTACGAGTTGGAAGAGCCTGTCGCTCTCGTGGTCGAGAAGTACGCCACGTTTATCGACAGCACCCCGGACCACGTCGTTAATTCAGCCCTGAAGATTGTGCTGTGGAGAGACAGGCACTTCATGAACTGGAGAAAGCAGCAACAACAGGCCGCGCGAAAAGATGCCCCCACCACCGCCACGCAAAAAGCACAGGGAAAAGCATGATGCAAAGAATCCTCAACTCCAAGAACCTCGTCGCACTCGTCTTGGCGGCGGCCACGGGTATGACCCTCTATTTTCGGGTGCCTTTTCCGGAGGGCAATACCTTCCTACTAATTATGGCTCTGCGGTCGCCGTCTGCTTTTGAGGTCCTGAAGTACTCGTACACTTTGTTCCTATTCTCGACCCCATATATTGGCTATTCCGTTGTGCTCTCCGGCTTGCACATCTTTGCGCTCAAGGCGAAGCAACGAATTCGAGCCGGCCGATTGCCCCTCTTTCCCGACCCCCGGAAAAGAGACGATCTTTTCCTGGTCGTCGGAGAGGTTCACAATCCCCGGAAACAAGTGCCCGCCGAGAACCCCCAGTGGCTCGTGATCCCTGAGAGGGGCTTGTTCACCGGCGTTGCCATCCTCGGCGCAATCGGGTCAGGAAAAACGAGCTGCTGCATGTATCCGTTCGCGGAGCAGATTCTGGCCTACCGCTCGGGCGACACAGAAAAGAGGATAAATTCCAAGTAGTTTGGAAAGCGGAAGGAATGACCATCGAGGAGGCTGAGGCCCTAATCCAGGCGATGGTTAGAGAATTCGACGGTGACCCGGCAGCAACGGATTCAACACGTGTGTTGCGCCTTCCCGGATTTGCCAATAAAAAGTACGCAACAGATTTCTATGTGCAGGCCCGCACCGAATCAACCCAGACTTATCACCTCCGCGATTTCAAGCTCCAGATCGACTCGCAGGATGCTCCCCGGAATCAGCAGGAACAAGCTGCGCGGAGACCATTGACCCAGACCAAGTCCTTGAGCCAATCCGAGCACGATTGGGCGTACGCAAAGCGTGCCTTGGCGCGCGGCGACGACCCCGAAGAAGTCATTGGCCGCATTGCCGACTATCGCGCCGAAGAAAAGCACCCAAACTACGCCCGTTACACCGTCGAAAAAGCACGAGCCGCTCTCAACTCGACGCGGACAGATGTTCAATCTCAGCCAGAAGCCTCAGGTCATTCCGCTCCGGTCCGCGAGTGAGGCCAAGGGCTGACGCATTAGAGAGGACATCGGTCCTGTCAAACAACGCGAGATGAACGTTGCCTGATTCTGCTACACTCCCCATGATTGTGGCGTCGCGTCGGAGAGGTAAATCTCTGATGAGACGTGCATACCAGAAAGGCTATGTCTTTCAAAAGGGAAGAAAGCGTTCTGATGCGTGGCAACCGGAGGAGCCGGCTTTTGTACAGTTCTGGCGGGACGTACCGGGGCAGGACCAACCAACGAAGGAGGCAGTGCATCTTGGGCTCTGCCGCACACGCACCATCGCAGAACGGGCAGCCGCCGAGAAGCTGGAACAGCTCGGCATCAATTCCACGCAGACGTTTATCGAAGCCACGACGAACATCACTTTTAATGAGCAGGCCGAAATCTGGCTCAAAGAGTGCGCCAACCGCAAAAAGCGCCCGCTTGAACAAACCACCCTCGACACCCGTCGATATGCGCTCGACAAGTGGATGTATCCCTTCTTCGGGGACAAGTTGCTCGCCAATATTCACAACGCGGCCATGAAGGAATTCGTTAACCACATTGCGGACCTGTCGCCTGCCACCATTCGCGATTACCGTGAACATTGCGAAGTCGGTGGTAGCGTCGGCACGCGACGCGGAAGGCAAGGTGCTGTTTCCGCGTGAGTGGGACGATGACTTCCTCGACGCCCCAGAAATCGACGAGCAAAAGCAGCCGACCGTGGACAGGGAAGAAATGGAAGCGATTCTGCGAGAATCGCAAGAACCTTACCTCACGTTGTACTCGCTACTCGCGGGTTGTGGTCCGATGCGGCCCGGAGAAGCACTCGGTCTTGACATTCGCGCCATCCATCCCGACTTCCGAACTCTGGACATTGTCCAGAAAGCCAAGCGCGGCGAGCTTCAGGACTACATGAAAACAAAAAACGCCGACAGCAAACACGGGCGTGTGGTGGACTTGCCCGTGGCACTGGCCACCCTGCTGCGCGAGTTTGTAGGCGCGCGACGCAGTGGTTTGGTGTTTTGCAAACACGACGGCTCCCAACTCATGCAGCGGGATATCTTGAAATACAGCCTGCACCCCATCCTGAAAAAACTCGCACTCGAACAGGGCGGGCTCAACATTTTTCGGCGCTTTCGCATTACCGCGATGGAGACAGCTGAGGTTCCGCAAGCGCTACAGCACACCTGGTCTGGACACGCCAGAACCCACGTGTCCGAGGTTTACAAAAAGCTTCTGAAGCAGCGCGAATGGAGATTAGGATGGGCAGAGAGAGCAGGCATGGGATTTTCGCTTCCAGAACGCAAAAATCCGAGAAATGCCCAACTCGCCCAACTGATCGAATTTCGCAGGATTGGGTAAGTTGTTGAGCTTGGAGAAGATGTTGGTGGACGAGAGGGGATTCGAACCCCCGGCCTCCTCGTTGCGAACGAGGCGCTCTCCCAGCTGAGCTACTCGCCCACGAGCAGCAAATCGATTTTAACAAAGGCGCAGGTGCTTGCCAACACGCGTCGCACTGCTCGTAAACACGTAGGGGCGCAGCATGCTGCGCCCCTAAAACCGAAAACGTAACTCCGCGAGTGGCCGTTACGGCTGCTCGACCGGCTCGCCTGCGCGCTGGGCTACGATCTTCTTGGCATTCTGGTACAGCGCCCGCGCCTGCGGAATCGCTTCCACGGCCTTCTGCACTTGTGGGTCGGCTTCGAGCAGTACCTTGAACCCCTCCTGCTGTCCGAAGCTGGACATAAACACTTCCTGCTTGATCTTCCGCTTGATCCAGTCGAGGCCCTCGGCCATCTCGGGCTCCGTATACCGGACGTTGTGCTTGCTCAGATACTCGCGGAACGTTCTCATCAGGTTGTCGTCCGCCTCAAAATCTTTATTGATCGCGGGCTTGCTGCCGAGAAAATAGCGTGTAAACCCGCCCACGCCGGTTTCGGCGGGGAAGAACACGTCGTCGCGGTAGAGCAACTGTTCGAACTTGGTCAGCTTTGGCGCAGGCACGGCAATATCCGGTGTGATGCCGCCTCCGCCCGTCACCTGTCGCCCGCTATCCGTAAGCTTCACTTCCGTTGGATGATCGGGCACTTTGCGTTCATAGTGGTATTCATAGAGCGAAACCGACTTGTAGTCCCGCTGAATCAGCCGTCCGCTCGGCGTGTAGTACCGCGCGGTCGTCAGCGCCAGTCCGGTGTTCTCGCTTAGCGGTGTCACCGTCTGCACCAGGCCTTTGCCAAACGTCGTTTCGCCCACAATCAACCCGCGGTCGTGGTCCTGCACCGCGCCGGAAACAATTTCCGTCGCCGACGCCGAGTTGTTGTTAACCAGGATCACCAGCGGCACGGTCACGCCCTGGTTGCCGCGCACAGCGTAATACCGCCGCTCCGGCGATGTCCGCCCATGGTGAGAAACGATCAGCTGGTTCTTGTCCAGGAACATGTCGCCCACAGCGACCGCCTCATTCAGCAGGCCGCCCGGGTTGCCGCGCATGTCCAGAATAAGGCCATCCAGAGAAGACGCATTCAGCCGTCTCAGCGCATCTGCAATTTCGTGATCCGTAGTTTCGTTAAACCCCGACAGCCGGATATACCCAACGCCGGGCTTGAGCATGAACGTGATATCCACGGAATGCCGCGGGATCTCGTCGCGCGTCACCGTGAAAACGAGTTGTTCGGCGTAACCTTCGCGCGAAACCGTAATCTTGACGACCGTGCCCTTTGGCCCCTTCAGCAGGTCCGCTACTTCGCTGGTGGTCAGTCCGTCCGTGGATTTGTCGTCGACCTTGACGATTACGTCGCCCGGCCGGATTCCCGCGTTGTACGCCGGCGCCCCCACGTACGGCGCCATCACCACGGTGTGATTCTCGCGAGGGGCGACCACCATGCCTACGCCGTAGTACTTCCCGCGCTGATCCTCGCGGAGCAAGGCAAATTGCTTGGCATCGAAGAAACTCGAATGGGGATCTAGCATGCGCAACATGCCAGGTATGGCGCCCTGATAAACGGCCTTATCTACATCGACCGTGTCGGCATAGTTGTTCTGCACTACGTTCAGGACTCGGGTGAAGTCCCGCACGGCCGTTTGATAATCATCCGCCGAAGCGGTCGTGGCTCGCACGTTGGGGCCGTAGATTCCCCCCAATACGGCGGATATCAGCAGCACAGCTACAACAACTACAAGTCCGCGACGCTCTGAATTCATCGTTTCCTCGCGTGACAGCTCAAACCCAAATTATAACACACCTTACAAGCCGTAAACTCCGGTTTGACAGCGGCTGACACCCTTTCTATGATGCCAATGGACCCTTTAGACGGCTCCCAAACGCAATGTTGAGCATTCCTCACATGATTGTGGTGTTTATCGTGGTTCTGGTTGTTTTCGGGCCACAGAAGCTGCCGGAGCTCGCCCGCGGTCTGGGCAAGCTCATGGCCGAGTTTCGCAAGGCCTCCACGGACTTTAAGAGCGCGTTTGAAGAGGAAATGCGCGACATGGAGCGCCAGGCCCTCCAGGCCGAACGCAAAAAGGCCGCCGAAGAGGTTGCCGCTTCCGCCGCCGAGCCCAGCCCGCCCCTCGCGCCAGCCGGGTCCGTTGAGGCAGAAACATCCTCAGGCGAGGTTCATACAGAAACGCGCACAGCTGAAGATCTAGAGATCTCGCCGGTCGTCGAATCGGTTCCACGCAATTCGGAAGAGCGTGGCGAAACCAAGACCGAAGCCGCGGCGGTGACAAATTCCCAAGAAACTCCGCATGACAACCAGCATCCGGCCTGAATCCATGCCAGAGCCCGAATCCAATTCGCAGATCACAACGCCGGCCGAAGAGCCTGCCGGAGCGATGACCTTTTTCGAGCACCTCAGCGAGCTTCGCAAGCGCATTATTTATTCGCTCTATGCCATCGGCATCGGCGCTTTCATCGGCGTGTACGTTTCGAAGTACATCATCAACTGGATCATAAGGCCGATCATCAAGGCGCTGACGGAAGCACGCCTTGATCCCACGCTGGTCTATACGCATCCAGCTGGCTACTTGAACACTTACATCACGCTCGGCGTCTACATCGGGATTGTCCTTGCCTCACCCGTCGTTCTCTACCAGATTTGGCTTTTCGTCGCTCCCGCCTTGTACAAGCATGAGCGTAGTGCGATTACTGGATTTCTTTTCTCGACTGTGTTTCTGTTTCTCTCAGGGATCGCCTTCGGTTACTTCGTCACCTTGCCGTATATCTTGCGATTCCTGGTGAGTTTTCAAGGCCCCATTAGTTCGATCAAGCCCATGATCACCGTCAACGAGTATTTCGACTTAACGCTGATGGTGCTACTTGGGCTCGGGTTGGTGTTCGAACTGCCGATCCTGATTTTCTTTTTGTCGCTCTTTGGGATCGTCACGCCAAAATTTCTCTGGAAGAATTTCCGATACGCCATTCTGGTGATTGCGATCGTGGCCGCCATCGTGACGCCCACTCCCGATGCGATGACCATGCTCATCTTCATGGCTCCCATGGTCGGGCTTTATTTTGTGGGGATTGCCGTCTCCGCCATCGTGACGCGGCGGCGCGAGCGGCGGCTGGCTACGGCGGTGGAGGCACGGTAAATGATTTCGTTTTCTAGAATAATTTTGCGCACGGCAGTGTTTGCGTGCCTCGTTCCCACAGGTTTGACGGGATGCAAGGCCACTGGGCACGATTCGAGCGGGACCGCCACGCAGCCTCCGCTCGTGAGCGCGGCAGCTTCCGCTCCGCCGCAAACCGCCGATGAGGCACCCCCACCGGAAAGGACCGGAGGCTTCGATGGCAAGCGCGCCTTCGCCCACGTCGCCAAGCAGGTCAGCTTCGGCCCGCGTCCTTCCGGCTCGCAAGCCATCGTGCAGTCGCAGGACTATCTGCAATCCGAACTAAAAAGCTACGGCTGCAGCACGGAGACAGATTCTTTCGGCGCAGACACGCCCGTCGGCCGCCTCCCGATGAAAAACATCCTGGTGAAAATTCCCGGCGAAAATCCCGGCGTGATTCTTCTCGGTACGCATTACGACACGCTGTTGAAGGACAATTTCGTCGGCGCCGATGACGGTGGCTCTTCCACCGCCTTGATGTTGGAGCTGGCGCGCCTGCTCTGCGTCCAACACGGCAAATATGCCGTCTGGATCGCGTTTTTCGACGGCGAAGAGGCCATGAAGCAATGGAGCGCTAACGACAGCCGCTACGGCAGCCGCCAGATGGCCGCCCGCTTTGCCGCTAGCGGCGACATCAAGAAGATTAAGGCATTTCTGCTGGCGGACATCGTCGGCGGTCGCAAGGCCCAGTTCCTGCGCGAATCTAGCTCCAACCCCGCATTGATTGATCTCGTTTGGAACACCGCGGCCAAGCTGGGCTACTCTGGCCCCTTTTTGAATGACATGACGTCTGCCGAAGACGACCACGATTCCTTCATGAAGCGAGGTGTTCTCGCGGTGGATGTCATCGGGGACTTTGTGCACAACGGTTACTGGCACACTCCGCAAGACTCTCTCGACAAGATCAGCCCCCAAACGCTCGCCATCGTCGGCCACGTTTTTCTTGAAAGCGTGAAACAGCTTCAGGCGAAATAAGGCCCCATTGGCCCAATACTGCGCTACGCCTCGAAACGCACATCCTTACCCTCTTGCACCCCCGAGTGCTTCAGGAACTCCTCATCATTCCGGTATGGAAAATCCGAGCGGTAATGGCTCCCCCGGCTCTCTTCGCGAGCCAGTCCCGAACGTGCGATCAGCAACGCCAGCGCATGCATGTTTTGCAGCTCGTGTCCCGCGCGCCCGGGCTTCTCCGGTTTCGGCAGCTCCAGCGCTTGCAACTGCTTGATCGCATCCGCCAATTCTTTCCCGCTTCGTAGAATCCCAACCTCGCGCCACATCACGTCTCGAATATTCGTCAGTGTCGCGCAGGCCGGCGATGGCTTTGAATTTGCCTTTGGCGGTTCCTTTTGCGCGGCCGAAGAATTTTCCGGCATCGGCGCTGGACTCCCAGGTAGCGCGGCGCCGCTTCGCTTGCCGACTGGCGCATCCTCGATCATCGCTTGCCCCGCGCGCGCCCCAAAAACCAATCCTTCGAGCAGGGAATTGCTCGCCAGACGGTTGGCGCCGTGCACGCCCGTCGCGGCCGTCTCGCCCGCGGCATATAGGCCCGCAAGCGAAGTCCGTCCCCACAGATCGGTCTTCACTCCGCCCATCATGTAATGCGCGGCGGGACAAACCGGAGCCATGTCGGTTGCCAGGTCGAGACCATAGCCCGCGCAGGTCTCGTAGATTCGCGGGAACCGTTTCTTCAGAAACTCCTCAGTCTTTTTCGTCATGTCCAGATACACATGCGTGCTTTGGGTGCGGTGCATCTCGCTGACAATCGCGCGCGCCACGATGTCCCGCGGAGCCAGCTCTTGCGCTTCGTTGTAACGCTTCATGAATCGCTCGAGGCCGATGTTGCGCAGCACCCCGCCTTCGCCGCGCAGCGCCTCGGACAGTAGAAACCGTGGCGCACCCTTGACCGCCAGCGCCGTCGGATGGAATTGCACGAACTCCATGTCGGATAGTACGGCTCCTGCTTCGTATGCGATGGCCATGCCGTCGCCGGTGGCCACTTCGGGATTTGTCGTCTCCCGGTAGATTTGCCCCAGCCCGCCCGTCGCCAGCAGCACTGCTCCGGCCCGCAACTCGTGCTGCGATCTGTCGGTTTCATCGATGAAGCGCAGCCCCGTGACTCGCCCGCCCTCCACAATCAATTCCGTCGTGAAAGCGTGCGCGCGCAAGTGCAGGTGCGGAATCGTGTGCGCCCGTGCGAGCAGCGCCCGGCTGATCTCCCTGCCGGTCGAGTCGCCGTGGGCATGCAAGATTCGCGAGCGGCTGTGCGCCGCCTCGCGCGTAAAAGCCAGTTTCGTTCCCGCCCTGTCGAATTCCGTCCCCCACTCGATGAGCTGGGTGATGTACTTCGGGCCTTCTTCGACCACCAGAGCCACGGCCTCGGGGCGGCACAAACCATCACCGGCATTGATGGTGTCCTGTTCGTGCAGTCCGATTTCATCTTCGTCGGAGAGGGCCACCGCGATCCCTCCCTGTGCCCAAGCGGTCGCGGAATCGCTCAAATTGGACTTCGCCAGAACCAGTACGCTTCCGGCCGCGCTCAGCTCGATCGCTGCGCGCAAGCCCGCGATTCCGCTGCCCACCACGGCGTAATCGGCGCGATAGTTTTTGTGGGCGTTCGTCATGGGAGTGGGGGTTTTGGGGCCTCCGTATGTTACCACGAAGGAATTATGCCCATGAAAATGGCGGCCCTGGCATGCGATGCCAGCGGGGCGTGTGTTACATTGAAAATGTCTCGCCCGTGAAAATGAAGCGCATTCTCGTGAAATCGTCGGCTGGCCGCTACTTTGTTGTTTCGGGCGCAGGAGCGATTCGCCGTGCCGCGCAGGAAATTGCCGCGCTCGGGCGATTTTCAAGCGTGCACGTCGTTTCCTCTCCGAAAGTCTGGCGCGCCGTGGGAAAATCGGTCCGGCGCGGCTTGCACCTTTCTAGAGGCGGCTCCGTTCATCTCTTCGATGACGCCGAATCCGCAAAGAATCTCCGCAGCGTGGAACAAATCACCCGCTCCCTTTGCCGCGCGGGCGCCGATCGCCAATCGCTTGTTGTCGCGGTTGGCGGCGGGGTGGTCGGCGACGTAGCCGGTTTTGCCGCTGCTGTCTTCTTGCGCGGAGTGAAGCTCGTGCACATCCCGACGACGCTTGTCTCGCAGTTGGACAGCTCGATCGGCGGCAAGACGGGCGTCAATCTTCCCGAAGGGAAGAACCTGGTCGGATCGTTCTATCCGTCCCAGCTGGTGCTCACCGATCCCGAGCTACTTCGCACGCTCTCCGACCGCGAATTCCGCGGCGGCCTTGCGGAGGTCATCAAGCACGCCATAATCGCGGACGCGGAGATGTTCGCGATTCTAGAGAAAGATATGGACAAGGTAATGCGGCGGGATCGCCGAGCCCTCGGTTTTCTAATCCCGCGCAACGTGCAGATCAAAGCGCGCGTGGTGAGCCGCGACGAACGCGAATCGGGCCTGCGGGAAATCCTCAATTTTGGTCACACTTTCGCGCATGCTCTCGAAAGCGTGACGAAATACCGCCGCTATCAGCACGGTGAAGCCGTAGCCTGGGGCATGATCGCCGCCGCCTTCCTCGGCCATGAACTTGGCTTGACGCGCGCGGACGACGTTTCTCGTATCGTCGCGCTGGTTCGCCGCCTGGGACCGCTGCCGCCCTGGCCGGGGGTTCCGGCGAAGGCTTTGCTCCGCGCCATGCGCTCCGACAAGAAAACGCGCAGCGGGGTTCTTCGCTTCGTTCTCTCGCGCCGCATCGGCGAAGCACGGTCGTATGACACCGTTCCTCTTCACGTCGTGGAACGCGTCCTCCATTTCACGCCCCGCCTCATGACTGCGAGTAATGAGCTTTCGCTAAGGCGCCATGGCTGAGGCCGCCGCACCGGTCAAGGGAACCCGGCCGGAAGGCGCCGTTACCGAGGCGGACGCTTCTAAAAAAGTCCGCGAGATGTTTACGCAGATCGCCCCGCGCTACGATCTGCTCAACCATCTCTTGTCATTGCAACTCGATCGTCTCTGGCGTGCCCGCACCGCCAGGCGTCTAAAGCCGCTTCTCGACCGGCCCGATGCTCTCGTCCTCGATCTCTGCTGCGGAACCGGCGATCTCGCTTTCGCTCTCGCGCGTGCCGGAAAAGCTCGCATCGTCGGCGCGGATTTCGCCCATCCCATGCTCGTCCGCGCAAGAGAGAAAAGCGTGGCCCTGGCCCCACCCCCGAACCACCGTTCACCAACTCCAATGCTTTTTTTTGAAGCCGATGCTGTCCGGCTTCCGTTCGCCGGCGCTTCTTTCGACTTGGTGACCAGCGCCTTTGGCTTTCGCAATCTTGCCAACTACGAAGCCGGCCTGCGAGAAATTCAGCGCGTGCTCAAGCCCGGCGGCGCCATCGCCATCCTGGAATTCACCGAGCCGCCAGACGGCTTATTGGGCGATTTGTATCGCTGGTATTTTTGCAAAGTCCTGCCAAAGATTGGCGGAATTATTTCTGGCGATCGATCCGCCTATACCTATCTGCCAAAATCTGTTGCGCGATTCTTCCGACCGCCCGAACTCGCCGCGCTCATGAACGCCGTCGGCTACCAGTCCGTGGATTATCGCGCCTGGACCCTCGGCACCGTCGCTGTGCACACTGCCTTGCGCGCAAAATAATTTGTAGCAGGGCTTCAGCCCACCCGCCTAATTATCCATATCTTCCCAAGGAGGGTCGTGAAAGGTAGAAACTCAAGCGGGATTGCCACCGCGTCAAAATTCTTTCTCACTTTCAACTCTTAACTTTCAACTTTCGACCTCTTCCCGCAAGTCAGCGGTCACCAACCACCAGTCACTCCTCCAGCCCCGCACTCCGCAACTTCGCAAGCAGCGTCTTCGGCGACACACCCAGCTTTTCCGCCGCCCGCGTCTTGTTCCACTTGCATTCGCGCATGGTGTTTTCCAGCAAAGCTTTTTCCACATGACTCACGGCGCGCCCGGTGACTTCCTCCAGCGAGCCTTCCCAGTTGAAATTTTCGGCAAGCATGCCCGACGGCAGGCGCTCTACATCCGGCTTCGAGACAGGTAACTGCAAGCCCTCGGCGCGAATGCTCAACCCGTCTGCCAGGATCACCGCGCGCTCCAGCGTATTTTGCAGTTCGCGCACATTTCCTCGCCATCGGTAGTGCAGCAGCCGGTCGCGCGCCTCGGCCGATAATTCCATTCCGGGTTTTCCAAATTCGCGGCTGAATTTTTCCAGGAAGTGGTCCGCCAGCAGCAGGACGTCGTTCCCGCGCTCGCGCAAGGGCGGAATTGTCATCGGGACCGTCGAAATGCGAAAATACAAGTCTTCGCGAAATAATTTTTCTTCGGCCAGTTTTTGCAGATCGCGATTCGTTGCCACCACGATTCGAACGTCCACATCGATCGATTGCGTCCCGCCCACTCTTTCAAATCGTCTCTCTTCCAGAACGCGCAGCAGCTTTGCCTGGATTGCTAGCGGCAACTCCCCAATTTCATCCAGAAAAAGCGTTCCGCGATGCGCCAGGTCCATCTTCCCGACCTTGCGCGCCCCAGCACCGGTGAACGCTCCTCGTTCGTGCCCGAAGAGTTCGTTCTCCACCAGCCCTTCCGGAATTGCCGCGCAGTTCAGCGCCACGAACGGCTGCTCCCGCCTCGGCGACAAGTGATGGATGGCCAGCGCG
The DNA here is from genome assembly GCA_035490055.1 of Candidatus Limnocylindria bacterium. Taxonomy (GTDB): domain Bacteria; phylum Acidobacteriota; class Terriglobia; order Acidiferrales; family UBA7541; genus Acidiferrum. The sequence continues at coordinate 127,010 of DATHIB010000073.1, read as the reverse complement.
AACAACTCCTTTCCCGTCCCGCTTTCGCCCAGCAGCAGGCAAGTTGAATCCGTCGCTGCCACCTTCTGGATTTGCTGGCTCACTTCCCGGATCGAGGGATGTTCCCCCACGATCCGCGGGAATCCATAACGCGTGGAGTATTCTTCACGCAGCAGCAGATTCTCCCGCAGTAATTCCTGCTGCCGCGCCGCTCGTTGCACCAACAGCTTCAAATGCTCCAGGTCCACCGGCTTTTGCAGAAAATCAAAAGCGCCTTCCTTCATCGCGGCTACGGCTTCTTCCACGGATCCATACGCCGTCAGCAGCAGCACCGGTATCGCTGCATCCGCCTGCTTGGTCTCGCGGAGCACGTCCAGCCCCGAAGCCCCCGGCATCTTCAAATCCGTGATGACCATTAGGTATCGCCGCGCGCGCACTTTCTGAATCGCTGCGGCGCCGTCTGGCGCTTCGTCCACGGCGTAACCCGCACGCTCCAGCGCCTTGCGCAGCATGGTGCGCAGTTCGGTCTTGTCTTCTACGAGGAGGAGAGGTTCCATCTCTTTCGTTTCTACCACGAATCGTGCCGCCGTCACGGGACAACCAGAGACACGTGTGCAGAGAAGGGAAGCAGCAATGAACGGCTACTGAACCATCTGTCGAGCCTTATCAGGTGAATTGAAAGGGGTCTGTAGTTCAGGTCAAGGATTCCTTGCTCGCAGACCAGCTCCCAAGGAATCTAACTGATCGAGAGGCTTGCTTCTCCGATGTCGGAAGGTAAGCGCTGTCCCGACTCGCTCGGTGCTGAACTTCGAGATTCGCGGCGGCCAAAAACTTTTTTCCTCACACTGAGCACCTGCAACTGAAAACTGATAACTTCCTCAGCGTGCCCACCCCGGATCACCGCCTGACTTTCTCAATTGCTCTTCCATATCATCCAGCCCCTGCTGCAGTTCAGCCACTTCCTTCTTCTTAGCGTCAATTTTTGCATTAATGGCGTTGATCTCCGCACGCGAATTCTGTTGGGTCATCGCCTTCTGCGGGTCAGGGTAGTATTCCATTTGGGCCTTTTCCAACTCGCGTCCCAAAATATCGACTTCCTTCATGAGCTTTGCAATCTTGTCGCGTTGGGCCTGAAACCTCCGCCTCCACGCCGCCTGGCCATTTGGATCTTCGGTCTTGGTCGTGTCTCCGGTCTTGGCGGAGCCTCCCGCCGCTTGCGCCGCCGTCGCGGCCACCGTGCCACCGGCAACCCTTGGAGCCGCGGCCGGCTCCGGCGCGCTCTTCTTCACATCATCGTCCGTATAAATCTTCTTAGGCTTCGGCGCGTCCTTCTTCTTTTCGCGCGCCTTCCTTGCGGCATCCGCCACAGGATCGCCCGTCTGTTGCTCGGAAGAGCCCTGCTGCTGCGCGGCTGCCAAAAGCCCCGCCATGCACAGAGCCGCAACAATCATTGAAGCCTTGATCCACAATCTCACTCGCATATGGTCCTACCTTCCCGGAGCAACTGGAAGACCTCGGCACTCTCTTAGATGCTAGCCTGCTTTGATTCTACCGCTTCCGTCGCGCTGCGCGGCAAGGGTAGCGTAACTATAAACTCCGCCCCTCCTTCGGCCCGGTTCCGCACCTCCACTTGCCCGCCATGTTGCACGATGATCTTCTGCACCACGGCCAGTCCGAGCCCCGTCCCCTTTGCCTTCGTCGTAAAAAACGGCCGGAATAGCTTCGAGAATGCGTCCACGGGAATCCCTGGGCCGTTATCCGCAACGCTGATCCGCTGGAACCCCGTCTCTTCGCCATCAACGATGTCTCCGCGAACAACGACCCGCCCTCCGCCTGCCGTCAGCGCGCACGCTTCCGCCGCGTTGCGCGCCAAATTCAGCAGCGCTTGCCTCAGCAGTCCTTCGTCTCCGCCCGCGTCTCCGAATGTCCCTTCACATCGAATCTTCACTTGCGGCAAGGCCTCTCCCACTTCCGAAACCACCCGCTCGACTACTGTTTGTAGGGCCACCCTCTCATCGGGGATTTCCAGCGGCCGCGCATACTTCAAGAACTCCGTCACCACGTGCGTGATGTTCCGCGTCTGCTCCAGGATGCGTTCGGCGTAGTCTAAAGCCTCTGCCTCGGATGACTCCGACCGGATCATCTGTGCGTAACCCGAGATCGTCGCCAGCGCATTCTTGAACTCGTGCGCGATTCCCGCGGACAGTTCGCCGAGCGCCGCCAGGTTTTCTTTCAGTTGCATCCGTTGCTGTAGCGCGGCAAGCTCCGTCAAATCCGTCAACAGGCAGATCGCCCCGCTGATCTTTCCCTCACCGCGCCGGATCGGCGAGATCGTCACTCCCAGGCGCCGCGTGTCCCCTGCGGGCGGGATATGCTCCACCACTTCGCGCCGGAAAATTCTCCCGCTCGAAAGGCACTCCGCAACCAGCTTGGTCATTTCCGACGATGCTCCCAACGCCTCGCTGTAGCGCCGGAATCCGAGCCCGCGAATTCCCAGCACCTGCTCCGCCGCCGGATTCGAACTGGAGATAATGCCCGTGGCATTCACTACCAGCAGCCCCGCCGGCATGTTCCTGGTCACTTCTTCGCTCAGCCGCTCCGTCTGTTCCGCGCGCTCCTTTTCGATGCGGTGCAGCCGTTCCAGTTCCTTTTCCTGTTCGCGCAGCTTCTGAATCACGCCCTGCATCGATGCCGCCATGAACGCCGAAGGATTCTCCGTGCGCGGCGCGTTCGTTTTGAATTCCTTCTTCTGCTCTTCCCGCGTGCTCTGAAAAAACTTCCGCATCAGATACACCACCAGCCCCGTGACCACCAGGAACCCAACTCCCAGTCCCGCGGCAATCATCCAAAGGTGCTGGGTGTTATTTCCAGCTTGAAGCGTTGCCAGCATCGTTGCTGTCTTCCGGCTCCTTCCCCTCTTCCTCTGTGACCCTCTGTCTTCTCTGTGCTCTCTTATGTTAAATCACTTTCCTATTCTGCCCGCGATTCTGGAATCGCGCGACTAAGGGACGATCCCTAGAAGGTTAGGCCAATAACCTGCAATCAGCGGTCCCCCATACACGATCGCCAGCGACCCAATCCCCAGAAACGTGCCCAACGGCAACTGGTATCGCCTGGCCATCGCCCATCGCAATTGCCGCTCCGTCCCCAGTCCTAGGCGGCTCGCGCGCTTCGCCACTCCGCTCCGCCAACCCCCGAAGTACAACGCCACGATAAGGCCAATACCGATCACGCTTCCCAGAAGGCTCCCTACCAGAAGGGTCAGGAACGTCCCGCGTAATCCGAGAAACGCCCCGATCATGGCCATCATTTTCACGTCGCCCATGCCCATGCCCTCGTGACCGCGCACCGCTTTGTACCCTGCTGCCAAGCCCCACAACAAAAAGCTTCCGAAGGCCGCGCCAAGGATTCCGTCCAGAATTCCAGCCGCGAATCCCGGCATTCGCACTTGCAGCAAGCGCCACATGAGAAAACCCGCGAGTCCGTGGTCCGGCGGCACAAACGCCGAGAACAGCAGTCCCGCCGCAAAGCCCGGCCAGTTGACCACGTCCGGCAGCAGCCGCACGCGCAAATCCGTCACCGTCAGAATCAGGATCAAGCACGTAAAAAACAGCCATTTCACCGTCGTCTGCGTGATGCCGAACTCCAGAAACGCTGCCACAAATAGCAGTCCCGTCGCCAGTTCCATAAGCGGGTACATTGGCGAAATCGCTAACCCGCACGCGCGGCACTTCCCGCGCAGCCACAACCATCCGAAAACCGGCACGTTGTCATACGGCTTGATGGGCGTCATGCACCGCGGGCAGCGCGACCCCGGCGAAACAATGGAGATGTCCTCCGGAATCCGCGTGATGCAGACATTCAGGAAGCTCCCCACGATGATCCCAAATAGAAAAAAGAAGACGGTGATGATGACCACGGTTTGCCCGGCCACTCCGCGGCCGCTCTTCTCAATCTGCCACACTCATCCCACTGCCTCAATCAATCGCCCTTCCTGCCGTGCCTCATCCCTAACGCTTTCTTCATGCACATCGCCTCTCTTCTCCGCTCGCAGCGCTCACCGCTTCAGCCTCTTATGTGTCCCCGTGTCCCGTGGTCAATGAGCGGATTCGGCTCGACACTTTGTTCTCTGTGTTCTCCGTGCACCCAGCGTTCTCTGTGTAAATCCTTTTCTCTGCAATTACCCCGCGCCAACCATTTTTGTTTCTGGAACTGACACCTGTAAACTAACAACTGACGACTGCCTTTATGCACTGGTTCGAACGCAAGATCCGCCGCTACGAGCACCGCCGCTGGACCACCGACGACAATCGCCGCGTCCAACCTTTCCATTGGGGACTTGAGCACATCGGTGGCTCACTCGACGACCCCAATCCCGGCGCATTCGTCCAGGAATACGCCCGCAAAGCCATCGAATCGAGCAGGGAATGGTACGCCGCCTCTCCCTCCACCGACTACCGCTTCGATCGCGAAAACGTCCTCACCTTCATAAGTTCCATCGAATCTCCCTGGCCGGAAAACAACACCGTCCACGCGCAGCTTTTTCCCACCAGAAAAGCTGGTCCTGGCCCCGCCGTCCTCCTCCTCCCCAACTGGAACGCCAAATGGCACGGCCAGAACGGCCTTTGCCACTGGATTCAGCGCTTGGGTATCACCGTCCTCAAGATGAGCATGCCCTACCACGACCGCCGCATGGCCAAGGGCCATGAACGCGCCGACCAGATCTGCGGACCCAACATCGGCCTCACCCTCCAGGCCAATCGCCAAGCCGTCCAGGACGCCCGCCGCTGCCTCCACTGGCTCGAGCAGCAGGGCTACACCAAGCTCGGCATCCTCGGCACCAGCATCGGCTCCTCGGTCGGCTACATCACCCTCGTTCACGACGAACGCGTTCGCGCCGGCGGCTTCTTCCACGTATCCACCTACTATGCTGACGTCATCAGCCAGGGCATGACCACGAACCACGTCTGGGAAGGCCTTCGCAACCACGTCACCCTCGACGAGCTTCGCGAATACTGGTCCCCCATCAGCCCCCTGCCCTACGTCGAGCGCGGCATGGGCGCCGGCCGCAACACCTTCATGGTCTACGGCAAGTACGATCCCACCATGCTCCCCGAACTCACCCGCCAGATGCTCGACTCCCTCCGCCGCCACGGCGCCGATCCCCGCACCCTAGAACTCGCCTGCGGCCACTACTCCCTCGAACTCGCCCCCTTCTCCTATGTCGCCGGCTACCGCATGCTCACCTTCTTTCTCGAATCCCTCGCCTAGTGGCACATCCTTCAGGCTGCGGCAACGTCAACTCCATACTGCATTAGATGCTTGCGCCCTCCTCTGCAGTATCATCAGGGCGTGGACAAGCTTCTGCTCTTAGTATTTGGCCCTCTCGTCGTCGCAGCCGCGCTTCTCGTCATCGCGACTGGAATTCGCCGCGTTATCGCAAAATTTCGTTCCCAGGCATCTCCCGATCAAATCAAGGCCACCTACGAAGGGTATCTACGCCGCCTTCTGAATCCGCAACCCGACGCCGTCGAACGTGAATTGGGCAAACTGCTCCCGGAACGACTCTTGCAGTTGTACCAGGACAAATCAGCCATCCAATCAGCCGGCTTCCAACTCGAGACACCCGGCAAGAAAGGTCGGTGGTCGAAGCGCTGGCCGGTTTATTGTTTTGAGCCCTTGGACATCGAATCCCTGAACGAATTACCTTACGAGGAGGAATTGGGTCCCGGGTTTTGCTTTGCAACCACCGGCCGCGGATCCTGGTATTGGATTGCCGCCTCCGATCAACGGGTAAAAGACTCCCCCGTCGTTTTCCTTGTCTACGATGGCGGCGGCTCCCACCGCAAAACGGTCGCCACCAGCCTCCAAGAATTCCTGAATTGGCCGCGTTTGCCCATTAGATGAGTTGAACATGGGCAAATGAGTCAGTCCGCGGTCGCCTTAACCTCTATACGACATGCTAGCGAGGTTTGGACCGCACACCAATCACGAGACACCGATCACATTGCTCTCTCATTTTATCAACTTCGAGATTCCGCATTTGTCGGCAGTTTGTGGTAGACAGGTAGATGGAATTCTAGTATGGTAGATTCATGAGCCTTAACATCAAAGACCCCGAAGCCCACAAGCTCGCTCAGGAGTTGGCCCGCGAAACTGGCGAATCCATGACCTCCGCTGTGATTCAGGCCATTCGCGAGCGCCTAGAAGCCGTCCGCCGCCGCCGCAAACGCGACGCGATGCGTGCCGCCATCATGGCCATCGGAAAACGCGGGGCGTCCCTTTACAAGGGGCCGTACATCGACCATGCCGATTTGTTGTATGACGATAAGGGGCTCCCGAAGTGATCCTGGATACTTCCGCAGTTCTTGCCGTCGTGCTCGGCGAGCCCGGATTCGAGGTTTTCGTTGATGCCATTTCATCTGCGCCAGTCTGTAGAATTTCCGCCGCTTCGTTTGTTGAAGCCTCGATGGTTGCGGAAAGCCGCATCGGCGACCAAGGCTTACGCCAGTGCGACTCCTTTTTCCGCACTTCCCGCATCTCGGTTGAGCCTGTCACCGAAGACCAAGCCCTGTTGGCGCGGCAGGGCTACTCCGACTACGGCAAAGGCCGCCATCCCGCCGGCCTCAACTTCGGCGACTGTTTCTCGTACGCCCTGGCCAAATCCACGGGCGAGCCTCTCCTCTTCAAGGGCGACGACTTCCGCCAAACTGACATCCAGCCCGCTCTTCCGTAAGGTATGCCGGCAAAGTTTCCTTGTTTTTTTCTATTGATATGCAAGTATCTGAAGTGGGTAATATTGCGCCCGCTCTCTGGTGGCCGAACCCTCTTTTTTTCCTATTTGAGTTGCGGAACTTTCCCAATCCACTTTTCCTTCCATTGAACGAGCGCCATTCTCTGTTTGATGCCATCCGTCAGTCCGTAAGTACTGTGAACTAAATGGTTTCCGGCTCCCTTGGCGATTCGCAAGAAATTATGAAACCTAACTGCCCTGGAATCCATTTTTTGCGCACTCTTTTTTGCTCTAAGGAAAAAGTCAATCCGTCTGTTTTCAAGCAATTCCGCACCCTTTGCCAAAAAACGCGGGGGCGCGTACCCCTGTCCCGCGTGGTGCGCTGTCCGCTGTATCTTTAGACGAGTACCAGTCGATGTAGGGCGCAGCATGCTGCCCCCTTCTTGGCAGGATTTCAACCATGCAGGTCTATCGAAGTAGCGAGGAGAACGCGGCCTCAGCCGCCAGAGCCGACACCGCTTCAATGTCCGGTGCCAAAGTCCGATCATCCTTGACGATGGGCGACTTGGCGCGCACAGCCGCATAAGCCTTCTTGGCCAACGTCCCGGTCTGCAGCGGGCCCAGCAGGTCGATCCCCTGGCAGGCACAAAGCAATTCAATGGCGATCGTATTTCGCAAATTGACCAGCATGTGCCCCAGCCGCCGCGCACCGCTCATGCCCATCGATACGTAATCTTCCTGATTGCCGCTCGTGGAAATGGAATCAACGGAATGGGGCGTAGCTAACGCCTTGTTTTCGCTCGTCAGCGCCGCCGCCGTCACCTGCGCAATCATGAATCCCGAATTCAATCCTGGCTCCGACGTCAGGAACGCCGGCAGCATGCTGGTCAGCGGATTCGTCATCTGCTCGACGCGCCGCTCCACGATTCCGCCGAGCGTCGCAATCGCAATCGCCACTTGATCCGCCGCCATCGCCAGCGGCTGCCCGTGAAAATTTCCGCCGCTAATGATGTCGCCGTTGTTCGCATCGCGCACAAAAACCAGCGGATTATCCGTCGCGCTGTTCAACTCCACTGCCGCCATTTCCCGCGCCTGCCCCAGTGAATCGCGTACAGCCCCGTGCACCTGCGGTGTGCAGCGCAGGCTGTAGGCATCCTGCACGCGCGGATCTTTTTCCAGTGCGCGATGCGACTCGCGAATTTGGCTGCCTTCATTCAGGTGCGCAAGATTCCGCGCCGTCGTCCCCGCCCCTGCATACGCCCGCGCCTGCATGATCCGCGCATCGAACGCGCCGGGACTTCCGCGCAGCGCATCCAGCGAAAGGGCAGCGGCCACATCCGCGGTGTCCACCAGAATGTGCGCTTCATGCAAAGCCAGGCTGAGCAGCGCCAGCATGCCCTGTGTCCCATTCAGAAGCGATAGTCCTTCCTTCGCTTCCAACGCGACGGGTGCAATCCCTGCGCGCTTCAGAGCTTCGCCGCCGGGCAAAACTTCTCCACGAAATGCCGCATGGCCCTCGCCGATGACTACCTGCGCTAGGTGCGCAAGTGGCGCGAGGTCGCCCGAAGCGCCCACCGAACCCTGCGAAGGAATCACCGGATGCACCTTAACGTTCAGCATCTGGCAAAGCGTCTCCACCAAGCGTGGCCGCACGCCGCTGAATCCTTTCGCCAACGCGTTGGCGCGCAGCAGCATCATCGCGCGCGTCTCCGCTTCACTCAGCGGCACGCCAAGGCCGCACGCGTGGGAACGCACCAGATTCACTTGAAGCTGCCGCACCTGCTCCGTGGAGATGCGCACCGAAGCGAGTTTCCCGAAGCCCGTATTGATCCCGTAAGCCGCTGCTCCCGACGCCACCAGGCGCTCGACCACCGCGCGCGAAGCATTCATCCGCTCGATCGCCGAAGCCGTCAGTTGCACTGGTTCGCCGCGCAGAGCAACTTCGTGGAGTTGCGGGAAGGTCAGATCGTTTCCGCTCAGCGCGACGCTCATGCATTACTCCGGTCGGGTTGCGGCACGACGATGGCGGTAAATACGCTGTGGTATTTCTCGGGCAGCAATTTCGGCCGGCCGTTGCTACCGCAAATCACGTGCGTCGTTTCTCCGTTCGCCAGAATTTTCCCGTCCGCGTCGCGAATGACTTCGTAGGAAAACTTGACCAGGCGGTTCCGCGATTCCGCGATGCGCGTCCGGATGCGCAAGACTTCATCGTACATCGCTGAATGATGATACCGGCAGTGCGCATCCGCCACCACGATGTGGCAATCATCTTCAATTTCCATGCGTTTGTACTCGATGCCCAGCGCGCGGATCAGCTCCACGCGTCCTACCTCGAACCAGATCAAATAGTTCGCGTGATAGACCACGCCCATCTGGTCGGTCTCCGCGTAGCGCACGCGCACCACCGCGTCATGATATTCCATCATCGACTCTCTCGATTTCTCGCAATCGAACCGATTGGCGCTTCGCCAGCGGCCAAGAATTTAGTTATATTAATCAATTCCAATAACGTACAGCACAAATAGAAGACTAGCGATCAGAACTAAAAACCAAAAACTAAGAACTAACGGCTAAGAACTGAAAAGTGAAAACTTGTCACTGTTTCTCTCCCTGCCAGACTGGCTTGCGTTTCTCCAGAAACGATGCGAGCCCTTCTCGGAAATCGGGCGTGCAACGAATCCGCGCATTTTCAAGGATGGCGCGTTCCAGATCGTGATCCACTCCTGGTGCCGCCGAGGAGACCAGAAGGTGCTTGGAACGAGTAAGGCTGCTGGGGCTTGCTGCGATCAGCAATTCCGCAAGTTCGTGAGCGCGCGCCATCAAGCGGTCCGCCGGAACCACCTCCGACACGAGGCCGAATTCCTTCGCTTCGGCCGCTTCGAGGATGCGGCCCGTGAGCAATAGATCGCGGCAGCGCTTTTCTCCGATCTGCCTCGTCAGAAACACGGAAACGATCGCCGGCAGGAAACCGATCTTCACTTCGGTGTATCCAAATTTTGCCTCCGGCGCGGCGAGCGTGAAATCGCATAGCGTGGCGAGCCCGCAGCCTCCGGCGTAAGCTGCCCCGTTTACCGCCCCTATCAGCGGCCTGGGAAAACTCCAGATCCTGCGGAACAGTTTGGCAATCCGCCGCGAGTCTTCTTGATTTTCCGCCGGAGATTGTTTCGCGATGCACGCAAGCATATCCAAATCCATGCCTGCGCAAAATGCTTTGCCCGCTCCAGTCAGAATTCCTACCCGCGCGTGGCTTCTTTCGATCTCATCCAGCGCCGCCTGCAGTTCAGCCATCATTTGCGTGGAGATGGCGTTGCGCTTTTCCGGTCGGTTCAGCGTGATGGTGGCGAGATTTCCAGATATGTCGAGCAGAAGTGTTTGATACATGGCAGCAATCTCCCTCGATGCGTGCGCCGGTAACTCTACTTGAACGCGGGAGCCCCGGAGGTAGAAGCGCAGCATGCTACGCCCCTATTCGTCAGGAACGCCCGGTCGGAGTGATTCTAGTTCACCAGTGGGGCATGCGCATACTTCGCGCGGATCTCGTTCGTCATTTCGAGCACCTTCGCCAGCCGCGAAGAATCGATCCCGGGATCGGCGCCCGCTTTCCGCAGCACCGCGATAACATCTTCCGTCGCGATGTTCCCAACCAGATTGTCTCCCGCAAACGGGCAGCCGCCAAGCCCGGTCAGCGCGCCGTCGAAACGCCGGCATCCAGCTTCGTAGGCTGCGCGTATCTTTTCTTCCGCATCGTCCGGCCGGCTGTGCAGGTGAACTCCCAGCTCGATGCCCGCGGTGTGATCCTTCACGCTGTGATACAAATCGCCGACCAGTTGCGGCGCCGCGTTGCCCACCGTGTCCGCCAGCGAAACGGTGCGGACTCGAATATCCTTCAGCCACTCCAGCGCCTCCACCACGATCTCCGGTCCCCAAGGCTCGTCGTACGGATTCCCAAACGCCATCGAAATATAAATCACCAGTCCGCGATTTGCGGCCGCCGTCTCCTTCCTCAACTTTTCGACCAGCAGGCGAGATTCGTCTCGCGTCATGTTGGCATTCGCGCGCCGAAAATAAGCCGAGATCGAATACGGATACCCGATCGTGGTCACTCCCGGCGTAGCTAGCGCCCGCTCGAGGCCCCTCTCATTCACCACGATTCCAATAATCTCCGGTGCTTCCAGGCCAGCGGGAAGGTCTTTGGAGAAGAAAGTGTTCAGTTTCGCCATCACCTCTTCACTGTCCGCCATCTGTTTGACGTGTTTAGGCGAAACGAAGCTCACCGCATCAATATGCTTGAATCCGGTAAGCACAAGGTCTTTCAAATACTCGGTCTTGTACTCTGTCGGAATGAGATCCGGCAACCCTTGCCAAGCGTCGCGTGGACACTCGATGATTTTAACTGTCGTGGTCACTTAGACCTGCTTCTTCTGATCCAACGGTCGAAATCAAGAGCGAGGAAGCAAAGTTCCCAAAAGGTCAAGAGCGAGGCAAAGATCCCAGCGGCTCTCACGGACTGCGGATAAGGAAACACGGCTGACCCCAGTTCATAGCCAAACGGGGATTTCCGCGCTTCGATATCGAAGCGCACAAAGTAAATCCACGCGGGCATCGCGGCTAGAATCGCAATAGCTCCCCGTTTCCTCATCAGGTCTGAAGGACTCCTGTCTTGAATTCGCGGATTTCGGGATTGAGAGCGGCGACTTCGAGGGCCCAGATCAAGGCAACGCGAGTATGGGCGGGATCGATGACGGCGTCGACCCACAAACGAGCGGCGGCGTAGCGCGGATCGGTTTGGTGTTCGTAGGTGGCGCGCACAGATTCGTACAATTCCTTTTTTTGTACCTCGTCGACTTTTTTACCTTCGCGCTCGAGTTGCTTCAATTTTATTTCGACGAGAGTGCTGGCTGCGGCATCGCCGCTCATCACGGCGAAGCGTGCCGTGGGCCACGCAAACATGAAGCGCGGGTCGTAGGCTTTGCCGCACATGGCGTAATTTCCGGCGCCGAAGCTGCCGCCGCAAATTACGGTTATCTTCGGCACCACGCTGTTCGCCACTGCATTTACCATTTTTGCGCCGGCGCGGATGATGCCGCTCCACTCCGCATCCTTGCCGACCATGAAACCGTTCACGTCGTGCAGAAAAACGAGCGGAATGCGGTTCTGGTTGCAATCGAGAATGAAGCGCGCGGCTTTTTCTGCGGACTCGGTGTAAATCACGCCGCCAAATTCGATACGCTTCTGGTCCGAGCCGCGAGCCAAGGTCTGCACGTGCTTTTTTTGATTGGCGACGATTCCGACTGCCCAGCCGCCGATGCGCGCGTATCCACACAGGAGCGTCTCACCATACTCAGCGCGATATTCCTCGAATTCGCTCGCATCGACCAGGCGGGCGATGATTTCCCGCATGTCGTACTGCTTGCCCGGATCGCTTGAAAAGATTCCGTAAATCTCTTCGCTTGAATAGAGTGGGTCGCGCGATTTCACATGGCTGAAGGGCGAAGCGTTCGGCGTTCCGATTTTGTCGACGAGCGCGCGAATCCGCGCGATGCATGCATCGTCGTCCGGCTCGCGGAAATCCACCGTGCCGCTAATCTGCGCGTGCATTTTCGCGCCGCCCAGGTCTTCGGCGGAAGTTTTTTGGCCGATAGCGGCCTGTACCAGCGCCGGTCCCGCCAAAAATAATCCCGAACCTTCGGTCATCAAAATGTGGTCGCACATCACTGGAAGGTAGGCGCCGCCAGCCACGCACATACCCATAATCGCGGTGATTTGCGGAATGCCCATCGCGCTCATCACCGCGTTGTTCCGGAAGACGCGCCCGAAATCATCCGTATCCGGAAAAACATCTTCCTGCAGCGGCAAAAAAACTCCCGCGGAATCGACGAGATAGATTGTTGGAATTCTGTTTTCGATGGCGATGTTTTGCGCGCGAATCACTTTCTTTGCGGTCATCGGGAAAAACGCGCCAGCCTTCACCGTTGCATCGTTCGCGATGAGCATAAACGTTCGCCCGCACACTCTTGCAAGTCCGGTGATCGTGCCCGCGCAAGGTGCGCCGCCCCATTCCTGGTACATTTCGAACGCCGCGAAAATACCAAGTTCGAAAAACTGCGAACCCGTATCGATCAGCTTGGCGATGCGCTCGCGCGCGGTGAGCCGGCCTTTTTTGTGCTGCGATTCGACGGCTTTCGCGCCGCCCCCCTGACGAATCTGTTCTTCCTCATTCTTGATTTTTGTCAGCAAGTCAATGATGCGGCGGACGTTCTTTTCGAATTCAGGAGATTTCAGATTCGCACTTGTTTTCAGAACGGAATCAGGCACCGGAAGTCCTCACGCACAAGCGATCTTTGAGAAAACTTTCTGGCAGCGACAGTGGCGCGAACCAAGTTTGACAGTATACGAGTTTCACCACCATTGTGCGACCGCGGGGCCGGAGTGGTAATCCCGTTTCGGACGAGCACAAAGCCGGCATTCAGAGACTCGGTTCGAAGGCACGGTCCCGCTCCCCAGGCTGGAACGGTACTCGCCAATGTTGCGGACTGTCACGAACGCAGTGGAAACCATTGCGAATCGGCCAAGACGCTATACAATGCCGGGCATGCCCGCTTGAAGAATCCAGAGAGGAGATTCTGTTCTCATGTCCCAAGAAAGCAAACTCGGGTCCAACTTAGCCGGTTACTCGATTCGCGTGCTCACCCTGGGGCTTGCAGTAATGATCTTTGGACTTGGCGTTCTGGCGCAAGACCGGGAGATCGCGAACAAGCTGCAGGGGTTCGACTCCTACATGGAACAAGTCCTGAAGGATTGGAATACGCCGGGAATCGGTGTCGGCATTGTAATCAATGACAAGCTGGTTTTCGCCAAAGGGTATGGGTACAGGGACTACGAGAAGAAGCTGCCCTTTACTCCGACGACGCTGTGCCAGATCGCTTCGAACTCGAAACTGTTCACCGCCGTGGCGGCGGGGATGCTGGTAGAGGAAGGAAAGCTCAGTTGGGATAAGCCCGTGCGCGAGTCCGTGCCGACGATCCAGTTCTACAACGACCAGCTCAACGACAATGTGACGTTGCGCGACATGCTGTCGCACCGGACGGGCGTGACCCGGCACGACTCGATCTGGTTCAAATCGGATTTCAAGAGGAAGGAGTTGTTCGAAAAGCTGAAATACCTCGAGCCGCAGCAGCCGATGCGCGAAACGTTCCTGTACAACAACCTGATGTTCTCCGCTGCCGGGTACGTCATCGAATTGAAATCCGGGAAGACCTGGGAGCAGTTTGTGCGGGAGAGAATCTTCGAGCCGCTCAACATGGGCGCGACTACCTATTCGATCTCCGAGATGGTGAAGTATCCGGACCACGGAGTGCCGTTCCGAGAAAAGCGCGACACGTTTGAGTTGTACAAGATCCCCTACTACGAGGACACCGAGGGGGTCGCTCCCGCGGGCGCGATTATCTCGAATATCGAGGACGTGTCGCACTGGCTCATCGCGTTGATGAATGACGGAAAATACAACGGGAAGCAGGTCCTGCCGCCGAACGTGCTAAAAGCAACGATGCAACCGGCCATTGGGTTGCCAAACACTCTTGGCGAAGCACTGGGATACTGGGAGATACTGAATCCAGCCTACGGCATGGGGCGGCAAACCGCCTCCTACCGGGGACGGCTATTCACCTTCCACGGCGGAGACCTTCCCGGGTTCCACTCGCAGGTTTCCTTCATGCCCAACGACAAGATCGGCGTGATCGTCTTGGTGATCAGCGATCACAGCGCTCCCCTGTATACCGTTGTCAGCTATAACGTGTACGAGCGGCTGCTGGGTCTGGAGCAAACACCCTGGAGTAAACGCCGACTGGAACAACGACTCGCAAGCAAGAAGGCCGGCACAGAAGCACGCGCGAAGGCTGGCGCCGACCGCGTTCCTAACACTAAGCCATCTCACGCGTTGGCGGACTATGCGGCTGAATATGAAAATCCAGCCTACGGTATTCTCAAAATCGGGCTGAAGGAGAACCAACTGCAGTTCCATTTTCACGCGTTCCAGTTTCCGATGAACCATTTCCATTACGAGCGGTTCGATACACCCGAAGACGAGCAGTACGGCAAGTTCTCGGTCAATTTTCGGACCAATCCGCAGGGGGACATTGATGCCGCGGCGATTTCCCTGGACGAGGCTGAAGTGGTTTTCACACGAAAGCCAGAGACCCTGGATGCAGCGCTTCTCGAGAAGCTCGCGGGAGATTACCTGACGCCCGCTCACGTCAAGTTCCAGGTAGTTTATCAGCGGGGAGACGGACTTTCTCTGGTATTCCCGGGCGGGCCTCCTGTCAAACTCATCCCGGTCAAAGGCCTGCAGTTCAAGACTCCGCAGTTCTCCGACACCATCTATGAGTTTGTGATGGAGGACGGCCAGGTTAAAGCGCTGAAGGAGCGCGACCCGTCCGGTGAATACTCCTTCTCCCGGCAATGAGGCAGGTTTAACGGACGATGTCTCCGGGGCGGATCGTCCAGATCAGCGAAGTGAAACTGTAGAAATACCTGCAGCGGGCCAAGTAGAGATCGCGGCTCCGCCGGGCCAAACGAGAACGCAAAAGACTTGCACTCATTCAGAAGCAAGGTAAGCTAACAGCGGGATCTCTGAGGACGCCTGCGAGTGCTGTCCATTGGCTGAACGCCAAATTGTGCCAATTCGAAAGGACACCGTGATGAAGCGTTTCTACAAGAGTGTTTGCACGTTTGGTTTGATCGCCGTTCTGGCATTGGCGCGCTTGGGAGCAGCGCAAACGCAGGCGCCATCAAAAACGCCTGAGCAGGTGGCCGATCATCCCGCGCCACTCGAAGTGCCGCAACTGAAATTCGAAAAGTACAAGCTGGACAATGGGCTGGAGGTCATCCTCTCCGAGGATCATCGCCTGCCGATGGTGGCGGTGAACTTGTGGTACCACGTGGGGCCGGCGAACGAACTCCCGGGCCGCACCGGTTTCGCGCATCTATTCGAACACATGATGTTCGAAGGATCGCGGCACGTGCCGGGCAGTGCGCATTTCCATTTTCTCGAAGCCGCGGGCGCTTCGGATATCAACGGCACGACCGATTTCGACCGCACGAATTATTTCGAAACTCTGCCTTCGAATCAACTGGAGCTGGCCCTATGGCTGGAGTCGGATCGGATGGGTTACTTGCCGGATAAGCTGGACCAAGCCAACCTTTCGAACCAGCAGGATGTGGTGCGCAACGAGCGGCGGCAGAGCGTGGAAAACGCGCCGTACGGCGTGGTGGAAGAGGCGATGTTTCACCAGATTTTTCCGAAAGAACATCCGTATTACGGCGATGTGATCGGATCGCATGCCGACGTCCAGTCCGCAAAACTCGAAGACGTGCGGCATTTTTTCAAGCTGTATTACGCGCCAAACAACGCGAGCCTGGCGATCGTCGGAGATTTCGATCCCGAAAAAGCCCGGGGACTCGTGGGAAAATATTTTGGGCCACTGAAGCGCGGGGAGGACGTTCCCAAGATCAAAGCGCGCACGCCAGCAATCGCGACCGAGCGGCGCGCCGTGGTTCAGGACAACGTACAGCTCCCTCGCGTGTACATGGCCTGGCTGACCTCGCCGATTTTCAAACCGGGCGACGCCGAAGCGGATCTGGCGGCAACGATTCTGGGCGGTGGAAGGTCCAGCCGGTTGTACAAAAAACTTGTGTATGAAAAGCAGATCGCCCAGGACGTAGGAGTGAATCAACAGTCGCTGATTCTTGGTTCTGTGTTTGAAGTGCAGGCGACGGCCAAAGCCGGCGTGAAACCGGAAGATCTTGAGAAGGCCATCAACGCGGAGTTGGATGCGTTCCGCAAAGACGGGCCGACGGCCGCGGAGCTGACGCGAGCGCGAAACGTGCTCGAATCGAGAATCATCGCGGGTCTCGAGACGCTGGGAGGGTTCGGAGGCGTCGCTGACCGCTTAAACAGTTACAACCATTATCTGGGCACGCCAGACTTTCTTGCGGCGGACATCGCGCGGTATGAAAATTCCACAAGCCAGTCGATTCAGGCGTTTGCGCAAGGGCAGCTGAACGGGAATCAGCGCGTGGTGGTATATGGCCTGCCCGGGAAGCAGGATCTAGGGCCAGAGGTGGCGACTCCGAAAGCGGAACAGAAGGATCCAGCCAAGAACAACGGGGAAGCGGTGAACGCCGATGCGGAGTGGCGAAAAGACGCGCCAAAGCCGGGCCCTGCCAGCGCGTTGCACCTGCCCGTGCCGGAAAAATTCAAACTTTCGAATGGGCTGACCGTGTTGTACAGCGAAAGGCCGGGATTGCCGCTGGTGGCGGCGAACCTGGTTTTGCACGCCGGGAGCGGGGTCAACCCCGTGGATCGCCCGGGGCTTGCGAGTATGACGGCGCGGATGCTGCAGCAGGGAACGACAACGCTTTCCGCGCTGCAGATTGCGGATCGCGCCGCGGATCTGGGCGCCACGCTGAATTCAGGCGCGGGGACCGACACGACTGGAATATCCACGCGGTCACTCTCCCGGAATTTTCCCGATGCGCTGGAATTGCTGGCGGACGTGGCACTGCATCCGAGCTTTCCGCAGGCGGAGATAGAGCGGGTACGCTCGGAGCGGCTGACCGGGATTGTGCAGGAAAAAGACGAGCCATTCGCCCTGGCGATGCGAGTGTTGACGGCTGCGCTCTATGGACCGCGACACACTTACGGTTACCCCGACAGCGGCACGACGGAATCCATCAAGGCGATTTCGCGCGACGACGTAGAGCATTTCTGGCAGCAGAATTATTTTCCGGACGACGCGGCCCTGGTCGTTACAGGAAACATCAAACTGGCGTCATTAAAGCCACTGCTGGAGAAGCGGTTCGGCGCGTGGAAGGCTGGGAGGCCCGCTCCACCAGCGCTGGGTTCGCCGGAGACAACCGACGCCAAGCTGATTCTTGTGGACCGCCCAGGAGCGCCGCAGACGACGCTGGTGTGCTTCTCGGTGGGGTTGGCGAGATCGACTCCGGACTACGCGCCAGTGGAGGTGATGAACACGGATCTCGGAGGACTTTTCTCAAGCCGCATCAACATGAACTTGCGCGAAGCGCACGGTTACACGTACGGCGCTGGATCGTTCTTCAATTATCACCGGGCGCCCGGACCGTTCGTCGTGTTTTCGGATGTGCGGACGGACGTGACCGCTCCGGCGACTTCGGAAGTGTTCAGCGAACTGCGGCGGATGCGCGAAACGCAAATGACGCCGGCGGAACTCCTTCTTTCGAAGGATTCCATCGCGCGGTCGCTGCCGGGGCGGTTCGAACGCGGGACGGCGGCGGCGGCGACCTTCGCGGAGCTTTTCACCTACGATTTGCCGTTGGATTATTACTCGACTCTGCCGGATCACATCAACGCCGTGACCATCGAGCAGGCGCAAGCCATCGCGCAGAAATACGTTCAGCCGGAGAAAATGATTGTTCTTGCGGTAGGCGACCGCTCGAAGATCGAAGAAGAGATGAAGAAGCTGAATCTGGGCAAGGTCGAGATGCGGGACACGGATGGGAAGATCGTTCACTGATCTCGAATGTTTCGAGTGTTGACTCCGACTGAACCCGTCGCTAAGATTTGATTGAGAAGGTTCCCGCGCAACCGCGGGGACTCTTATTTCAACCACGGAGGCGCCTGTGCGAACCATTACCAAAGTTCCCGCGGGCGGGTGTGTCTCCGTGGCTTGCATGAACTGACCGCGTCACCCCTCTCGCAATTCAAATCCAGTTGAACCGATGCTGTTTTGATTTTGGCACTAGCGGCGGCCGTGTGTTGCGCCATGGCTGCGGGAGGATTTTCCATGTCTATTATTGGATGGGGATGGAATTCGTATTTTGAAGCGTTCTGGCGGGGCGGGGACTGGGGAAACGCGGTACCAGCGCGTGTTGTGGCACAGCAACGGAAATTCTGGCGGGTCGCGGGAGACTTCGGCGAATGCTGGGCGGAGGCGAGCGGGAAGCTGCGTCTTGCGGCGGCAAAGTCGGACTGGCCGGCGGTAGGCGATTGGGTGGTCATGGAACTCCACGGGGCAGACTCGACAGCCGTGATCCAGGAGGTCTTGCCGCGACGGAGCAAATTTGTCCGCAAGTCGCCGGGGAAAAAGATAGAAGAGCAGGTGATCGCTGCGAATGTGGACACGGCGTTGCTGGTGTCGGGGTTGGACGGCGATTTCAATCCGCGGCGCGTGGAGAGGTATCTGGCGCAGTCCTGGGAGTCCGGGGCGAGGCCGGTGATCGTGTTGAATAAGGCGGATGCTTGCGAGGAGGCGCGCGGGAAGGCCGCCGAGATGGAGCGCGTTGCGATAGGGACGTCGGTGTGCGTTGTTAGCGCGAGAACTGGAGAGGGTTTCGCTGAACTTGAAGAGTTTCTCAAGCCAGGGCACACATTAGTGCTGCTGGGTTCTTCCGGAGTGGGCAAGTCAACGATCGCGAACCGGCTCCTGGAGGAAACGGTCGAGGAAGTTCGGCCGGTTCGCGAGAGCGATAGCAAGGGACGGCATACCACGACCGCGAGAGAACTGTTCATCTTGCCAGGGGGCGCGCTACTAATGGACACGCCGGGCTTGCGCGAGATGCAACTGTGGGACGCGGAGCACGGCGTCGCGCAAGCATTTCCCGACATCGATTCGCTGGCGGCGCAGTGCCGATTCGGCGATTGCCGTCATGAAGCGGAGCCAGGATGCGCGGTCCTGGCGGCGCTAAGCGCGGGAACATTGGATTCGGCGCGGGTCGAAAACTGGCGAAAGCTTTTGCGCGAGCAGGAATTCTTCCGGCGGAAAATAGATCCCGAAGCGCGACAAGAGCAAAAAGAGCTATGGAAACAGATTCATCGAGCTGCGCGGCAGAAATACCAGCAGAGACAAAGAGACGAAGGGAAGCGGTGAGGGCGTTGTACTCGGTGCCGAGGTCACTTTGGCGACGACTAGGAAAGCGCGACGCGCTTGTGGATGAATTCCACGATGTCTTGCGTGGAGGTTCCGGGGAGAAAGATTTCGGCGATGCCGGATTTTTTGAGGGCGGGGATGTCGGCTTCGGGAATGATTCCGCCGACGAGGACAGTGACGTCGGTCATGCCTTTGTCGTGGAGGAGTTTCATCAGCTGGGGGCAGATGGTGTTATGGGCGCCAGAGAGGATGGAGAGGCCGATGACGTCGACGTCTTCCTGAACGGCGGCGGAGGCGATCATTTCCGGGGTTTGGCGCAACCCAGTGTAAACGACCTCCATGCCGGCGTCGCGCAAGGCACGGGCAATTATTTTTGCGCCGCGGTCGTGGCCATCCAACCCCGGCTTGGCGATCAGCACTCTGATTTTCTTCTCTGGCATTTCTCTGCCTCTTCTCAGTGTACTCCGTGCCTTCGGTGTTGAAAAAATCCGCCCTTCGCTGCTACATCATAAATCGGCGGACGCCATCTTTAAGGACTGGAACGTTGAAATTGATCAGCAGGCCGAGCTTGTGACCCGACAGCCTAAGATATATGTAAGCATGATGGCTTCATGGATCGGTGCGAGTGCCTCGACCGACTTGAGTTCTACCACAATCCGCTTCTCCACAAGCAAATCTAGCCTAAAATCACAAGCGAGCTTTATTTCTTTGTATACGAGAGGAACCGGTTTTTGTTCTTGAAAGCCGATTTTGCGAATCGCGAATTCATGGCACAGGCATGCTTCATAAGCGGATTCCAGCAGGCCGCGTCCAAGTAGTCTGTGGACTTCCATGGCGGCGCCGATGATCTCGTGGGTGATTTCGTTGTCGGTCATGGAGCAGGGGGTTTCAACACAGAGTTCACAGAGAGCACAGAGAAGAGTTAGGTGATAGCGACTTCTTCGTAGGTGCCGAAGACGTCGCGCAGGGCATCGCAGATTTCGCCGAGGGTGGCGTAGGATTTCACGGCATCGTAGATGAACGGCATGAGGTTGTCTTTTCCCTTGGCCGCGGCGCGCAGGGCATTGAGGCGGCGAGCGACCTCGGCCTGGGAGCGATCGGCGCGGAGCTTGCTCAACCGCTCGGCCTGGCGGTGGGCCACCGTCTCGTCAATTTGCAGAACGTCCAAGGGCTTCTCTTCGGATGCGAAATCATTCACGCCGACTATGATTTTTTCTTTTTTATCTACGGCCACCTGGTAACGGTAGGAAGCTTCGGCGATTTCGCGCTGCGGGTAGCTGCGCTCAATGGCGGCAACCATGCCGCCCATGGCGTCGATTCTCTCGATGTATTCCCACGCGCCTCGCTCGATTTCGTTGGTCAGAGTTTCGACGAAGTAGGAACCGCCGAGCGGATCGACGGTGTTGGTGACACCGGTTTCGTGGGCGATGATCTGCTGCGTGCGCAGTGCGATGGTCGCGGCAAACTCCGTCGGCAGCGCCCAGGCTTCATCGAGCGAATTCGTGTGAAGTGATTGCGTGCCGCCAAGCACCGCGGCGAGCGCTTGAATCGCGGTGCGAACGACGTTGTTGTAGGGTTGTTGCGCGGTCAGAGAGCAGCCGGCGGTCTGCGTATGAAAGCGCAGCGCCCAGGAGCGCGGTTTTTTTGATTTGTAGCGCTCCACCATGGCTTTGTGCCAGATGCGGCGCGCTGCGCGATACTTGGCGATCTCCTCGAAGAAATCATTGTGCGCGTTAAAGAAAAAGGAGAGCTGCGGCACAAATTGATCGACGTCGAGTCCGCGGCGCATTCCCCATTCGACGTACTCCATGCCATCGCGCAGAGTGAAGGCCAATTCTTGAATGGCGGTCGAGCCGGCCTCGCGGATGTGATAGCCGCTAATCGAAATGGGATTGAATTTGGGCGTGTTCTTGACGCTGAATTCGAACGTGTCGATTACCAGCCGCATCGAAGGTTCCGGCGGATAGATGTATTCCTTCTGCGCGATGTATTCCTTCAAAATGTCGTTCTGGAGCGTGCCCGAAAGTTTCTTCCAATCCGCGCCCTGTTTTTCGGCGACGGCCAGATACATTGCCCAAATGATCGCGGCCGGCGAATTGATGGTCATCGAGGTCGTGACATTCGCCAGCGGAATCTTGTCGAAGAGCACTTCCATGTCTGCGAGCGAACTGATGGCCACGCCGCACTTGCCGACTTCTCCTTCGGAGAGCGCGTGATCGGAGTCATAGCCCATCAACGTGGGCAAGTCGAAGGCCGTGGAGAGGCCGGTCTGGCCCTGCGCGAGGAGATAGCGGAAGCGCTGGTTGGTGTCCTCGGCCGTTCCAAAGCCCGCGAACTGGCGCATGGTCCAAAGCCGGCTGCGGTGCATCGTCGAGTGGATGCCGCGCGTATACGGCGGCTCGCCAGGGAAGCCGAGATCTCGCTCAGGGTCCCAATTCGGAAGATCCGCTTTGGTGTACAGCCTGCGAATCGGATACCCGGAAATGGTGGTGAATTCGGACTGTCTTTCGGGGCTTTTTTTCAGCGCCGGCTCGAGCGTGTTTTTCTCCCAGGCTTGTTCTTTGGCGGAGGGCGCTCGATCTACTGAAGATGTTTCCGCCGGGGGCGCGGCTTCGGTGGTTCCCTTGGATCGTTCGCTCATACTCATTGCCCCCGGGAAGAATTCAATTATCTGTTCGAAAGACCGCAAAGATTAATGCTATTCGAAAGGTACCTGAGGGGCAAGGGCAGTCTGGCCGCACCGCAGACAAGAGAACATCAGTTCACGACCTAACGAGAAAGTATGGAAACGAAAAAGCCGGTCCAGGTCGCGCAACTGGACCGGTTCCTCCCGCGCGATTTGCCGTTGTCACTTGGCCGTGTATTCCTTGGCGGTCAATTCTTTGTGGCCCACGGACTGCGGATGCCCCACGGTTCCGTTTGGGGCCTTCCCATCGTCGGGCAACCAGAGGTGAAAAATGATGGCGTCGGTTTGAGCGGCGGCTTCGGCAATTTTCTTGGCCTCCTCAGGCGACCGGTCCAGAACCTGCACCCGGCCAGTGGCAATCTCGACCGTGTGGTCGTGATAGAACTTATTCCAAGTCTCGAGAGAAACGTTGGACCGTGAGACGTTCTTGGCGACGAAGTATTCCACCTGTTTGAGAAGCGCATTGGGCTCAGTGGATTCGTAAATCAGGCATTCGAGCACGTCACTCGATACCGGTTTGCAGTAGTGATGGTAGGGTCCCATCACTTTGCCATCCATCTTGTGCGGAGCCAGGACATGAATATCATGGCCGTCGGCGGGGGTGCGCGGCTTTTCCTGTGGCGGAGCGCTCCGCGATCCCAAGACGAGTACTCCGGAAATCAAAAGCGAGGTAAAGAATCCGTACTTGTAATTCACAGTTTCGCTCATAGCTTCTCCTCCTGAAGCATGATTTCGCAGTTCATGGGGAACTTCCGAGAAGAAAAGACTGGCCGTGCGAGAAACCGTATGCCCGTGCCTCTTGCTTGTCAAGCGTGCATCACGGGGTGACGGGGCTGTCCGGATTCGAAGAGAAGGCCAATATGGGTCCGGGAAAAAGGAAACTCGGCCAGGGAAGTAGCTCCCCCTGGCCGAGCAGAGCAAGTTTTGAGCAGATTACTTTTGGCCGGCGTTAAACGAGAGTTTCTCAGTACCGACCACTTGGCCGTGCAGCGTGCCGGGAATGAGCGTCTCGCGCGCGGCTTCGCCGGTCTTGCCATCGGCGATGGTGACGCGATTGACTTCGAGAGTACGCCCGACGGCGCGCTCGTAATTGGCCTTGGCTTCGACGAGGTTTGCCAACGCGCGCAGTTCCGTGCCCTGGGCGTTGATTAGGTCGCGTTGCGTCTGAATGACGAGGTATACGGTCGATGCGCCGAGCTTATACTTTTTCTGCTCCGCATCAAACGTCTGCTGCTGCAGCTCACGCGCTTTGCTGGCGGCATCGACCTGGGCGCGGTCCTGGGTAAGTGCGATGTAGGTATTGCGGACGTCGAGCAGGGCAGTGTTTTTCAACAGCTGCAACTGCGCTTCGAGTTGATGCTGGAAAAGAATAGCGCGCTGATTGTCCGCTTGAGCGGAGCGATTGCGGATAGGAATCTGCACGTTCAACGATACTTGGTAGTCGGGGAAATTGTTGTGAAAGACCGAGCTCATGGCGTCGCCGAAGCCGGCAGATGATGTGCCAACTACGGGTACGGTGGCCGTGGGAATGAAGACGTTCACGAGGTTGCCATTCCCATCAACAAGCTGCGTTCCCAGTCCCGGAACAGGAGTGCCGAATTTCGGTTGATTGCCCGCGAGCCCAACGCTTCCGTATTGCGCGCTAAGGGTGGCGGTCGGCAGCAGCGCGTTGCGTGTGGCTTTGAGGTCGATCTCTCCGTTCAAGAGGTTGAGCGCTTCTTCCTGCAGCTCCGGCCTCTTCGCAAATGCTTCCTTTGCGGCTTCTTCAAACGAGGGGGCTTCAATGGCTTCCGGCCGGGACGGTAGTTCCGTTGGAATAATCTCGACGTTGACGAGATTGGGCGCGAGCGGATTTTTGCTGATGGCGTTCTTCAGGATCTGCTGATTCTGGAGGTGCACGGTCTGTGCCACGATCAGGTTCTGGCGGTCGGTGGCGAGTTCGGATTCGGCGCGGGTCACGTCGAGCGGAGCCATCGTGCCGATTTCCAACTGCTTTTTATTGTCGTTGTAAAGCTTTTGCGCCACGGTCACGGCCTGCTCCTGGACTCTTACGTTTTCCCTGGCGAAAACCAATTCCCAGTAAGCGGTGATCGTATTGGTCACCGTAGTGATGGCCTGCTGGGTGAAGGCCCAGTCCGCGATTTTACGGTTGTTTTTGGCGATGCGAATGTTTCGCGTGTTGACGGAACGCCCGAATCCGTTGAGCAATTGTTGCTGGAATCCGACGAAAATCGAAGATTGCACGGAAGGGTTGAACAAGTTCGCGGCTGAAGTGGAGGAACTCCGCGTGTTGTCAAACGTGGTGAAGAAGGTCGTACCGGTCTGGAACCCCTGGGCATACTGTGTGTTGAAAGTGGAAGTGTGCAAGGTCAGTCTGGCGAGCGAGGAAAGCCCGGTGCCCGTACCGGAAGTCAGGGGGTTGTTGACCGGCACGTTGCGGTCGTCGATGCTCAGGGTCGTGGTGATCACCGGATCGTAATTGAGCAGCGGATTGTTCGCGCTCGAACCCCCAAACACCGCGCCGGGAGTGGTGAAGCCAAAACCTCCGGCATTGGCCTTGAGGATGCTAGTATCTGCGAACCAGGGATTGTAACGTTGCACCACGATGTCCATGCTGTTTTCCAGCGCCAACTCCACCGCCTCCTGCATGCTCAGCTCCAGTTTTCCGTCATGGATGAGCTGGTCGATACGGGGCGAATTGGTGAGGCCGGGCGCTTCGATACTGATCGGACTGTAGGGAGCGAGGAGATTCGGGAAGAACTTGGGCCCACGGGTATAGTTGTGCTTTGCCGAGCCGAGAGCGACCGGCACGATCGGCGTGGCTGTCTTGGCGGGCGCAGCTTGAGGAGTTTGCGGCGCTTCCTGCCCGAAGGCCGGGGAAATGGGCCCTCCCACGAGCGTTACGGCCAGTATGGCGGCCAACAGCGGTCGAGCATACAGCGTCTTCATAGTGCTCCTTACCCTCAAGATTCATCCCCCAAGGGGCTTAATTTATATGTACTCAACTCTGTAAAACGTTCGCAGAATGGAATTTGTTTCAAGAAGTTGACCGTTTTGAGGTCACGACTGAAATCTGACAGCTTCACGGCCACCCGCCGGGCACGGTCCACTTTCTATCCGGAGGGCTGCACCGCGCCGACCGCGCGAAGAAAGCAGTCTAGCAGGGGCCCTCTTCCTTGACAACGCACAGGGCGGCGGCTAGGCTGCTGACATTTCGACGCCCAGGAGTTGCCAGCGGTTAGCTAGAGCGAATGCTGAAACGCGAAGAATTGCTAAAGCTGTTCGAGACGGCAGGCGCCATCCGCCATGGACATTTTGAGTTGTCCAGCGGGTTGCACAGCGGAACTTACGTCCAGTGCGCGCTTGTCCTGCAATATCCGCGGTTCGCGGAGAAGCTGGGACAAGCGCTGGCGGCGCTCTTTTCGGATAGCAGGATTGAGGCGGTTGTCTCGCCAGCCATGGGGGGGCTCATTATCGGGCAGGAAGTCGCTCGGGCGCTGCCGGAGCCGAAGAGCTCGCCCGGCGGTGGAACGCCTGCACTCTTTGTGGAGCGCGATGCCAGCGGGATGATGACGCTGCGGCGCGGGTTCTCGCTGGCTGCGGACCAGCATGTTCTCGTCGTTGAAGACGTGTGGACGACAGGCGGCTCGACGCAGGAAGCCATTCGCGTCGTGGAAGAGGCCGGTGCCCGCGTGGTTGCTGCCGGTGCGCTGATCGACCGGAGCGGCGGGAAGATCGACTTCGAAGTCGAAGCGCAGTCGCTGATCCAACTGCCCATTGCCAGCTACGAGGAAGAAGACTGCCCGCTTTGCCGCGGCGGCAGCGTCGCCGTGAAGCCCGGAAGCCGCTTTGTCCGCACCGCCCCATAGGGCCAATTAAGAACTTGCCAAATCTCCTCCTTCTTCTGAAGACTGATCACTGAAAACGGATAACTTGCTTTCCATGCGCTATTTCAAGCTCACCATCGCCTACGACGGCACCGATTTTCACGGTTGGCAGATTCAAACCAATAAGCCCACGATTCAGGGAGAAATTGTGGGAGTGCTCCGGCGCCTGACGCAGGAGAACGTCGTTTTGCATGCTGCCGGGCGCACCGACGCCGGCGTTCATGCGCTTGGCCAAGTCGGGAGCTTTCGAACGCAATCGCCATTGTCGGCGCAGGAATTTCAACGCGCTTTGAACGCGCTGCTTCCCCCGGCGATTCGAATCGCTGGCGCCGAGGAGGTCGGCCCGGATTTCAATGCGCGATGGTCGGCGCGGGGCAAGACCTACCGCTATCGGCTGTATCGCGGGAAAGTGGTGCCGCCGATGCTATGGCGTTACGTCCTCCACTATCCGTTTCCGCTCGACGAAGACGCCATGAGCGACGCGGCGGCCCGGTTTGTCGGCATGCATGATTTCGCCTCGTTTGCGGCTTCGACGGGCTCCGAAGAGGACGACAAAGAGCGCTCCACCGAGCGCGAAATCTACTCCACCGAATTGGTGCGCACCGCGGACAACGAAGAGCTGGCCTTCACCGTTCGCGGACGCTCGTTCCTTCGTTATATGGTGCGCAAGATGGTGGGCACGCTGCTCGACGTGGGCCGCGGAAAACTCACGCCTGCGGACATCGATCGCTTGTACGAACTGCGGGACCGCTCCAAATCCGGCCCCACCGTTCCGCCTCAAGGTCTCGTGATGGTCGAAGTGCAACACGAAGAGGCTTGGCACCTCTGAGCGAGCCATGATCGTCGACAATCTGAATGCCGGCCCGACCTTTGTCCCATTTCCCCAGCTTCGGGTAAGAGACCTTCCCTCGTCAAAATCAATTACTATAAACTACCTGTGAAACCGTGTATACCATCCGTCAGGCGCAGAAGAATTTTTCAATGCTTCTGCGGAAGGCGGTCCGAGGCGAGAAAGTCATAATTGCTCGTGGGCGGACACCGGTCGCCAAGCTTGTGGCGGTGCCCCGCTTGAGAAAGAAGCGCGTCCCAGGTAGCTTGAAGGGAAAGATCTCTTACACTCCCGATGCCTTCGCGCCAATGACCAAAGAAGAGCTCGCCGAATGGGGCATCGAGTGACGGTTGAGTTGCTTGCGCTTTCCGTGCTGGCAAGGGCTCGGCGGCCGGTAATTCCACATCCAACCCCCAGCCTCAAAATCGGTTAGAATTGCGCTTATGGCTGCCACGGCCGTTCCCATCGACACGCTTCCTTCGATCAATCCGGCTACGGGCGAAGTACTCGCGCATTTTGAGAGAACGCGGGCGGCGTCGTTGCCGGGGATCGTTGCCCATGCCCGAGTTGCCCAGAGCGCATGGGCGAAGCTCCCGATCCGCGATCGCTGCGCGAAGTTGCGCGGTCTTCGTGAACGCATCATGGCCTCGCGAAATGAATTGGCGGACGCCGTTGTACGTGAATCCGGCAAGCCGCGCGTGGAAGCCCTCTTTGCGGATATTTTCGTTGCTCTCGATTCGGCGAAATACTGGTCCAGGAACGCGGCCGGCGCTCTTCGCACACGGCGTGTTCCGCATCACAGTACCGCTGCAAAAGCCAAACGCGGCTATCTGGCTTACGACCCTCTCGGTGTCATCGCCATCATTTCTTCGTGGAACTACCCGCTGGCGATACCGCTCGGCCAGATCGTTCCGGCCGTCGCTGCAGGAAATGCCGTGGTGTGCAAGACCAGCGACTTCACGCCGCAATGCGGCGCGATGATCGAGAGACTTTTCATCGACGCAGGTTTCCCAGAAAATCTCGTTGCCGTTGTCCAGGGGGGCGGAGAAGTCGGCCAGGCCTTGATCGACGCGTCGCCGGACAAAGTGCTGTTCACCGGAAGCGTGGCTACCGGCCGCCGCGTTGCCGAAGCTTGCGCAAAAAAACTAATCCCCTCCGTGCTCGAACTTGGCGGCAAGGATGCCATGATCGTTCTTGCGGATGCGGACCTGGAGGTGGCCTCCAGCGCGGCCGTCTGGGGCAGCTATACGAACTGTGGGCAGGTATGCCTTTCCGTGGAGCGGTTGTTCGTCGAGCAAGCCGCAGCGGAAAAATTCATGGCGCTTTGCGTGGAAAAAACGAAAAAACTGCGCATCGGTCCGGGGAGCGATCCTGCGACAGACGTCGGCCCGCTCATCCGGCCGCAGCACGTGCAGCGCATGAGCGATTTAGTCCGCGACGCTGTTTCCCGAGGCGCAAAGGTTTTGTGCGGCGGCAACTCGCGCCCTGATCTTGGCCCCAATTTCTTCGAACCCACGGTCGTCGCTGGTGTCGATTCCTCCATGAAGTTATTTCAAGAAGAGACGTTCGGCCCGATCCTGGCGATGCAAATCGTGCGCGACGCCGATGAAGCAGTAGCTCGCGCCAATGACTCCCCATTCGCGCTGGCAGCAAGTGTTTGGACCAACGACAAACGGCGCGGCGAAGCGATCGCGCATCATCTCCGCGCCGGCGCCGTCATGGTGAACGATGCCATCAGCTATTTCGGCATTGCGGAAGCGCCGCACGGCGGGTGTGGCGCGAGCGGCTGGGGCCGCACCCATGGCAAAGCAGGCCTCCTCGAAATGGTGCGAATGAAATACATGGATGTCGACCGCCTGCCGCGGCGCGAAAAGCCCTGGTGGTACCGTTATGGCGCGGATCTGGAGCGCGCCGCGGACGCTTTTCTCCAATTTGAATTTTCTGGTGGTATCGGCGCGAAGTTGCGAAATGCCCGCAGTGCCATGAAAACGTTTTTCCGCGACCACGGATTGTAGAGAGGATCTCCATGCCCGAAGAGACTGCAGCGGCACCGAAAATCAAAACGCGCAAACCCAAACAGCGGGCCTGCGATGAAAAGGACGAAAAGGGCAAGCTCTGCAACGGACACTTGAAGCGCTACTACGATTACCCGAAGGAAGTCGTGGCGCTCATTGGTCCGAAAGCGGAGATTTACCGTTGCGAATTCTGCAAGACGCTGTATCGCCCGGATCCGGCGCAACAGCCGCAGAGTTATACCTTGCGGAATTAGATCGATCTCTTTCGAACCAAACGAGGCCCGCCGTGCAACAGAACGAATGGATGTACGACTGGAACGTCGCCACCCCGCCGGCGATTCCTCCTGGCACGCGCGTGTTGATGAATGACGAAACCCTTCGAGATGGCTTGCAGAATCCTTCCGTCTTCGACCCCAGCATCGAAGAAAAATTCGAAATCCTGCACCTGATGGAATCCCTGGGAATCGACGCGGTCAATATCGGTCTGCCCGGTGCCGGGCCACGCGCTTTTGCCCACACCGAAGCGCTGGCCCGCGAAATCGCCACGCACCGGATGAAGATCAAGCCCAACTGCGCGGCGCGCACGCATGAGAACGACATTCGCCCCATAGTGGAAATTTCACAGCGCGCGGGCATCGCCATTGAGGCCGCAACGTTTCTAGGCTGCAGCCCGATCCGCCGCCTTGTGGAGGACTGGACGGTCGAGCACCTCGAACGCACCACCGAAAAAGCAGTGAAGTTCGCAGTCGAGAACGGTCTCCCGTCCATGTACGTTACGGAAGACACCATTCGAACCGATCCCGATACCGTTAAGCGGCTGTACTCGACCGCCATTCGAAACGGCGCAAGCGCCATCGTCCTTTGCGACACCGTGGGACACGCCACCCCGATCGGGGCCTTCAATCTAGTTAAGTTCGTCATCGACGAAGTGGTGAAACCTTCTGGCGAAAAAATTCGCGTCGACTGGCATGGTCACAACGATCGCGGCCTCTCCATCGCCAATTCGCTCGCGGCCGTCGCTGCCGGCGCGCATCAGGTCCACGCGGCGGCCAATGCGCTCGGTGAACGCGTCGGCAACACGCCCATGGAGTTAATGCTCGTCAATCTTCGACTCATGGGACTCATAGAGCAGGACCTGTCCCGGCTCAAGGAGTATTGCGAGAAAGTCGCCAAGGCCACGCACACGATGATTCCGCCGAACTATCCGGTCGTTGGCCATGATGCCTTTCGAACCGCCACCGGCGTTCACGCCGCCGCGCTCATCAAAGCCTTTCGAAAAAATGATCTCGCGCTGGCCAATGCCGTTTACAGCGGTGTGCCCGCGCATCTCTTCGGCCTCGACCAGGTTATCGAGATCGGCCCGATGAGCGGCAAATCCAACGTGCTGTTCTGGTTGGAGAAGCACCGCATTCCGGCAGACGACGCCGTTGTCACGCGCATCTTTGACGCCGCCAAGCAGTCCCCGCGCGTCCTCTCCGATGAGGAAGTTCTCGCCCTCTGCACCGAGGCCGCACACAATTGAGCGGGAAACGACCTTGCAAGCCGACGGTGAAACGCGCCTTCGTTTGCGTTATTCTTCTGGCTATGCCGGTTCGCTCCGCCGCTCCCTCCCACGCGTCACGCCAGGCCCAACGTTCACGGCTCTCCGACGACGTGCGAGTCCGCGCGGCTCTCGATTGGTTCACGCCCAATATTTCCTGGGTTAACGACCAGCAGGCACGTATCACGGAAATCCCGGCGCCGCCTTTTCAGGAAGCGCAGCGCGCCGGGGCGGTCAAAGTGTTGCTGGCCGAGGCCGGTCTGCCGGCGCACATCGACAAGGCCGGCAACGTCATCGGGGAACTGCGCGGTGTAAATGAAAAAGAAATTGTCGTTATTGCGGCGCACCTTGACACCGTGTTCCCCCCCGGCACGGACGTGAAAGTTCACCGCGATGGCAGCCGCATGACCGCCCCTGGAATTTCCGATAATGGCAGCGGCGTGGCGGCGCTCTTGGCGCTGGCGCGTGCCGTGCAGTTCGCGCATCTCAAGCCGCAGCGCACCGTTCTTTTCGTCGGCGACGTTGGCGAAGAAGGCGAAGGCAATCTGCGCGGCATGCGCGCCCTCGTCGATACCTACCGCGGGAAAATCAAAGCGGTTGTCGTACTCGACGGGTCCGGCACCGATCACGTGACGACGAAAGCCCTCGCTTCGCGCCGCCTCGAAGCCCTGATCACCGGCCCTGGCGGCCACAGTTGGTCCGACTTCGGCATGCCCAATCCCATCAACGCCCTTGTCCGTGGCTCCGTGCGCTTCATCAACACTAAAGTTCCGGCCAGCCCTCGCACAACGTTTAACCTCGGACAGATCGAAGGCGGTACTTCGGTGAATTCCGTTCCCTATGAAGCGCGCCTGAAAGTCGATATTCGCTCGGAGAGCGAAGACGAACTAACCCGCCTCGAATCCGCACTTCGCGAGTGCATCGCCGCCGGCGTGCGCGACGAGATGGATTCCGCACGCGACCGTTCCAAAGGGAAGCTGGAATGGAAGGTCGAACCGTTGGGGAGCCGTCCGGGCGGGGAATTGGCCCAGGATTCGGCGCTACTGGCTGCGCTTCGTGCCGCCGATGAGTTTGTCGGCAATCAGTCGCGCATCGAACGTTCTTCGACAGACGCGAATATTCCGCTCTCCCTTGGGATCGATGCCATTTCCATCGGTGCCGGCGGCAGCGGCGGCGGGGCGCACTCGCTGCAGGAATGGTACGATTCCGCGGGCCGGGAAGCCGGTTTGAAGCGCGCGCTGCTTACCGTCCTCGGAGTTTCCGGAGTGGCAGAGGAGAAATCGCGATGAAAATCCGGAAGAATCGCGCTCGATTCCTTGCCGGCATTGTCTCTCTCGTTGTCCTCGCAATCGTTGCCGCATTCTACACGAAAACGAGCGTGGCGCAAAAAGCTCCTAGCACCACCTATTACACTCACGGGCGAATTTACACGAATGACCTCGCGCATCCGTGGGCCGAGGCCATGGCCGTCAGCGACGGAAAGATCAGTTGCATCGGCAAAATGGACCACGTCCTCCTCGATTGCGGAGGCGGCCAGGAAGGCGTCGAGACTGTCAACCTCAAAGGCCAATTTGTGATGCCCGGCTTCAATGATGCACACGTGCATCTCGGTGGCGCCGCCGCGGACGAACTCGCCGTCCCGCTAACGGGTGTGCCTTCCGCGGAAGAAATGCAGAAGCGCGTCGTCGCCGCCGTTGCGCAGCACAAAGCAGGGGAATGGATCACCGGAGGCGGCTGGGACCACACGCTCTGGCCTGACCGAAAATTCCCCAATCGCCAGCAGCTCGATGCCGTCGCGCCCAAGAATCCCGTCATCCTTACACACATCTCCGGTCACGTGGCCGTGGCGAATTCTCTCGCGCTCAAGAGCGGGGAGATCGACAAGAACACTCCCAATCCGGCGGGCGGTGAGATCGAACGCGATGCGCTTGGCGAGCCAACGGGAATGCTGAAGGAAGACGCGGCCATGTCCCTGGTGAAAGCGCGGATTCCCGATCCCACAACTGAGCGGCGCCGCAAGGGAATCGAGCGGGTACTCGAAAATGTCGCCAGGAACGGTGTCACTTCCGTCCAGGATTATTCCGAGTGGGCGGATTTTCAGGTGTACCAGCAGCTGAAAGAGGAAGGCAAACTCACCGTTCGAATCACGGAGTGGCTGCCGTTCAATTTGCCGCTCAACGAGTTGCAGAATATGCGTGCCCAGGGCGGCATCAAGGATCCCTGGTTGAAGACGGGCGCCCTGAAAGCATTTACGGATGGAGCCATGGGTTCGCGCACCGCTGCGATGCTCGAGCCCTATTCCGACGATCCATCCACGAGCGGAATCCTCACCAACGATCCGGAAAAGCTCACGGCGATGGCCATTCAGCGCGACAAGGCCGGTTTCCAGTTGGCCTTCCATGCCATCGGCGATCGCGCCAATCGCATCGCGCTGGACGTTTTCGAAGCAGTCGCCAAAGCCAACGGCCCGCGCGACCGCCGCGACCGCATCGAGCACGCGCAGGTCGTCGCGCCCATGGATTTCGTCCGTTTTGCGGAACTTCACGTCATTGCTTCCATGCAGCCTTCGCATCAGACCACGGACATGCGCTGGGCGGACGACCGCATCGGGCAAGAGCGCGTGCTGGGCGCATACGCCTGGGCCACCATGCTGAAAAATGGTGTGACTCTGGCTTTTGGAACGGACTACAACGTGGAGCCCATCAGTCCCTTCCGCGGGCTGTACGCTTGCGTTACTCGAGAACGCCCGGAGGGCGGCCCGAAAAACGGCTGGCAGCCGCAGGAGAAAATCTCGCTCGACGATTGCATTCGCGCGTACACCTCTGGTTCTGCTTACGCACAGTTCGAGGAAGGGAAAAAGGGCGAACTGAAACAGGGCGAGTACGCCGATTTCGTCGTCCTTTCGAACGATCTCACCAAGGTCCCCCCCGCGCAGTTCACGAAAGCACGGGTCCTCCGCACCGTCGTCGCCGGCCGCACGGTTTATCAGGAACGCTGATTCTCCAGGTGCACTTTCGCCTGCATTCCTTCCTCCTGGGCCCGAGCAGAGCTGCTAGTACTCATGGCACACGCCAGTCGGTGGCGGTAGCCCGTGCTTATGGGGCAGACCCTTTGGCACTTCGAATAGCTTCTTCACGAAAGGAGACACTCTCAAGTCTTTAGGCAGGCTGCTCAAGATTCCTTGGCTTGATTTATTCACAATTTAGATAACTTTTATATTCGCTTGACAAATTTCCCGCCGAACACTATATAGGCCTCAACTGTGTGCTCGATTTCTCCCGGGCATGTCGCAATGCGAGTGGGGGGCGCGTCATGTCAACAATTCTGATCATGAACGGTGGGGGGGAGAACCTTGTTTTTTTTCGCCATCCTCAATCAACAGATTAGTGTGCGCATAGTTCGGTTGGGCCTGGCAAAGCCCAAACAGGAGGTAGTTGAATGCTAAGCAAGCGAGTGGTTTTGCTCGTAGTTGTTCTCTCTTGTCTGTTCGCATTGATGCCGTCGGCCCTATATTCTCAGTCCAATGCTGGCACTGTTGTTGGCCTCGTTACGGATTCCTCGGGAGGCGCCGTTGTCGGTGCCACGATCACTCTTACAGACAAGGCCACGAATACGCCTCGAACGACAAACTCGAACGAAGCGGGCCGCTTTGTTTTCGCAAACATCAACCCCGGCGCTTACGACATCAGGGTTGTAATGAAAGGCTTTCGGCAGTCAGTGGTGACCGGGCAGGAAGTCATCGTCGGCCAGACGCTCACCGTGAATGTCACCCTGGAAGTGGGCACCATGACCGAGACCGTGGAAGTAAGCGTTGTGACGGGCGCGGAACTGCAGACCGAGAACGCAACCATGGGAAGCACGGTGACCGGCGACATGTTGCTCAACATGCCCAGCCTGAATCGTGACGCGACCTCCCTCCTGACCTTGCAGCCCGCCACCGCTCCCAGCGTGGGCGGAGGCGACGTATATGGCGGCCAGGTAGCCGGGTCCTTGAGCGACCAAAATACTTACATGCTGGACGGCGGCAATTTCACGAGCGACCTGGAGGGCGACAACAACTACACCCACGGGGGCATGGGCGCCATCCCCACGCCAATCGAGAGCATTGAGGAATTCAAAGTAGCCACGAACAATCAGACCGCCGATTTCTCCTCGTCCGCCGGCGGGCAGGTTATGCTGGTGACCAAGCGCGGCACGAACAGTTTCCACGGCGCAGCCTACGAGTTCTACCAAAGCCAGTTGTTCAACGCCAACACCTGGGATAACAATCGCTTCAATGAACCCATCGTGAAGTTTCACGATAACCGCTTCGGGGGCGGCGTCGGCGGACCCCTGATCCCTGGCAAGCACCTGGGCGGTAAGACTTACTTTTATGGCTTCTACGAGGGCCATCGCTTTCCGGGAACAGCACTAGTGGAGGAGTGGGCGGTTCCGTCCATGTTAATGAGACAAGGCATCTTGCAAGCCTGTATCCCTAATGCGCCGCCCGCCACTGATTGCACGGTCCAGCAATACGACCTGAAGACGTCGACGGCCTGCAATGTGACACCATCGAACCCGACCGGGGCTTGCGACCCGAGGGGCATTGGCATTAGTCCAGTGGTGCTGCAGATGTGGAACAAATACATGCCGGCTCCCAACGATCTGGGCTACACCGGCGTGAATGGTGCGGACGCCCTGAATGTCCAGGGGTTCCGCGCCCCCCTGACTCTTCCTGTGAAGGACGACTACGTGGCGGTCCGCGTCGATCACGACTTTGGCGATAAGTGGCGGCTTTTTCTCTCCTATCGATATTCACGTGAAGTGGCCCCGAGCGCCAACCAAATTGACATCGGAGGGTTGCTGCCCGGTGATAAGCTTGGCGTCCCTACTTCCGCTTCGAGCAATCCAGTCAATCCGCGTTACGCTGTACTTGGCCTGACCGGCACCCTTACGCCCCATTTGATCAACGAGTTTCACACGAGCTACCTCCTCAACTACTGGACATGGGAAAGGCATGGCGTGGCGAATGCGCTCTCCAGCGTGCCGGCGGGGCTCGAGTTTGCCGACTCCCACTTCGGTTGCATGTGCCCTCTGAATATGGACACCCAGGACGCCCGGAATCGCGTCTGGAACGGGCACGACTGGACCTACAGCGACACCATCAACTGGGTCAAGGGTACTCACTACATGCAATTCGGCGGTAGCGTGATTCACTGGTGGGACCACCACGTTCGCGATGACCAAGTGGTTGCGGGCCTGCCGGATTTGGTCTACCAGCTCACCAAGGCTACGGGGCTGAAAACGTCCGGAGACAACAGGCCGACAGGGCTTCCCAGTACTCTGAATGGTAGGTGGGATACTCAGTACGCCCAAACATTAGGCTTTCTCGGGACGGCCGCGCAACTGTTCGTTCGGGGCGGGAACGACTTCCATTTGACCGGTGCCAAGACCTTCCAAGACACTTCGATCATTGACAGTTACAGTCTGTACTACAACGATTCCTGGAAAATCCGGCCAACTATCACCCTCAACTACGGCTTGGAGTGGGGCACGCAAATGCCTCCGTACGAAATCAACGGTGTGCAGGACGTCGCTGTGGATTCAAGTGGCAGCCCCATCAACACACAGGCCTACCTGCAGAACACAGTGAACATGGCATTGCAGGGGCAGGTCTACAACCCCGTCATCGGATTTGAGCCTATCCACGCCGTCGGTGGTCATCCCAAGTATCCCTTTAACCCCTGGTACGGTGGTTTCAGCCCTCGCGTTTCCGTGGCGTGGAGCCCCAAGTTCCAATCAGGAATCCTGAGCCGAGTCTTTGGCCAAGGCAAGACGGTCATTCGCGGCGGCTATTCCCGCATTTACGACCGCAACAACGGTGTGGATTTGGTGCTTGTGCCCCTCTTGGGATACGGCTTCGGCCAAACCATCCGGTGCAATGGTGCTGGTATCAACGGCGCCTGTAACGGTGGGTCCGGCACGACTCCAACCAACGGGTTCCGTCTCGGCGTGGATGGCACCACGGGTCCCTTTCCGGCCGTCCAGCAAACTCTTCCCATCCCTGCAGAGCCTGGCATCAATTCTCCCGCTGGCAGCAACATTTCTTTTCTCGACAGCAACTGGCGGCCCGGATCGAACGATCAGTTCACAGTCGGCATCCAGCGCGAGTTGCCGGACAACGTGATCCTGGAAGTGGCTTGGGTTGGCAAGTGGTCGAAGCACCTTTACCAGGGCCTAGACTTAAACAATGTTCCTTGGATGATGACGAAGGGTGGCCAGAGCTTTGCCAAAGCTTATGCCAGCCTCTGGACTGCCGATCATGCCGGCACGGCTGCCAGTACACAGCCTTTCTTTGAAAACAGCCTCCCCGCGTACTACCTCAATACAACCAACTCAAGTATTAACTCATACAATACGGCTAACACAGGGAAGATAGGCTTTACTCCCTTGCCCGTGTGCACGACTTTTACGTGCGCGGTCCAAACTAACGAAGGCGGCGGGCCCTTGGGCACTGGCAACATTTCTACCGAGAATGTATATGGAATGTTTCAGGACATAGATACCGGCTCGACTTGCCCCAAAGCACCCCCAACTAACCCTAATGGTTGCCCGTTTACCTTTGGGACGGCCCTTCCTGCGGATCTCCAGGGCTACAACTCCATGCTCGGCAACACCACCTTGGGATTCTCGAACTACCAAGCGGGCATTGTCAGGGTGCAAAAGCGTACCGGGCACGGGCTGATGCTGAACGCCAACCTTACCTGGTCACACACCCTGTCAACCGCGGGCATCAACCAGGAATACACACAGGCTAACCCCTCCGTTCCGTTTGACCTGCGCTACGACTACGGACCAGCTCCCTTTGACACGCGGTGGGTATTCAACATGCTCGGTACCTACGAGCTGCCTTTCGGCAAGGGTAAATGGTTGGGAACCCACAGCGGCTTCCTGGACCGGGTGATCGGCGGCTGGAGTTTCTCGCCGATCTTCCAGTGGAACAGCGGGCTGGTGCAGGAGACCTACACGGGTTCCTGCAATGAGTTCGGGCAAGGTAACGTCGCCTGGTGCTCCGGCATGGTGCCACTACAAGGAGTTAACGTGGGCAGCATCAGCCGCTCTCCGCACTACGGGGTTAATGCGACCAACGGCATAGGCACCGATGGCAATGCGAGCAACGGCGGCTCCGGGGTCAACTTGTTCGCTAATCCTGCCGCGGTTTACAACATGTTCCAACCGGTAGTTCTGGGCATCGATGGCCGGGCCCACGATCTAGGCCCGCTCTACGGGCAACATCGCTGGAACCTGGACTTTACCATTGCGAAGACCACTCGAATCAACGAACGCATCGGGTTCACGTTCTACGCTCAGTTCTTCAATGCGCTCAACCACATGCAGTTCAGCGATCCGGGTCAATACGGAAATTTCGGGGGATTGAATCTCCAAAGCGCATCATCATTTGGCGTGTTGGACAGCCAATTCAATGACCCGCGGAAGATTGCACTCGGCCTGCGGCTTTTCTTCTAGAAACGGGCACAATCCATCGAAACCTCGGCGGGCCGGTTCGCCATTCTGGGAGCGCGGGCATCCCGCCCGCTCTTGCCCTGAAGCTGGAAACTGCTTCAGCGGCCGTTGGAGTAGTACTTTACGTCGACGGTGTCGTACATGGTGGCGGCGTGGGTTTTTTCGTAGGCGGTGATGTCCGGCTCGTATTGCAATGTGGTGCCGATATCGTCCAGGCCTTTCAATGAAACTTCTTTGCGAGACGGGGCGATTTCAAACTTGAAGATGAGGCCGTGCTCGTCCCGTTGCTCCTGGCGTTGTTTTGGGGGTCGCCTGATATGGAGGCGTAGGCCTGCGTTACGCGCGACCGCCCGGAGGGGGTCCGAAAGACGGCCGGGAGCCGCAGGAGAAAATCTCGCTCGACGATTGCATCCGCGCGTACACCTCAGGCTCCGCCTACGCGCAGTTCGAGGAAGGGACGAAAGGCGAGAGGAAACAGGGCGAGTACGCCGGTTTCATCATCCTTTCCAACGATCTCATCGAAGTGCCGCCAGCGCAGTTCACCAAAACGCGCGTCCTTCGCACGGTAGTCGCCGACCGCACCCTCTGTGAGGCCCACTGAACGGGCGTTGGTGTCGTCGCTCCGCCGAGCTTCCCTTTCAGAATCCCCATTGCCACCCGTCTCCGACGTTGTACGATAGCTGGTCCTAATGGTACTAAAACCAGCTGTAATACTGCTTTTTCTGGCACCCACACACCGTAAATTGTAAGTAGCCTAGCGTTGCTTCAGCTTTGGCTGATATGAATCTTAGGTCGCGAATCTATTAGATAGGTGTTGACAACGTGGGCTGACCGCACTATATAGCCCCATAGTTTGCTGTTATTGCAAGTCGTTGCCCAAGGACAACTGCAGTCAGTATTCAACGAGCTCCCCGTGGAAAGTGTAGTGTGTTTGCTCGAGTAGACATGGTTTAGAGGTCAAATCCAATGATTGGTCTATAGAAGTTCATATAGAAATATGGATAGACATAGACAAAATTCATGTCCAACTTTAGATAAAGCAAACGTAATCCGTTCAATTTATTCGTTTTGCGTCTGTCGAGGTATGTGGCCAGGTATTTGCAGGTTCGATTGCACAAGTACGGTGGTCGGTGGGTTTCCTTTTATGGGGCGTTCCAACAATCTTAGATCTTACTTCAAAGAAATTCACGGGCTCGGCGCCCCCGCGAGTCTACGGTCTCGAGTACCAGTCCGGTCCTTTCAGGAGGTAGTTGAATGCTAAGCAAGCGAATGGTTTTGGTAGTGGTTGCTTTGTCTTGTCTACTTGCTTTGACTCCGTCGTCGCTGTTTGCTCAAGCGGCCTCCGCGGGTACGATTGACGGCACAGTTACCGACGCCACGGGCGCGGCGGTTGTCGGTGCCACGGCTACTTTAACCGATATCGGGACGAACACTTCGCGAACGGCAACAACAAATGAGGCGGGCCGATACCTCTTCATTAACGTCCCGCCGGGGACTTACAACCTGACGGTTAATAAGACGGGATTTCGCATAGCGAAGTTCACCAATCAGGTCGTGAGTGTGGGGACCACGCTCACGCTTAACGTGGCCCTGGAAGTCGGCTCGGTTGCTCAGACTGTAGAGGTCACTGCTACAAACGCCGACCTGCAAACTCTGAATGCTACGGTGGGCAACACGGTCTCAGGCATCATGCTCACATCGCTGCCCAGCATCGGCCGCGATGCTAGCACTTTCGTTACTCTGCAGCCGGGCGTCGCGCCTGATGGCAGCGTGGCCGGAGCAGTCTATGACCAGAACTCGTTCACCCTTGATGGCGGCCAGAACACCAACGACATGGATGGCTCGATGAACATCTACACGCCCAGCTTTGCCGGTGACACCACTGGTGGCCTGATCGGCGCGGCCGTCACTGGAAATGCGGGTGGCGGGCCCACTGGCGTGATGCCCACCCCGTCCGACAGCATCGAGGAGTTTAGGGTCGGCACCACCAACCAAACTGCGGACTTCAACAGCTCGGCTGGCGCCCAGGTCTCAATGGTGACCAAGCGCGGGGGCAATAGCTGGCACGGCACGGCTTACGAGACGTATCTGGACAATAATTTTAATGCCAACACCTACGACAATAACGCAACGAGCACGCCCATACCCAGCTACCATTTCAGCCGCTTTGGCATCGCCGGCGGCGGACCCATCATTCCCAGGGACATCTTGGGTGGTAAGACCTTCTTTTTCGCCAACTATGAGGGACTCCGCTGGCCGAACTCAGCGACCGGGGAACGCGCCGTGCCGAGCGATTCCATGCGCTTGGGACTGCTGTATTTTGGAGGAACCTACTACAACCTGAACCCGGGACCGGTGACCTTCAAAGGCACCACCTATCCCGGAACCGGAACTACCCTGGACCCGCGCGGACTGGGAATCAGCCCGATCATGCAGCAGCTCTGGTCGACGATGCCGCTGCCGAATGAAAGCGCGTGCGGACTCTCCCGCTGCGACGTTAATCTTGCGGGACTCGGGAACATAGGCGGATTCAGGGGTAACTTTAGCGTTCCCCAGTCCGACAACTTCGGTGTTGCCCGCCTGGACCACGACTTTGGCTCCAAGTGGCATTTCTATAGCAGTTACCGCTACTTCAAGCTGATCCGCACCACTACCAATCAGACGCTCCTTAGTGCCAATGGGCTTAGTTCCCTGTCGACCCGTCCGCAAGTGCCCTGGTTCCTTGCCGCCGGGCTAACCACCAACGTCACCTCGAACTTCACCAACGACTTCCACTACAGCTATCTGCGCAACTACTGGGCGTGGGGCACGGCCGGTGCTCCGCCACAGATCTCTGGATTGGGGGGAGCCCTGGAACCCTTGGGCGAAACGAGCACCCAGGTGCTCGCCCCGTACAACGTGAACACGCAGAGCGTGCGTACCCGCTTCTGGAATGGCCATGACACCATGATTCGCGACGACGCGACGTGGTTGAAGGGCAATCACATGGTTCAGTTCGGTGGAACCTACCAGCGGAACTGGAACTCTCACCAGCGCACTGATAACGGCGGCGGGATTAATTATTATCCTGTTTATCAGACTGGTCTTACGGGCGCCGCTGGTCTCAACATGACAGGCTTTCAGCCTGTGGGTCCTTCATCGGCGTGGGCGCGCGACTACGCCATCGTCTTGGGCATGACTCAGCTAACGCAAATCGCTTACACCCGCAAGGGCCCGACGCTGACCTTGAATGACCCGCTCACCCCGGCATCCGATCAGAGCACCATTCCCTATTACAACGTCTACTTCAGCGACAGTTGGCGTCTAAAGCCTACGTTCACCCTGACCTACGGTTTGGGTTGGACCTTGGAGATGCCCCCGGTCGAAGCGAATGGAAAACAGGTCGAGTTGGTGGACTCGGCCAACCAACTGGTTGGCACGGAAGCCTATATTAAGTCTCGCGAGAACGCTGCGCTACAGGGCCAGGTGTACAATCCCACGCTTGGGTTTGCCTTGGTTGGCAACGCTGCCGGTGGCCTAAAGTACCCCTATAACCCCTTCTATGGCTCCTTTAGCCCGCGCATCGCTGCGGCTTGGAATCCCAACTTCGCTGAGGGGATTTTGGGGAAGGCCTTCGGGCACGGCAAGACCGTCGTTCGTGGCGGCTATAGCCGCATCTATGGTCGCTTGAACGGCGTGGACTTGGTCCTGGTGCCACTGCTCGGCACCGGCCTTATCCAACCGGTGCAATGCTTCGCCCCGTATAGCCCCGCTGCAAATATGGGTACCTCGTGTGGACCCAGCGGCACCACCAATCCCAACAATGTCTTCCGCATTGGTCCCACGGCAGGTGGCTGGGATGGTCTGACGGCCCCCCTTCCGGCGGCCGATCCGACCCTGCCGCAACCGGACTTTCCGGGCGTCAACGCGATTGCCGCCGGAGCCGGCGAGGCTTTGGATCCCAATTTCCGGCCCAACGCCAGTGACTCTTTCGACCTCACCATCCAGCGCCAGTTGTCCCAGAAGACGATACTGGAAGTGGGCTACATCGGCCGGAGAATCACTCACGAGTATCAGCCCGTGAACATCAACGCCGTTCCATACATGATGACCTTGGGCGGTCAGAGGTTCGACAAGGCCTATGCCGCCGTGGTCATGCAATATTGCGGAGGCAATGCGGGACTCGCCGGCGGCAACTGCGCAAAGCTCCCAGGCGCCGTGACGTCGCAGCCGTTCTTTGAGGCAGCATTGGCCGGTACCGGCTATTGTACCGGGTTCACAAGTTGCACTGCAGCTGTTGTGGCGAATGAAGGCGGTTCCACTGGCAACCTCTCCACCCAAAACGTCTGGAGCTTGTGGAGCGACCTGGACAATGGCGGGTTCAACTTTCCGCGCACCATGATGAACACGCCCCTCAGTGGCGCTTTCGGCGCCCAGGGACAGTTCTCCTCCGGGATCGGCGTCAACACGAGCATCGGTTATGGGAATTACAATGCCCTGTTCGTGTCCTATAAAATGGCGAATTGGCACGGCCTGACCATGCAGTCGAACTTTACGTGGGGCAAGGCGCTGGGAACCGGAGCGACGGTTCAGGCCACCAGCCAATTCACCGTTACGGATCCATACAACATTAGCCGCGGCTACGGCACCCAGGGTTGGGACCGCAAATTCACGTACAACCTGTTCTTCGTTTACGAGCCGCCCATCTACAAAGGCCAGCAGGGCGCTCTTGGACGCGTCCTGGGCGGATGGAGATTCGCGCCCATTTTCACTGTTGCCTCGGGCCTGCCCCTTATGGTCAGTCCCGCGAGCAATGGTAATGGGATCTACGGCGGTAGCCAGTCCTTTGGCGAAGCGGATGGCTCCGACTTCGGCGCCTTTGAGAACGCCGTTCTTATCTGCCCGAATAACTTCGGCAGCTCGCGGCATAATGGCGTTGCTGGCTCGGCCGGCGTCGGTACCAGTGGGTTTAGTGACAATATATTTAAAGATCCGGCTGCCGCGCTCAACTGTTTCCGTAACCCAATCCTGGGTCTGGACGATGGTCACAACGGTGGGGCAGGTACTACTCTCCGTGGCTTGCCGTACTGGAATATGGACTTTGCTGTTAACAAGAATATTAGGGTCAACGAGCGTTTCAGCGCGGAAGTAGGGTTTACCTTCACCAACGTTTTTAACCATAACCAGTTAATTGATCCCGGATCGACTTACGCCGGAACGGGTATCATGACCATGGCCTCGCCACCCGATTGGGGGGCGCTCGAGGGTCAGGCCAACACCCCGCGGCAAATGGCGATCAATTTACGCGTCCGCTTTTAAATTTGAATGGGGGAAGGCTGAATCCGGCCTTCCCCTTTTTCATTTTGTAACGCCCTCTCGCTGACACATCGTGCGTGAATTCCATTACACCGGGGCATCTGTTTTCCCGGGTTTTCAAAATATCTCGACGCAGTCGCGCGGATTTGCCGCTGGCGTTCTGTTCGACGTTCGGAGTTGTCAACAACGCGCCGGGCCACGTCTCGGTTTTTACTTTTTGCGCCGCTTGATCCAGACTCGCGACCGTGTTGATGCCCGCTGAAGGTTCAAGCGCTTCACCGGCCGTTAGAGTAATACTTCACGTCAACGGAGTCGAACATCGTGGCGGTGGCGGCGTGGGTTTTTTCGTAGGCGGTGATGTCGGGCTCATGCTGCATAGTCGTGCCGATGTCGTCAAGACCCTTCAGCAGAACTTCTTTGCGCGATGGGGCGATTTCAAATTTGAAGATCAGGCCGTGTTTGTCGGCGATGGTCTGGTTCGGAAGATTGGCTGTCAGCGAATAGCCTTCTTCTTTTTCAGTGCGCTTGAAGAGTTCTTCGATTTGATCTTCGGTGAGTGTTGCGGGCAGGATGCTGTTCTTGAAGCAGTTGTTGTAGAAAATGTCCGCGTAGCTCGGTGCGATGACGACGCGAAAGCCGTAGTCTTTCACTCCCCACGGTGCGTGCTCGCGGCTGGAGCCGCAGCCGAAGTTGGCGCGCGCCAGCAAAACCGATGCGCCTTTGTAGCGCGGAAAATTCAAGACGAATTCCGGATTTGGTTTTTCGCCAGGGAGATAGCGCCAGTCATAGAAGAGAATGCGGCCGAAGCCTTCGCGCGTGAGCGCCTTCAAAAATTGTTTCGGCACCATTTGGTCGGTGTCGACGTTGACGCGGTCGAGCGGCATGACGATGCCGGTGTGAGTTGAGAACGGTTGCATGCGATTCAGTCCTCCAAAACTTTAAATTTTTCAATTTCGCCAAACACAGTCCAATAGGCGGAGTTCCTGTCTTTCTTTCCATCCGAACGATTCGTGGAAATCAAGATGTAAGTAATACCGCAGCAAGGCTCGGGTTTGGCACAAACGGTCAGCTCGTGCAAACGAATTTCGAGCGATTCACAATCTGCAAGCTCGACGCGCATGCGCTTGCCTACGTGCCCCTGATTCAAACCGCGCGTGTCCACTGGCATCGTCAATCCAGGCTACTCGACGGAGGAAACGTCGTCGAGGGAGCGGACGTCGACGAAATGGCCGGCAATCGCGGCAGCGGCGGCCATCACCGGGCTGACGAGATGCGTGCGGCTGTCTTTGCCCTGGCGGCCCTCGAAATTGCGATTGCTGGTGCTGGCGCTTCGCTCGTGCGGCGGCAGGACGTCGGCGTTCATGCCGATGCACATGCTGCAGCCGGCGTCGCGCCACTCGAAACCGGCGTCGCGGAAAATCTTATCGAGGCCTTCTTTTTCCGCTTGGCTCTTAATGCCGCGGGAGCCGGGGACGATCAGCGCTTGCTTGATATTTTTCGCCACGTGCTTGCCTTC
This sequence comes from Candidatus Limnocylindria bacterium, assembly GCA_035490055.1. Classification (GTDB taxonomy): domain Bacteria; phylum Acidobacteriota; class Terriglobia; order Acidiferrales; family UBA7541; genus Acidiferrum. The sequence goes on along the minus strand of DATHIB010000073.1, from coordinate 82,122 downwards.
GACAAAATGCGCGGCGGCGCGGAGATCGTCGAGGCGCGAATTGGTGCACGAGCCGATGAACACGCGGTCCACGGGAATATCCACGATGGGAGTGCCGGCCTTGAGCCCCATATATTTGAGTGCGCTTTCCGTGGCCTTCTGATCGTTGAGGTCCTTGAAGTCGTGCGGATCAGGGACGCGAGCGGTGACGCTGGTGACCATGCCGGGATTCGTGCCCCAGGTGACCTGCGGAGCGATCTGCTCCGCGTCGAGCTCTACGGTCATGTCAAATCTTGCACCGTCGTCGGTTTTGAGTAGCTTCCAGCGATCGACGGCTTCCTGAAACGCTTTGCCGCGCGGGACAAACGGGCGGCCTTCGAGATAAGCGAAAGTCGTTTCATCCGGCGCGATCATGCCGGCGCGCGCGCCGCCTTCGATGGTCATGTTGCAGACCGTCATGCGTCCGTCCATGGAAAGAGAGCGAATGGCTTCGCCGCCGTATTCGGCAACGTGGCCGTTGCCGCCGGCGATGCCGGTTTTTCCGATAATGGCGAGAATGAGGTCCTTGGCGGTGACGCCTCGGGGGCGCTTGCCGTGGACCAGAATATGGAGCATCTTCGAGCGCGACTGCGCGAGACACTGCGTTGCAAGGACATGTTCGACTTCACTGGTGCCGATGCCGAAAGCCAGCGTGCCGAAGGCGCCATGCGTGGAGGTGTGGCTATCTCCGCAGACGAGGGTTTGGCCGGGCTGCGTGATGCCGAGTTCCGGGCCGATGATGTGCACGATGCCCTGATTCTTGCTGTTCATGTCGAAGAGCCGAACGCCGGATTCGCGGCAATTTTTCTCGAGAGCCTCGAACTGGAGCTTGGCATCGTTATCGAGGATAGGCAGCGTGCGGTCGGTGGTGGAGACGGAATGGTCCATCACCGCGAAAGTGAGATCGGGGCGGCGGACCTTGCGGCCTTCGGCGCGGAGACCGGCGAAAGCCTGGGGCGAAGTGCCTTCGTGTACGAGGTGGCGGTCGATGTAGATGATGGACGGCTGGCCGGACTCTTCGCGAACGACGTGCGAGTCCCAGATTTTCTGATAGAGAGTCTTAGGTGATTTGTCAGGTGTCATGAGGTTTCCATTGCGATTCTAGCACTCCTGGAGTGGGAGGCAAATGAGGGGCTCCGAGAAGCGGTTGACAGTCGACAGTTGAAGAGAAAGAGAGGGAAATCCCCGGCCGGTTCGCAAACTCCGGCGAATGAGAGATCGGGAACGTCCTGATGGGCGAGTTTCAAATTGGAAAGAGATGGCGTACACCCGGTTGTTCTAGAAGAGTGCGCACCTCTTTGATTGCAAAAGAATTCTGAAACACACTTTGTAGAAAGAGTAAAGAAAGCGAACAAACTTTGAGGACGGAGAAGAATCCTTATCCGACAGACAGGGTTGGCTTACTCTGCACGCCGAACGGCAAGAAGCGTCAAATCGTCGGTTTGCTTCAAACCCTCCCCAAAGATCAGCAGGTCCTCGAGACATTGAGAGATCAGCCCCGCTGATTCTATCCCTGTCTGCTGTGCCGCCAGCGTACGGATTCGGTGGAGACCATACTCTGCACCTGCGCGATTCCGTGCCTCCGTCAAGCCGTCGGTATATAGGAACAGAGTGTCCCCGTGAACCAGTGTGAGCCGATGAAGAGGGAACCGGGTGTTACAGAACATCCCCAGAGGCACTCCCGTAGAATCCTTTGGCGTTGCCTCGTCACCATGGATGTGAAGCACAGGAAGGTGGCCCGCGCTGACAAACTCGACCGAACCATCGTGGGCAGCTCGTCCCACGACGAGAGTCGCGAATTGCCCCGCGAGAGTACTTTCGCAGAAAATGCGGTTGGCGTTTTCCACCATGCGATCGAGCGGGAGACCGGCTTCGGCGAGGCTGCGGAACGTTGCATGAAGGTGGCTCATGAGCATCGATGCAGCAACACCCTTGCCGGAAACATCCCCGAGCATAAAGAGCAGGCCGCCGTCTGTTTCGAAAAGATCGCAGTAATCGCCGCTGACCATGCCGGCAGGTTGGTAGTGGTAGCGCACGTCCCAGCCAGCTGGCGCCAGGCCAGGTTTCGGCAAAAGAGCGCGCTGGATGCGTGCGGCCAGGGAAAGATCACTCTCCAAGGCACGCTGTTCAGCGCTCGTAAGGTGGTCGAGACAGAACCGCACCAACGGATCGGCTAGCAGGCGCTCCGCTTCAATCGTGTCGTGGCACTCCTCGCAGAGCCCAAATGTTCCTTGATCGATGCGGCTCAGCGCGGTGTCCACGGCTGTCAGCAATTGAGAAAGAGAAGCATCGGCGGCTGGCGAATGCAAAGCCGCGTGAAGGCGCTCGCGGCGTTGTTCCAGTTCGGTGCGCAAATAGGTTTGTTCGGCAGTGGCCATACTACCTCCTGCCATAGGTTGCTGTTTTGCAGCTGAGCTTTCCATCCGATTTCCTCCTTTGAACTGAGGAACACGGGAATTGGCTTAACGGTGACGGTGTCGGCTCTCCGCTTCCGATTCGCCGATGGAGCATGAGAGAGCAAGTGCCCTGCCGAGTCATCGCAGATTTCCATTTGATGCTGCCAACGTGCAAGACGGTGCAGGAAGTTTTGTTCCAGCCGCGCGCAGCGAGTACCGACCTAGAGATCGCAGGAGGAGCCGCGCCGACGCCTGTGCCGGAAAAAAGCCTTCGGTCGCGCCCACCGGGAGCGTTATTCTTTGGTCTTGCGGCGCTCGTAGAGCATCACAATTTTCGTTAGGTCGACGGGATCGTTGCCGATTTGCATTTCGACGACTTTGCCGCTCTTGCGACAGGTAGTTAACGCCGCGAGCCTGCCGACCGTTTTGAGGTACGTCGTGCCACAGCCAGAAGCGCACTTCCGAATCACAGTCCCTGCACTAGAATTTGAGGACGACTGGAGTGGAGGAGACCCAGCGAGCTAGGACGATCAGGAAATATCACTGCAGGACGAGGCTGGCGCTCGTGCAACCGGAGCCGGTGAGGTCATAGTGGATCACGCCAGTCTGATCCGTACAGAACATCCGCTGACCCGACCCGCCGACGACCTGGGGAGTGCCCGTGACGATGAAGCTGAACGAAGGAACGGCGCCGTCACCTATCAACGCGAATAAGTAACCGGATTTCGTGCCTTGGGCAAGGGCGTCATCGATCAAGCAGGCCTGCGCCGAAGTGGCTGTCGCGCAAGGATTTGCGCCACCCATGGTGGTTAACTGCGCCGGGAATCCCATGTCGGGATAAGTAATGGAATAAGTAATCGCGGCGGTGTTGATCATGCGGAGCGAAGCAACCGCGGAGGCCTCATTGGCACGGAGGCGGGAACGAAGAAAGTTGGGAACGGCCATGGCGGAGATGATCAAAATGACCGCCACGACGATAAGTAGCTCGATTAGAGAAAAGCCCTTCTGTTTTCGCAAGAGTCCCCCTGAAGCCAGCATTCGGGACACACGCCCTGCGGAGACGCAACGCCGCCAAAATCCCCCAGCGGCGGGCGGGCCCTGCAGCCCTTTCTGGAACCTGAACTTGTGCCAAATCCGAACCGTGGGCTTGGTTCGCGACCCGCGCCAGATTAAGTTTTGAAGAGTAGGGCGTCAATCCTGTATTTTGCGGTTCGAAGGCCAGGCCGCGCAAACCTGTCCACTGTCCGGGGGGACAGAGTACCGACTCGGGGTGCGGGTTTTTCCTCGATGCCCCATCCTCTAAACCGTTTATTACGGGCGCCGCTGCTGCTTCACGTGACGCTGCTAAGCGGTCAACCACGTCGTTACCCTCACTTGTTTCCGGCGACGCCCCGTTCTGGGAACGCGGCGTGCTTTGCCGGAGGATTCGTTGAATTGACGCACGTCGGATAATGGAACGCAAGCACGGGCGATAGAACTGGGAATTACTGAACCATTCTAGAGATGAGGCAGGTGAGTTCAGAAGGTGGCAAGACTTACTCCAGGACGAGGCTGGCGTTGGTGCAACCGGAGCCGGTGGGGTCATAGTGGATCTCGCCAGACTGATCCGTACAGAACATCCGCTGGCCCGACCCGCCGACTGCCTGGGGCGTGCCTGTGACAATGTAGGAGATCGAAGGAACGGCGCCGTCACCAGTCAACACGAATGAGTAGCCGGACTTGTTGCCCTGGGAAAGAGTGTCATCGATCAAGCAGGCCTGCGTAGAAGAGGCAGAGCAAGGATTTGCGCCACCAAGAGTGGTCAACTGCGCCGGGAAACCCATGTCGGGAAAGGTGATGGAATAGGTAATGGCGGCGGTGTTGACCACGCGAAGGGAGGCAACGGCGGAAGCCTCATTGGCGCGGAGGCGGGACTTCAGAAAATTGGGCACGGCGATGGCCGCGATGATCAGGATAACAGCGACAACGAGGAGCAACTCAATCAAAGAGAAACCTTTGTGGCTCCGCATGAATACCCCCACAAGCGAGCGCTTCCGTCGGAGGACGCGGCCCGGGAGGGGTTAGGCCGAAACGGAATCCTTCGAGCGGAGATGCTTCATCCCACGCAGGAGATTCTAGTCCAAACCGATCGGCAGAGAAAGCAATACTTTTGTGGTACCACCGGGGACACGGGCAGCCGGGAGGCGGAATCGGCGCGGGGTGGAGAAAGTATGCAACTAACTAAGTCCGATTGGAGCTGGCGGTTGCGCATTCCGAGCATGGCGCGGTCAAGCGCGCGACAGGGCGCTCAGGCTGAGGCGCTTCGAATGGGTTGTTCGCCGCAGCGCGCCGGCGGAGATGAAAAGAATTCAGGAAAAAAAGTGAGTGGCGCAACGCACGCGCTTGTCCTTAAAGCAAGAGCACTGTTCTGGATAATGAAGAGCGTTCATCGCGCCCACCGTGAGCTTTATTCCTTGGTCTTGCGGCGCTCGCAGAGCGTTACGATTTTCGTTGGGTCGACGGCATCGTTGTCGATTTGCAACTCGACGACTTTGCCGCTCTTGTCGATCAGGTAGTTGACGCGGCGAGCTGCTTTGTACTTGGGATTGTAAAGACCGTACTGGCGGGTGACATCTCCTCCCCAGTCGCTCAGCAGGGGAAAAGTGACGGCGATTTTTTCTGCCCACGCGGCGTTGCTGAAGGTACTATCCATGCTTACACCCAATACTTGGGTGTCGGCAGCTTCCAGCTTCTGAAGGTTCTGCTGGAAGTTCTGCATCTGCTTGGTTCAACCACCGGTGAAAGCGAAGATGTAAAAGGCGAGGGCGACGTTCTTCTTGCCGCGGAAGTCATGCAGGGACACCGGGTTGCGATGGGTGTCCATGAGGGTAAAATCCGGCGCCATGTCCCCGACCTTAACGGCGGGATCGGGCAAGACGTCTTTCTTCTCCGTTTGTCCCCACAGCCGATTGGCGGCCGGTGGTGCACTCAGAGCAAATATCCCAAACAAAATCGCGATTCCTTTGCGCATGCGTCCTATCCTCCTTCGGTATTCTGTCGCGTGGGCCCGCGCTTTGGCGCAAGCCGCAGGCGCGATGATAGCAGCCATGAAGGCGCGCGCACACGTTTGTTTGATGGCTGAACCCTGGATTCCGGCAGACTCCAGAGACAGTGGAATAGTTGGAGGGCGCGGAAAGGCATGATAGAAGTGGGCAGTGAAACGGAGGGGAGGATCGTGAAACAGGACAAGGTGAAGTGGGGAGTGCTGGGGGTGGCGTCGATTGCGACGAAGAAAGTGATTCCGGGGATGCAGAAGGGGGAATGGAGCGAGATCGCGGCGATTGCGTCGCGGGATCTGAAGAAGGCGGAAGAAGCCGCGAGGAAGCTGGGAATACCGAAGGCGTACGGATCGTATGAAGAGCTGTTGGCCGACGCGGAGATTGAAGCGGTCTACAACCCCCTGCCGAATCACTTGCACGTGCCGTGGTCGATCAAAGCGGCAGAGGCGGGGAAACACGTGCTGTGCGAGAAGCCACTGAGCCTGACGGTGGCGGAGGCAAGAACGCTGCTGTCTGTGCGAGAGCGCTGCGGGGTGAAGATCGGCGAGGCGTTTATGGTGAAGACGCACCCGCAATGGCTGAGGACGCGCGAGCTGATTCACAAAGGCGTGATCGGGGAGTTGCGAGCGATCGTGGGCACGTTCAGCTATTTCAACCGGGATCCTGCGAACGTGCGGAACAATGTAGAGTGGGGCGGCGGCGGCATGATGGACATCGGTTGCTACCCGATTACGACGTCGAGATTTATTTTTGGAGAAGAGCCGGCGCGCGTGGCGGGGCTGATCGAGCGAGATCTGGATTTCAAGACGGACCGATTGGCGTCGGTGATTCTGGAGTTTCCGTCGGGGCAAACGGTGTTCACGTGCAGCATGCAAATGGTGCCCTATCAACGAATGCAGTTTTTGGGAACGAAAGGACGAATCGAGATGGAAATTCCGTTTAATGCGCCGAACGACAGACCAACGCGGATTTTTATAGATGACGGACGCGATGTATTTGGCGGAGGGATTCGAACGGAGACGATTCCGGTTTGCGATCAGTATACGGTCCAGGGGGATGCGTTTTCGCGGGCGATCCGGGAAGGGATCGAGGTACCGGTGCCGCTCGAGGATGCGATTGCGAACATGGCAGTGATTGAGGCGGTCTTCCGCGCGGGGGAATCGGGGAGGTGGGAAAGACCGTAAGACATTTCAACGCAGAGTGCACAGAGAACACAGGGAAGAGGGAAGAGAGAAGAGAGGAAAAAGCAAGAAGACTAATACAGAAAGAGAAAGACGGAAATGGCGATACGGACAGTTTTGCAATTGGGGGACCCGGGGTTGCGCGAGGTGGCGAAGCGCGTGGAAAATCCGGCGGCGCCGGAGATTCTTGCGCTGGTCGAGGACCTGGCGGATACGCTGGCGTACTGGCGGAACACGACTGGATACGGACGCGGGATTGCGTCGCCGCAGATTGGAGCGAAGGTGCGAGTTATTTTTCTGCGGCTGCCAGGTGAAGAGCCCTGGCCACTCGTAAATCCGGTGATCACCGAACGGAGCAAAAAAAAAATAGTGGTGTGGGATGCGTGCCTGAGTTTCTTGTCGATTTTCATGCAAGTGGAGCGCCACCGGGAGATCATCGTGCGGTATCAAGATTTGAGCGGGGCGGAGCGCGAAATTCACGCCGGGGAGGAACGGAACCTCTCGGAACTGCTGCAGCACGAGATCGATCATCTGAATGGGATTCTAGCGCTGGACCGCATTACGGACATCCGCACGATGTGCACGCGCGAAGAGTTTGAGAAGAGATATCGGGCGCAGAGTCCCTACAGGGTTGAAACAAAGTCTGCATGAGCAGAGGGCAAGTGCAGTGGGCTCGAAGATGCGGAACGAGCGAATCAATGAGGAGAAGGAAAACTCAGGCGGCGTTCAAAGGAGACCGGCCGCGCGAGCCCAGGCGATAGAGAAAAAGCCCGAGGGCATTGGCGCCGATAAGAACCGCGGCCGTTTTGATGGCGTAAGTGGACTAGCTCTTCACGGAAATGATGGGAAAAATCGAGAGAAGAACGAAAAGGAGGGTTACGAGGAAGCCGGAAGCGGCGGCAAATCGCAACCACAATCCGGGACGGATGCCGCGCTCTTTATGGGCGAACAGCGGGATGGCGAAGAGGGCCAAGTAGGCGAGCCCATAAAACGTGAAACCCCAGATTTGGAGGAGTTCGAAAGCTTCCTGATCGCCGACGCCAGCGAGAACGACGACGCTGGTCGCGATGGTGATTCCGCCGAGAAAAAAGATGGAGTTGACGGGCGTCTTGTATTTGGCGTGGAGACGCGTGAACCACTCCGGCAAAAGGTGGTCCCATCCGGCGACCATGGGGAGGCGAGAGTTGGCGGTGAAGTTGAGGCAAAAGGTGGAGAGGTAATTGGTGAAGAGAAGAAGGACGGCGGCGGGAACGATGACTCGAGCAAGGCCAAGCCCGGAGAAGGCGCGGCGGAGCGCTTGCGGGATCGGGCCGACGACATCGACGGAGTCCGGGGATACATAAGCGAGGATGGCGCTGGTGCCAAAGATATAGAGAAGGGCGATGAGCGGAGCGGTGATGAGGATAGCGCGTTTGAGGTGACGCGCAGGATTGCGGGATTCGCCTGCAAAGATGGCGGCGTATTCGAATCCGCAGAGCGCACCGAAAGTCATTTTGCTGAAAACGCTGAGGCTGAAGAGCGTGAGCGGCGGAGTGACGAGGTGCAGCGGGCGATATCCGGACAGCGAGCCGCGCCACCGGTGAATGAATGGCATGAGCGCGAGGAGAGCGATGATAAGTACGGTGAGGAAGCTGCCTGCATTCGTGACCCACTTTCCAACGCGCAAGCCGAGCCGCGCGACAAACATCAACAGCCCGATCATCACGACGGAAGTAACGAGAACGATCCAGCGATTTGTGGCCATGCTTGCGGCGGCGGGACCGATGGCGTAGCCGAGGTAGTTGACGGTGACCAAACCGGTGGAGGCGACGTAGAGGACCACGTAGAGCCAGAGATTCCAGGCCACGAGGAAGCCGATGCCGTCGTTGAAAGCCAGGCGAGTCCATTCATAAAGGCCGCCTTCGAGGGGCATCAGGCGATTCAGATGGGCGACGACGAACGCCTGCGGAATGAAGAACAGAAGAATGGCGAAGAGCCAGAGAACGACGTGAGCGGAACCGGCTTTTACGGCGGTGCCGAAGAAATCAGGGATTACGACGAGGAGGATGGAGGCAAGAACGAGGTCCAGGTAGCCGAGTTCCTTGGGGAGGGCGGAGCTGCGCGTGTGGAGATGCGCTTCTGTTGCCGCGAAATCCGCGCTAACGCTGGTGGCCAATGTGCTCGGGAGCCTCGGGATTTGCGGCGCGCGTGATGGGCCGAAACCGCAGGCGATAGTGTGTCCTGCCGCTAAATCAGAAGCAATTCATTTCCGCAGGTAAAGCTGAAAATGGCGAGGGGGCGCGTGGTGGCACAGGGTGCACGCGACGAGTATTGACGGAGCGGGCGGAAATTTTTTCCCGGCATAAAAAAAGTAAAGCCCCGCCGCGAGGGCGGGGCTTTACGATGCGTGAAAATGAGAAGACGGACTCAGTGACGATTACTTGCCGGCGAGTCCGAAGTCGGAACCGACACCCGTGCAGAAATCCCAGCCAACACGGGCGAAGTTACCGATGCTCAGACCACAATTGCCGAAGATGATGTCTCGAAAATCCGCGCGGTCCGAGAACAAATGCCTGTAGATCAGGGAATTTTCGGCCTGGCTGGAAGCGGCGAATTTACCGGCTGCGTTGAGGATGCCCGCGAGCGAGGGAGAGGAAACGCTGGTACCGCCGACGATAAACCATCCGCCCGGCCCACCCTGGAACAGATTGGTATCCAGCGCCCAGACGCCCGTGTTGGGATTCGCGTCGAAGGAGAAGTCCGGAGTGCCTCGGAAGTCGCCGACAATATTCGCGATGCGGTCCTGGAAGTGCGGACGGGCTTCAACTTGGCTCGGGCCGCCACCGGCGTCCTGCCAGGTATTCTCCAGGAGAAACGTTCCCGAGTTCGGATCCCTCGAGAGGGTCGTTCCACCTGCCGAGATCACATTCGGTGAAGCGCTGGGCCAACCAGCGCCTGGGCTGTCTCCTGAAGAAGCGATGTACACAACACCGGGAGTTGTGAAATTCCCATCGTGTTTCGTCTCATTCAGGAACTCGCCGGAGCCCCAGCTCATGGAGACTTCGCCGCCGCCGTTTGTTGCGACCAGATTCGAAGCCACGAGCACCGCTTGGAACAGATCGAGGAACCTATTCGAATTCGCCTCAACCAAAAAGATTTTGGCATTGGGGGCCATGGCATGAGACCACTCGATATCCAGCGACGCCTCCAATTCCCAGCCGCCGCTCGGATCCAGAGCGGGCTGCGTGCCGGAAGCGTAGACCACTTGAAAAACAGCAGGTGGCAAACCGAATTGTGCGGAGAAATCCGCCAGATCGGCCGCCGCGTTTGGAGTGTCAAACGCGTCTACGATCGCGATGGCGCCAGCGCCGCCGGTGGGATTGTCCGTCGTTTCGTTGGGATTGCAGCCATGCTTCGAATGCGGTACGAGACGATAGATGCAGGCGATGGACGCCGGCGTCTCAAAGAAATAGCCGGGAAACGGAGGCAATTCGCTGGGTTGCGGCGTGCCTGTGAAGACGCCGCCTTCCGGCATCATGATTCGAAGGTGAGTATGGGCCATGACACCGTTGTCTCCCGTCCGTTCCACGCTGGATTCCGGGATAACGACGTGCCCTTTCCGGGATTGATTTTGCGCCGCGCTGACCTGCGCGAAGCCAAGCAATGAAATAGTTGCTGCAATTGAGATTGGCCACCCCGTACGTCTCATCCGACCTCCTTATTTAACTTGTTCGCCTTAGGATTGGAAACCATTCGCACCTACGTCTGTCCTTGCGTTCCCGCGGGGGACAACCACGCGGATGCAAGGTGTGGGCCGGATTGGGCGTGTCCGGAAGTCTATGCCGTGTGCTGTCACAGAGACAACATCTTTCTGTTAATTCCGCTTGAGGAGCAACGCGGAATAGTGGCCGGTTCAGACTACGGATACTTCCTGGACCCTCATAGCGTCGAGTGAAAGAATCCGCAAACAAATCCACGTCAAGCGCTAACTTCCACGAATGAAAGGGTATCCGTCGACAGGTCCCGGAAAGATCGAGAGGCACGCCCAGTTGCTGCGATCGTATTCATTGCGAAAGGACGGCGGAGGTGAAAGCAAATATTGCCGTGGCCCCGGAACCTTACTTCAGGCGTTAGAGTTCGCCGAAGTCAGAAAAGAGAGAAACAACTGCTCGTACGGGCGCGTGAAATGCCAAGAGGAGCAGAGAAGCGAGAGCGTAAATGAGAAGCCGAGGTCTCATACTTGTAGAACACGGCGGCGCACCAAATGTTGCGGCGTTGAAGTAAGCAGGATGACCTAGCGGGTTTGGTGGGGAGCATCCTCCCCGACGGAGCGGAACAACCAGCGCAGGCGGAGAACAACGGCAATCGAGGCAATTGATCCCCAGGCTGCTATGCCGGCACCAGTAATCCAGGTGCTCGTCCAGCCATTGTGGAGCATATGCCAGATTCCAAAGCAAATGAAAAGCAGCGATCCGACCAATGCGACTACATGAACTATCCTCGAAGTTCTCAAAACGGGGATAGTACTTGATGAAGACAATAATCCTCGACGACGGTCATACCAGCGGCCAATTAGGAACCACTGCCCGAAGACGAAGGCGGCAATGTAGAGAATGCCTGCAGCCTCGTGCCACGTCGCTCGGGACGCATGTTCAAAGCCGCCCGTTGCAAATTCGAAGAGTAGGTCAACGGGAATGGCGGCGATTCCGGCGGGGATATTAAGCGCCGTTGCGATCTCTATGGAGCGAGGTGGGGGACCATCCCAATATCCTGGCTCGATCCCCCGTTGCTGTAGACGTCCTACAAAATAGAGCGCAGTGGCTAGCATCACAGCGGACAGAGGAAGTACCTAGCGATAGGGGATTCGAATCATGGAGGTGGCGATCCCTTACGCTATTAGACGCCCTATAGAGGATCCCTGTGCCCGCATCATAGGAATTCCAAGTACTCGGAGGAACCGCCGGCGATTGAGGGGACGAGGAGGACGCGGTCGCCTTCCTTCAGGGTGCAGGATTCGCCGCCGAGGAAGCGGATGTCTTCTTCGTTGAGGTAGACGTTGAGGAATTGGCGGATCTGGCCCTGGTCGTCGCGGACGTGGCGCCCGAGATCGGGGAAGCGAGAGGTGAGTTCGTTGAGGGCTTCGGCGATGGTGGCTGCGCTACAGTCTACTTTCGGCGCGCCGTTGGTGAAGCGGCGGAAGGCGGTGGGGATTTCGATGGTCACTAGCATGTTTTACTCTCCTTGGCATTGCAAAGGTTTTCAGTTCTCAGTTTTCAGTTTTCAGTAAAGAACAATTTTGAGCGATAGAGGTAGGGTGGGTTTTCAGGCAGCGACGGAGTTCCCTGGGACTGAGTTTGCCGCGACTGAAATTACTGCCACTGAGTTTGTTGCGACTGAGTTTGCTGCGGCGAATCTTCATCTTTGTTCACGCTTTGGCGCTGGCCGCGGCGGTGCCAAGATGCGCGTCGAGGTAAGCCTCGAAGGCGTCGAGGCGCGGGGCGATAGCTTCGGTAGCCGGGAATTCGGCGGCGATGGCGTCGGTTGTCTTGAGGCCGTTGCCGGTAATGCACACGACCGTTGTCTCGTCCGGCTTGATGCGATTTTGCGCGATGAGTTTTTGTGTGACCCCGGTGGTCACGCCGCCCGCGGTTTCGGTGAAGATGCCTTCGGCTTCGGCGAGCAGCTTGATGGCGGTGACGATCTCGGGATCGGAGACGTCTTCGGCCCAGCCGCCGGACTCAAGAATCTGTTTCACTGCAAAAGGTCCGTCGGCAGGATTGCCGATGGCGAGCGAGCGCGCGATGGTATTGGGCTTCTGCGGCTCGAAGCGAGCAAGGTTGCGCTTCACCGCATCGGAGATGGGCGAGCAGCCCGTTGCTTGTGCGCCGAAGAATTTTACCGGTTTCGGCTCGACCCAGCCGAGAGTGACCAGTTCGCGGAATGCTTTCGCAATCTTGGTGATGAGCGAGCCGCCGGCCATGGGAACGACCACGTTGTCCGGGAGCGTCCAGCCGAGCTGTTCGGCGATTTCGTAGCCGTGGGTTTTCGAGCCTTCGGAGTAGTAAGGACGCAGATTCACGTTGACGAGGCCCCACTGGAAGCGGTCGGCGATCTGCGCGCAGAGGCGATTGACGTGATCGTAGTTGCCGTTGATGCGCACGATGCGCGCGCCATAGACCGCAGTGTTCAGCACTTTGGCGGGCTCGAGGTCCGCGGGAATGAACACGCAGGCGTCGAAACCTTGCTGCGCGGCTTGCGCGGCGACGGCGTTGGCGAGATTACCGGTGGAGGAGCAACCAACGGTGGTGAAACTAAAGCGGCGCGCAGCGGAGAGAGCTGTGGCGACGACGCGGTCTTTGAACGATAGGGAAGGGAAGCACACCGCGTCATTTTTGAAATAGAGATTTTTCAGGCCCCATTTCGCGGCGAGTTTGCGCGAGCTAACCAGCGGCGTGCCGCCAACGGCGTTTGGACCAGTGAAGTTTTCAGGAAGAGGGAGAAGCTCGGAATAGCGCCACATGTTGAAGTCGCGGCGCGCAAGATTCTCTCGGCGGGCGATTTTCTTCAGAGAGTCGTAATCGTAGGCAACTTCGAGAGGAGAGAAGCAGTCTTCGCAGAAAGAGCGGGGAACGTTGCCCCAGGTCTTGCCGCATTCGCGACATCGGAGTTCGTAAAGCGTGTTAGTGGACATGGTGCAATTTCCTCTGTGTTTTCAGTCTTCAGTGATCAGTTTTCAGTGTTCCGTGAAAACCGCCAGCAGCAGCGCGCACGGAGCAACCAAATCGCTACATCGCGACGACAGATCGGTTGAGATCCTTCGCTTCGCTCAGGATGACCATCGTCCAGATCGTGGAATTCCGATTAGGGCAGCAGGGAGGGGAGAAACGAAAAACCCTCCGTGCCAAAGTGCTCGGAGGGTCTCAGAAAATCTTCTGGGAAACTCGAAAAGCTCTTTAGCAGTTTTTTACGTGGAGCAAGTTGCCCTAAATCGCCACGTGTCGCCGCAACCGCAGCTAAGTCTTTTATGCCTGAAGGGTTAGGAGATGTCAAGTGGGAGTTGGGAGCGGCGAAAGTTGGTTTGCGACGCAAAGTAGTCTGCGGAGTGCGTTTTTGGCGGGGAGGGCGCAGGGATGCTGTGCCCCTGCCCGCGAGCGGCCGATAGGTCCTTTAATAAATCGGTTTAACAAGCTAGTTTTTGGTTTCGGTTTGGGGGCCGATGAAATGGCTGGCAAGGTTGTGGGCCAGGAGCGAATCGCTCTTGGCGCCGGCGATGGCTCTTTGGGCGTGCTGGCGGTGTTCGTCCTGCGGACCAGAGAGAGTGATCAACGCGGCGGCAAATTCCATCTGTGCGTCCGGGCCGCGCAGAGCGAGCGCCTTTTTCACCAGGGCGTAGCCGTCGACACCTGCGGCTGGATCGCGGTCCAATCGCATACCGTCCGTCATGTGCGGCAGGTTTTGTCCGATCCATTGTTTGTAGGTTTCCGCTAGATAGCCGGCGTCGAACCAGGCCAGCGCGTCGGAGTGGCCCGAAGACTCTGCGGAAGTCGCGCGAGCATTGAGCCGCGCGAGAAGTTCTTTCGCCGCGAGTGGGTCTTTGCGCGCGTAGAGAGTGGCGCGGCGAAGGGTTTCCATTCGAACGAGGACGGGCGCGTCCGGCGCGAGGATTTCCAGCGTGTCGCGGACGAGGTTTTTCGTGTCGTAATTTTCGCCGCCACTGAGGTTCCAGTCGTGGCTAATCCATGGCAAGGACTTGGCCTGGCCAATCTCGATGGTGTGGCAAATCAGGGGCGGACCTGCCTGCCCGACGTTTGCGAAACACAATGCAGCCGCTACCAGAACGATGGCGAACCGCGGGGAACGAATCTGTTGGAGTGTCATGGATTTTCTAATCTCCCTTCGGAATTGTTGCGACCTACAGGAGACAAGACGCCCGGAGATGGAGGGGTGTTAACAGACGGAAATCGTCTATTTCTTTGTCTGTTCTTCCAATTCCTTGACTAAGCGCGCTCCCACACTGTTGAAACCCGTGAGCAGGCCGCCCCAGCGGTGCGAATCACTCCAAAGATTTTCTCCTGTCTTGGGGTCAATGACCCTCAAATACGCATAACGAACGGGAGCCTGCTTATTGTAATTAGGAATCGGATCGACATCTATTTTCCCGTGAACGTCGATGGTGCCAGTCTGCCCTCCTGACATGATGATGTAGCCTCCCTTATACTGGTCGGCGGAAAGCAGTAATATTAAGTCGGCCATCTTACGGTCTTGAACGATCTGAAATCGTCCCCACTTCTTAATCTCATTCAATGCCCTCTTGGCTACGGCGTCCACTCCAGTCCGGTCGTCAAAGTAGATAGATTTAGCCGACATAATCCTCGGGGATTGAGCTAATTGCTTCTGGGCTTGAACTGATATTGGGAGTGGCAAACTTGCAAGGATGAAAACCGCGAGGAGGTAGGCGGTGGTGCGCATTTGCGCCTCCGAGAGTCTTAGCGAGAGATTACACCCTGCTCTTGCAAGGGTTCAAATGAAGGCCGGACCGAAGCCCCACTTCAATCCTTAATCTTTAGCATTGGGCGGGCGCTGAGACCAGTCGCGTTCGTAGGTGCGCCACAAGTTGATGTCGCCGAAACCGAAGGAACTCCACCAAGCGTCCAGCATGGGGCGATCGAGGCGCAGGATGCCTTCGCGCGATACGCCTGCTGGGGGCGGAGCGAGCGAGGCGAGGCGGTCATAGACACCGGGGCGATCCGCATCGCTGACGCGAGAGAGCAAGTGCCAAAGAGTGAGCGCGTCATTCTCGCGCGCGTCCACGAGAAGGATACCTAACAGGGCATTGCGCTCGGCCGGCGTGGTGGATTGAAAGTCGAAGCGAGACAAAGCGTCCCGAAAAGATGCGGGCGCATCTTCCATGTACGGCGTGCCGGGGCCGATCTTCGGCCGTGTCTGACAGATGGCGCCAGCGGGAATGAAGGATTCGTGGCCGTTGAGCTTGAAGCCGACCCAGCCCATGGTGGTGCGCAGGAGTCCGGCGCCGGAATCGTCCACGTGCAGGGTGTAGACGCAGCCGAGATCGACGGCGACGGCGGAAGGTGTATCCACGACAAATTCGCCTGGAGGCGCCCAGATAGTGGCGTGAATCGTGCCGCGCTCGAGAGAAAGCCGCTTCCGGCCAGGGCCGTTTGTAACTAAGCGGAGGCGCGATCCCGCGTCGACGTCGACGCGGCCCGTTTCATCCAGCGTAATGGTGGCCCGCGAGGAGCTATCGGTCACAAGCGTTTGGCCAATTCCCAGCTTTACTGGACCCGACTTCTCACCAACGGAATGCCATCCAACCCGCGGTATGCCTTCCAGACGTGCAACGGCCCACGATGTCCGAGCATTTCCCGTGGGTTTTGGGCGCAGGACAAGTAACACCGCGGCGGCAAGCAGAAGGATCGCGGCCACAGCGCCGAGTTGATACGACCACCGCAAATTGAAAAAACTCCTGCGCTGTCTCACCGGGCGGATGTCTGCAATCTTCTCGAATGAAGGCGCAGGCTGATTCTGCCGGTAGCGACCCAGCGCCGTTTCCAGTTTTTGAACTTCCGGGTCTGGCTCTCCGGAGCGGTCCCACAAATAGTCGTCCTTCATAGTTTGTTTCTTCTCGCTCATGTTGCGCTCAATCCTTGGCTATCCGCCGCCTGGTCCAGTTTTTCTCGCAAGAGCCGCATGCCACGAAAAAGATTGACGCGAACCGAACCATGCGTCAGCCCCGTGCGCTCCGCGATCTCCGGCCCGGTCATCCCCTCGACCAGCCGAAGGATGAGCGGTTCGCGGTAAGGCTCCGGAAGAGCACGGACCAAGGCCAGAATCACGTTAGCCTCCAGCTCGGCGGCGTGGTTGGTTGTCCGGCTCTCGGCCTGATTCTCGGAAACGGGCTCGGTGGCTTCCTCGACAGGAATCGCCTTGCGGAAGTAGTCGTTTGCTCGGTTCCGCGTGATGGTGCCCAGCCACGCTCCGAAGCGAGAAACATCGCGCAACGCATGGAGCTGCCGTAGCGCCAAGAGGAAAACTTCCTGGACGAGGTCATCTACTTCGCGCGGGGGGACTCGAGCGAGAAGAATGCCGTGGACCATCCGCGCATAACGGTCGTAGAGGCATCCGAACGCGGGGCGATCACCGTTGCGAGCGGCGCTGACGAGCGAGTCCTCCTCGCGCGGTTCGGCGACAGGCCAGACGGTCACAGTCTGACGTTCCATGCTTGAGGTTCGAAAGTCAATACTGTATCCCACGTCTAAGCCATCGAGTGTCAAAGTCCGTTACGAGAGTAAGACGCCCGGAAAGGGGGAAGTGTTAACATAGACGCTTCCTGCATTTTGCGATTCCATCGCTTGATTGTTGAATGGCAAGTGGTTACGCGAACCCTCAGCTGGGATTATTTCCGCCGTGACAACAGATTTAGGGTTTCCTGCGTCCAATGGAGTGGAATACAAAAACCGGAAGGACCCCCGGCCATTGGGACAGTTATTGCTTCGCGAAGCTGTTTGCCCGGGAGCAACGCCATCGGAGTAGCGGTGTTATACTCTGGAAGTTGGGCTCCGATCGGATCGGGGCTGGCGGAAGAACGTTCATCTGAGATGAAAAGGGCTGCGGGGGCCGGACTAGAGGAGCAACCGAAATGGGAGAGCAGGTAAGAGAGCTTTTTAACTGGGCGCGGCGCCGCAAGATACTCGCGGCGGTATTTGTCGCGTTCACGCTGGCAGTTGGCATCCTGATCGGGTCGGTCGTTTCCGGCCGCGTCTCAGCGATGAAGAGTATTGGATTTTCGGGTACAACGGCTACGGCTCTGGCGGTGCCGGACCCGATACCGTCGTCTAGCTCCTTTGCAGGGATCGTTAATCGAGTGGAACCCGCGGTGGTGAACATTGCCACGACACAAGTGATGGAGCGCAAGCCGAGTTCGAAGAAGCGCCGCTCGCAGCCGTACGATCAGGAAGATCCAATGCAGGACTTCTTCGATCGATTCTTCGATGGACGGCCGGACGGGCCGCCACAGGCGGAGCGAAGCCTGGGCTCGGGCGTGATCGTGGACAAGCGCGGGTACATCCTGACGAACAACCACGTGGTAGAACAAGCAACGAAAATCCAAGTGCAATTGAACGGGGATACCACCAGGTACACGGCCAAGCTCGTCGGCGTAGATGAAGATACGGACCTGGCGGTGATCAAGATTGATGCGAGCAAGGAACTGCCCATCGCGAAGCTCGGGAATTCGGACGGCGTGCAGGTTGGCGACTGGGTCCTCGCGATTGGCAGCCCCTTCGGACTCCAGGCTACGGTGACCGCGGGAATCATCAGCGCAAAAGACCGCGGCGGAATCGGGCATCAGTTCCAGAGATTTCTGCAAACCGATGCAGCGATCAATCCGGGGAATTCGGGCGGACCGCTGGTGGACCTGGCCGGCCAAGTGATCGGGATCAACACCGCGATTATTACCGGCAGCCGCGGGTATGAAGGCGTGGGTTTTGCACTGCCCTCAACCACGGCCATTAACGTTTACGACCAGATCATCAAGCAGGGCCGCGTCACGCGCGGGTCCATCGGAGTCAGCTTCCAGGAAGAGCTGAGCACGAACGCAATTACACTGAAATCGCTGGGCGCTCCTTACGGCGTGGTGATTGAAGCCGTCGAGCCGGGAAGTCCGGCGGAGAAGGCCGGATTGAAGGGCGGCGACGTGATCACCAGCGTGAACGGTCAGCCGGTGAAGACCGGGAATGACCTGGTGAACCCCATTGCGCAGGCGCCCATTGGCAGCAAGGTGAAGCTGAACTATATTCGCGACCGCGCGCAGAAAGAAGCAACCGCTGAGGTTGGAGACCGCACGCGGGTGTTCCCGAATACGGCGGGGCGCATGGGCGATCAACCTGGCGAAACAGCGCCGACGGAGTTTGGCCTGCACGTGGAAGAGTTAACGCCGGAGCGCGGGCACCGCGTCGGAATGGAAGGGCAAAAGGGCGTGCTGGTGACCGAGATCGATCCAGCGTCGTTTGCCGATGATTTGGGATTCACCCGCGGAGACGTGATTTCGACGATCAACGGTGAGGCGGTGAGTTCCGTATCCGATCACCGCAAGGCCGTGTCAAAACTAAAGCATGGCGAGGATGTGGTATTCAAGGTTCTTCGCCGTCAAGACAGCGACCGGATCCTCACGCTTTACTTGTCGGGCAAAGTACCGGCCGACAATCAGCAATAGCGGTTGAGCGACAGCCAATACAGACGCCTATGCGAGTGCCAAAAGCGACCCACCTGGCCCTGACGCTGCTTGTGGCAGCAGGGTTTGGTGTGTGTGCAGCTTCGGCGCAAGCGCAGGGCGCGACGCAAAAGAAATCCGCCTCTTCCAAGCCTCGCAACTCTTCGCATCGGGCGAGGTCATCGAAAAAATCGCAGCGCCGGGAGCGGGGGCAGAAAGCCCCTACTCCCGACCGCATTTCCGAGATCCAACAAGCGCTCGCGAAAGACGGTTCGTTCACAGGAAAACCGAACGGGAAATGGGACGCTTCGACAATGGAAGCGACGAGAAAATTCCAGGAAGCGCATGGGCTGAATCCGACGGGAAAGCTCGATGCGAAAACCCTTCAGCAATTGGGGCTTGGCTCCCAGACCGCGGGTGTTGCGCCGCCCATGCCTCCCATGAGTTCTTCTTCCCTCGAGAAAACGACACCCTCTCAGACGGCCCGCCGCCAGTAGTAAGCCCGCAGTTCTTCGCGATTGCATTCCATCCAAAACTGAATTAGAAGTCAGACATTGCACGGCGTGTGTGCGCAGACGAAGGGGTGAATGTTCCATGAAACCGATGAGGATTCTCCTGGCGGCTGTTCTCGGTGCGTTGTATGTAGGTGGGATTTACGCGCAGGAAAAGCCGAGCGCCAAGACTGTCAAGGCCGTGCGCTTCGGAAAGCTCTGGGATGCCAAGGGCAAGCTTTGGACGAATGCCGTCGTGATCGTGGAGGGTGACCGTATTCGCAATGTGATGACCGATGCATCGGCGATCCCGGCCGGCGTGGAGACGATAGATCTCTCGAAATACACGGGATTGCCGGGTCTGATCGACGTGCACACGCACTTGACGATTTACACCGACGAAACTCCGGGCGAGCCGATGCTGAAGCAACTCACGAACAATCCTCCGGCGGTGGAAGTATTTCTGGCCCGCAAAGGCGCGATGCGTACCCTGGAGGCCGGCGTGACGACTGTGCGCGATCTCGGCGCGGATCAATACATGGACATCGCCATGCGGGACTTGATCAACCGCGGAGAAATGATCGGTCCGCGCATGTTTGTGTGCGGGTACGGGCTGTATATCACGAACACGCCGTACAAGCCGGGGATGAATCCGCCCGCAGGGGGGATCGCCGATGGCGTTCCGGAAGTGTTGAAGGCGGTACGGCAGCAGATTGCGGCGGGAGCGGACGTAATCAAGATGTACGGATCGACCGGGACGGACGACGACGTGACGGGATTCGAGACGTACACCTACGAAGAGATGAAGGCGGCGGTGGAAATGGCCCACCAGTTTGGGAAAAAGATTGCAATCCACTCGTACGGACCGAATGGCGCGCGGGATGCGGTACGCGCGGGGGCGGATTCGTTGGAACATGCGACGGACATGGACGATGCCACGATTGAGGAGATGGCGAAGCGCGGAACATTTTATGTGCCGACGATCGATCACAACCGCTACTACATCGAAAACGGCGACGAGATCGGGTACGCCGCGGGATACAAAGAGAAGCTGCAAGCGTTCATTCCAAGGAATCTGGAGACGGCACGCAAGGCATTCAAGGCGGGCGTGAAGTTTGCGATGGGTTCGGATGCGATCTACACGATGTTTGGACAGAACACTCGCGAGCTGGGCTGGCTCGTGAAAGCGGGAATGACGCCGGAGCAGGCGTTGCGTACCGCGACGACCAATGCGGCGGAGCTATTGGGGAAAGAAAAAGAGTTGGGAGCAGTGGCGGCCGGATATTTTGCGGACCTTGTCGCCGTAGAGGGCGATCCCCTGACTGACGTCAACGTTGTGCTCAATAACGTGAAGTGGGTAATGAAGGGCGGAGTGGTAATGGTGGGTAAGAAAAATTAATCTAGCCGGGCGATTACTCACGGAGGCCCGACCGCTGCTAGGCGTTGTGTGAATAGGCGGATGAGTGAACCAACCGTGACTGCGATTAGGTAGAGGGACCCCTCTACGAGGAAGCAGGCAAGTCAGCCGTTGAAGCGCGGTGCTTTCATACCACCCATTATATGCTCGTTGGAAAGTAAGGGATTCGCCGGGGATCTCTGGCGCCATTTCACTTCAGCGGGGGGAATGCCGGGAAGTGTCGAAATTTGACCAGGTTGACGGGCGACGGTAGACTTTAGCTTCCACGCGGTATTGTCTCGCGTTCAGATCCACAGAGGACGAGTCGAAAAGCAAAGCGGCAAGCTTCAGAGACTGAGGAGGAAGCATGGCCACGGCAGTCGCATCCCGGATCTTTAAGAATTTTATCAACGGCGAATGGGTGGAATCGCGGAGCGGGAAAGCGTACGAAAACCGCAACCCGGCGAACACGGATGAATTGATCGGGATGTTCGTGTCTTCGACGGGCGAGGACGTGGACGCCGCCGTGGACGCGGCCAAAGAGGCGTACAAGACATGGCGGCTGATGCCGGCGCCGAAGCGGGCGGAAATCTTGTTTCGCGCGGCGGAGTTGTTGCTTCAACGCAAGGAAGAGTTTTCGAAGGACATGACGCGCGAGATGGGCAAGGTCCTGGCGGAGAGCCGCGGCGATGTCCAGGAAGCCATCGACATGACGTATTACATGGCCGGCGAGGGGCGGCGGCTGTTCGGACAGACCACGCCTTCGGAATTGCCCAATAAATTTGCGATGAGCGTGCGCCAGTCCGTTGGCGTCTGCGGAATGATCACACCGTGGAATTTTCCGGCGGCCATTCCGTCGTGGAAGATGATGCCGGCGCTGATCAGCGGAAATACCGTGGTGCTAAAGCCCGCGGAGGATACGCCGCTCTCGTCGTATCACCTGGTGCAGATTCTGACGGAGGCGGGCGTGCCGCGGGGCGTTGTGAATCTGGTCAGCGGCGACGGCCCGGGAGCGGGAGCGCCGTTGTCACAGCACAAGGATGTCCCGGTGATCAGCTTTACGGGCTCAACGGCAGTGGGGCGAATCATCGCGCAGGCTTGCGCGCCGGACTTCAAGCACTACAGCCTGGAGATGGGCGGGAAGAACATCATCATCGTCATGGATGACGCCAATCTCGATCTCGCGGTGGACGGAGCGGTCTGGGGCGGCTTCGGCACGACGGGGCAGCGCTGTACGGCAGCGAGCCGCGTGGCGGTCCACAAGAGCGTGTACAAGGACTTTATGGATCGGTTTGTGGAGAGGGTGAAGTCGCTAAAGGTTGGCAATGGGCTGGATTTGGACACGGAAATGGGGCCCTGCATCAACGAGCAACAATTGAAAACGGTCATGAGCTACGTGGAGATCGGCAAGAATGAAGGCGCGAAATTACTGACCGGGGGAGTTCGACTGGACAGCGGTGCTCACGCGAAGGGCTGGTTCTACGCGCCGACCGTGTTTGGCGATTGCTCGCCGAGAATGCGCGTGGCGCAGGAAGAGATCTTCGGGCCGGTCGTGTCTGTGATTCCGATCGACAATCTGGAACATGCCACAGATGTTGCGAATGGCGTGCCGTACGGCTTGTCAGCTTCGATCTACACGCGGAATGTGAACCGCGCCTTCCAGGCCACTCGCGATCTCTACACCGGAATTGTCTACGTAAACGCGCCGACGATTGGCGCGGAGACCCACTTGCCCTTCGGCGGAACCAAACAAACCGGCAATGGCCACCGTGAAGCGGCCATCGCCGCCATCGATTTTTTCACCGAGTGGAAAACCGTGTACATCGATTATTCCGACAAGCTCCAGCGCGCGCAAATCGATAACAATTAGTTTGTCAAGCAACCAGCGAACTGACAAACGTTTCGTTGCACCCATGGAGATGGCGAGATTCGGTCTGGGGGCATGACAAATCCTGCCCCTTCCGTCTTTAGGCCAGCATGGGCGGGAACCCACGTTGACCGCGCTTGACACGCTTTCTACAATATAAGTAGCGCTCTTTAGCACTAGGAGTAGAGTGCTGCTATGAGGGATTCAGCGCTCCAAGAACGGCGTAACCGCCAGATCCTGGCGGACATCGTGCGCGCATACATCGAGACGGGCGAGCCGGTGTCCTCGCGCGCGATCTCGAAAGGCTTCGAAGAGACGTTGAGCACTGCAACCATTCGCAACGTTATGGCGGACCTGGAGGACGGTGGATTTCTGTACCAACCCCATACCTCCGCAGGGCGTGTGCCAACGCCTGCGGCATATCGGTTTTTTGCCCAAGAGATTGCGTCGCAAGCCACGATTACTGCGGTGGACCGCGAATGGATCCAGCGGGAAATGGGCGGCGCCACCAGCGCCGCGGAAATCACAGAACGCGCCGGGCACGTGCTGGCGGAGGTCTCCAACGGTCTCGGCATTATTGTGTCGCCGCCACTGGGCAAGACCGTTTTGGAACATGCGCGGATGTGGCTGCTGCCGGACGGCCGCGTGGTGGTGGTGCTGATCTCGCCGGGCGGAAATACGCGGGACAAAATTCTGCGGCCGCACCGCTTGTTTGCTCAGTTGGAATTGGATGCGACCGCCGAGTTCTTGAACCGGCACTATTCAGGCTGGACGCTGGAAGCGATTCGCAGCGACTTGCTGCAAAAATTAGCCACAGAGCGCGAACGCTACGAAGGCATCGTGCAGAGCGCCCTCTCGCTATGCGATCCGGCGGTGCTGGGAGACGAAGCGGCACTGCACGTGCACGTGGAGGGAACGTCACAAATCGTCGGCGCTGCAGAATTCGCGAACCAGGCGCAAATGCGCGATTTGCTTGCAGCGATCGAGGAGAAGCACCGGCTCGTGACGGTGCTGAATGCTTGCATTGAGACGCTCGAACCGGTGCACGTCCAGATCGGCGTAAAGGAAATTTCCGAGGCGGGCGAAGACCTGGCCCTGATCAGCGCGGCGTACACCAGGAACGATTTGGTGCAGGGTTCGCTTGGCGTGCTGGGGCCGACGCGCATGCATTACGAGCGGGCCATGACCGCGGTGGCCTACGTCGCGCAGCTCTTCAGCGAAGCGCTGAGCAAAACTTGAAGACTTTTTGGCATAGGAGAAGTCGAAACGTGAGCGACAAGGAACTAAAGATCAATCTCAATATCAACAAAGATCCCGACGACGCGAACGTCGAACCATCCGCGGAAGCTCAGGCTGTGGCTGCTGACACGGCGAAAGCCGACGCGGAGATGGCCAAACTCACGGCAGACCTGGAAGAATTGCGCCAGACGCTGCTGCGGCGGCAAGCCGACTTTGACAATTACCGGAAGCGCATTGAGAAGGAGCGTTTTGAAGATTCGAGGCGCGCCACCGCTCGGGTGATCGAAGGGCTCATTCCGGTGATCGACGGATTTGAGCACGCTCTGGCGGCGCACCGCGAGTCCGAATACGACAATTACCGCAAGGGGTTTGAGCTCATCTACAAGCAGCTTTTGGACAGTGTGACGAAGCTCGGAGTAGAGCGGATCGATCCCGTTGGAAAGTCATTTGATCCGCACCTGCATCAGGCGGTCGATCGCGCGGAAACAACGGACCGCGAAGACGGCACCATTCTGCATGTATTTCAGCCGGGATATGTGTTTCATGGACGGGTGCTGCGTCCGGCAATGGTGCGTGTAGCCGTACATCCGAATCCCGCATCGAAAAAAGCAGTGAACTAAAGGAGCTCGAGAGTTTCCATGGCCAAGGGGAATCAAAGGGATTACTACGAAGTGCTGGGCGTGACGCGAACGGCGGCGGTCGAGGAGATTAAATCCGCGTACCGCAAATCCGCGCTGCAATGGCATCCTGACCGCAATCCGGAAAACAAATCTGAGGCGGAAGTAAAGTTCCGCGAATGCACCGAAGCTTACAGCGTGCTAAGCGATGCCCAAAAGAGGCAACTTTACGACACCTACGGTCATGCAGGGCTTTCCAGCCAAGGCGGCGGTCAGGGATTTGACCACACCGTCTTCCAGGATTTTCACGACATTTTCGGAGATTTCTTCGGGTTCGAGGATCTGTTTGGAGGCGGTGGGCGGCGTGGACGCGGCCGCACGCAGCGCGGGTCCGATTTGCGATACGACATGTCGCTCACGTTCGAAGAAGCGTCCGCCGGTGTGACCACCAAGATCAAGCTGCCGCGCCAGGAATACTGCGAGGCATGCAACGGCACAGGCGCGAAGAAGGGCACGGGCGTTCAGGCCTGCCAGACGTGCGCCGGCCGCGGTCAGTTGGCCTATCAGCAGGGATTTTTTACCATTTCGCGCACGTGTCCAGGGTGCCAGGGCGCTGGACAAATTGTGAAGGAGCGGTGCGTCGAGTGCCGCGGTCAGGGACGCCTCGAGCGCGAAAAGACTATTGAGCTGCGGATTCCACCGGGCGTGGACACGGGAACACGACTGCGTGTTAGCGGCGAAGGCGAGCCCGGGCCGAACGGCGGGCCGGCGGGCGATTTGTACGTTGTGCTGGAAGTCAAAGAGCATCCGTTCTTCGAACGGCGCGGCGCGGACTTGTATTGCACGATTCCCTTGGGCATCGCACAGGCGACTCTCGGTACGGAATTGCAAGTGCCGGGATTGAACGGGGAAGAAAAATTGAAGATCCCCGAAGGCACGCAGAGCGGCGCCGTGTTTCGCATCAAAGGCAAGGGACTGGCCGATCCGCGCGGGGGTGGCAAAGGCGATTTGTACTATCACGTGCGTGTGATGACGCCAACCAAACTTACGCGGGACCAGCGGAAATTGATCGAGCAGCTTGGCGCCACAATGAAGGTGGACAATAAGCCCGCGGACCGCAACTCCTCGATCTTCGACAAGGTGAAAGACATCTTCGGGTAGTAGCCTCCTCCTGAGATAGAATCTCCGCGTGCGAAGACGATTTTTCGTGGGACAATTTGCGGGTGAGACCGCAGTCATGGAAGGCGAAGCGGCGCATCACCTGGGACGCGTGCTGCGCGCCCAAACCGGCCAGCTCTACGAGTTGAGCGACGGCGAACGAGTGTGGCTCGGCCGCATCGAAAGTGTCGGCCGCGATCGCGTGCAATTCGCCCTGGTCGAAGAGCTGCCCGCCATTCACCCCAGCGTGGACCTTACGTTGCTGCTGGCCGTGGTGAAGTTTGACTGGTTCGAATGGGCGCTTGAAAAGGCCACGGAGCTGGGGGTGAGCACGATTGTGCCGCTCGCGGCCGGGCGAAGTGAAAAGGCCTTGCTTCGAGCGGCAGCGAAGCGAGCGGAGCGCTGGAAGAAGATTCTGTTCGAAGCATCGCAGCAATCCCGGCGCGTTCGCGTGCCGGAGCTGGGCGAAGTGGCAAAACCAGAGAGTACATTTGCTTCTCGCAAGGATGGTTTGCGCGTGATGCTTTCCGAGCGAGCAACCGCTTCGCCGCTGCGAATGGTTTTGAAGGGTCAGCAAGCGACAAAGGCAACCATCGCGATCGGTCCGGAAGGTGGCTGGACAGATGCGGAATTCGAGGCGGCTCAAAGCTGTGGTTTTCTGGAAGCTTCTCTCGGCCGGTTGATCCTGCGCACGGAGACTGCTGTGATCGCCGCACTGGCGGCGCTGAATTACGCGCTCGGCGGCGAATAATTGACTGCGCCCCTGTTCAAAGAACCTCCATGCCTTTCGATAAATACCTAGCATCGGCGAGCAACGATTGGCGGCATTTGGTGAATCTCACTAATTGTGGGAAAGCGCGGCAGTCTTCGCGCCCCGCGGGCCACGGTGATAAAACGCATCTGGCGCGCGCCGCGATGGCCATGCTATAAATACAAGGCAGCCAAAAATGGAAAGACCGGACGAGAAACAGCCCGCGACCTCGACCTTACCGGAGACCCAAGTTCCGGCATCCTCTTCAATTGTGACCGCTGACCTAGCGGCGGCAATTGGAAGACGTGAGCAGTCGGATTCCAGTGCGGCCGCTGAGCGGTCGGCGCCGCCGCACTCCTTGCGCAACGAAATTCGCGTCTGGACCCGCGACCTGCTGATCGCCATCGGTCTCGCACTGGTGATCATCGTCTTCTTGTACCAGCCGGTAAAAGTCGAAGGCACCAGCATGGCCCCGCTGCTCTCCGACCAGGAACGCATTTTCATCAACAAATTTGTCTACCGCTTCGAGCCGATTCATCGCGGAGACGTGGTCGTATTCTGGTATCCGCTCGATCACTCGAAATCGTTCATCAAGCGTGTGGTCGGTTTGCCGGGAGAAACCGTGCAAATCCGCCAGGGCGCCGTCTACGTCGACGGGAAGATTGTGCGCGAACCTTATGTTCCGCCGCAGTACGAGGACCTGAGCGATTTTGGGCCTAAACTCGTGCCGCCCGACAGCTATTTCGTGATGGGCGATCACCGCATCAGCTCAAACGATTCGCGCGTCTTCGGGGCGGTGGCGAGCCGGTATATTTATGGGCGCGCCGTCTTTGCTTACTGGCCCGTGGATCATTTCGGCTCGCTTTCGGCCACGGACGCCGACACGAAGTGACCGGCACATTTTGATGAGAAATACGGGAGGACCCACTGGCCGAAGTTCAGCACCGACCCGCGATACTCGCGCTGGAAGACGGGCGCGTCTTTAACGGCCGCGCGGCGGGCGCGATCACGCGCCGCGGCGGCGAAGTCGTTTTTAATACCAGCCTCACCGGTTATCAGGAAGTCTTCACCGACCCCAGCTACGCCGGGCAGATCGTTTGTTTGACCTATCCGCACATCGGAAATGTCGGCGCGAACGCCGAGGACGAGGAATCCTCGCGGCCATTCATCGAATCGCTCATCGTGCGAGAATTTTCACAGGTCTCTTCCAACTGGAGATCGGCGGAGACGGCGCAGTTGTATCTGAACCGGCACCAGATCCCCGTGATCTGGGATATCGATACACGGGCGCTGGTGCGGCATATTCGAAACGTCGGCGCGCTGCGCGGCATTGTATCGACGGATGGGACACCCGCCGAACAATTGATTTTCGAAGCCCAGCAATTGCCGGGCATGGCGGGACAAGAACTCGCCAGCCGCGTCACCTGCGGGAAATCATACGGATGGGATAAGGGATCCGTCGATGTCGCGATTTCGCCATGGTCCGAGCAGATGGGCGAATCGAACGCGCAAGCGGAGACGCGGAAACACCGCGTCGTGGCTTACGACTACGGAATCAAGCAGAACATTTTGCGGTTGCTCGTGGACCACCACTGCGAAGTGTACGTCGTCCCGGCGCAAACCTCCGCTGAGGACGTTCTGGGGATGAAGCCGGACGGAGTCTTTCTTTCGAACGGGCCGGGCGATCCGGAACCTATCACCTACGCGGTGGAGAATATTCAAAAGCTCATCGGCCGCGTGCCGGTCTTCGGCATTTGCCTCGGCCATCAGTTGTGCGGCCTGGCCCTTGGCGGAAAAACATTCAAGCTGAAATTCGGGCACCACGGTTCGAATCACCCGGTAAAAAATCTGCTCACCGAACAAGTGGAGATCACCGCGCAAAATCACGGGTTTTGCGTCGATCCGGAATCACTGCCATCCAGCAAAGTTGAAATCACGCACATCAATTTGAACGACAACACCAATGAGGGTATGCGCCACAAGTCGCTGCCGCTCTTCAGCGTTCAGTATCACCCGGAGGCATCGCCCGGGCCGCACGATTCGCACTACTTGTTCGCGCAATTCACGGATTTGATGAAGGAATTCGCGCAGCCGGGCAGTTCGCGGCAGTGAAAAAGGTTTCACGGGAGAATATGCCGAAGCGCAAAGATATCAAAAAGTGTCTGATGGTCGCCGCTGCGGCGTTCGCATCATCGCTTGCGTCGGCCCAAACTCCCAAGCTGAACATCAAGACCAAGCACGGTTATCCGATGGAGGAGCAACGCAAGGAGCAAATGGAAGGGCTCGCGAAGCAATACGACTTGAAGAAGTACACCGTCACGCGTGACATTTTGATCGAGCGCGGGGCGATGAATCATTCCTATCCCGTGCTGACTCTGAACCTGCGCTTCCTGGACAATGACGACCTGGCGCTTTCGGCTTACGTCCACGAACAGGGCCACTGGGTTCTGATGGAACGCCATCGCGCTGACAAGCCAGCTTTGTTCGAAGACCTGCAGCGAACGTTTCCTAACATGGAGATTCGGGTTCCGGACGGCGATGGCGAGTTGCGCAGCAGCTATTTTCACACTGCGGTTTGCATGCTCGAATGGCAAGCGATGGAAGACCTCGCCGGCCCCGAGCGCGCGCAAAGTGATCGAATGGAAGCAGGGCGACCATTACAAGGCGATTTACTCGACGTTGTTGAATCATCGGGAGCAGGTCGAGAGCGTCTTGAGTATCCATGGAGTGAAGTGGTGACGGACCGTGGGGCTTCAGGCAGGAAGTTTTTTAGAACTGGTAACGGAGAACTAAGAACCGGGGACTGAAGACTTGCCCAAACGCAAAGACATCAAGAAGATTCTGATCATCGGGTCGGGTCCGATCGTTATCGGCCAGGCTTGCGAGTTTGATTACTCCGGCGCCCAGGCGTGCAAGGCGCTGCGTGCAGAGGGGTACGAGGTCGTGCTGGTGAATTCGAATCCAGCGACCATCATGACCGACCCGGAACTCGCGCATCGTACCTACATCGAGCCGCTTACCAAGGAATATCTCGAGGAAATCATCTCGCGGGAAAAACCGGATGCGCTGCTGCCGACGGTCGGAGGACAGACGGCGCTGAATCTGGCCGTCGAGCTTTCCGAAAGCGGCATCCTCGAAAAATGCAAAGTGGAGATGATCGGCGCTTCGCTGCGCGCCATCAAGGTGGCGGAAGATCGCCTGTGGTTCAAGGACGCCTGCCGAAAGATTGGTCTGGAAGTGCCAGCCTCCGCCCTGGTGAACAACGCGAAGGACGCATTGCGGCTTTGCGATCAATTGGGATTTCCGCTGGTGATTCGGCCGTCATTCACGCTCGGCGGAACGGGCGGCTCGATCGCCTACAACAAGGAAGAGTTTGGCGAGGCCATCGCGCACGCTCTGGACATGAGTCCCGTGCATGAAGCGCTGGTAGAAGAATCCGTGCTCGGCTGGAAGGAATATGAACTCGAAGTGATGCGCGATTTCCGCGACAACTTTGTGGTGATCTGCACCATCGAAAACTTCGACCCTATGGGCGTGCACACCGGCGATTCGATTACTGTGGCACCTGCCCAGACGCTGACGGACAAGGAATTTCAGCGTCTCCGCGACGCTTCGGCCGCAATTATCCGCGAAGTCGGCGTGGAAACCGGCGGTTCGAACGTGCAGTTCGCCGTGAACCCGGAAAATGGCCGGATGGTGGTTATCGAAATGAATCCGCGCGTTTCGCGCAGCTCAGCGCTGGCCAGCAAGGCGACCGGATTTCCCATCGCGAAAATCGCGGCGCGATTGGCCGTGGGGATGTCACTGGATGAAATCCCCAATGACATCACGAAGAAAACGCCGGCGTGCTTCGAACCGACCATCGACTACGTGGTGGTGAAGATTCCCAAGTGGCAGTTCGAAAAATTTCCCGGCGCGGACAGCGCTCTCGGAACGCAGATGAAATCGGTCGGCGAAGTCATGGCGATCGGGCGGACCTTCAAGGAGGCGCTGCAGAAGGGAATTCGTTCGCTCGAGCCGAGCACTCCGTGGCGTGCCCCGTCGGAAACGCCGGATTCGCTGCTGCGTGAAAAACTCGCCACCCCGAGGCCCGACAGGATCCACTGGCTGCTGACGGCGATGGAGCGTGGGCTGCCGGCCCAGGAAATTTGTGAGTTGACGAAGATCGATCCTTGGTTCATCCAGCAAATTGAAGAGTTGACGAACATGAATCGGCGCGCGGCGGCCGTCACCGTGGAGACGGCTTCGAAGGAATTGTTGCGCGAGGTGAAGCGCCACGGAACCAGCGATGAGCAATTGGCGCAAATATGGAGGACCACGTCCGCTTCCGTGCGCTTGCAGCGCGCGCGTTACGGCGTGACGCCGGTGTTCAAGCGTGTCGATACCTGCGCGGCGGAATTCGAGTCGTTTACGCCCTACCTCTATTCCACGTACGAAGACGAAGACGAATCGGACGCCCAGGCGCGGCCCAAAGTCATGATTCTGGGCAGTGGGCCAAACCGCATTGGACAGGGAATTGAGTTCGATTATTGCTGCTGCCATGCCGCATACGCGCTGCGCGAAGACGGTTTCGAAACGATCATGGTGAATTGCAATCCGGAGACGGTATCGACGGACTACGACACTTCCGACCGCCTCTATTTCGAACCGCTCACACTGGAAGACGTGCTGGCCATCGTGGAGCGGGAAAAACCGCAGGGAGTGATCGTTCAGTTCGGCGGTCAAACCCCTCTGAATCTTGCGCTGGAGCTAAAGCGCAACGGTGTGCCGATCGTGGGCACCGCTCCGGAATCGATCGATTTGGCGGAAGACCGCCGCCGATTCGGGCGTTTGCTGGACGAGCTGAAGATTCCGCAGCCGCGCAATGCCACCGCGCTGGTGCCGGAAGAAGCGGCTCGCGTGGCGGGAGAAATTGGATTGCCGGTGCTGGTCCGGCCGAGCTATGTGCTTGGGGGGCGCGCGATGGTGATCGCGTATGACGTGAACACCGTGCAGGAATATGTCGCCCAAGCGGCGCTTATGGGGCCAGCACGGCCCGTGCTGATCGATCAATTTCTCGAGGAAGCGACGGAAATCGATGTGGATGCGCTGGCTGATGGAACGGACGTGGTCATTGGCGGAATTATGGAGCATATTGAAGAAGCCGGAGTGCACTCCGGGGATTCCTCCTGCGTGCTGCCGCCCGTGAGTTTGTCACCTGCGATCCTCGATACCATCCGTGAATATACGAAACGGCTGGGTCTGGCATTGAAAGTGGTCGGGTTAATGAACGTGCAGTACGCGATTCAGCGTGACACGGTATACGTGCTGGAAGTGAATCCGCGGGCCTCGCGCACCGTCCCATTCGTGAGCAAAGCGACGGGAGTGCCGCTCGCGAAGGTCGCGGCGCGACTGATGACCGGGAAGAAATTGGCGAACATTAGTTTGCCGATCGTACGGCACAACGGTGTTGCGGAAATTGCCGTGCACGAATTCTATTCGGTGAAATCGCCGGTTTTTCCCTTCAACAAGTTCCGCGGTGTCGATACTATTCTCGGCCCCGAGATGCGCTCCACGGGGGAAGTAATGGGGATTTCGACATCCTACGGACAAGCGTTCGCAAAGGCGCAACTTGCGGCGGGGCAGCGCTTGCCGCGCAAGGGTACGGTCTTTCTCAGCGTGAACGACCGTGACAAGAAGCATCTGGCGGTCCTTGGAAAAGAGCTGTCGTCGCTGGGTTTTCGCCTGCTTGCCACTCGAGGAACTGCGGCGGCCCTGGAATCCGCCGGCATCGAGGCCGAAGCGGTGTTCAAAGTGAACGAAGGCCGGCCGAACATTGTGGACCTGGTGAAAACGGGCAAGATCGATCTGGTGATCAACACGCCCCTGGGCCGCGAATCGTTCTACGACGAAAAATCGATTCGGCGCGCGGCGATCCGTTACAACATTCCGTGCATCACGACGCTTGCCGCGGCCCATGCCGCCGCTCGCGGAATTCGCGCGCTTCTCGAGCAGGGAACGGAAGTCGCCGCATTGCAGGATTTACATCGCGGACAGGCCGCCGCTTCCGGCGTGCCTGCTTCAGGAGATTGAGTCGTGATATTTTCCGGAGTTTTCGCTGCGTTGACCACTCCCTACGGGTCTGATGGATCCGTTTCCCTTGCTGACCTGAAGCACAATCTTCGTCTCTATAACTCGACGGATCTTGCGGGCTACGTCGCGCTGGGTTCCACGGGAGAATCCGTGCTGCTTCGACGCGCGGAGATGGACGCGATTCTCGTCACGGTGAAGGAAGCATCCGCGAAAGAGAAAAAACTGCTCGCCGGCACTGGCGCGGAGTCCACTGCGGAGACCATCGAGCGCACGAAACGGGCAGCGGAGTTTGGCTACCACGCGGCGTTGGTGAAACCGCCGCATTATTACAAACCGGCGTACAAACCCGAAGTGTTGGTCGCTCATTTCCGCCGCGTCGCCGACGAATCGCCAATTCCCGTGATGCTCTATTCGATTCCGCAATTCACCGGCATCACTTTGGGCGCCGCGGAAGTAGCCGCGCTCGCCGAGCATCCCAACATCATCGGCATAAAAGACAGCTCTGGAAATGTACAGGGCACTGCGGATTTTGTCGCTGCGGCGCCACCCGCGTTCAACGTTTTGGTGGGCAATGCCGCGACTCTTTATCCCTCGTTTGTCGTCGGCGCGCGGGGAGGAATTCTCGCGCTGGCGTCCGCGCTGCCGGAAAAATGTGTGAAGCTATTTGAATTGATCCGCCAGGGGCATCATGAAAAAGCTCGCGAACTGCAATCGTTGGTCGCTCGCGCGTCAAAATTGATCGTTTCCGAATTGGGCCTCACCGGAGTGAAATACGCAATGGATCAGCGCGGATACCGCGGCGGTCTGCCACGCTTGCCTTTACTCCCGCTGCACGATGAACAAAAGAAACGTCTTAGCGAGCTCCTTCGAACCCTGGAACCGGCCGCGGTCAGGGCCTAATTTAGAACGAGCGGACAGAATTGATGAGACGTTTCTTCGCGGGTATCATCTAATAAGCGCTCATGGATTGTCACGCCCTTGCCTTCCGGCAGCTTCCCCATCAACCGAAGCTCTTTCTTGAATACCTGGATCACTTTGAAAAAGTGAAGTCATTCTACTTTCATCCGCCGGCCATGCTGGCGGTGAAGCGCTCGGCTCGAAAATTGGACTATCCAGGCGAGCGCAGGACAGAAGTAACTTCCATTCTTCGCAAACAGAACATCGATCTCGGGGCAGGAGCGGAAACGCTGGCCAACCTGGACCGGCTTGAGAAAGGCGCAGTCGCTGTCGTTTCCGGGCAGCAGGTAGGGCTGTTCAGCGGGCCGGCTTATTCCGTTTATAAAGCGTTGACGGCTGTCCAGATCGCCGCGGAGTTGACGCGGGGCGGAATTCCTGCGGTGCCGATTTTTTGGATGGCGACGGAAGATCACGATCTCAACGAGATCCGTCACGCCACGTGGTTCGACCAGGGCAAATTGATCCGCTTTGAATTGCCCCTCATCGCGGAAACGGGGCGGCCGGTGGGACGGATTCCGCTTGGCGCACAGATTGAGCCTCTTCTACAAGAAGCCGCAGAATTGCTTGCGAACCAAGGTAGCGACCTGCTCGCGCAATATCTGATGGAAAGCTACCGGCCGGAGGAAACGTACGGCAGCGCGTTCGGCAAATTATTCGCGCGTCTGTTTGCGCAGCAGGGGCTGATCCTGATGGACCCGCTCGATACCGGCTTCCACAAAGTTGCGGCGCCGCTTTACCAGCACGCGCTTGCGGAATGGGATGCGTTGAACGAAAAGCTTCTGCAGCGCGGGAAGGATTTGGACCGTGCGGGATTCGATGCCCAGGTCAAGGTGACCTCGCGCAGCACATTATTGTTCCATCTGGCCGATGGCGTGAGGCAAGTCATCACTGCAAGCGCGGGAAAATTTCAGGCCGGCGAGAAAACCTGGACGCGGGACGAGCTGGTGCACATGACGCATACCGAGCCGGAAAACTTCAGCCCCAATGCGCTCTTCCGGCCGGTGGTGCAGGACTATCTGCTTCCCACCGCGGCGTATATCGCGGGTCCGGCGGAGATCTCTTATTTTGCGCAATCGGAAGTTGTGTACCGGCATCTGCTTGGAAGGATGCCGGGGATGCTGCCGCGCGCGGGATTCACGCTGGTCGACGCGAAGGCAAAGAAACTTCTACACCGGTATGGCCTGACTGTTGAGAATGTTTGGGGAGGGCCGCAGGAGTTGCGGCACAAAATGGAGGGTCGATCGGTGCCCGGCTCTCTGGCAAAAAAGTTCGAGCGAAACCAAAAACAGATCGCGAAGATGCTGGCGCAACTCGGCAAGCAGATCGAGAAGCTCGATCCTACGTTGAAAGGCACGGTTGAAAGAGCGCGGAAGAGGATCGAATTTCACATTAACAAACTGCGCCGGAAAGCGGGCCGGGCACAGGACAAGAAGGCGGGGCTGATCTCGGCTCACGTACAATACCTGGAGTCACTGTTGCATCCGCACAAAGGCCTGCAGGAGCGGGAATTGTGCCTGCTGCCTTTCTTGGCACGATGGGGGGCAGGTGGCCTCCGCGAGTTGCAAAAACTTTCGACGGGAAAGAAAATCGGGCATCACTTCATCGTTCAGTTGCCTTAAGTCAGGGGCCGCTATCCATAATTCATTCCATGCGTTACAGAAGAGGACGGACTGAAGTCGCTCCTACAAAAACATAGGAACTCTCCACTCATTCAGGAATGCTGCATGCTAGAATCCCGGCGCCGGACAGGGAGGGAGTTCCATGCAGACATTGAGTGTGAAAACCGATCGCCGCACGCAGCTCGTCGATGTGACGGCGCAAGTGCAAAAGGCGGTTGCGTCGTCCGGCGTCGCCAACGGCATCTGCTATTTGTATGTGCCGCACACCACGGCAGCAATCACCATCAATGAATGCGCGGACCCGGATGTCGCCCGCGACGTCGAAGGCGCTCTGGACCGGCTGGTCCCCGCGACGTGGCCGTACCGCCACGGCGAGGGCAACTCGGACTCCCATGTGAAAGCAGTGCTTGTGGGAGCGAGTCAAATCGTCCACGTGGAGGGCGGCAAGCTGGTGCTAGGGCGGTGGCAGGGCGTTTTCTTTTGCGAGTTTGACGGCCCTCGCGACCGGCGGCTACAGGTGAAGGCGCTGGCTGATTGAGCGCCGACTCCATGAAAAAGCATACTAAGATTCCGGCCAGGTCTATATAAGGTTTTTTCAAGTCTGCCGGATATGTTCTATCTCCTTATTTTTGGTTCGTTCACGCGAGGCGAGCTGCGCTTCTGGCGGGGTTTGGGGCAGGGTGTGCTAGAGTTTTTGGGTGATGAGGAAGCTGGGGATTTACGTGCAGGTGCCGTTCTGCCAGACGAAGTGTACCTATTGTAATTTTCATACGGGAGTGGTGGCTAGTAGCCAGTTTGCGCCTTATGTGGAGGCGGTTTGCCGGGAGATTCGGGAGCATCGGGAATTGCTAAAGGCGGTGGGGGTGGATTGGGATGGGCGTTTGGAGCGCAGCGGTGCTGTGCCCCAACGAAGAAACGGCGAGATCGCGGGCGAAGACTTGGTCGTGGACACGGTTTACATTGGCGGGGGGACGCCTAGCCTGCTTGATCCTGCTAACCTTCAAGACATTTTGGACGCGATCCGATCAACATTCACGGCGGAGCTTGCGGAGGTGACGCTGGAGGCGGACCCGGAGACCATTGAAGCGAAGAAAGCGGCCTCGTGGGTGCGCGCGGCGATCAACCGGGTGAGTTTTGGGCTGCAATCGTTTTCGGATAAGGAGCTTGTGGCGGCGGGGCGGATGCACCGGCGGGCGGATATTTTCCGGGCTGTGCCGATACTGCGCGAGGCCGGTATTCGGAACATCAGCTTTGATTTGATTGCGGGTTTGCCGCACCAATCGAAGGAGAGCTGGCGGCAGTCATTGCATGAATTGGGGACGCTGGCGCCGGAGCATGTTTCGGTTTATTTGCTCGAGATTGATCAGGAGAGCAGGCTGGGCAAGGAGTTGCTGCAGGGTGGGAGAAAGTACAGCGCTGGGGCCGTGCCAAGCGAAGACGAAATGGCCGACTATTACGAAATGGCGCAGAAGGTATTGCGGGCGGCCGGGTATCATCACTACGAGATATCGAATTGGGCGAAGCCGGGGTTCGAATCGCGGCACAACCTGAAATACTGGCGGCGCGAGGCATACCTGGGATTTGGGGCTGGGGCGCATTCGTTTTCGGGGACGGAGCGGTGGGCGAACGCGCATGATGCCGCAGGTTATGTGACGGCGGTGCAGGGCGGAGGATTGCCCATTGAGCAGCATGAAAGGCTGACGGCGGAGAGCGCGCTGGAGGAGGAGTTGTTTCTTGGGTTGCGGCAGTTGGATGGGATTGATGTGGCGCGAATCGAGCGGGAGTATGGAGTGACGGTGATGGAGCGATTCGATCCGCTGACGTCGGCGGGTTTGGTGGAGCGAGATGGCAGCGTGGTCCGGCTGGCGCCGCGAAGATTGAGTGTTTCGAATGAAGTTTTTGTGGAGTTGATGAGGTGAGACTCGGAACGGGTCAACTTGCGATGTAGTTGAAAACGAGTTTTGGTACAGAGGGCACAGAGACGGAGAAGAGAAGAATATGGGTTACACGGTGGCGAAAGGGAATCAGAGGGTGGACCCGGATCAGGTTCGGGAGGCGGGGAAGATTCCGGCGGGAGCGGTGGACCTGCGGAGCGATACGGTGACGCGGCCTACGCCAGAGATGCGGCGAGCGATGGCGGAGGCGGAGGTCGGCGACGACGTATACGGAGAAGACCCAACGGTCAACGGGCTGGAAAAACGCGCGGCTGAGATTTTTGGAAAAGAAGCGGCGCTGTTTGTTCCGACGGGATGCATGGGGAATCTGACCGCCATCAAGGTGTGGACGCATCATGGGGACGAGGTGATTTGTGAAGAGCGCAGCCATGTGAATTTGTATGAGTTGGCGTCGATGTCGGCGATTGCCGGCTGCATGCCGCGAGCGGCTCGGGGGGAAGACGGGATACTGACGTGGAAACAAATCGAGGCGGTCATCCGGCCGAAGATCTATTACGATTCGCAGACCGCGCTAGTGTGCCTGGAGAACACGAGCAACATGGCGGGCGGAACTGTCTATCCGACGGCGCAGGTTGCGGACATCTGCGACCACGCGCATGCCGCGAGTCTGAAAGTGCATCTGGATGGCGCGCGGATTTTTAATGCAGCGACGGCGCTCGGAGATAACGTGGCG
This sequence comes from Candidatus Limnocylindria bacterium, assembly GCA_035490055.1. Lineage (GTDB taxonomy): Bacteria > Acidobacteriota > Terriglobia > Acidiferrales > UBA7541 > Acidiferrum. The sequence goes on along the minus strand of DATHIB010000073.1, from coordinate 44,486 downwards.
CAAATGACGCGAAAAGTGGATTCGGTAATGTTCTGTTTGTCCAAGGGACTGGGCGCTCCGGTTGGATCGATGATTGCGGGCACCAAGGCGTTCATCGAAAAGGCGCGGGTCTACCGGAAAATGTTCGGTGGCGGGATGCGACAAGCGGGCGTGATCGCCGCGGCTGGATTGATTGCACTGGAAAAGTCGCCGGCGCGGCTGCACCTCGATCAAGAAAATGCCAAGAGGCTGGCGGAGGGCATCGCCGCCATTCCGGGGTTGACGATCGATCCGAAGAAGGTTCGATCGAACATCGTTATTTTTGACTGTTCGAAGACCGGGAAAACCGCCGTGGAGCTGTGCGATGCGCTTCATCCGCACGGCGTTTGGGCGCAGGATACGGCGCTGCATTCGGTGCGGTTCGTTACACATTGTGATGTGGACCGGGCGGGGATCGAGAGAGCGCTCGTGGTGCTGCAGGATGTCGTTGGCAAGACGCAGAAGGTGGGGGCATGAGGAGAAGAAGAATGAAGTGGCTGGTTCATTTTGTTTGCGCAATTGCGATTGTGCTTTTTGTCCGGGGATCTGCGGCAGGACAGTCGACGGCCGCAAAAGAGCCAGGGAAGAAAACTTCCGTAACGGCAGCGGAGGCGCAGAAATTTATCGAGGACGCGGAGCAGCGGTTGTTTGACCTGGGGGTGAAGGCTTCGCGGGCCGGGTGGGTACAGGAGAATTTCATTACCGACGACACGGAGCAGATCGCCGCCGAAGCGGGCGAGGCAGCAAACACGGCGGCCACGAAGTACGCGAAAGAGGCGCACCGTTTTGACGGACTGCAGTTATCGCCGGAGCCGGCGCGGAAACGGCTGCTATTGGAATTGGCGGCGGGATTTCCGGCGCCGGATGATCCGAAGGCACAGAAAGAGCTGGCGCAGATCCTGGCGTCGCTGGACGGGGAATATGGAAAAGGGAAGTGGTGTCCAGGCGGAGAAAAGGAAAAGTGCCTGGACGTGACCGCAGTCGAAAAACTGATGGCCGAGAGCCGTGATCCGGAAGAGTTGAAGCGGGCGTGGACCGGATGGCATGCGATTGGCGCGCCGATGCGTCAGCGGTACGTGCGGATGGTGGAACTGGGAAATGAGGGAGCGCGACAGTTGGGATATGCGGACGTGGGTGCGCTGTGGCGCTCGAATTACGACATGCCGCCGGATGCGTTTGCGAAGGAAGAGGACCGGCTGTGGGAGCAACTAAGGCCGCTGTATTTGTCGCTGCACGCGTATGTGCGAGGTCAACTGCGGAAAAAATATGGGAATGCGCTGGTTCCGGAGCGCGGACCGATTCCGGCGCATCTGCTGGGAAATATCTGGAGCCAGGAGTGGAACAATGTCTATTCGCTCATGGATTCGCCGAAGCCACCGGCGAGCTATGACCTGACGAAGATCCTGGCAGACCGGAAGACGGATCCGCGGGGGATGGTGAAATACGGAGAGAACTTTTTCACGTCGCTGGGGTTTGCGCCGCTGCCAATAACGTTTTGGGAGAGATCGCTTTTCACGAAACCGGCGGATCGCGACGTGGTTTGCCATGCCAGCGCGTGGGACGTGGATTCGAAAGATGATTTGCGCGTCAAGATGTGCATTCAGATCCGGGAGGAAGACTTCCGGGTGATTCACCACGAACTGGGGCACAATTTTTATCAACGCGCGTACAATACGCAGCCGCCGCTTTTCCAGAGCAGCGCCAATGACGGCTTTCACGAGGCGGTTGGAGATACGATCGCGCTTTCCGTCACACCGGAGTACTTGAAGCAGATTGGATTGATTGACGTGGCGCCGCCGGCGTCGGGCGATACGGATTACCTGCTGCAGCAGGCGCTGGAGAAAGTGGCGTTCCTGCCTTTCGGATTGCTGGTGGACAAGTGGCGGTGGGAAGTGTTTGCCGGCCGGGTGAAGCCGCAGGACTACAACAAAGCGTGGTGGGAATTGCGGAAGAAGTATCAGGGGATCGTGCCGCCGGTGGAACGCACGGAGTCGGATTTTGATCCGGGGGCAAAATACCACGTTCCGGGAAACGTTCCGTACGCACGCTACTTCCTGGCGCGCATCCTGCAATTTCAGTTTCAAAGGGCACTCTGCCGCGAGGCGGGACTCAAAGGTCCATTGCACCGGTGCTCGATTTATGGGAACAAGGCGGCTGGGGAGAAATTAAACAAGATGCTGGCGATAGGGCAGAGCAAACCATGGCCCGAAGCGCTCGAGACGCTGACGGGGGAGAAACAAATGGATGCTTCGGCGCTGGCGGATTATTTTGCACCGTTGCAAGCATGGCTTGACGAACAGAACAAGGCCAACGGTTACCCGGTGGGCTGGTAGCAGCGGTCGTGTAGAATTAAGTAAGCAAAACTTTGTCTGCGTATTGGCAAAACCCATAGACTCCCGAGGAAACTGTGGAATTCAGCTTCACCGAGGAACAGAAGCAGCTTCGCCGCAGTGTGCGGGAATTCGCCGAGGGCGAAATCACTCCGCACGTGATGGAGTGGGACGAAGCGTCCCACTTTCCGATGGAGATCATGCCCAAGCTGGCAGAGATGGGGCTGCTCGGCGTTATTTTTCCGGAACAGTATGGCGGCGCGGGGCTGGGTTACATCGAATACGCGCTGGCGATTGAAGAGCTGTCGCGAGTGGATGGTTCGGTGGGCTTGATCGTTGCGGCGCACAATTCGCTGTGCTCCAACCACATTTTCAAATTTGGCACGGAGGCGCAGAAGCAGAAGTATCTCTTGCCGCTGGCTTCGGGGAAGGCCATTGGCGCGTGGTCGCTAACGGAGCCGGAGGCGGGGTCGGACGCGGGAGGCACGCGCACGACGGCCGTTCGCGATGGCAAGCACTGGGTGCTCAACGGGGCAAAGACGTTTACGACGAATGGCCACTACGCGAATTATTGCGTGGCCATGGCGGTCACAGACAAATCGAAGGGTTCGCACGGAATCAGCGCATTCATTCTAGAAAAAGGTACGCCGGGATTCCGGCCAGGAAAAAAAGAAAACAAGCTGGGGATGCGCGCGAGCGACACCTCGGAAGTGATTTTTAACGATTGCCGCGTGCCGCAAGAAAACCTGCTCGGGCCGGAAGGCGAAGGTTTTACTGGCAGCTTGAAAATTCTGGATGGAGGACGTATTTCTATCGCCGCGCTGGCGCTGGGAATGGCTCAGGGTGCGCTCGAAGCGGCCACGAAATACGCCAAGCAGCGAAAGCAGTTTGGCCAGGCGATTAGCGAATTTCAGGCCGTGCAATTCAAATTGGCGGACATGGCCACGCAGGTGGAAGCAGCGCGGCTGCTCGTCTATCAGGCCGCGTGGCTCGCGGATAAAAAGGATGTGCGCTTCACCCGCGAAGCGAGCATGGCAAAGCTATTTGCCAGCGAAATCGCCGTGCAAGTGGCCAACGAGTGCGTGCAAATTCACGGCGGCTACGGCTTCATCAAGGATTATCCGGCGGAGAAATATTACCGCGACGTGAAGCTCTGCACCATCGGCGAAGGCACCAGCGAAATTCAAAAGTTGGTGATTGCCCGGCAGCTCCTCGGCAAGAAATAATAGGGAGATGCGCCTGGCCTCTTCCAAAAGCTTGACAGGACAAATATGACTCTGCCCGTTGAAGCGTGGGCGGAACAAGTGCGCGCGGGCAATGTGCGGGCGGTGTCTCGCGCGATCACGGCCATCGAAAATCATCAGCAGGAAGCGGAGGCCCTGTTGCGGCTTCTTTTTCCGCATACCGGCCAGGCCTATCTGACGGGCGTTACCGGCGCACCGGGAACGGGAAAGAGCACGCTTGTTGACCGGCTTGCGGCTTATTACCGGAAAAAGCAGGAGCAGGTTGGGGTAGTCGCGGTAGATCCAACGAGCCCGTATTCGGGCGGGGCGATTCTTGGCGATCGCATCCGCATGCAAGGCCATGCGGGGGATGGCGGCATGTTCATTCGCTCGATGGCCACGCGCGGCTTTCTCGGCGGCCTGGCGCGAGCAACCGCGGAAGTAGCGCTGCTGCTGGATGCCGCCGGGAAGAAGCAGGTACTCATCGAAACCGTTGGCGTTGGCCAGGACGAAATCGATATCGTGCGGCTGGCGGATTGCGTGATCGTCATGCTCGTGCCTGGGCTGGGGGACGACATTCAGAACATGAAGGCAGGGTTGATGGAGATCGGCGACATTTTTGCTTTGAACAAGGCGGACCGCGAAGGTGCCGACCGCCTCGAGCAACAACTGCTCGCGATGCTTTCGCTCGTCATGCCGCGAGATGGCTGGCATCCGCCGGTGGTGCGCACGGTGGCCACGGAAAACAAAGGCGTGGAAGGGCTTGCGGAGACGGTGGCAAAGTTTCGAATGCATTTTGAGGCCAGCGGGGAGCGCCAGCGAAAACATGTGGAGCATTGGAAGAACAGGTTGCTCGAGCTGCTCGGATCGCGGCTTTTGGATCGCGCGCTCGGCGGTGCAGCGGGAAAGGCGAAGTTGGCGGCGCTCGCGGGAGAAGTCGCGGACCGGAAAAAAGATCCGTTTACCGCCGTGAACGAGATTCTCAAGAGCAGCGGCCTTGCGAGCTAACGAGTTCGCGGCATCGCCGCAGGAGCAGGGTGTAACGAGCGAAGTGGAGTTACCGGGGCTCGAGCGGCAATTCCCAGGGAGAAAATGAGAATGGCAATAAAGAAGCCGAAAATGTCCAAAAGTGCCAAGACCGAAGCCAGGGCGGCAATCGGCATCATGGGTGGCAGCGGACTCTACGAGATGAACGGATTGACGAACGCACGGGAGATACGCGTTAGAACGCCCTTCGGTAGTCCTTCCGACGCGATGGTGCTCGGCACGCTGGAAGGGAAACGCGTGGCGTTCCTCGCGAGGCACGGCCGCGGACACCGCATTCTGCCCGGTGAAATCAATTACCGGGCAAACATCTATGCGATGAAGTTGCTGGGCGTGGAGCGCATCATTTCCGTGAGCGCGGTCGGTTCGCTGAAAGAGGACTTACAGCCAGGGGAATTTCTCGTTCCCGATCAGTTTTTCGACCGGACCAAGAACCGCGCCTGCACCTTTTTCGGGGATGGCATCGTCGCGCACGTCGCCTTCGCGCATCCGACATGCGGACCGTTGTCCGGAGTGCTCGCCGACGCCTGCGTCCACGAAGCCGTGAAGGTGCATCGCCGCGGGACGTATATCTGCATCGAAGGGCCGCAATTCTCGACCCTTGCGGAAGCGCTGGTAAATCGGGAGTTGCGATTCGAAGTTATCGGCATGACCAACTTGACGGAGGCGAAGCTGGCGCGCGAAGCGGAGATCTGCTACGCCACGATCGCGATGATCACGGACTTCGATTGCTGGCATCCGCAGCATGAATCGGTGACGGCCGCGCAAATAATGGCCACGCTGGTGCAAAATGCGGAAAATGCGCAAAAGGTTCTGCGAAGCGCGGTTCGCGAGATGTCCGCGAGCCGGTCATGCAAGTGCGGAGCGGCACTGCAGCATGCGCTGGTCACGAACTTGAAGGTTGCTCCCAAAGCCACCAAGAAGCGGCTCGCCGCCATTCTCGGAAAATACATTTGCTAGGAGGAATTCGTGTCGTTACTCGTTGTGGGTTCCGTGGCGTTCGACGCCCTGGAAAGCCCGTACGGAAAGGTAGAACGAACTGTCGGAGGTGCGGCGACGTATTTCGCCGTGGCCGCCAGTTTTTTCGCTCCCGTAAGTCTCGTCGGCATCGTGGGCGACGATTTCACCCAGGAAGACGAGAAAATTTTTCACGGCCGGCATATCGACACGGACGGCCTGGAGAGAGCCACGGGCAAGACCTTCTTCTGGGCCGGGCGTTATTCCCAGAACTTGAACGAGCGCGTAACGCTGGGAACGGAACTGAATGTGTTTGCGGAATTCAAGCCCCGCTTGCCGGAAAAGTACCGCGCGTCAAAGTACGTTTTCCTGGCAAATATCGCGCCGGATTTGCAGCGGGATGTTCTTCACCAGGTGAAGAAGCGCCCGAAGCTCGCGGCCCTGGACACCATGAATTACTGGATCGAGCGCTCGAACGCAGAACTGCGGGAGACGCTGAAGCACGTGGATATCCTGATGATCAACGATTCGGAGACTCGCGAGCTTTCCAATGAACACAATTTACTGCGCGCCGCGAAACACATCTTCAAGATGGGCCCTTCGACGCTGGTAGTGAAACGCGGCGAGCACGGGGCCATGATGGTGGACAAGCGTGGCGTCTTCTGCGTGCCGGCATTCCCGCTCGAAGAGCCGCACGATCCTACCGGCGCCGGCGACAGCTTCGCTGGCGGCTTCATGGGCTACCTGGCGGGTTGTGGCAGTAAGAGTGACGCTTCGCTGCGCCGCGCCATGGTCTACGGCTCGGTGCTGGGGAGCTTTACCGTCGAGAAATTCGGCCTGGACCGGCTGCGGCACTTGAAGCGCAGCGAGATACACGCTAGGGCACGCCACTTCGCGAAATTGACGCAATTCAAATTGTAAATAGCTAGAATTTCGTTCAGGCGTGTGGTGGGCCGCTGGGGCGATGCTTTCCATTCATGAAATATTTCTACGGCTGACGGTCGCGGCGGCGTTGGGCGCGATCATCGGCTTTGAACGCGTTTTGCGGCGGCGTCCAGCCGGGATTCGCACCAGCCTCTTTGTGTGTCTGGCTACCGCGCTGTTTACTATCTTGTCCGGCGAAATTGCACACCGCCTTGGCGATTCGAGCGGCACGCGAATCGCCTCCAATATCGTCCAGGGCATCGGCTTTCTTGGAGCGGGCGCCATTCTGCGCGGACCGGGGGGCGTCCTGGGGATGACCACTGCGGCGACGATATTTGTAGAGGCCGCCATCGGTATGGCTGCTGGGGGAGGCCTTTACGCCGTTGCCGGCTATGCAACGGGGCTCGTGCTCTTTGGCTTGACGGCCATTGGCTGGGCGGAGCAATACTTCAATTTGAAGTGCCGGCTTATGGTGTTCCGAATCACCACGAGTCAAGCGGATAGCCTCGCCACGGAAATTCAGCGGATGATGGCGGGCATGAAAATTCCGTTGCAGCATTTGCGCACTTCGATGGCGGGCGCAACTTCTATCGTGGAATTCGAGGCGGATGTGACCCACAAGCAGGAAGAGGCAATTCTCGCTCAGCTCAATCGCCAGGGTGTGATCACCGAGGTGGTTCCCATCGAGGGCCATCAAGAATGAACGAAAACAACGGAGCGGCACGAAAACCAAAGGCACTCGCCGCTGGTTCGCGGCTTGGAGTATTCGCACCCGCCTCTCCCGCTGATTCCGTTGCAATGATTGCGGGGCTCGCAGAGCTGAAGCGGCACGGTTTCGAGGTCGTCGCCAATCAAGACAGCAAAGCGGAAGGGTACTTTGCCGGTCCGTCCCTGGAGCGGACCAATGGTTTTCTTGGGCCCCTGAATTCCGATCAGGTCGACGGACTTGTCGCCTTGCGCGGCGGCTATGGATCGAATTACCTTCTGGAATTCGAACTGGAGAAGAGCCTCGCGAATCTCAAGTGCGTGATTGGATTCAGCGACCTCACCACTCTGCAGATCTTTCTGTGGCAAACGCGCAAGTGGGTAACCTTCTACGGTCCAATGGTTGCCGCCGGGCTCAACGCTGGTCCGGGTGCACGCCAAGGCTATGATGAGAGTTCATTTCTTCAAGCGGTGGGCAGGGCGGAAGGCGGATGGAAGCTGCGGCTGAGGGGTGAAGCCGTCCTCGCCGGTCAGGCCATGGGCAGAGTTTTGGGCGGATGCATGACTCTGCTGGAGGCCACGATCGGAACGCCGTGGGAATTGGACACTAAAGATTCGATCCTGATTCTCGAAGATCGCGGCATGAAGCCCTATCAGGTGGATCGCGTACTGATGCATTTGAAACAAGCCGGTAAATTTGAAGAGGTGCGCGGGGTTGTGCTGGGAGATTTTCCGGAAAGTGACGCGGCGGTGGTCGGGGCTCCCACAGTCCGGGAAGTCTGCGCGCGAATTCTGAGACCGCTTGGCGTCCCGGTCATTTTCGGCGCACCAGTTGGGCATACCGTGCGGCCCATGCTTACCATACCCCTGGGCATAAAGGCGCGCTTGGACGCAGATGGGGAAGGCACACTCGAATTCCTGGAACCGGCGGTGGTGGCTTGAGCGAAGCGAAGCACGTGCATGTGATCGGGATTGGCGGATCGGCGATGGCGCCTCTGGCCGGGATGCTGCGCGAGCGCGGCTTTCGCGTGAGCGGTTCGGATTCAGGAGTTTATCCGCCCGCGTCAACGCTGCTCGAAAGTCTCGGCATTTCATTCTTCAACACTTTTGATGCCGCGCACTTGCAGCCCACACCTGACTTCGTGGTGATCGGAAATATTATCGCGCGCGGAAATCCCGAGCTGGAGGAAGTGCTGGACCGAAAGATTCCATATCGCTCGATGCCGGAGATTCTGGAGGAAGTCTTTCTCCCCGAACGACATTCCATTGTCGTCAGCGGCACGCATGGAAAAACCACCACGACGGCGATGCTGGCTTGGATTTTTTACGCTGCGGGCAAGCGGCCGAATTTTCTCGTGGGAGGCGTGGCGGAAAACTTTGGCAAGAGTTATGGGCTTGGCGGTGGGGAAGAGTTCATTCTTGAAGGCGACGAATATGAAACCGCGTTCTGGGACCGCGGGCCAAAGTTCTTTCACTACCATCCGGATGATCTGATCATTACCTCGCTCGAATACGATCACGCCGACATTTATCCTGACTTTGAGACGTACCAATTGGCTTTCCGCCGTCTGGTTAATCTTGTTCCCAGGCGCGGTCGCGTGGTCATCTGGGGCGACGTGGACGATTCGGGCTCGGTCTTGCGACTCGCGGCGGAAAAGGCTTTCTGCCCGGTAGAAACGTACGGTTTCAACGATGGGAATGATTGGGTGGCAAGCGGCTTCGCCATCGATGGCGAAACCATGCGCTTTCGCGTCGCCCATCATGGAAAGCTGTTTGGAGAATTTGCGCTGGCCGCCACGGGACGCCATAACGTCTTGAACGCCATGGCAGCGCTCATCGTTGCGCATGGACGTCGCATCCCAGCCGCGGAGATTGCCAACGCACTTGTGACGTTCCGCAGCGTGAAGCGCCGAATGGATGTGAAGGCCGAAATCGGGGGAGTCTTGGTGGTCGATGATTTCGCTCATCATCCGACGGCGGTGAAAGCGACGATCGAAGCCGCGCGCGGCCGCTGGCCCGTACGCCGGCTCTGGGCCATTCTCGAGCCGCGGTCAAATTCCATGCGCCGGAAAGTGTTTCAGGAGGCGTTGCCGAAGGCGCTCGCCCTCGCCGACCGCGTCATTCTCGGCGGTGTTTTTCGCGCCCAGCAATTGGGCGGCGAGAATCGTCTTGACCCCGAGACGGTTGCAGAAAGCGTCCGTACGCTTGGCAAAGACGCTCGCGTGTTTCACAGCTCGGACGCCATCGCGGAACATCTTGGCGCCGAGGCCAAACCGGGCGATCTCCTTCTCATCATGTCCAACGGCAGCTTTGATGGCTTGTGCGAGAAACTTCTGAAGAAACTCGGCACGGTTGTTCAACTTGCGGGCAAGGCGAAAACCCGGTGATCTTAACTCTGGCTCGGAGCACTCTGCGGATTTTGGCGCTCCTCTGCTTCCTGTTTCTTCTCCTGTCTAGCTCCTCCAGCAGCGCCGCCATCCGATACGAAGTGTCGCTTGCACACCCGGAACAGCATCTCTTCCACGTGACGATGACCATTCCCAATGTCATGAAAGAAGTTACCGTGCAGATGGCGGCGTGGAACGCTCTCTATCAGATTCGCGACTTCAGCAGTCACGTCCAGAATGTTACGGCCCTTGCCGGTACAGAAATATCGTCCATTGAAAAGCTGGATAAGCAATCCTGGAGGGTAACGGGGAAGGGGACCATTGCGATCCGCTATGATACCTATTGGGATGAAATCGGCCCGTTCGCCTCGCAGCTCAATGGCGAGCACGCCTTTATCAATCCCGCGATGATCCTGATGTACGTCCCCGATCGCCGGTCCGAAGAGACCCTCCTCGAAATGCCGGATGTCCCCTACGAATGGCAAGTTGCTAGCCCTTCGCTCGCAAGCACGTTACAGGTAAGCCGTGCCAGAGTGTTCACAATCATGGCAAAGACCTACGACCAGCTTGCGGACGGGCCGATTGAGATCGGAAAGTTTCAGGAGTTTGACTTGTCAGGAGTATCGCCCCACGTCGAGGTCGTAATCCACGGAGACAACTGGAAAAAGAAGCGGGTTGAGGAGGACCTGAAGCGCATCTGTCAGTACGAACTGAAGCTCATGGGCGGAGCTCCATTCGAACGCTACACGTTCATTCTCCACTTTGGCAAAGGAACCGGCGGCGGTGGCATGGAGCACGCGAACTCGACCGCGATTGGCGTCCATTCGGATGAATACTTGCCAGGTGTCGCGGCGCACGAATTCTTTCATCTGTGGAATGTGAAGCGCATCCGGCCAGCGTCGCTGGATCCCGTCGACTATACGAAGGAGCAATATACGCGCGCCCTGTGGTTTGCCGAAGGCGTCACGAACACGTACGGTTCCTACACCCTTGTACGCAGCGGCATCTGGAGCAAAGAGCAGTTCTATGCGGACCTCGGCGAACAGATCACCGAGCTGGAAGGCCGCACGGCAAATCGCTGGCAGAGCGCGGAGCAATCCAGCCTCGATGCCTGGCTGGAAAAATATCCTCTCTACAATCAACCCGAATTCAGCGTCTCGTATTACACCAAAGGGCAGGTGCTGGGAGACTTGCTCGACATTCTCATTCGCGACCGCACCGGCAATGCAAAGAGTCTGGACGATGTCTTGCGCTTGATGAATACGAGTTTTGCGAAGCAGGGGAAAACGTATCGAGACAGTCTGGACGTCCAACTAGCCGCGGAGACCATCGGCGGCGGCTCGTTCGACGAATTTTTCCGGAAATATGTGGCGGGCACGGACCCCTTCCCCTATCACCAGATCCTGGCGTTGGCAGGTTTGGCTCTGCGAACCGTGGAACGCCGGCGACCGGCGCTTGGCTTCTTCGCGGAGCACGATCCGAGCGGTCCTTTCGTCGTGAGCACGGTCGATTCCGAAGGCGCTGCAGCCCAGGCTGGCTTGCGGGCCGGGGATGTCATCCTTAACTGGAATGGTGGCGAGGTGCCCGGGCGCGTGGAGCACTGGCTTCAGGAGCAAAAGGCCAGCGATCTGCTCAAGCTGCGGGTTCGCCGGGAAGACAAGGAGATTTCGCTTGAATTCCGGCTCGGTGAGAATAAAGAGACCCTTTACGAGGTCATGGAGATTTCGCACGCCGCTGAAAAGCCGCGCCACATTCGGGAGGGGATGCTTCGCGGCGAGACCAGCGCGATTCCCATTCGTTAACGGTGCGGTCGATTCCACGTTCCGCTTGACCAGCGGCGTGGGATTCGAGAAAGTTTTGCCTGCCTATGCTCCGGACTCTTTTTATCGGCGTCTTCTTGTCTCTGTATATCCTGCTCGTCGGGCCGCCGCTGCTGGTCTACACGCTGATCACCCGCAATCCTGACCCGATTTACTGGGTGGGTGTGAAAGGCGTCATGTTTTTTGTCAGGGCCGTTGGCGTGCGGGTTCACGTCCGGGGCCTCGAGCGTATCCCTCCGGAGGTTTGCCTTTTTGTCGCGAATCATACGAGCTCAGCCGATGCGCCCGCTGTTGTTGGCGCCATTCCTCGAAGGATCGCCATTCTTCTAAAAGAATCACTTTTCAAATGGCCCATCGTGGGACAAGCCTTCTTGGCGGCTCAGTTCATCCCGGTCAATCGAAGCGCTCGGGAGTCGGCAATTTCCAGCGTCGAGAAGGCCACGGAAGCTCTCAAGGCCGGGCAGTCGTTTTTGATCTACCCCGAGGGCACGCGCAGTCCGGATGGCCGCCTGCAGGAATTCAAAAAAGGCGCGGTTGTGATGGCGATTAATGCGGGCGTGCCGATTGTGCCGATGGCCTGTTCGGGCGCTCACCACATCATGGAAAAAGGCTCACTGGTCATTCACCCGGGCGATATCCTTGTCGAATTTCTCGAGCCGATCGATGCTTCCAAGTATTCCTTAGAGGAGCGGAATGCCCTGAACGAACACGTTCACGACGTCATGGCTGGGGGCCTGCCCCCGGACCAGCGGCCACTTGGTTTTCCTGGGGCCGCAGCCCAAGCATCAGCACCCTGATTTGCCGGCCGTACGCGTGTTTTCAGCGTGACTTCAGCTTCTCTACTTCCGCTTCCAGCTCGCGAACTCGCTTTTGTAGATCAGGCATCCGATTGAGCGCCGCCGCATTCTTCAGCCATTGCCGATGGTCCACGCAGGGGCTGCCTGAATAGTGAGTGTTCCCAGCGAGGTCGTGTGGTATGCCACTCTGGGCCGTGATCATCGTGCGATCCCCGATAGTGATGTGTCCTCCCGAGCCGACTTGCCCGGCAAGAACGCAATCGCTGCCCACCTTCGTCGATCCGGCCAGCCCAACCTGGCCGCAAAGCAGGGTGCTGGCGCCAACGCGTGAGCCATGGCCAACGAGGACGAGGTCGTCGATTTTGGCGCCGCGTGCGATGCGGGTTTCCCCGATGGTTGCCCGGTCGACACAAGAGTTAGCCTGCACCTCGACGTCGTCTTCGAGCACCGCGGGGCCGGCCTGAAGCATCTTGTGCCATGTACCGTCTCTCTGTTTGGCAAAACCAAATCCGTCGCCGCCAATCACCACGCCGTTCTGCAATATGACCCGGTTGCCAAGGCGGCAAAACTCACGCACGACGGCGTGCGCGTGCGAGAAGAAATCATCGCCAATCTTCGCGCCCCGATAAATTGTAACGAAACTGTGCAGCACGGGGTTGCGCCCAATTTCGACGTCTTCGTCAATATAACAGTAGGGCCCGACATGCGCCCCCTCGCCAATCCTTGCACTCTTAGCGATGATCGCGGTTGGATGAATCCCCGACGCGTAGCGTGGCGACTGATAGAAAAGCTCGATCGCCTGTGCAAATGCCAAATAGGGATTGCCGGAGCGCAGCGCCGCAAGTGTCGGCAGCGACGCCTCTCGCTCCAGGGTAATTCCTTCTTCGACGAGTACGGCCGAGGCGCGCGTTGTTTTCAGCAGCGGAAAGTAGCGCCGATTCGCAAGGAACGTGATCTGCCCCGCCTCGGCATGCTCGATTCCTGCCACACCGCGAATCTCGAGTTCCGGGGGACCTTCCAATCGGCATCCCAATTTCTGCGCAACTTCAGAAAGTTTCATGGAGAGGACTCCTCAGTTCTTTGTGGGGCTGTCTGCGAGTCTCGCACAGGCCAAAGAAGGAAGTACAGCCGGCCTGCAAGCTATTCGTTGAAAAGGCGGGGCTGAGAAGCCGCGGCAGCAGCGGCGGCCGGCTTCCGGCGCGCGACGCCCACGACCCCGAGAACGGTCACTTCAGAGAGCGCGGCACGCGGAACAAAGATACGGTCCGTGGAAGAGTTCAGGTCCGGCGATGTGATTTGCAACCCGTTATCCAACAGCGACAGCAGGTCGTTCGGCACAACGCCTTCCTGCGTTTCTCCGTCGTTGTAACGCAACTTCACCCACAATCCGTCCAGCTTAGGCCGGCTCAGAAACGCCTTGCGCTCCGGCTCGAACTCGTCGGAAAACTCACGCACGAAATAGATCGATCGCACTCCAGCCAGCGGAACCTCCACGTGTTCCCCATCCGGGGTTAGCAGATCAAGGGGATCGCTCCGCCCCAGCTGCCCAGGGTTCAGGTAGCCGCGCAAGGGCTTCTTGTCGGCGAGCACGACGATAACCTTCTTGTGCGTTGAGGCGGGGGCTCTATTTTTCAAATTTCCGCGTTTCCCGGTCCCAGAAGACCCAGATTTGCCAATCGGCAAAATGTATGTTATGTTAAGTCCGTTTTTCCTGTCAACTCATTGTTTTCATTAGGGTTAGGGCCCCGGAGCACCGCCCTTTGACCGATAAAAAGAGCATCCTCAAATCCGCCTCGATCATCTCCCTGGTCACTATCGTCAGCCGAATTCTCGGTTACGTACGTGAGCAACGCATAGCCCTCCTGCTCGGAACAACTGCTGCAGCGGACGCTTACAATCTTGCATACCGGATCCCCAACCTATTCCGTCGACTGGTCGCTGAGGGATCGATGACGGCTTCGTTCATCCCGGTCTTCACCACGTACATGCGGGAAAAGACCAGAGAGGAGGTTTGGGAATTTGCGAATCGGCTTTTCTGGACGCTGGCTCTCGTTGTGGCGGTGATCACGATACTCGGGATGGTCTTTTCGCCCGCGGTGGTCCACTTGTTTGCTGGAAAAAACATCGCCGAGGCCCAAGCGATAGAGCTGAACCGGATCGTATTTCCTTACCTGTTTTTCGTAGCGTTGGCAGCACTCGCGATGGGTATATTGAACTGTTTCCATGTCTTTGGCCTACCCGCAGCGACTCCGGTCTGCCTGAATCTAGCAACCATCCTGTTTACCTTCGCCGCGGTCCGCAGCCATTTCAAGGACTCAGCAACGGCCATCGTGGTCGGAGTGCTTGTGGGGGGGGTACTGCAGTTCCTGATACAGGTACCACTCCTCGTACAAAAGGGCATGAGGTTCAATTTCGGGCTTTCCTTTTCACATCCTGGGATCAGGAACGTAGCTCGACTGATGATTCCAAGGTTGTTTGGAATCGGGATTGGACAGATTAATCTGTTCGTTGATACGCGATTTGCAACGGCAATTGTTATGCCAATTGGAAGTTTGGCGGCGCTGACGGTTGCGGACCGCGTTATGGAGCTGGTCCTTGGGGGATACGCAATCGCCGTGGCGACGGCGATCCTGCCCATGATGTCTCATCAGGCGGCGGCCAAGGACTACGAATCGCTGAAGAAGACGCTGGCGTTCTCCGTGCGCATCGTGGCCTTCATCACAATACCTGCGGCTCTGGGACTGATGATTCTGCGTGAGCCGATAATCAGGGTGTTGTTCCAGCACGGGCAGTTTGTTGCGGAGTCTACGCGTTTGACGGCAAGAGCTTTGCTCTACTACGCCGTAGGTTTGCCGGCGCTGGCAACCGTAAAGCTGGTAGTGCCAGCCTTTTATTCGACTGGAGATACGAAAACACCTGTCATAGTCGCGTCGATTTCGCTGGGCATCAACATTTTGCTGAACATCATTTTTCTGCAATTTTTCTTCAAGCGTGTGCAAAATGGGGGGCCCGCGCTGGCGACAGCCATCGCCTGCTTTTTTGATTTCTTCGCACTGTTTGTTATTTTTCGCTTGCGCTACGGGACTATGGGAACGATGGAGATATTGCGATCCTTCGGAAAGACCTCCTTGTGTGCGAGTATCATGGGAGTGGCGTGCTGGTTCGGAAACTACTACACCACTTTTACGATCCATTCGCGCTTCCTCGTGCAGCTGCTCGTTTTTGCCGGCCTGATCATCGGTGCGACAGCCCTTTATCTCGCCCTCGCCTGGCTCTTCCGCTGCCATGAAATCGAGGAAGTCTATGGAATTGCCACGCGGCGCACTGTCGGTGCCGGTGACGGATACCTGGAGCCCTGATGGAAATTACAGCAACCATTTCGTCGTTCTTGACCCACGTGCGGGTGGAGAAGGGGCTGTCTTCCAATACCGTATCCGCGTATCGTCGCGATCTCGTAAAATTCGATGAATTTGCCCGCCAGCGCAAGCTCAGCCTCGAGGCCGTCACACGCGACGCTCTCGTCGATTTCCTCGCGGGTCTCTACCGGCAGAAGTTGGAGAGCAAGACCGTGGCCCGGCACCTGGTCACTCTGCGTAACTTTTTCCGTTTCGCCCAGATTCAGGACCTGATTCCGGAAGATCCTTCCGTGAACCTCGAATCGCCGAAGGTCCGGCGTTCCTTGCCGGGCTATCTCCGCCTCGAGGAAGTCGAGCGCGTGCTCAGCCAGCCCGATGTCAAGACTCCTCTCGGCTTGCGGGACCGCGCCATGCTCGAGGTTTTGTACTCGACCGGCTTGCGTGTATCGGAGCTCACTGGGTTGCGCGTCACGGATCTCGATGCCAAAGTCGGCTGTGTTCGCTGCATCGGCAAAGGCGACAAGGAACGCATTGTTCCCGTTGGCAAGAAGGCGCTCGCCATCGTCGAAAAGTACCTCCGCGACGCCAGGCCGAAGCTGCTCGGCAAAGTCGCCGGCAATCCCACGTTGTTTGTGAATCGTCGCGGCGCGCAATTGAGTCGTGTCGGTGTCTGGAAGATACTTTCGGCCTATGGACGGCAAGCGGGCATGCGCATGGCTCTTACCCCGCACATGCTGCGGCACAGTTTTGCCACACATTTGCTCGAGCGCGGAGCGGATCTAAGGTCCGTTCAACTCATGCTCGGGCATGCCGACATTTCGACCACCCAGATTTACACCCACGTCGTCGAGGAGCGTTTGAAGCAGATTTACAAAGCGCATCACCCGCGTGCATAACGCGGCCGGCCAGGAAAGCTCATTGCGGGTGCCTCCGCGGCGGTCAGTGCGGACACCCTGAAGCAGAAGGAGCGCAATGCCAGACTATATGTTTTTGCTGGAAAGCCGGCTCTCGCCGGAACAACGCGCCGTGATGTTGCGCGTGCAGGAACTCTCCGCCGCACTCGGATTCAATGTGTATCTGACGGGCGGAACCGTCCGCGACCTCGTCACAGGTGCTTCGCTGCGCGATCTCGATTTCACCGTGGAGGGGAATCCCTCGAAGATCGCTCACGAACTTGAAAAAGGCGGCGCCAAAATCCTCGCCGAGGATGAAAAGCTTCGCCACGTCGAAGTGCTCTTCGCCGGCGACTGTGAAGGCAGCATCTCCGCCGCCCGCGACGACCATTACGTTCGTCCCGGAACGCGTCCGGAGATTCGCTGGTCCACCATCATGGAAGATTTGCGCCGCCGCGATTTCTCCCTCAACGCCATCGCCATTTCCCTGAACCCCGCCTCGCGCGGCTTGCTGCTCGATCCCACCAACGGCCTCTCCGATATTGAGCGTGCCGAGGTGCGTGCCCTCACCATTCATAGTTTCACGAATCAGCCGGTCCGTTTATTGCGGGTCCTGCGCTTCGCGGCGCGCATGGGCTTCAAGATCGAGCAGCGCACCCAGGAATGGTTTGACCTGGCTATCGAACGGAATCTGCAGCAGACCATCACGCCGGAAGATGCCGGCGGTGAGCTTCGCGCCGTTGCCCGCGAGGAACGGCCCTCCGTCGTGCTGAAGGCTTGGGAAGAGCACGAGCTCCTTGAGGCCGTAAATCCCGTGCTGGCGAAAAAACATCCCGCTTACGACGCCATCGGCCGGCTGATGAAGGTGCGCGAGGACCTGTTCACCGCGGGCTTCCGACCACGTCTCGCCGCCCCGATGCTCCTCGCCGTTCTGGGACGATTGAAGGACCGGGAACAGGCCAACGTTCTCTCTAAGGCTGGATTCCGTTCTGCCGAATCGGAGGCCGCGCTTGGTTTTGAGGAAGAAGCGTTGGAAGCCCAGAAGGAGCTCGTTGGGCGCAAGATGAATGCTCCTGTCGATGCTTTCCGGTTCCTCGAAAAACTTCCGCTCGACCAGATCGCGTACCTGATGGCGGAGTCCAATAAATCGGCCGCCCTTTCGAAAATTCGCGCCTTCCTGAACAAGTGGCGCCCGGTTCGCAACGCTCTTCCAGTTGTGGCCGCCGAGCTCGAAGCGCTTGGCATGCCACGCGGAGCAAAGTTTGACCAGATTGTAGAACAGGTCTTCGCCATGCAGCTCACCGGCCGCGGCAAGACCAAAGAAGAGCGCGAAAAAATCCTGCGAAAGCTCAGCGGCATCAAGGAACCGCCGAAAAAGAAAGAGAAGGAAAAGAAGCTGTCAAAGGGCGTCGACAAGGCTCATGCCGCCGCGGCCATGGGCGACGCCGCTCATAAGAAGCACGCCGCCGCAAAAATGGAGGCAACGAAACACGCGGCCAAGGGGAAATCTACGCCTCCGAAGCTCCAGGCGAAGCACGCCGCCCCGGCATCTCATGGCAAGAGCGCCGCCTCCAGCAAGAAGAGTCACGCGCGCAAGTAGCGCGCCGGTTTGGCGCCCGCCTGCCGCCTGTGGGGAAAGTAACGATGCGTGATACAATCGGGTTGGGCATGAATAGAGATGGCGAGGAAAATGAGCTCTAAACGACTTCTCGAGCAGCGTGTCGACAACCTCTCATCCAATGAGGACTTGAAGAGCGGCATAAACACTTTTTCTACTTCCAGCCCGCAGAATCCTGCTCAAAATCCCTTCATGGTTGGCCGGAAACCGTCTCAGGGCGGCGCCAACGGAAGTCAGCCAAGCTCAAACAGTAAAGATTCCGCAAAGCGGCCTGGCTGAGAGTAATATAGCGGTCCATGACGTTTGACGTCACAGGACTGTTAATACTTCTTCTCGCGATTGTTTCATGGATTCCTCGCCCAACAAGCCCGCTCCTTTTTAGTCCCACGTTCCTTCGAACCAAGAGTGTTTTGGAAGAGACGGGCAATTACGTTCTCAACAGTATTTTAGTCCACCTACTCCTGCTCGGCAGTTTCAGGCTCGTCCTGGGCATCGTTCGCAGCCCTGCGCCCTCAACACTCGGCGCGGCGATGGCTCAAAAGCAGCTCGCTAGCTGGGCTCGGCAACATCGCTATCTGATCGTTTCTATTACATCGCGAGTCTGTTGTTAGGCTCGGTTCTTGGGGCCATCCGCGGCATTTCGGAACGGGACCGGCGAATCGGAACTTGGCTCGCAGGCAATCGTTGGCTGAGCCCGTTGTTAGTCCGTTTTGGCGTCCTCGCCTTTCTTGAAGAAGCCCCTGTGTGGTACGAGGCATTGCGCCAGAAAACCCGCAATGAGCGCACGTTCGTTGAAGTGAAGATGAAGGAGCGGGCTGGATTCTACACGGGCGAACTCAAGAGCTACGGGATCGTCTCCGATTCGGAGCGGAACAAAGACTTCCTGCTCGTTAACGCAGCCTATAAGAAAACCGAGGAAAGCGCTTATGTCCCCATGGATGTGGACGGCATTCTGCTCAATTTTGCCGACGCGGAATCTATGGCAGTCATCAAGAAAAAAAGCGTGTGAGTGCATCCGGGCAAGCCATCTTGGCGAATCGAAAGATTAGCGCTTTGAATTGGTGCGGAGCATATCGACTTTTTCCGTATCCTGTTAGAATCGGGTTCCATGGGCCAGCCGCAGTTCGTTCATCTTCACGTGCACACGGATTACAGCCTGCTCGATGGGGCTTGCGAAACCTCCGAGCTTTTGGATGAAGCATCCCGCCAGAAAATGCCCGCCGTGGCCATCACCGACCATGGCAATCTCTTTGCCGCTGCCAATTTCTTCTATGAAGCCAGCAAGCGCGACGTCAAGCCCATCATTGGCTGCGAAGTCTATGTGGCCAAGGGCAGCCGCCATGACCGCGGCGAAAAAACGAACGGCGGCAACGGCCAGGATCGCGGCGACGCCGAACCCGGAATGCGCGGCTCAAATCATCTCGTGCTCCTCTGCGAGTCTCTCGAGGGCTACCACAATTTAATCAAGTTGGTCTCCGCCGGTTTCCTCGAAGGCTTCTACTACCGTCCCCGCATTGATTACGATTTGCTTGCCAAACACAGCAAAGGCCTGATCGCGCTTTCAGCCTGCCTTCGCGGTCCGGTGACGGAAGCGGTCGTGGATCAGAAGTACGATCAAGCGCGCGAGAATGCTTACCGCTTGCGCGATGTTTTCGGAAAGGGAAATTTCTTCCTCGAAATTCAGGATCAGGGATTGCCGGTCGAAAAAGAGGTCAACCGCGAATTGGTCCGTCTTTCGAAAGAGACTGGCATTCCGCTCGTCGCCACCAACGATTGTCATTACCTCCATCACGAAGACGCTCACGCTCAGGAAGTGCTGCTCTGCATCCAGACCGGCAAGACCATGAGCGACACGAATCGCATGAAATTCCAGACCGACCAGTTTTACTTCAAGAGCGCTGTCGAAATGGCCCAGGTTTTCGGCGAGCTTCCCGAAACGTTGAGCCGCACCGTGGACATCGCTTCGCGCTGCAATGTCAAAATCGAGCGCATCCCCAATCCCTTCCCGGAGTTCAAAGTGCCGGAAGGGCATACCTCTGCGAGCTATTTTGAATCGGTTGCGCGAGAAGGATTCGCCGCCCGTGTTCCGCAGCTCGAGCGCCAGGCGCAGCAGGGATTCCTGCGAAATTCAATAGCCGAGTACGAGCGCCGGCTCACCTCCGAGATCGAAATGATCAAGAAGATGCGCTACGAGGGGTACTTCTTGATCGTCTGGGATTTTATTCACTACGCGCGCGCGCAAAATGTTCCTGTCGGACCGGGGCGCGGTTCGGCGGCGGGCAGCCTGGTAAGCTACGCCCTGCGCATCACCGACGTCGACCCATTGCAGTACAACCTGCTCTTCGAACGTTTCCTGAACCCCGAGCGCGTTTCCATGCCCGATATTGATATCGACTTCTGCATGCGGCGGCGCGGCGAGCTGATCGAATACGTGACCCAAAAGTACGGCCGCGAAAATGTCGCCCAGATCATTACGTTCGGGACCATGGCGGCGAAGGCCGCGGTGAAGGACGTGGGCCGTGCCATGGAAATTCCTTACGCTGAAGTGGATCGCCTGGCCAAGCTCATCCCCACCACGCTCGGCATCGAGTTGAAAAACGCCTTGGAAGAAGCCCCGCAACTCAAAGCGGCCATCAATAGCGATGAGCGGCTCAAGGATTTGATGGCGGTGGCGCTGCGTCTCGAAGGTTTGTCGCGGCACGCTTCCACTCACGCGGCGGGCGTCGTGATTTCGCCGACGCCGCTCACGGATATCCTTCCGCTATACAAGTCGAATCGCGATGAAATCACCACGCAGTACGACATGAATGCGCTCGAGCGCATCGGCCTGTTGAAGATGGATTTTCTTGGCCTGACGACGCTCACCGTGCTTCACGACACCGTTCGCATGATCCAGCAGAACCGCGGGGCGAAAATCGACATCGATAATCTTGCATTGGACGACGCCGAAACCTACAAACTCTTCGCCCGCGGCGAAACCACCGCCATCTTCCAGTTTGAGTCCCACGGCATGCGCGACATTCTCCGCCGCTATCACCCCACGCGCATCGAAGACCTCACCGCTCTCAACGCGCTGTACCGTCCCGGCCCCATCCAGGGCGGCATGATCGACGATTTCATCAACCGCAAACAAGGCAAGACCAAGGTCACCTTCGAACTTCCGCAGTTGAGAGACATTCTTGAGGAGACCTACGGCGTCATCCTGTACCAGGAACAGGTGATGCAGATCGCCAATCTCCTGGCGAGTTTTTCGCTTGGAGAAGCGGACATCCTTCGCCGCGCCATGGGAAAGAAGAAGAAGGAAGAGATGGCCGCGCAGCGCGCCAAGTTCATGACCGGATGCGCTACTAACAGGATCCCCGAGAAAAAAGCCGAGCACATTTTCAACCTGATGGAAGAGTTTGCCGGCTACGGCTTCAACAAGTCTCACTCCTGCGCCTATGCGTTGCTCGCTTATCAGACCGCTTATCTGAAAACGCATTATCCCGTCGAATTCATGGCCGCCCTCCTGACCTCGGAAGCCGGCAACACCGAGAAAGTCGTGAAGTACATCAATGAAGCGCGCGGGATGAGCATTTCCATTCTTCCGCCCGATGTGAATGAAAGCGATCTCTACTTCACGCCTGTCGGGGAATCCATTCGCTTCGGTCTTGCCGCGATCAAGAATGTTGGCGAGAACACCGCCAAAGCGATTCGTGAATCGCGTCTGAGTCAGGGGGAGTTCAAATCCCTTTATGATTTCTGCGAACGTATCGAATTGCGCTTTCTGAACAAGCGTGTGTTTGAAAGCCTCATTAAGTCGGGCGCCGTGGATTCGCTCGGTCCGCGTGAATCCATGCTGGCGTCGGTCGATGATGCCGTCGCCGCCCTGCAGCGCGCTTCCCGGACGCGCGAATCCGGCCAGCACGGATTGTTCGGAACCGCTGCTGCCCCGACGTCGATGCCGTTCGAATTGCTTGAGGCCGCGCCCTGGAGCGAAGAAGAACGCCTCGCGAGCGAATACGCCATGCTCGGTTTTTATGTTTCCGGCCATCCGCTGGCGAAATACGCTTCCCGCTTGATGGACCTGAAGACAGTTTCTCTCGATCAAGTCGAGGAACAGCGAAACGGAAAAGACATCACCGTTGCAGCGTTGATCGTTGGCACGCGTCCCATGCGTTCGAAAAAGGGCGCTCGCTGGGCCATCTTCACAATCCAGGATATGACCGGCGTTCAGGAACTCCTCGCCTTTCCGGAAAGTTTTGCGCGCCTCGAGCAGGTCTTGAAACCAGGCAATCCGCTTCTCCTAAAAGTTCGCGTTCAGGTGGAAGAAGCAGGCACGCGACTTTCACTGCAAGAAGCGCGCCGGCTGGAGGAAATAACGGAACGCGCCGCATCCAGCGAGCTTCGCGTTCGAATCGAAATGCAATCGCTGAGCGAGAATGCTCTCGACCGTCTGGAAGATTTGTTTGCCGCTGCGCCGGGGCCGTGCCAAGTCGTGTTCGAATTGTGCTCGCCGGACGGTTCCATAGCCGTGCTGCAGGCGCATCAGCGCGTGAAAACCACGCCCGAATTCGTGGAAGCGGTCCGGGAAATTTGCGGCAACCCCGCCGTTCGAATGGTGGCGGAATGAGCCCAAAGGAAAAAACCAAAACCGGCGCGCTGCCCTCCGGCCGTTCGAAAGAGAGCGATCGCCAAAAAGAAGTCGAGCGCCAAAAAGAAATCGAACGCTTGGAAAAAGATGTCGAGGAATTGCGCCACCTGGCCGGGAACGAGGATGCCGACGCGGAGTTGGGACGCATCCGCGAGCAGGTCGGGGAACTACGCCGCGAGTTTTACACGCACCTGGGGCCGTGGCAGCGCGCGCAGATCGCGCGTCACCAGCAGCGTCCATACACGCTGGATTTTATCGGTTTGCTGTTTACAGATTTTATCGAGCTGCACGGGGACCGCGGCTATGCCGACGACAAGGCGATCATCACGGGATTGGGAAAATTTCATGGGCGGCCCGTGGCCATCATCGGACATCAAAAAGGCCGTGACATGAAGCAGCGGCTGGTGCGAAATTTCGGGCAGCCCAAGCCCGAGGGCTACCGGAAGGCGTTACGCGTGATGCAACTCGCTGCGAAGTTTGGGCGTCCGATTCTTACGCTGATCGATACGCCCGGGGCCTACCCGGGGATCGATGCGGAAGAACGCGGACAGGGCGAAGCGATCGCGCGAAATCTTCGAGAGATGGCGCGGTTGCGGGTGCCGGTGATCGTCACGGTGACGGGCGAAGGCGGCTCGGGCGGGGCGCTGGCGATTGCGGTCGGCGATCGTGTTAACATTCTTGAAAACAGTTTCTATTCGGTGATTTCGCCGGAGGGTTGCGCTTCGATCATCTGGCGCGATTCGACGAAAGCGGAAACCGCCGCCGCGGCCATGAAGATTACGGCGAAAGATTTGAAAGAGCTGGGCATCGTGGACGAAATCGTGCCGGAGCCGGAAGGCGGCGCGCACACCGATCATGAAGGGGCGGCGCGGTTTCTGGATGAAGTGCTGGACCGGCAACTGGCGGCGCTGACGAATCAGCCGATCCGTGAACTGCTTGAGGCGCGCTACGAGAAGTTCCGCAAGATGGGGCAGTTCTTCGATTTGGGCAATTGAAAATTAAAAACTGAAGGAAGGAAGGAAGGAAGGGAAAAAAAGAGAGATTTCTCCCGTTGGTCGAAATGAGTGGCGGAGGAAAGAGGGGCGGGGAGGGGAACGCAGGGCAGGACGAGAAGGCGGAGGGATTAGATGTCGAGGGGGGGCTTGATGTAGGCGGCGCCGTGGCGGTGGAGGCCCGCTGAGGGGACGGCTTGGGAGAAGACGATGCGGATGGGAACGAAGATGGCGCCGGTGCCGGGAGTGAAGGGCACGGCGACTTCGACGCGGGTGCCTTCGGGATATTGATTGCGGCTGCGGAAGCTGAGGCCGCCCTTGGATAGATCTTCGCAGACGGCGATTTCTTCTTGGAAGCCGCGGTGGCGAATGCAGGCGAGGACGCGAGCTTTGATGCGTGTGCGGTTGCGGCGAGGAATAACGCGTTCTTCGACGGTGGTGCCGGGCGCGCCATCTTCAGGACTGCGAATTTCGGATTGGGATTCGATCCAGATGGACGGCGAGTCGCAAAGCTTGCAGACGCGTGCGATGCACTTGCGGACTTCGAAGGATTTCAACTGCAGCTCGTCGAGATAGACGACTTCGCGGCGCTGGCAGAAGCTGCATTCCATGAGAAGACGAGCGAGAGCTTCCTCGGCTTTGTGCGGAGCGGGGAAGTCGATGTCCCAGAAGTCGGAGCGCGGATCGAGAATATGAATGGCGTAAAGGAAGTTATTGGGCGGGTCCTGGTCGATTTCGGCGACGACGCGGGCGCGGGTCTTCTTCCAGTTGTCGCCTTCGAGGTCGCGGCGCAAGTGGAGTTCCTGGCCCATGGAAAGTTTTTCGGCCAGGCGGAGGACGCCGCCATTGCGGCTGACGAGCAGCGTCTCGGCGTTGTGCGTGACGGTGACGCCAGCAGACGTGAGCCACGATACCTCGACGGGCATGCGGAATCGCACGCGGTCGCTTTGCCGGAGTCCATCGGAGAGTGTGGTCATGGCGCGTTAAGAGAGCAACCCGCAATCAGGGTAGCACGCCGGGACAGGGCGGGCGGTTTGGAGAAACGCTGGTTTGTCGTTCCAAGTAATATCGTGCTCGAATAAGGTCTGGTAATGACGGGGCCTCGCTGGTGTTATCTTTTTGGCGTTCACGAAGGGTTTTGAATAGCCAGGCGCCGGGTTGTTTGGGGCAAACTAATAAGTACCGGACGCGCCCCCGGTAGCCACAAGCCGTTTGCAGCCCGGCGTAAACGACAGTGAGCAATATCATTTCCATGGACGACCGAACCTTGAAAGGCGACGCGCGGGGGATGTCTGTTCGCGACCGCCGCTATTGCATTCGCTTTCCGTTTGCCGCGGACGTTGAGATGCTGGACCTGGAGAGCGGCACAAAGGCAGTGGGCGTTACGTCCGACATTTCCATGGGTGGCGCGTTCATCTGCACGAGCCGGCCGTTCGCTTTGAATGCCCGAATGAGAATTACACTCAAGCGGAAGGACCAAAGGATGGAAGCGCTGGCCGTGGTGCGTATTATGAAACCGCGAATCGGCATGGGCGTTGAGTTCATGGACGTCGAGGCGCCTTCCAACGATGTGCTTTTCCGCTGGGTGGAACAACTCCGCAAGTCCCGCTGACAATCGCTAATTGGCCGATCATCCTGGTTTGAGCGATGCCGCATGGGCGGGTTAACTTCGCGCATCAGGGCCGCGTATCGAGGGGATGTTTGCTTTTTTCGTAGAATTCGTTCTGGAGCTTGAGGCTCTGATCGTCTGCCTTTGCGGCGCGAATGGCTTCGACGGTGGCGGCAATCCAATTGTTCATGTTCCACTCGCCGAGCTCCCGGTTGGCGACCGAACCGTCACCGGAGTAATGGTTCGGAAAGCGGCCGTACCACCAGATGCCGGTGTACACGTTGTCCGGCAAGTTCACGCGTTTCTGGTCGCTGCCGGATTCGCTGGCGGCGCGATCGAGGTGCACCAGGTCAGGCCGGGAGACCATAGTGTTCGAGGTTTCGTTCTCCCCGGCGTGGTAATCGATGCCGGTTGATTTTTTGGCCGGCCCACCGGGGCGGCTCCTTTCGCCGTCAAGGACGTAGACGACATAGTCGCGCGGGCGATCGAGTTGCGCCTGGGCGAAAAAGGGAAGCAAATGTTCGTTTCCGCCGTGGCCGTTGACGATGAGGATTTTCTTGCAGCCATTGCGCGCCATTTCGCTGGTGGTTTCCTGGAGCAGCTTCAACTGAAGTTCAATGCTGTAGGCGACGGTTCCGGGTTCGTGTTTGGCTTCAAAAATTTGCCCGAAGTAGTACTGCGGAAAAACGACGGCGTACTCCTGCTGCGCCGCCTGCAAGGAAGCGTGCCGCACGTTGAGAAGATCCGTGCCCAGCGGCAGATGCGGCCCATGTTTTTCCAAGATGCCGAACGGCAACAGACACGTGCCTTTGGATAGCTGAATGGCGTCGCGAAACTCCGCGGCAGTCAGCTCTTCCCACTTCGCGGAGAGTTTGGATTGCGCATGGATGGAACTAACAGCGACGAGAAATACGAACAGAGAACAGATAGCCGCGCGCTTCATTGAATTTCCTCCTCGACCGCCCTGCATTTTAGCCTTATACCATGTCCTCGAGCCGCCGCTTTTGGGGCTCAATTCCGAAGCAGAGGACCACCACGATTTGCACGAGGAGAAAACCGATCATCAGACTGAGGACACCGCGAATCCCGTACGACCGGAACAGGGCGACGGCCAGGAAGGGCGTGAGAATCGTCGCGGCACGCCCAAAAGTGTTGCAGATACCAGAGGCCCGCAGGCGAATTTCCGTAGGGAACAATTCCGGAATGTAAATCGCAAAGAGCGTAGCGACGAGGATGTAGACGGGAACGGTCAATAAGAAACCGACAGTGATCAAAGCCATCGGCTGATGGACGAATGGATAAATGCCACCGAGCACGATGGTGAGGAGAGACGCGCCGACGATTATGGGTTTGCGCCCCCAGGAATCAGCGGTGAATGCACCGAGAGCCGAACCGAATGGCGCGCCGAGCGACATGATGAGCGAGTAACGGAACGATGTGACGATGCTCAGCCCCTCTTGAACGAAGAAGGAGGGCAGCCAAGTCACGAAACCGAAGATCAAGGTGTTCATCACGACGAGAGTAGTGGCGCCGACGATCATGCGAGGAAGCAGCGCGGGGCTGAGCAGGGAACCGAGACTAGTAGACGGATGAACGGACGGTCGCGACACGGCAGGCGGAAGGGGACCGTGCTCTTGCGAGACTTCGCTCTCGATGGATTGCAGCAGGGCTTCGGCTTCGGTGGTTCGGCCTACCGATTCCAGCCAGCGCGGCGACTCCGGCAACGCCTTGCGCAGATACCAGACGACCAGCGCACCCAATCCGCCGAGCGCGAACATGGCGCGCCAGCCGAAGTGCGGGATGATGAGCGTTCCGAGGAGTGCGGCGACGGGCAGGCCGCTCACCACGATGACATTCATGCCGCCAAGCCATTTGCCGCGGGCTTGCGGAGGGACGAACTCCGTCATTGTCGAGTAGCCCACGACGTTCTCGGCCCCGAGGCCCACGCCCATGATGAAGCGCAGCAGGGTCAGCACGGCCATAGAAGGAGCGAAGGCGGAAGCGATGGACGCGAGACCGAAGAGGGCGAGATTGGCCTGATAGGTGAAGCGGCGGCCGTAGCGGTCTCCGAGGAAACCGGTCAGAAAAGATCCCAGCATCATGCCAACAAACGTGAGGGACATGAACTGGGCGTTCTGACCCAAGGTGGAAAAACCGCTCTTCAGCGTGGCGCCGAGAACGGTTGCGGCAACGTAGATGTCAAAACCATCGAAAAACATGCCCGTGCCGATCAGCAGCATGATGCGACGATGGAATCTGGAGATGGGGAGCCGATCGAGGCGCGCGCCTGAGTTCGCGGTCACAGCGAGATCACTTCTTCCTCGCGAGCAAGGCCAGGCTGCCCTTCGTCAAGGCTTCGACGGCAAGACGGCAGTTTTGATCGAAGGAGTTTTGCTGGGCGCTGAAGAAAAAGCTTTTGCAGCGGCGCACGGCGGAAGGGTCGAGGCGCAGGATACGCTCGACGAGGGCGTCGGCTTCGGCGAAGAGGCGATCAGTGGGACAGACTTGCGAGATCAGACCGATTTGCTGCGCGCGATGCGGGTCGATGGGCTCACCGAGCAGAACGAGCGGAAATGCGAAGCGCGGAAGCGTGTATTCACCTAGATAGGACAGGATGGCGACGGGGGCGAGACCGGAACGCATCTCGGGAAAGCCGAGGGAGGCCTGCTCTGCGACGAGCGCGAAGTCGCATACGATCGCGAGGCCGAAGCCGAAGCCGAACGCGTTGCCTTGGACCTCCGCGATGCTGATCAATGGAGAGGACCGCAGGGCGGCTTTGAACTCGACGATACGAGCCGATTTACGACGGATTGCCGCGGGGGTGCGCCCAGCGCGCGCGTCCCGTGCAGAAAACGTTGCACCGCGGTCGAATGCGTAAGACGCGAGCGCGGGGCTTTGACACCTCCTTGCGGAGCTCGGCCAGCATGGCGTCAAACATCGCGCCGGTGACTTCGTTGCCGTGGCTGGAGTTGTCCAAGGTAAAGGTGAGGACGCCAGCGGTGCGATCGACTACGACTCCGTTGCCCGCCCTCGGACTGGCGGCGACACCTGGCTTCTTGCTGGTCATGGCGGGCACGGTATACAAGGAATGCAGGCCTGTCAAATGGCGTGGAAACTGCCTGTATGAGATCTCAAGGGCCACTTCCTTTGAATTCACGGAGAGGGAAAAAGAACCGTGGAGATTTGCCAGGTGATGGAAGACTGCAATCCTCTGTCGTCGGACAAATAATGGCGGGGGCAACGAGACTGGGACCCGCGAGTATGAATCTGGATGGCATGCTGTGGAGGCCATACCCGATCAGGATACAAGACGCATCGTCAGTCTAGTGATCCTGGCAGAGGGTAGGTACTAAAATGATGCAGAAAAGATGGAGAACTTTGCCATAGTTGTGCAAGGTGATTCACGCATCTGGCAAGGCCCCACCACGGCGAATGTCTTTTCGATGCAATGACTTCCAGCCAGAATGCCAAATGGCGGGGTACGTGCTCGGACATAAGAATACCATTAGGGTCGAACCAATTAAGTAGTTCAATGACGATTGTTTTAAGGTGAGTCATTGTGCTTCCAGACCTGCCTTGGCGGAGCAAATTGGTCAGGCGGATGATCCCACTACCCGCGGCGCTGCGGCTTTGTTTGCGCGTCCTTGTTGGATCCTTCTTTGGCAGCATACCGGCACAAGCAAGTAATGTAAGTTTGCCTATTTCTGGGACAAGATTACCTTTTGCAATTGACTATCTTGACGGAGACCAACGCCCAGATTTAGCTAGCGTTCAGCAGATATCTAATAGCTCCTCCGCTACAATTTACAGGATTGAATTCCAGCTTAGCGCAACTGGCCAGCAATCCATCCATTTGGTCGGGCCCTCGGGGGGGCTGCGAATCGCCACGCGCGATGTGAACGGCGACGACATTCCTGACCTTATCGTCAGCTTAGCCTGGCGAGAAGAACCCCTTGGGGTCCTTGTCAACGACGGACGCGGGGCTTTTTCATTGGCTGCTCTATCTTCATTTCCAAGGGCCTTTGCTGGGTCTGGGAAGACTCTGAATTGTAAGTTGCCACCGCAGACGGACACCGTTGCAACACCCACGAAATTGCCAGTCGGAGCTTTCTCTGGATCGAAGTATCTGTTACATCCAAGCCCGGCGACGGGCTCGATTCCACGAGCGAACTTTGCGACACTCTGCAGTCTCCTCTTAGAATCTCTTCTCGAACGCGGACCTCCAACACTCTCCTGCGCCTGAAATTCCTTTAATCTGCGCAAAGCGGCGGCTTCCGGCCTCGTCCCAAGCTATGTCAAGTCGTTCTTCCCTAACAACCTATTGACTTGAAATATCCGAGCTGTGGCGCGTGGGGCTAACCCAAATATTGCAGCTCGTGCTTGGAGACCTACCATGGCCGAGGCAGAGAAGTACAACGCATTGGCGACAAGATCTGAGCTACTTGCCGGTCTTTCCAGTTCTGTTTGCACCTATGTCCTATCCACCGCGCGCCTCATGGACGTCGGGAGCCGCCAGGTGATTTATTTCGCTGGCGATCAGATTCAGCAAATTTTCTTGCTGACCAACGGTCGTGTGAAGATAACGCAATTCAGTGAACGCGGCACGGAAGTCATCCTTCGGCTGTGCATCCCTGGCGAAGTAATTTCCGAGCTTGCTTTGGTGCCGGGGAGCAGGCACTCCACGACTGCGCAAGCAGCTCAGGATTGCGACTTGCTTGCCTGGGATGCAGCGACTTTCGAGGCTGCCATGGAACGTTTCCCAAGCCTCCGATGCAACGTAAAGCGGATCCTTGAACAGCGCCTCCATGAGCTTGAACGCCGTTTTTGTGAAGTATCCACTGAAACGGTCGCGCCACGGCTGGCTCATGGGTTAGCTCGTTTACTTGATCAAATAGGCCGTAACGTGAACGGCCATGTTGAAATCAACGTCTCGCAGGAGGCACTGGCGCAGATGACATCCATGGCCTCGTTCACCGTGTGCCGGATACTCACCAACTGGGAAAATCAGGGGCTCTTGAAACTTCGCAGGGAAGTGATCGAGATTCACAATGTCCCTCGGCTCTTGGGTCTATGTAAGACTAGATAATTTCCAGGTTCGGGGAGCTGCTGAATGGAAGGGAGGCTACAATTTCTGAACCGGCCATAGTGGGTGTTCGATCTGCGGGCGAACCGTCGAAACTGCAGTCGCAAGGATCGATTCTGCTTCTCACGCGGTTTTCAGCCACCAACCTGTATCTATCCCTTGAATACAAGTATGGCAATACGCCCGGTATCTCTGGAAGGCGGACATGAGGCCCAGAACGAGCATCGCAAAAGAAGGGTTCTATTCGGTGACTGATTTTAACCGCGAATTTGCGAATGATGATGCCTGCCTCGAATACATCAAAGAGCAGCGCTGCCCGAACGGGGTCACTAAATGCCAGAAGTGCGGCGTCGAACGTAAGCATCACCGTGTGACTGGCCGTACAGCGTATGCCTGCGACCACTGTGGGAATCACATCTACCCGCTCAATGGGACTGTTTTTGCGAAGAGCACTACTTCACTCAAGACTTGGTTCTACGTCATATACCTAATGGGTTCCACAAACAGCAGTATATCCGCGAAGAGAATTCAGCGCGAAACCGGCGTTACGTACAAAACGGCATGGCGCACGTTGTGTGAGATTCGGCGATTGTTCAACAATGAGCACCTGCAATCGGAGCGGCCAACGGCAAAGATAGACGATAGAAATGCAGCTGGTCTTGCGCTAGAAGGGCAGTCGGCGGTCTCTCTCGCAACGGAAGCGAGAAAGACAGGCGAGCTCGCTTGCATGAGAAAAGCAGCCGGCTGAATCGACGAAAGGGCGGCAAGCCGGCGCTCAAATCGATTTTGGAGCAGGCTTCCTGGAAGGCGTCTTAATCGCTTTATCGACGATAGCCGTGAAAGTATCCCGTGTTATCGGCCGCATTTTTTTCCGAGTCTCTTCGCGTGGCTCTAATACTTTTCGCGTTTGCTTCATAGCCATATTGTATCATGCTGGCTGCAATCAAGAACCTGCGGAGAGTGCCGTTGTTGCCTGAAGCCAGGTTTGTACGACTCGTGATCGCCAAGTGTAATCGGTAAGAGAAATCCCCCACAGGTTTGGAGGATGAGCGAATTTAAGGAGTCGCGCAGCGTGATCTCTTGATTCGAAGGCAAGACGTGGCAGACGGTGCTGAACTCCCTCTCTGCGTGTTGGAGTCCTCGAACTGGATCTTCCTTGCCGTGGGGCTTCCCAATTCGATGGATCTCTTCAGTATCATTGTCGTGACTTCGCTCCGTCTTTTCGATGACCACCGAAAAATCGGCGCTGGAGGAGTGGCGCTTTTCGCGTGCGCGAGAAGGTTCACCTTGGTGGCCTGCAGAAGATAACTGTGGCGCCCGTGCCAGTCTTTGATAGCAGAGAGACAAAAACCAGGCACTTTGCGGGCCGTAAATGCAGCAAGCCAGGCAGAATCGTTGTACGCAACCAGCACGGCGCTATAGATCCGGCGTGTCTACACACTATATACCATAATCATACGTAACTGTACGTTAATATATAATGCGTTGCCCCTTGTTTTCAAGGGATAATTCCTCCTCGCGATTATTTTCCTTTGGCGTTTGCGAATGGGCAAGGACTCCTGCATAGGAGTCGCTATCATGCAGCCGTTGTTACACCCGTTTCATTCATTGGTCAGGAAACAGAACGTGAATCTCGGGCGCCCGTAGGTCTGGAAGGAGATTGCCAAGTCATGAGAAAGCTGCACCATATTGGATTGCTTATCGCTTTTGTCTGTCTTGCGACGGGGGTGGCGAGGGCTCAGTCATTCCGGGTTCAATGTCCAACCAGCACCATCACCCACCCGACAGCGGCCAACAATAATTCGGAACCTCCCTACACAGCTCCGACTTTCACGAGCGGGCAGACGTATGTGACGTCAAACGCTGGCCACGTGAATGGCGCGATCAAATGCCAGCAGATCTCGGGCGGTGACGGCTACGCCACGATGGGCGACGGCACGCAGACCTACCTGTTCTCTTTCGGACCGTTGTCTGGGCTCGTGGACATCGCTTCCGGCCGGCCCGGTACAGAGTTCCCGAAAGATTTCAATATCGTGAATTCGGGCGCGCCACTGCGGCCCGGTGATCCTGCCACGACGGGCAGCACGTTTAACGGCGCCGTGGGGCTGGCTCCCGACCTAGATAATGGAGGCGTCATTGATGGACACGTGGATCCCCGTCCCATTGAGGATGTCGGGGTGATGAACGGCAACATACCGGCACCCCTGATGGCGATCGACGAAGATGACGAATTCTTCCTGACTCTCACTAACGTCGGCATGATCATGCGGCCTGACCTGTTCGAGCAGCACACCGTTCACTTCCACGGTTACCCAAACGCCTCGTCTTTCTATGATGGCGTCCCGGATGCCTCGGTCGCCATCAATATCGGCGGCAGCTTCACGTATTACTATCTCGCGCCGGATGCCGGCACTTACTTCTGGCACTGCCACATTACGCCGCCTGAACACTTGCAGATGGGCATGGTCGGGCAAATTTATGTGCGCCCACGGCAGAATCGAGTACCGAGCACCACCACTCTTTATGGCGCGCTCCAGCTACAGGAGAGCGATCCGCGGACAGCCTGCAGACGACCCAATGATAATGTGAGCCCAACTGTTACGACCTCCCCCGATATCCTTTGCAGCAATCCCCTGCCGATAGTGAACACCCTTGTCTCGGGTGGCGCCAAGTATGCCTATAACGACGGCGACGGCTCGACCGCATACGATGTCGAGTATCCCATTCAGATTCACGGTTTCGACCCCAATTTCCATTTTGTCGGGATGACTTTCAACCCTGAAAACTTTGTAGACATGAAGGACAAATACTTCCTGCTGAATGGCCGGAGCTACCCCGACACGGTCACGGCCGGTCCGCTGAAGACGCAGTCGGCGGATGGCGTCAACCACTTCTCCCAGCCACTGCCCACGATCATCAACATTCCGGCAGGTAAGAAGGCGCTCCTGCGCATTTCCGATCTCGACGTTACGGAATTTCAGACGTTGGCTTCATTGGGGATCTCGATGCAGGTCATCGCGATCAACGCCAAGCTGCTGCGGGATCAGGCGGGAAACAATTTGTACTACAACACCAACTCCATCACGCTGGGTGGTGGCGAGTCGCTGGATGTAATTTTGGACGCGTGTGCGGTTCGTGCTTCTACGGGCAGCTGCACTACGGCGATGGCTACGGGTACCTATTACCTCTACACCCCCAATCTTGACCACCTGTCAAACGATGCAGAGAACTTCGGCGGGCTGATGACCGAAGTCCATGTCAACTAGGAGCGCAGCGATGAAGCCAATGACTACGAAACCAGTAATCTCGATTATAAAACTGCTTCCAGTGGTAATAGCGGCGGTGGCCTTGCTGCTCACGGCTACGGCGCATGCTGCGGCTCCTGGCATCACGGGTACGACCTTCAACCTGACGGCGCAAGCGGCTTACATCAGCCAGCCGGACGGTTCGATGGTTTACTCCTGGGGGTACGGCTGTACCAATACCCCGAGCGGGGGCTTCGTCCCACCAGCGTCTCTAATGCCTAATGCCAATTGTCCGACGATGCAAGTTCCGGGACCTACGCTGATCGTCACGCAAGGGCAGACCGTCACGGTAAATCTGACGAATAACCTTCCCGCTGCGGCCGGCAACACCTCGATTCTGTTCCCTGGCTTCAATGTGGCAACGGGTAGCAGCGGAGTGGCCGGGCTGCTGACGCGGGAGGCGGCACCGGGAAGCACGGTGTCGTACTCGTTTGTTGCGTCGTCGCCTGGTACGCGCGCCTATTACAGCGGAACGCAAGCCGACCTGCAGGTTGAGATGGGACTTTATGGAGCAATCATCGTGCTCCCAAACACCATTCCCACCAACTGCACTTCGGGGCTCGCCGCCAAGAACCTGACTGCGGAAACGCATTGGGGTGAATCTAATTTCCGTTTGGCGGCCGCCGCCTACAACCACCCGCAGGCCTGTTACGACCGCGAATATCTCTTCCAGTTCTCTGAGATGGATCCCAGAATTCACCGCCAGGCAGAGGAGCAGGTTGCCGCACGGAGCACTTGCGTGGTTGGCGCGGCGGGGTGCAGCCTCGAAGTCGCGACTGAGCCTTACCTTCCCGCGTACTACATGATTAACGGACGCTCGATGCCCGACGACATGGATCCTAACTATGCCCTCGAGTATCCCCACCAGCCTTACAACGGCAATCCTCACATGCATCCGGGTGAGCAGGTGCTGCTGCGCATCATCGGCCAGGGCCGCTGGCAACATCCGTTCCACGAGCATGGTAACCATGTGCGCGTCCTAGGGCGCGACGGGAACCTGATTGTCAGCCAGAGCGATCCGGCTAACAGTCTCGCCGGACCTCTCCTGTTCACCACGACCACGACTCCGGGACAGGCAATGGATGGGATCTTCTACTGGACAGGCAGGGGTCTAAACTGGGATGCCTACGGTCACAATGCCGCTTCTTCTGACCCTCTCGCCAAGCTTTCCTGTATTCCGGATGCCAACGGTTACAACACCAATGCCCCCACTGCAATCAACTATTTCGAGTGGTGTCAGGACCACAACAAGCCACTTCAAGCGGCTCCGTTCGGCGATGTCGCAGGCCTCGGACCTGCCACTTTGCCCGATGCGAACATCTTGACGAACGGAGCGTGGTACGGCGGCAGCCCCTATCTTGGGCCAGATGCGACCGTGCGCGCAAGCGGTCCCACCGGCACAACTCCGCCGTCGGGCACGATCGCCAACTCGCCCACCAGCGAGGCTGGATTTGCCTTTATGTGGCACTCGCACAACGAGCGCGAGATCACCACCAACAATATTTTCCCCGGCGGAATGATGATGATGATGCTGGTTGATTCCCGGGAATTTGTGATCGACGAGTCCAACTGACGACGAGGAAGAACAATGCGAACGAACAACTGGAAATCTATCCTGAAGGCCGCGCTAGGAGTACTTTGCATTCTTCCGTTCGCGGCGGTTGTGGCCCTCGGCCAGCAGACGGTCAATCTGACCGCGGGGCCGACCACCGTAACCCTGCCCGATGGGTCAGTGGTGCCGATGTGGGGCTACACTTGCGGAACCGTGGCCCTTACCGGTCCCGGCTGTCGTCCCTTGAATCTAGCGGCGCCGGCAGCGACGGCGACTACGCCGGCCGGATGGTCCCCGGTGGTGATTACCGTTCCCTATGTTGCCACGGGGACGAGCCTGACCATCAACCTCACGAATAGTCTCACGTTTACCGGGGGAGGAATACCCACTTCACTGGTGATCGTGGGGCAGTTCGGCGGCGGTCTCGGGACGCCGGGTGGATTCACGGCGGCTCCAGACCACACCAACGCCCAGCAAACCACATGGCCCATCGCCGACCCCGGCACGACGGGTACGCCACCGGCGCAGGGACCCCGTGTGCGGTCGTTCTCCACGGAAGTGGCGGTGGGAGGAACGGGCGCGGTGTTGTGGTCAAATCTCAAGCCGGGCACATACCTGATTGAATCCGGCACGCACCCCTCGATTCAGGGGCCTATGGGCCTGTACGGAATATTGGTAGTAACGACCGCTCCGGTTGGAGCGACTGCAGGCACAGCGTACCCAGCCGTCGGGACTACTCCCGCGGTGACCTACAATGCAGAAGTTCCCCTGCTCCTTAGTGAAATCGACCCGGTGGAAAACAACGCGGTTAACGCCGCCGTCAACACCGCGGGTTTCAGCGAAACTGCCGTTTGGTCTGGCCAGCCAAATCAGTGCGGCAATCCCAGTTCGTCGAACTACCACACCTGCTACCCGCCGGCGGTGAACTACACGCCGCTGTATTACCTCTTTAATGGAGTTGCGTTCAACAAGACCAGCGCTGCTGCTGCGCCAACCTCGCTGTTTGCAGCGTCGCCAGCGTCAGGCGTGACCGGCAATGTGTTGGTGCGCCTCGTGAATGCTGGCTTGCGCATGCATGTGCCCTCGATTGTGGGGGCGCTCACGACGCAGACGGTGGGCACAACAAGCTCGGTGCTGCCCGGCTTCTCGCTCATCGCCGAAGATGGCAACCCGCTGCCGGGCATTCCCCGCGTGCAGAGCGAAGTATTTATGGCGGCAGGCAAGACTTACGATGTGATGATCAATGTGCCCGCTGCGGGCGGCTCAGCCCTTCCGGTCTTCGACCGTGAGTTGAGCCTGTCGGGCAACGCGAGCGCGCGCGACGCCGGCATGCTGGCTTACCTCAGCGTCAATGGCGCCGGACTTCCGACGCCTGCATTCGCTGCTGCGGTCGTCGCCAGACCCGATACCTACAACTCCCTCATTGCGAGCAAGACGCTGACCGTGTCGGATCCAGGCAAAGGTCTGATCGCCAACGATACAAATGTCTATGGCGTGCACGTCGTAGGGACCGTAGCCGGGCTGACTCTGAACCCGAATGGGACGTTTACGTACTTGGGCTCTCCTACATCCTTTACGTATTGCGCTAACGGTTCTGTTACAGGGACGACATGCTCCTCCGGTATAACCGCTAGTGTGACATTGGGTGCGGCGACAATTGAGGCGGCCGGCGGCATCACCGTTGGCCCCAAAACGTACCTGTCGACGTCCACAACCCTGAGCATCAAGCCCGCGGGCGTCCTGTCGACGCTTTGGGATACATGCACCCCAACGGTAGCGAATCCCTGCCATGACAGAGACGCGGCGGGCTATCCTCTCACGGTTGCCATGTCGGCTGGGAACGCCCCAGCTCCATCAGCAGGACTAACGCTCACCATGGATGCGAACGGCGATGGCGGGTTTACAGCGTCCGCCGGCGCGGCAGGCACCTACACGTTTTCCTACAAGGCGCAGAACTCCCAGGGAACGGTTAGTGCCTCGTCCGCGACGGTGACGCTGATTTTCCCGCAGCCGAGCAATCTCGCTGTGTCAGTTCTGGACGGTAAAACAAGGGCCGCTATCACCGACTATCGCTGGATTATTGAGGAAGACCGCACCTTCTACGTCAACCCCAAATGCACAACGAATCCCCCGCCGACGGGCTGCCCGACCGCGACCAGCGGAATTGTTCCAACCTTTGGGACAAATTTCCACACCAGCTACATGCCGTTAGTGGCGACGGGCTGCACCGGGCCGCTGTCCTGCGAATCCGGCCAGACGGTTCTCGGTGTGGCGTCTGTTTGCGACATTGGTAATGGCGTTTGCAGGCCCGGTACACAACAGACGGCCCTAAATCCAAGTCGGGTCCATCTGGATCCAACCAAACGCTACTACATCTCGGTTTTGCCGGGCGATGCGGCCAATCCGTTCGAAGGCGGAGCTGTCGGCCACGGCATGGGTGGCGCTCCGATAGCCTGCATCCCTGTCTCGCCAGCGGTAACGTGTACCAGCACTGGAACCTTTCCTGCCGTCACAGTATTGGCGCAAGCCACTCCATTCCCACCGTCGAAGCTCTCCGTGTTTGTGTTCCAGGACGACTTCCCGGTCAACGGTGAGCAGGATGGCGGTGGAGGAGTGGGGGGCACCCTAGCTCCGAACGAGCCGGGCCTGGGAGGCTTTGAAATCGTCCTCTTTGACGACGCCGGCGGCACGGGTGATTCGACCGGCCAGATGACCTACGACATGTTCAACATGCCGTTGTCGAACAGCCTTGCGGGAACGATTGATCCGGTAACTGGAAAGGATGCCTGCCCGATTTCGAAGCAGCCTACGAGCAATCCGACGCAAGCGGGCATCACGGGCATGATTGTTACCTGCCCGAAGTACGAAGCGGACGGCACAACTTTATCTCCGCTGGCAGGTCAGGCCGTGGTTGCCAACCTGATGCCGGGACGGTACGGGGTAGTGGCCACGGCGGGAGCTGACCGAATTGCCAGAGGGGAAGAGTGGCTTCAAACCAACACTCTGGACGGCCAGAAGGCGCACGATTCTTTCCTCAGGGTCGGCGAGCCGGGCTTCTTCCAAGAGTATGGGCCGGCGGGATACCATGTGGCCATCGGCTTTGCCAACCCCAAAATCATCAATGCCCGCAAGGCGGGCGTTTGCGCCGGCATTGACCCGACTGTCACCGGCACGAACTGCACCAATATTGTGACGGGCAAAGTCACAACCGAGCGCATGAGCCGCACGCCGGATGAGAGACTTTATAGCAGCGGCACGAACGATAGCTTCGCCTTCACGCAGTGCTTCGTGAGCTTTGGAGATCCGGACGGCGAAGACTTCGCGTTCACCAAGTGCGCCGCCGACGGCAGCTTCAGGCTCACGGGTCTGCCGAATGGTGACTGGAGAATCACCGTCTTTGACCAGTGGAACGATATGCTAGTGGACGGCCTTTCGACGCCTGTCAGACTGGCCGGCGGAACGACCAATCTGGGCGACATTGCCATGAACCAGTGGCAGGCGAATATCTACACCTCGACCTTCTTCGACCAGAACGGCGACGGTGTTAGGCAGAACAGCGAACCTGGGCTCACGCTGGTGAACACGAACATTCGCTTCCGCGACGGAAGCTACTCCAACTTCAACAACACCGACCTGAGCGGTAATGCCGGTTTCAACGAGATATTCCCGCTGTTCAGTTGGTACGTCATTGAAACGACTTCGACACGTTTCAAGAACACGGGGGTCCACGTGGTCTACGACGCGGGCGGCCCTGCCGACGCCACGTGCACCTCTACAACGGCACCGTGCGGAAGCTCCAGCATTGGGGCCAACATGGCGAACACCGCCGAACAGATCCCCCTGCCGGCAGCCTTGCGCGTACCGGGCGCGAGGTATTGTCATTCCGCGGACTGTCCCGCTGGCGACACCAGTGGTGGTTCTACCGGGCGCGTCGATCCCCCTTGGGCTGTGAGCGAGGGTTGGCAGGGATTCTCTGGCCAGAACTCGTTCCTCGAATTCGGCAAGAAGCCATTTGCGCGCACCGAGAACGGCGGGATCTATGGCGAAGTGATCTACGCCTCAACGCGGCCATTCGACGATCCCGCGTTGCTAATCCACACGAGTTGGACGCCGGACGTGCCGGGAGTGACCATCAACCTCTACCAGGAGTCGACGGCCGCCGATGGGATCACCCAAACCCTCAGGTTGGTTGACACCACCAAGACCAGCAGCTGGGACAATTGGGCCCAGGGCTTCCGGTCCGATGGTAATCCCAATATGAACTGCCCAGGCCAGGCCAGAGACAC
Source organism: Candidatus Limnocylindria bacterium (assembly GCA_035490055.1). GTDB lineage: Bacteria > Acidobacteriota > Terriglobia > Acidiferrales > UBA7541 > Acidiferrum. The sequence goes on along the minus strand of DATHIB010000073.1, from coordinate 4,954 downwards.
AGGCACGGCCGCAGATCTCTTCTTTTTCACGCTGTTCAACCAGCCAATGTGGCTTGACACGTACAACAACGGGGGCACTCCAGCCCACACGATCCCGAACAACTCCCAGTTCAAGTGCTATGACGGTATGCACAACTGGAATCAAGTGCAGCCGGCGCCTTACGACGGCATGTACCAGTTCCCCAGCGTCACCGGCCTGAATCCGACGACCGGAAAACCCACCGGGACGAACTGCACCATCTGCGTGCCGAATCCCGACACGACTGATCCTTATAGGTCTGGGACTCCCATGCTGCCCGCCGGCAAATATGTAGTAGAAATGATTGTGCCTCCCGGTTATGAACTGGTGAAGGAAGAGGACAAGAACATTCTTATCGGAGACAACTACATTGCACCGGTGACCCAGGAGTTCGGCACCTTGGGCTCCATTTACATCATGCCTGATCAGGCTGCGGTAGGCGCCACCTACAACGCCAACAACGCCCAGAATCCGACCACGGATTTGGGAGCTGTCCCCAGGCACGAAGGAGACACGGGCAGTATCGAGACGTTCTGGCCGTGTGTGGGCGCGTCGCGCATCGTCCCCGACTACATCAGCTTGTTCCCGCAGTCCCAAGAAGTAGCGCCGTTCGCCGGAGCTACTCGCAATCTCTGCGACCGCAAAGAAGTGACATTGCAGGACCAGGAGTCGGCGCTGGCGAAGTTCTGGGTCTTCACCTCGGCTCACGTCGCCGCCCACTTCACCGGCATTATCACGGACGACTTCACTGCGGAATTCGACCCGTTCTCACCGTCCTTCGGTGAGAAATTCTCGCCGGCTAACCTGCCGGTATCCATCAAGGATTGGACCGGAACCGAAATTAACCGCGTGTACACTGACCAGTGGGGGGCTTACGATGGCTTGACCTACTCGACCTGGGAAGTCAACCCGCCCAATCCGACGGGCTATGCGCCCACGATGATGGTTACGTGCATGAACGACCCCGGCACGGGACCGACCCCGGATCTGCTGTTCAACGCGCAATACAGCCAGTTCTGCTACGAGATCCCCTTCATGCCGGGGCAAACCCAGTACATGGATACGCCGGTAGTGCCTACGTCCGCCTTCGCGGGCGCAGGGTACAACAATCCTGACTGTGCCTACCCGGCACTTACGCCTGCTATCAAGGAAGTGGATGGCGATGGCGTTGGACCGTGGGTGAGTGCAGCCGGTCACACGATCACGATCACGGCTCTGGGCGACCAGCTTGTGCCCAGCAATGCGTACTCCGGGCCCTCGGCCACGGCGGCTCCTTTCAATGCCAAGACTGTTACCCGTCATTATGGCTTTGGCCCCGCACCAGCCGGAGGTTGCAGCAATGGCAATGCCAATGCAGCCTGCCCGGGTGTGACAGTAGGTGGCATACCCCTCCAAGGAGTGAGCTGGAGCGACACAACGATCACGGGTACCGTGCAAGCCAACGTGCCGCTATGTGGCATTCCGCAACGAGCGCAATACGGTGGCTCAGCCGCGCGGTGCGGTGAGCTGGTCATCACGGCAGCCAACGGCAAACAGTCGATCGATACGGTGACCGTCACCATCGGCGGCAAGGCTCCTACCCATGTCCTCGCCTCAGGCTCGATCCAGAGCGCGATTGACCATGCCGCTCCCGGCGACCTGATCATTGTTGACCCTACTTGCACCACGACTACTGGAGCAGCGGTTGCGTGTACTACGACCGGTGCTATCCGCTCCGCCAGTACCCACAATGAAATCTTGCTCATGTGGAAGCCGGTCCGACTGCAAGGTGTCGGAGCTGCCTCCAGCATCATCAACGCGAATACCCATCCCGCAGGCAAGTTGGATGTCTGGCGGCGACAGGTCAACTGTTTGATGGGATTGTCTCTCAATGGTACGCCGAGCGGGTGGGCCCCGGCTTGCGGGTCTGGCTGGAATGCCTTCACGGCCACTCCCCTCAGCCCCCAGATCGATCGGTTGCCGCTCGAAGCCATTATTGGCTGGGACGCTGGCCTCAACGGCAACCTGGCCGAGATGTTGCAAGAGCCAACGCTGATGGGCGCCCTGGAAGGGGCCGCAATTACGGTCTTGTCGAAAGGAGTGGACGTCCACGGACAGAATCCATTCGACGCCACTCTCTTGGGCGGCTTCCCGACCGGCAGCACGCTTCTTACGGCCGCCAATTGTGGCGGTACGGGCAGCAATCCCTTCCCGAGTAGCTTCCAATGCAGCCCGTCGAGCATCGACGGCTTGGGAATTACCGATAGTTCCCAGGGCGGCGGCGGCATCTTCGTGCACGGCTGGGGGCATAACCTGCAAATCGCCAACAACCGGATCTACAACAATGCCGGAACGCTTTCAGGCGGCATCAATGTTGGCCAGGGTGAATTTCCTCCCTCGTACCTCCAAGGGTCGGCCACCAACGCGCCTCCCGGCTCCTGCGAGTTCAGCACTGTAGCGAATGTTCAGCTGCCGTACTGCCATAACTTGAATGTGAGCGTGCACCACAACTCGATCACCTCAAACTCTTCCACCGGGGACGAATTGTTCTCGGCCACCCCGGCAGGGGCAGGCGGTGTCAGCTTCTGCACCGGCTCCGACTACTACAAGTTCAACTATAACTGGGTGTGCGGAAATCTGAGCTCGGGTGACGGTGGCGGCTTCAGTCACGACGGGTTCAGCAAGAATGGCCTAATCTCGCACAACAGCATCCTCTTCAATCAGAGTACCAACCCGACTATTCCAGCCAACGGCGGTGGTATCGTCATCATGGGCACTCCCGATGTCGATCCTCCATGCAGCACGGTAGACCAGGATTGCGTGTCGCCCCTTGGCTCTGTTGGGCCAAGCGACGGCGCGGGTCCGGGCCTGGTGATCGATGCCAACCTGATTATGGGCAACGCCGCGGAGAGTGGCACTGGCGGCGGCATCCGCCTCCAGAACGTCAACGGCGCGGAGGTGGTCGCCTTCCCCACGACTCCGGCGCAATGGTACTCTGTCAACGTCACCAATAATATCATCGTCAACAACGTGGCCGGCTGGGACGGTGCCGGTGTTTCACTGGTGGACGCGTTAAACGTGAATTTCATCAACAACACGGTTATGTCCAACGACACCACCGCCTCATCGGGAGTGCTCTTCAACACCCTTGGGGCTCCCTTAGCCAGCAGCCAGGGGCCCTGTACTACCCCCCCCAGCGGCGTGCAACCGTCGCCCTGTGTTACGACCTCGACGAACCAGCCCGCCGGCCTGGTGAGTATCCAGAACAGCGCGGTCCTGACCGCGAATTTGCCCGCAACGATTACCTGCCCCGCAGGCCATTATGCGGGTACGACCGCCAACAATGGAACTTGCCGGCGGTACTCTTACCCGGAACTGTATAACGACGTGTTCTGGCAGAACCGTTCGTTCCACATCACGGTGGGCGCCTTCGGTGCGGGAACCCTGAACCAGCAGCACGTAGTCACGCTAGTTCCCACACTGAACCAGGCAAGCAGCGGCCAATGCGTTACGTCGTTCCCCAGCGGGAGTTATTGGGACATTGGCGTGCGCGGCGACACCGGACCGACCAACCACACCGGGGGGCTGCTCGCGCCGACGTATTCGATACTGACGAATATCACCGGTTATGCCGGCTCAAATAATAGCCAATCCAACCCGAGCGTTGTCAGCCAGTACTGCGACGGTTCGCGAGTGCCGCCTGAATTTAAATCGGGGGGCTACCAAGTGCCTCCGGGCATCTCGGACGCGACCGTGCCCAACCCCATCTTCAACCTGACGCCAGCCGCGACGGTGGACGAGGGAAATAACTGGATCAACATCAGCTGGGGCCCACTGGCGATGACGAACCCAATGACCGGTGCCGTACTCGGCAACTACGCGCCGGCGGCGGGTTCGCCGGTCATAAATTACGTCCCGTCCAGTTCTCCGACCTACGCGCCGGCACCGAACTTGGACTTCTTCGGCAATGCGAGGAAGACTAACAACGCTGTTGACGCCGGGGCGGTCGAGTTCGCGGCTACAACGGGCGGCGGCGGTGGTGGTGGGCAGGGTACGTTAAGCATTCTCTCTGCGACCAATGGAACACTGGGGAGCGTGCTTGGTGTCCCCACCTTCACATTCACAATTCCGACGCCGCGCACTCCGACTCCGGTCACCAGCGTGATCACGGTGCAGAACACCGGGGCCGCTCCGCTGCAAATTACGGCGGAAACTCTGCCGCTCAACATCGGAGGGTTGTACTCTGTGTCTCTAAACACCTGTTCGTTCACTACCCCACTGGCGACCGGTGCCGCATGCAGCTTCAGTGTGACGTACGCGACGCCAGCCACCCGGCCACTGCTCCCCGATATAGGAGCGCTCGCCGTTGCCAACGACGGTACCGGAACGATTGGCGGGGCCACGCCGCTCGCCCTGATCGCGCAGTAGTCGGTGGAGTGATGACATAACGGGGCAGACGATGCCCTGTAGGAATGAAAAAGTGCCGTCCGGCTTCACGCCGGACGGCACTTGAATTCTAGGGCCGTCAGTGAGGAGGTACAGCAGGCGGCGTGCCAGAAACGAAAGAAGGTGGCCTCCTGGATGTATACGCCAGATGCGGTTGGAGCCCCACAGCGCGAAGGCAGGCAAGGCATTTCTGAAAGACAAGTGGGGTTGACAGCTCAAGCCGACTCGCCAAGATCGCGAAGGGGAAAGAATTTGGGGAAGCCAGGCGACCACGTCGATGCGATGATTGGCACGTTTCGTGCCCGTGGATAGCTGAGAAGCTTTCCAAGACGCCCTTGAAAGGGAGCCGTGAGGAGTAGACTTACCAAGTTGATCGACCCGCAGGCGCAAGTAAAGCTGGTGGTCCCGTCGATGGAAAAGGTCGGGCAGTTGCGTCAGAGCAGCACACCCCAGGCGGGCAAGTCCTACTGGATGGCGTTCTCGAACAAGGGCCGGCTGGTGAAACGCGGA
>DATHIB010000072.1:0-7581 GCA_035490055.1 Candidatus Limnocylindria bacterium | reverse complement strand
CGGAAGAAAAGAAGGCCGTCCGCGACCAGATCGGTGATCAAGTTAAGCAGAGAATCCAGTGAGCGCTTTGTGTTCTGAAAGAATCGAAACATGGCCTGTCAGGATGGCATACGGTCAGCCCAGCTGAGAAGTGTTTTCTGCAAGGCAGGGCTGGCTTCTTGCGTTTTCTAGCGCAGGGAAGCTGACAAATAAGTGCCAACATCTCTGTCAGATGGGAGCCGCGTGGAATTTTTGCGTACCACACTACCTCCTGTCCATACCGAAAACGCTATCCGGCGCGAACGCCCTTGAAATCATCGACATCCAAGAAGAAAGAAATCGCAAGCCAGTCCTGCCAGGCGATCCAGAATATAACGATGTTACATTGTTCTATAAGATGTTCACCGCGTGACGTCGATCTGGATGTCGCTGATTCTTAAGCCTCTCGCCAGCTATATCATTTTGGCGAACCACAATTGGAATTTGTGTTCGAACTGTGCTCCCTTGCGGAAGCGTGCATAGGCGAATTTCGTTCGCCTGACTCGGGCAGAGCCGCAAACTGCTTGAGTCTTACGGTCCGGTTGGGGGAATGACACCTTCCATGGACTGCACAGAATTCTCGGTAGGGACAATCTCGGATTCCCCCATAATCTCAAACTTCCTGAAAGGTAAGATTGTAGGCGCTGTTTCTGGATCGGCGAAGTCCATTCGAAGAGGGAGCTTGGGCTAAATCCTAAGCCACGCCATTTCAAGCCGTTCGAGTATTTTGACCACACGAGCCAACACCGAAGCGACTGCACACTTTCAATTCCCCTAAACTGCGATATAATTGATCTTGCTATGCTTTCTGAAAAACCACTCCTGACCGCCTCGGTCAAGCGTCACTCTCTCGACGCGATCGACGTGGAGAATGACGCGGAACTTGACGCCCTCACCGCTCAAGTCCTCGCTGCGGGCAATAAGATCGCCGAGTCGGAACGCGCGGAGATGATTCGCAAAGGTATCATCGACGAGCATGGCAACCTCCTGAAGACCGAACTCCCCGAAGATATGCGTAAGGACGCAGACAGAGACTTCGGGGGATAACTTGGCGCGACCGCGAATGGTCATCGTTGCCGGTCCTCCTGGCAGCGGCAAAACAACTCGTTTCCCCGTAGCTGAATTCGGCGTCGATTCCTTCAATGCTGATTACCGCGCCGCGCAACTGAATGCCGGTTCCTTTCGGGGTATCTCGAAAGAAATCCGCTCCCAGGTGAACGTCGAGTTTCAAAAGTGGATTTTGGACCATATCTCCGCGCGGAAAAGCTTTGCCCTCGAAACAACGCTTCGCAGTCAGGTTACGTTTGAGCAGGCGCAGCTGGCCCGGGAGCACGGTTTCTGGACTTCAATGTATTACGTGACGCCTGGCAGCGTTGAAGAATGCATCAAACGCATCAAGGCCCGCGCTTACCGTGGGGGACACTCCGCGTCCGAGAGTGTTGTTCGCGACATCTTCCAAAAGAGCCTGCATCATCTTGTGACAGCCCTCGATTTTGGTGACGGTGGAATTAACCGCGTGGAGATCTACGACAATTCCGCCAACCTCGCCGACGAGAAAAACGTGCAGCGAATAATGAGCATGCGCCAAGGCCGCGTGACCTCTCTCGCCAGCAACGTTCCTAGTTGGCTTGAGCACTTGCTAAAAGGTACGAAATTCGAGATCCCTGCGCTGCGCGAATTCTTGCAGCTTCGGGCCAACCGTCGCAGCCACGATCTCGGCCGCTAATGACTTCTGTGCCTTCTTTGGCCCGCTCTCGCCAGACGCCTGAAGGAGAATCTATTACACTTCAGTTCATTCGCCGGGGCCGGGGGACTGCACAATGTATGTGTGCTTCCCGACGACGAGGCTCGCGCCCGTGAGATCGTGCGAGAAATCATCGACGATCAACCGCCAAGCTGATCGGCACAATGCTTCGGCGCGCCTGGTAATCGCACATCTCGCTGTTGAAGCATGTTGGGCGCGGCCGTTTCTAAATTGGTAGGGGCGGTGGGGATCGAAACAACCTACCATTGGCATTTCAACGACTTACGAAGTAGGGCTCGGACTGAAAAAGAAGGACTTGGTAGTCCTTGGAACCCTTATTGCCGCCTTTTTTCCCATGATGCTGCGAACAACTCTGCGATTTGCTTCGCGTACTGCTTTCGGTATTGCTTGCGTGTAGATGTTCATGGTCGTTCGAATGTCCGCATGCCTCAACAATGCCTGCTGAACTTTCACATCGACTTCGTGCTCACGCAACAAGCACGAGTACGTGTGTCGAAACGTATGCCATCCAACACGCCCGATGCCGGCTGCTATGCCGGCGGGAACCAAATGATTCTCACGAATCTTACTCGGCCAATACGGATTCCCTGTCTCCGGGTTGGCGAAGATCCATTCCGAATCGATGGCCTTCGTTCTCTCTCGGTGTTGCCGAAGAATGCTCGCGAGGTCTCGATCCATGGGAAGCGGTTTTGCGGAACCTTCTGTCTTTGTGTCTTCCACATTACCTTCCACCCAGGACCGAGCGATTGAGATATTCAAACCCTCCCAATCGACATCGTTCCATTTCAGTCCCCACGACTTCACTCACTCGTGGACCCAAGAACAGAGCGACAAGCGCCATAGTCCGGTACGGCTCCTTCAATCTCTCAAGCAAGAGATTGAACTCTTTGATGGTCAAAATCCGTGGAATCTTCGTTCGTTTTGACGAGCCCTTAACGCGAACGAGACTCATGGGATTTCGATCAATCGGAGTCAACTCCCACCGCATGGCCCAATTGAAGAGCAGATGCATCATGTCCCGGATGTGCCCCTTGCTCCTTCCTGCCAGCTTCAAGTCTCTGATCCACAGCTCGACGGCAAGCGGCTTCACCTCGGCGATTGGATTGTCTCTCCACTTCGGCTTGATGTGGCAGTTGATCCAGCTCAAGTACCGGGAGCGCGTCACTTCGCGTTCAGGTAGCGCTTCCCGGATGTACCGGTCAATGACCGCACCGAACGAAGTCTGGTCAGCCGATTGAGGGTCGTTGATGATGAGCCTTCGACTCTCGGTGGCCTTCCAAGCTTCGACCTCCGACATTTCCTCCACTGTTCCAAGTATCACGGAATGCGAACTACTACGATCTCGATACTCCCAGACCCAGACATGCGGGCCAGTCTTACGAGGTTTCTGGCGCACATACCCGAACTGGTACCTCTTGCGCTCAAACATTGACATCCTCCTTTATGTTTGAGCCCCAAGGGTGGCGTGCCGAGTGTAAGTCCATTCGCATCCAACAGTCCAGTTCACTCGCGTAGAAATACCAACGTCCAAAACGGAAATGCCCTGGTACCTTGCCCGCGCGCGCCATGCGCTTGACGGTCCTCGGGTGAACCCTCACAAATGCCGCTGCTTCCTCGCACGTCATAGGGCGTTCGACAGTGGGTCGCTTGCCATCCCCAAGCCGTGCTGATGTGATCGGCCTGCTTTCTCCTCCCCCTGTGGCCCCTTTGCCTGGTTCCGTTGGCGACAACTCGCATGTCTCTTTGATTGGAGGTACCGGTTCATGCGTGCTCTCGTCGGGCCGCTCAGCTGCAGGCAACGGATCGGACTGTAGAACCGACGCATTCATTGCACGGCGCGGGACATGCTGTCTTGAGGACGCTGTATTCTCGCGCACACCGGATTGGGTTGGATGGGGCTTCATGTTTGTTATGCGGTCTTTGTAAGAGCCTCCCCTTGGATTTGGTCTTTGCTATCCTCGTTAGCGTGTTGGCCTGCCCAGCGTTTGAAGTCGTCGTCCTTCCTGAACAACATCTTGAGTGCCTCGCTGACGACGTAGGACGGATTTGCGTCGATGAATTCGGCATACTTGTCCAGATTTCGTCTGACTTCTTCCTCCAGGCGGACCTGAAGGTTTGTAGTCTTCGGTTGCTTTGACGGTGCTCTCAGTAGTGCCATGTGTCCGAACTCCTTTCGTTATTCGTGATCCATTACATCCCGCATTACAACTTGCATTCTCCGACTCCTGCACGCGGCCATTACACGGTCACGCTTCCTGCGTGACGGGCGGTAGCGACCCCACAAAACTTTTGGGCGGATGGACCGCCAAAAAGTGGGGTCGCTACCGCCCGATTTAGTCTTTTTTTTCGCGGGACTTTTCCATTCGTTATGTCGCTCATCCCTCTGCTTCTCTGACAGCTACCTGCTTCATGGCGTGAAGAAATTGGAGAAGCGAAAAATGTAGTGAGCAATTCTTAGCCTCTTCACTGGCTCCGCACGAATTCTTGCTGCGCTCCGCGGCACCACACGCCTCCTTTTCCTGGTTGCTTCCCTTTGGTGGGCTGGAGCGACCGCCACGGTTTCCGTGGCAACGAAGTGGGGTCGCTCCAGCCCACTCCGGTGTTTTGCGCTTGTCCAAAATCAACGGCCGCGTGAAACGCAACCTCAATGCTCCGTAAAACTTCCCTTCACCGAAAAGGTGAACGGAATGGTGAACCGCAGCGTGAACCGTGTCTTTCATGCACCGTTCACCTTTCCGCGCCAGAAAAGACCTCCAAACCCTTCCCCCGCATTAGCATAAGAAACGGCTTCACCAGGCCTACGGGAGATATGAACGTGAACTCCCCCCTATATACTCAGAGGCCCTCCAGTCAGGAAAACCTCACGGAGAATCTTTGTGATTTGCCATTTTTCCTTCGAGGACCGGCCACTCGGAGGCTCCCTCCAGCAGTTCCATGGCGTCCGACACAGGTGCGCCGTTGGCCGTCCCACACTGCAAACAGCGATCGAGGCACTTTGAAGCGATCGAACCCCTACTATTAAGAGGCCTCGAAAAGGGAAAACCTCAATCAGAAAGTTTGTTTTTGTCGGGAAATTTGCGAAGCCACGAGGGAGCCACAGTCAGGAAAACCAGGATCATCACTGAATTAAGCATGCCGGTCCAAGACGCCTTCGATGCCCTGCTCATCATGAACCTGCGAAGGTTACCGTCTTGGGTTGTATTGCGGGGGCTTTGATTCTTGTCCTTACTTTCTCCCTTACGGGGTGTAATGAACGTTGTCTTACAACTCCGAAACTCCGGCTCTGGGACGCGGCCAAATGAGTCACGCGCTGCGCGTGACTGAGGCGGGAGCGACCCCACAGAAGCCGTGACGCACGGTGCGTCAAAGGGTGGGGTCGCTCCCGCCTCATCCGAATTTGGCCGCGTCCCTCCGAGCTTCCTCTTCACGGGTTAATTCTCTTGTTTTTACATGTTCGCGTTACCGCCAAAGTGAAGTGAATAAAGGGCATGAGTGAAGCGCCGGGGTGAAGTCCACTTCACCCCTCGAAGCTGAAGCGAACAGCTGTTGTGCCCGAAGTCTGGTACTGAAGTGCACTTCTGGTGGCCTTTCTTCCATGCGCCCGCGGTATACTCGCCTATTCGCCGCAGGGCCGCTACGCCATGACGGACGCAAACGCACTGACGTGCTATAACTTTGACAATTCTGACCGCTTGTCGCCGGTGAGCGAGTCTGCGGGAAGCATTTTCTACAGTCACGATTTAGCCGACAACGTGAGCCGAAAATTTGGAAACAATACTTGGTCTAATTGCGTTCGAGGATGTCTGTTGAGCGCGTGGGATCCTTGCAAGAAGCAATATCATCCCGGTTTTTTCCCGCTCACGCTACATGCTATGTCCTTTGCACCGGGAGTCTGATCGGCGATGACAATATGGGGGGTTCATCTTGGTGATGGTCGCACCTTCGCTTGTCAAATGGATCTCAGGCTTCACGATCTTTTTTGCCCTGCCCCTCTATTTCACAAAACTTATTCGCGAGACTCGCTTCCCGGAAGGAATGCCCTTCGTCTTGGTTTACAGCTGGGGACTCATCGCAGTTGTCGCTCTGCCAATCCTTTTGCTGGTGCAAACGTATTTCCTACTCCGCGGGTTCAAGGGCGGCGAGCGGGGATCGCTCTACATGAGTGCGTTAGCCCTTTGTTTCGGTGTCGCCGCTGAATGTATATTCTTTCTAACGCGTCGCTGAAGTAGATAAGCCCTCACCATGGTGCATGCGGGTTCGATCGTGACACCAGTCAGCTTCAAATACGATCCCTTCGGGCGGCGAATATACAAGTCATCGTCATCGGGTACCAGCATCTACGCCTACGACGGAAAGAATTTGATTGAGGAGACAAATTCTGCGGGCACCGCTGTCGCCCGCTACTCGCAAGGGATAAAGCTCGCACACGAAGCAGAACCAAGGCGCGTCACTGCGTAATTTTAAGACTGGCGAAGTAGCCTTCCGTGCCGGGCCCTACAAACAGGGCCACCGCGCCCTCCGAATCGCCAAACTTCATATCGTTGACGATCAGACAAGGTTGCGCTGCCCCATGGACGAACAGCCGCGCCTTTGTCCCGTCAATCACGATACGGTACTTGGTCCATACCCCCGGCTCCAGGTCCACGTACGATTCATATTTCTCCGGCGATTCCTTCCGCAGCCGGTCGAAATCGAATTCCGGGTGCGCGGCGTACTGGGTCGTGTGGTTCCGGCGAATCTGGTCATCCGCCCGCCCATTCGTCGGCCGGAGGTAGATGTATTCGAAGCGGTTGCCCTGGACCCGGAACGCGATTCCGATGAAGCCGCGAGCGCCGGGCCCTGCATTGGCGCCCGGTTTTCCCGCCAATTCGACCTCAATAGTTCCATTGTGAAAGCGATTGCCCTTCAAAATCGCGTAAGACGCGCCATTCGCTGCATCAGGCAGCGCGTCCACGCGAACCGCTGGCTTCCCGTTATAGTTAGCGGCCTCAGCTTTCACATTGTGCAACTCCAGTTGGTCAAGAGCTATGCCCGGGACATTTTGGCTCGATTGGGCGTGCAGCCAGAGAATCGCAGATGGCATCATGGTCAGTAGGACAAATGTCTGTACGAATTTTTTGGCTGGCATTTCACTCCTCCATTGTTGCTATTCCCGCATACAAGTCCGAACAGACATTCTCTGGTGGGGCAGCTAACGAAGCCGGGTTTTCTCATACCGCTCTCTATTCCGGGGTAGTACAGTCAGAGGATCAATTTAGCCGAAGCCCTGAATAAATGCGTTCAGGATTGCCAGGGGTTAACTACGGCCACACCTGTGGGCTGAAAGTGATCCACATTTCGGGTCACAACCGTCATGCCGTGAACAAGGGCAGTGGCCGCGATGAGAGCGTCACGATCGGAGCGAGGACTGGGGACGTGGAGCGCGGCGCACCGCTGGGCAACAGCAGTATCAATCGCAAGGATGCGACCGTCGAACGCGGGCAAAACATGGCCATCCATCCAGGCTCGAAGAACCGCGCCCTGTTTCCGGTCACGCCGTTCGATGAGGAGGATTCCCATCTCCAGTTCCAATATTGAGATCGCACATAGATAAAGGCTCGCAGCGGGAAGCGCCTGGGCCCACATTCTGACGCCGCGATCCGCCTTCTTAGCTTTTCTGGCTCTGCACGAGAATTCGTAGGGACCCGCATTTTAGGCGGCTTTCTGAAGAACGATGAATTCGGTCTTGGTGACCGCCATGCGCTGAGCCTTGAGCAGCAGATAGCCGAGATTCTTGTAGCCACGGCCCCTTCGAAAGA
>DATHIB010000071.1:0-64710 GCA_035490055.1 Candidatus Limnocylindria bacterium | reverse complement strand
CCACCCAACCGAGAGATGACGCTCCTTAGCAAACTTCTCTAAGCCTTGGAGTTGCTCAGCTCTTAGCCGGATGCTTAAAATGAGCATTCTCATGTAGGACCCTATACTACACAACGATACAGGCGTCAACAGCAAAGTGCCACTCGCTTACCTCCCCCCTGAAGGAGGAGGATTGCGCTCGGCCGGGCGCGGTTCACGCGATGTGCAAGTGCGGTTGTTTCGCGGACAGCTAAGCCTTCTTTCTCTGAAGGACTCGCTTGCCGAGGGTGCCGGCGAAAAGCGGCAGATCGAGAAGTCCGGGCAGGGGATCGTCCCAGGCAAAAATGGCAGACTCCAGAGGTCTTCGCAGTGACCGCGCATAATCCCGAAGTGAGAGCCGGCCGCTCAGGATTTCCCGGATTGCCACCGACATGTCGCTGCTCATGTGCATCCAGCGCTGGCCGGCGCGCCCGTGCAGTTGTGAGAAAGATTCGCCCCTGAGGAGGAGCCAAAGGAGGTGAGGGAAGTCAACCCCACAGCGCCTGGAAAGTGTGTGCCAGCCCCAAACGCGCGGATTGATGTCGATAACCTTACATTGACCGTCCCGCGCGTCTTTCTTGAACTCGACTTCCACAAGGCCCGTGAAGCGCAAGGCTTTCAAGAGCCGCACGGAGGGCTCGATAACTTGTGGCTCATCCACTGTTTCGACGTAGGTGCTGAATTGCCCGAAATCCATCGGGTACTGCCGAGTGCGCCTTGCGACAATGGAAGCGAGCGGCACACCGTCTTTGCAAAGAGCGGCGTAGGAAAACTGCGATTCACCGCCCCCCGGCACCAATTCCTGGACGATTAGGTTTTCTGGGGCAATTAGCGTGCATGCCTCGTCATAACGTGCCAGCAATGAAGCACGATCATCGATCCGCCAGGCTTTGGGGACGGCGAGACTGCCAGGTTCCATCCTGAGCGCGGGCTTAAGGATCAAGGGGAAAGAATGGTCGAGTGCTGCGAGTTCTTCTCGCGTGTTTGGATCGGCGGCCCAGGGTTGATGAACCCCGAGGTCGTGCGCAAGACGGTGCAGCAGGCGCTTGTCGCAGGCCCAGCGCAGCTCTTCCCAAGGAGGCACGGTGAGCCGATAGTGACTCGCCAGCGCCTCATAGTTGCGCGAAACCAGAGTGACAGCGTAGTCGTCGGTGGGAAAGAGCACCCACCCGCAAAGATAATTTTTGTCCGCCAGGTCCAAGAGGAAGTCAATTTGCCTGCGTTCGTCCTTGGGTGGCCAGGAAATGTTGCGGCAAACGTATCGGGAGGTTGTGGCCACAAGATGTCCGCCCTGCTTGATGACCCAAACAGGAATTCCACGACGACCGAGGCTGCGCACCACACCGAGGCCCCGGTAGTCCGCACCCATGATCAACGCGCCGGCGGATCCGGCGTGGACGCCGGCGCTAAGATTCGAGGAATTCAACGTCTCTGGAAGCGCGGCTGTAGCTGACATAGATCCTTACGAGGCGGCGTGATTCGGCGCATTGCGAAGGATCTTGCGTGTCAGCTCACGGGCAGCGAACGCCGAGCCAGCGACGAAGCGCGAGAGCGGGCCAAAACTCCAAGCGGCGGGGGCGCCCAAGAAGTGCAGACCGGGAACGGAGGATTCGAATCCGACGTCAAGTTGTGGATAGCCGCCGATTTGACGGATCGATGAAAGCAGCTTCACGGCGAGGAACGGATAGCGGGAGATGTCCACACGGTAGCCAGTCGCAAGCAGAACGTGATCGACGTGCCGCTCACTACCGTCTCCCAATTTAAGAATTACGCGGTCGCCTAAGGTTAGAGTGGAAATGACTGCCCGTCCCGTCGTTATTGGAAAGTGTTGGCATCGCGGTTTCAACCAGGCTGCACCCGCCGGCCGGATGGCGCGCACCGCAAGGCGGTTCTGCACCAAACGGGGCAGTCGCCGGAACAAATTTGGACGTGCCACGAGGTGGCTAATCCCGGCTTGGCCCACGTCAGGTGGCGCGTACAGCATGCGTGCGATTGGCCGGCAGGTGTGCACCCAAGGACTCCGCCAGAGCCAACGGACAATCGGGGTTCGGACTAACACTTCAACCTCCGCTCCCATCTCGTTTAACAGTGCAGCCGATTCGAGTGCGCTCTGCCCTCCGCCAATCACGGCGACTTTCTTTCCAGAAAAGCGGCTGAGATCGGTGTGCGCGGAGGCATGCGAGGCTAACGAGGACGGGAGAGACCTAAATTCCTGTGGATGCCAAGCGAAGGGCATGATTCCAGCGGCAATAACGACTCGCCGTGCTTTTAGATTTTCCCCGTTTTCCAGTGTGAGCTGGAACCCAGATCCGTTCTTCTCCACACGGTCAATCTTCCTGGAATCCAAGTCGGGCGCGACTTGATTCTGAAACCAACGCCCATAGTCGGTGAAGCGGTGGAGCGGGAACGGCGCGGTGAGCGGGTTCCCTTTGGCCGCTGCATAGGCTTGCAATGACAGCGCACCGGTCGGATCGGAAAGGTGTGACCCCTCCAGGGGAGAGCGGAGAAGCATGCCCTTGGGCATGTGTTTCTCCCAGAAAGACATCGGTTCACCGAATACACGGACATCCAGACCATCGGCGGCTTTCAAGTGCGCCGCCGCCGAGAGTCCGTACGGACCAGCTCCTACAATTGCTACATCACACGCCGACATAGGCCTCCACTCCTATGGATTGTCCAAAATGCTCTCACAATAGTGAGAATCTTCATGCTGAACATCCTTGATGGAATTGGTGAAACCTTACAGGCTCATATTCACGGATACCATACCCGGCCTCCAGAACTGGGACAAGGCGGTACATACCGGAACGGTCCGAGGGGAATGTCCGTAAAACGGGGGCGGTAGAAACCTGCAGAAGTTAGGCGAAGGGAACCTGCCCGAGTCAGACTGAAATTCTTGAGATCAGAAATTATGGCTGGCGTGGGTTCTAATCAGGCGAGGATGCGGATTTGGGTCCGCCAATCTCTACAGGGAGGTAAGTTGCTAAAGCCGAGGTGAAAAGCGCTGCGCCCTCGGAATTGAGATGGAGTTCGTCCGGCTGGTAGAACTTTTCTGAAAGCGTTCCCGGATCAATAGGCACCAGGGAATCGACCCCAACCTTCTGTGAAGCGATGACCATTAGGCGGACCGCCTGTTGCGAAGAGGGAGTCGGTGGGACCAGGATGATCAGTCTTGCGCCGTGAGCTTCACAGAGTTGACGCAAACTCCGAATCCGGGCAGTCGTGATGGCTGCAAGTTCCGGACCTAAGGGAAGTGCCGGCTTGAGCTTTACCAGCGAGAAAAGCTCTTTGCAATGAGGAACCATGCGGCGGAGCACCTGCGTTCGAATGACGCTGCGCGTGTCCCAGAATACACTCGAGTGCGCAAGTAAGAGGTTACTCGTGGCAGTGCGATCCAGATTTAAATCGGAAGCGGCACCGAGGACGTCGCGGACGTCGAAAAACATCATCGGAGCATAGTCCTGCCGCACGCTATTTTGAAGAAAGCTATTCACGCCGACGCCCAGGACCACCACCTGGGGCCTTGCACCTTGACGAAAGAGGCGCTGCAGGCCGTACAGCCAGTCGTAGTAACCAGTGGCTTCAAGAAAGATGGGATATATCCGCATCTTGCTGGAGGTCAATTCCTGCAGGCGGTCTACGTCTATTCCTTCCATGAGTAAGGAATTGCCCACCATCAGAACGGATGCTGGTTCGCCAGACCTTGAGGGGCGCACATTGACGGCCTCAGCGTATTGCTGGGATACGCGAGCGTAGGTTTCCGAATTATGTTTGAGAAGGTAATTGGCACAAATCTCGAAGAAAAGGACAAGAATAGCGCAGATTCCCAGCAGCACCCTTGCGTGGACCAGGGCCGGAGACTTAGAACTGGAAATAGACGAAGGCATTGAGACTGTTCCCCGAAAAGAGTGCAAGGATGATGAGTGTGAAAGCCGCGAGCGCGGTCCGAACGGCGAATGGAGCGTTTGCAAATGGGTATTCCTGGTTGCTGGATTCCATCAACAGATCCACAACGAACAAAGGTATAGAGAAAAGGCACAGCATGAAGAACGCCGAGGCGTACTCAGTGCGCCAAGCGAAGTTAGACAGGCCAGCCAGGAACTGCACCGCCGCAGAGAGTGAGGTGGCACGGAAGAATGCCAAGCTCAGGCAAAAGACATTGAATGTCAGGATTCGCTGTGCCCAAAGGGAGAAAACGCCAGTAAAATGTTGAGGCAGTGCTGCATCTTTTTGCTTCGCTTTGGCAGGGAAAAAGTAACGCTCCGCAGCCAAAACAGAGCCATGAATTGCCCCAAAGACCACAAACGTCCAGTTTGCGCCATGCCAGAGCCCCGCCAGGACCATGGTAATTAGAAGGTTTCGCGAAGTTTTCCATTCGCCGCCGGCACTTCCTCCCAAAGGAATGTACAAGTAATCGCGGAGCCAGGTGCTCAAACTGATGTGCCAGCGCCGCCAAAACTCCTGAAGGCGATGTGACAAATAGGGCTGCCGGAAGTTGACTATGAAATGGAAGCCCAGCAATTGAGCGCTACCGCGCGCAATATCGCTGTAACCGCTGAAGTCGCCATAGACTTGCCAGGCAAACGCGTAGGTTCCGATCAGCACAACCCAAAAATTCGAAGGGCCGAATTGGCCGCCAAAAGCCGCGTTTGCGAGCAGAGCACAATTGTCCGCGACTACGCATTTGCGCACGAGCCCAGAAAAAATAAGCATCAGGCCGTCGAAAAAACGATCCGCATCGAAGGTGCGGTCCTTCTGAACCTGAGGAAGAAGATGTCCAGGTCTTTGAATCGGTCCGGCAATCAAGTGCGGGAAGAGACTGATGAAGAGACCATAGTCCAAGAAGGACTTAGCCGGTTCCAGCCTGCCTTTATAGACGTCCACGATGTAGGCAACTTCTTGAAAGGTGTAAAACGAAATGCCCGGTGGAAGAATCACGCGAATGAGGGGCAGAGGAATGTGGTGAATGCCCAGCGTCCCCAGCGCACTCGAAAAGGACCCTGTGAAGAAATCAAAATACTTGAAGACCCCGAGAATCCCAAAATTCAACACGAGCGAGAAGATAAACCACTTCTTGCGGTTCGAGTCCGTACGGCTGGGCGTGATTCTCTGGGCGATCAGAAAATCCATCGTGGTACTGCCGATCATGAGTGCAAGGAAGCGCCAGTCCCACCAGCCGTAGAAAAAGTAGCTTGCCAGAAGCAGGAAAATGTTTTGCGCGCGATGGCTCAGGCGCCAATACACCGCTACCACGGGGATCAAGAAGAGAAAATAGGCTGGAGAGTCAAAGAGCATAGGACCAAATCAATGTTCTCATTCCAGTCTCTCGCACTGGGTCGGACTGAGCATATTTAAAGGGGCATGACCGAGACAATCCATCGAATCAGGGCATTGGAGTTAGGGGAAACTCTGAATTTCGATGAGGGATATACTTGCGGACCGGACTAGTGCCGGATCGGGCTCTGGGAGATGCTGGACGGCAACAGATCGGCCATTCGTTACGACGAGCCTCTTATTGATTCGGACGTTGCGCGTTTTCGGCAGTCCTAAAATTGCATTTGAGGAGATTGGAGAACTCTTAACTTGGCGAAGGATTCCGAGCGCGACCGTGAACTTGCAATTTCTCGCAAAGAGGTGAATCTGTTTACTGCTCGTTTTTACAGCGATTCGAGCCTTGCCAACTTGCCAGGCACTCATCTTCGTGTCCCTGGTACTCGGGATGTGCCAAAAAGGAGACGCGCCAGTCTCGTTAAGGCATGTACGTTCAGGCTTTTAAGGTCTTAACCGGATTGTGAGGGGGTTGGGTGTCAGCTAGCTTACTGCCCAGGGCCATTTCCTTCTGCTGTGGCGCTGCGGTTGGAAAGACGGCAGGAGCGTTCGAGGGAACCCCGGACCAATACCGTGAGAGGGTCGTCCGAATCTTGGGACTCTTACGGCGGTAGCTTCTCTAGGGAGTCATGCATGAGTTTACGCCAACAACAGTGGCCATGGTTTGCGATCCTGGCCAGAACCGGCAGAGAAAATTCGACGACGCTGCTTCTGGAAAACTTGGGCTACCAGTGCTTCCTGCCCATTAGCAAGTCCAGGAGGCAGTGGTCTGACCGCATTAAGGAGTTGGAGGTGCCGTTGTTCCCTGGTTACCTGTTTTGCAGGATGAATCCGCACAATCGCCTGCCCGTGCTCCAGACTCCGGGTGTTATCCAGATCGTGGGAGTCGGCAAGAGCCCGATTCCAGTAGAGGAAGAGGAAATCGCAGCCATCCAGTGGGCAGAGAAAAGCGGTCTATCGGTAATGCCGTGGCCGTACTTGAAAGTCGGCAACGTTGCGCGAATTGAGGACGGGCCGCTGTCCGGTTTGAGCGGAATCGTGGTAAAGATCAAGTCGGGATTGAAGCTCGTTCTATCCGTTACCCTCCTGCAACGATCCGTCGCCGTCGAAGTCGATCGCCACTGGTTGAGCGTCCATCCGAACGGAGGTTCAATGGCATTTAAGGATACCACTGACTCCTCGACTCCGGTTGACCCGGCCCATCTATCTGGAGCGCAAAGCTTCCCGAACAAGCTAGTTGAGGCGGACTGATCGTGCCGGAAGAACTTATCATGCGAGAGAAGGAGGCGCCGGTGCTTCACAAAAATACAGCGCGTGCTAGTTTCCTGGTTTATCTGGCAATCATGGGAGCCGTCGCGGCACAGGCGCAGGAGGCAGCCCCCACAATTCCTCCCGTTCCACAAGTCATTGCCGCCGGCGGAGGCGGGGACGAGGCTGGACACGGACAATCACCTGTGCTGCAGCACCGCAATAGCCGATATCAGTTGCATTCATCGGATGTTCTGGAATTGAGTTTTCCTTTCACGCCGGAGTTCAATCAGGCTGTGACCATCCAGCCTGACGGATATATCACCCTCCGCGGCGTGGAAAGCATAAAGGTGGACGGAAAAACGATACCGGAGCTGGTTGATTTGCTGCGGAGCACTTACGCCAAGATCCTGCACGACCCAGTAATCAACGTGGAGCTGAAGGATTTTGAAAAACCATACTTCATTGTGGGCGGCGAGGTGGGACACCCCGGAAAATTCGATTTGCGCGGAGACACCAGCGTCGCACAAGCGGTGGCCATTGCCGGCGGCTTGAGGGATTCCGCGAAACATTCACAGATCTTGCTGTTCCACCGCGTTCCGGACGGCTGGGTGCAAGTAAAAAAGGTAAACCTGAAGAAGATGCTCAAAGAGGCCAACTTGGAGGAGGATGCCCGCCTGCAAGCGGGCGATTTCCTGTTCGTGCCAAAAAACACCTTTTCGAAGATCGAGCGATTTATTCCCACGTCGTCAGTCGGCATGTATACGAACCCAGTCCTACATTAGCCCGTTTTTCCGGAGAGTGAGGTTTAACGTCATGGTCGAGAGAAACTTGGACGCCACTGCAGCAGAGAGCACGCAATCCTGCAATTTGCGTGGCTTCCTGGAAATCGGTTTTCGGCAGCGCCGGGTGATCATCAACTCATTCCTGGGAATCTTTTCAGTCGCGGTGTTGTTGGCGTTCCTCATGCCGAAAAAGTACGAAGCACAGATGAAAATTCTGGTGAGACACGAGCGCGCAGAGTCGGTGGTATCGCCAGAACGTGAGTCGCCGGTTCAGTGGCGCACCGAAGTGAGCGAGGAAGAACTGCAATCGGAAGCGGAATTGATCAAGTCGAGGGACCTACTCACAAAGGTAGTCGTCGCTTGCGATCTTCAAAATCTTGGCCTCAGCTCGTTCTGGAACAGAGGGGGGGGCAAGGACGACCAGAAAGTCTCTCGCGCGGCTCTTGCATTGGAGAAGAACCTTACGGTGCAGCCCATCAAACTGACGAATCTGATCAGCGTCACCTACAAATCGAAAGATCCACAGCTTGCAGCCCGCGTGCTGAACTCTCTAGCCAGCCTATACCTTGAAAAGCATCTGGCCATGCACCGTGCTCCGGGCGAATTTGATTTTTTTCATCAGCAAGCCGAGGAATACCGAAAAGCCCTGGCAAATGCGGAGGCCAAATTGACGGATTTCAGCCGCGAACAGGGAGTGGTTAATCCGGCGCTCGAGAAGGAAATCACCGTGCGCAAGCTCGCCGAATTCGAAGCGGAGGCGAAGGCGGCACAGGCCACCATCGCAGCAACACGGCAGACTATCCGCACGCTCGAGTCGCAGCTAGCCACTCTGCCCAGACGTGAGACCACCCAAGTGCGGACGTCGGACAATCCGCAACTCATGGAACGTATGAAATCCAAGTTGCTGGAATTGGAGTTGAAGCGCACCGAGCTCTTGACGAAATTCGAGCCGACTTACCGCCCGGTGCAGGAAGTCGAAGAGCAGATCGCTCAAACGCGCCAAGCTATCGCGACGGCTGAAAAAACGCCGCTGCGGGATGAGATTACAGATCGCGATCCGACCTATGAAGCATTGCGTTCCGAGCTTGCCAGGTCAAAGACGGAACTCGCTGCCACGGAGGCGCGCGCCGTGGCCATGTCGGCTCTGGTGCGTACGTACCGGACGGAGAGCCAGCAGTTGGACCACAAAGAGGTTCTCCACGAAGGCATACTCCGCGTCGCCAAGTCCAACGAGGAAAATTACATGCTGTACCTCCACAAGCAGGAGGAGGCGCGGATTTCGGACGCTCTTGACCAGCAGCGCTTTTCCAACGTGGTGGTTGCGGAACCCGCCACCGTGCCCCTTGCACCCCAAGGACGATGGTTGCTCGCGGTGCTTCTCGGCGGGCTCATCGCAAGCCTGGCGAGCGTGATGCTGGCCCTCGTGGTGGATCGCTGGGATCCGTCGTTTCGAACACCGGACGAGGTCGAGTCTTTCTTGGGAACTCCGGTAGTCGCGGCATTTCCGAAGAACGGACGGTAAAAGAAATGTTCCTAGATTACTACCGACTACGGGAGCAGCCTTTCGGCGTGACTCCGGACCCGCGCTTTCTTTACTTCTCTCCCGCGCATCGCGAGGCTCTGGCATCGCTCTTCTACGGGATCGATGCGGGGCGTGGATTTCTCGCTCTCATTGCAGAGCCGGGGATGGGTAAGACCACGCTGCTGTTCCAGCTTCTCAAGCGGCTGAAGGGTTCCGTCCGGAGCGCTTTCTTATTCCAAACACAGTGCGATTCCCACGAGCTTCTTCGCTATTTGTTGGATGCCTTGGGTCTCGATAGCCGCGGTCAAGATCTTGTACAGATGCACGCGCAACTGAACGAATTTCTCTATCGCGAGGCGGTGGCGGGCAGGCGCGTCGCAATCTTCATCGACGAGGCCCAGAACCTTTCAGATACAGTACTGGAAACGGTGCGTTTGCTTACAGACTTTGAGGCGGCAGACAGAAAACTGCTGCAGATCGTTCTTGCCGGTCAGCCGGAATTGGGGCACCGGCTGATGCGTCCTGGCTTGGCTCAGTTGCGTCAGCGCATTTCCGTCGCGGCAGGCTTGGAGCGTTTGCCGGCTGCGGAAACATTTCGCTACGTCAATCACAGGCTCCAGGTGGCCGGATACGGCGGCGCCGAGTTGTTTACGCCCGCAGCTCTCACATTCATCGCGGAGCGCAGTGAGGGCATACCGCGGAACATCAACAATATTTGTTTTAACGCCATGTCACTCGGTTGCGCGATGGGGTGCAAGAAAATCGAGGCCAAAGTAGTCGAGGAGGCTCTGCACGATTTATCCCTGGAATCTCTCGTCCAAAAGACGAAAATGGCGCCCACTGTCACGCCATCGCCCAACGGCGTAGCCCGGACTTACTATTCTTGGATGAAAGCCCATCTCTTCGGACGGAAGGCCTATCTAAACGCAGTTCTGGCTGCTTTGTTGGCATGTTTAGGAATCTATGTTGGGGCGCGCAGCGGCGCAAGCACGACGCGCTCCTCTTCCCAGGCGACCCATCTCAGTTCCTCCAGCGCCGAGGGAACACCCATCTCGGAGCCGCAGTCAGCGCGCACGATCGCCGCTGAATTTTCCGGCGTGCAACCCCAGGCGCCCGCCGAAACCGAACCCCATACTGACTCTGCCAGCTCCTTAACGTATGTTGTTCAGCCGAATGATACGTTGCGAGACTTATGCCTGTCGATTGTGGGGCGCTACGACGCCGTGGTCCTCGAGAGGATCCGGAAGCTCAATCCAGAGTTGAAGAATCCCAACCGCATAGAGGCCGGACAGGAAGTTCGCCTTCCTCTGTCACTCACGGATTGAGCGGAAATCCGCTCTTAATGGATAAGAATTTCGATATCCGAAATCGGAGCAACTGAACATTCATGAGCAGGAATTTTGAACTTCTTCAACAAACGAGCAGCGTGCAAGGGCTGTTCGAAACGGCTGACCATCCGGCGGGCCTAGTGGGCACGGCAGAATGCGAACCGCGTCCTACGTGGAGCGAGAAGCCTGAGGTGTTCGAAACGGCTGACCATCCAGCGGGCCTAGTGGGCACGGCAGAATGCGAACCGCGTCCTACGTGGAGCGAGAAGCCTGAGCTGTTCGAAACGGCTGACCATCCGGCGGGCCTTGTCGGCACGGTAGAATGCGAACCGAGCCCTCGGTGGACGGAGAAGCCTGAGCAGAAAGCGGTGAGGAGCGAGGCTCCGTCAATTCATTTGCCTGATCTGATTCGAGAAAAGGCCAGGAATTGGGGACAGCAAGTACGGAAGCGAACCAAGGAGCACCGGAGCGATTTAGAATCCATTTCCCGCGAGGAAGAAATCAAGCTGGTCCAGCGCATCTTCCCGGCGGCGGGTCAGCGTTCGCCCCAGATCGTCCTGTTTTCCTCAGTGGAGAGTGAAGCCGGGTGCGCTTCAATTTGTGTCCGCACGGCTGTAATCCTGGCTGGCCGAGGCGATGGATCCGTCTGCGTGGTTGACGCGAACTTCCAATTGCCCAGCCTTCATCACTACTTTGGCATAGATAACTCTAAGGGACTTGCCGAGGCGGTCCTTGGATCCCTTCCGATACAGGACTTTGCGCAGAAGCATGCGGAGGCAAATCTTTGGATCCTGCCGTGCGGCGCCGCCGCCGGACAGCTGAATTTCTCAGGGGTTTATGACCGCCTGCGTTCAAGGATGACGGAACTGCGCGGCCAATTTAAGTATGTCGTCATCCACTCGTCTCCCCTCGATCTGGATAGTGCTTCGATCTTGCTCAGCCGTTGGACCGACGGTGTGGTAATGGTGGTGGAAGCAGACACCACACGGCGCGAAACAGCGCGGCGGATGAAGCAAAACCTTGAAGCCACGAACGTGCGCGTCCTGGGAGTAGTGCTGAACAACCGCACCTTCTCCATACCAGAGGCCCTCTATCGCAGGCTTTAGAAGGCTATCCCCGTGAGGGCGCGGGAGACGCGCCGCCGCGAACGCGTTCGTCGTACGAGCCTCTTGCAATTCACCACTTAGAATTTTCGCCCCCCGGCGGCCTTTGCGTCCGTTGAGGAAGTCGCGGAGCCATTTCGAGGAATCCAGCAAAGCAACTGCTTTTCTCTACTTCGCAAATTCATTGGAGATCCAATGGCACAACAACAAACATGGCAAGTTCCGAGCAGCATATCTGTGTTGGCAGAAGAGTCGAAGAACAATCTCTATTTCGCCTGCAAGCGGGGAATCGACGTCATCCTGGCGTGCCTGTTGCTCATCCTCCTATCACCTTTGCTGCTCCTCATCGCTATCTTGATCAAGCTGGATTCACCGGGCCCGGTCATTTTCAGCCAGGAACGCGTCGGATCTGAACGGCAGTGGCTCGGGAGGACGTCCCTCTGGGTTATTCGGAACTTCCGCATGTTGAAGTTCCGGTCCATGTGTCAGGATGCGGACCCCGCTGTGCACGAGGCCTACATTCGGGATTTCGTCGAAGGACGAGCACGCCCTTCTGAAGACAGCGACGGAAAATTCAAGTTGACCAACGACCCTCGCGTGACGCGGGTCGGGCGCATTCTCCGGAAGTTCAGCCTGGATGAGCTGCTGCAATTGGTGAATGTCTTGAAAGGTGACATGAGCCTGGTCGGGCCCCGTCCCGTTCCGCCTTACGAAGTTGCTGGCTATCGAAGCGGCCACCACCAGCGACTGGCAGCTCTGCCGGGCATCACGGGTGTCTGGCAGGTGAAGGGGCGCTGCCGGGTCACGTTCGAAGAGATGATTCGCACGGATATTGAATACGTTCGCGACGCGTCCTTGTTGCTCGATCTCAAAATCCTTTTTCTTACGATCCCGGCAGTCTTATCTAGGAGAGGTGCGGAATGAACACCACAATCCTTTCACTTGGAGTGAAGGAAAATCCCCCGAACGCGAAACCGCTAGGTATCGCGGTCGTAGGATGTGGCTATTGGGGAATGAACTACGTTCGAATCTTCAACGAGATGACGGATGCTCATGTGGTTGCGGTTTGCGATCAAAGTTCCGACCGCTTGAAGGAAGTCGCGCGGCGATTCCCCGGCTTGTACTTGACCACCGAGGTCAATGATGTGATATCGCAGCCAGGCGTGGACGCCGTCGTGGTTTGCACGGAAGCGACGACGCATTACAACGTCACACGCGACCTATTGCTGGGTGGGAAGCATGTCCTCGTGGAAAAGCCGCTGACCACAACCTCGGCCGATGCCGAGAAGCTCATTGCCCTGGCAGAGTCCAACTCGGCGATTCTGATGGTGGGCCACACGTTTCTTTTCAATGCCGGCGTCCAGAAAGTCAAGGAATACGTCCAGAAGGGCGATGGCCGCGTCTATTACTTATACGCGCGCAGAACCAACCTGGGCCCCATCCGCCGCGACGTGAATGCCATCTGGGACCTGGCTCCGCACGACATCGCCATTTTTAATTACCTTCTCGACAGCTCGCCGGAGTGGGTAAGCGCGGTAAGCGGCAAAGTACTGCGGAACTGCCGGGACGACGTGGGATTCATTTCACTCGGTTATCCGGGAAATATTCTCGCTCACGTTCACGTCAGCTGGGCCGATCCCGACAAAGCGCGGGAGGTCGTGGTGGTCAAGAGCGACAGGCGCATCGTCTTCAATGATCTTAACGGGCTCGAGCAAGTGCGGGTGTTCGAGAAGGGTGTAAGCCTTATGGAGCAAGAGCCGCTCAACTTTGGCGAGTTTCGCTTCCAGATTCGCGATGGCGACATCATCAGCCCTCGCATCGAAGCCGTCGAGCCACTTAAGCACCAATGCCGCCATTTCCTGGAAAGCGTCCGGACTGGGAAGCGCCCGGTTAGCAGCGGAGTCGAGGGACGGAATGTTGTGCGAGTTCTCGAGGCCGTGAATCGGTCCATCGAATGCAAGGGATTACAAGTGGAGGTAGAAAGCAAAGGTGATCATGTCCACGCAAATGTCAATGCAAACAAAACAGCCGCCGCAAATTCCCTTCGTTGATCTTACCGCGCAGTACCGCACGATCGCTGCCGAGATCAATGAAACGACGTCCAGAGTAATCCAGGAAGCAGACTTCATCCTGGGACGGGAGGTGTGCCTCTTCGAGGAGGAATTTGCTGCCTTCTGCGAAGCTCGATACGCCGTCGGCGTGGATTCCGGCACTTCGGCATTGGAGCTGGCTCTCCGAGCGTATGACATCGGACCGGGTGACGAGGTGATTACCGCCGCCAACAGCTTTATCGCCTCGGCTTTGGCCATTTCCCACGCCGGTGCGACACCGGTCCTGGTGGATGTGGATCCATTTACGCATACGATTGACGTGACGGGGATCGAGAGGGCCATCACCTCGCGGACCAAGGCCATTCTTCCCGTGCATCTCTACGGTCACCCGGCCCACATGGATCCCATTCGGCAACTCGCCGAGCAACGTGGGTTGATCGTGATCGAAGACGCATGCCAAGCGCACGGTGCCCGCTACAAAGGGAGGCGGGCGGGCTCTTTAGGTCATGCGGCAGCCTTTAGCTTCTATCCGGGAAAAAACCTGGGGGCCTACGGCGACGGCGGCATGGTGGTGACTAACGACGCCGACATTGCAAAACGCCTAGAGATGCTGCGCAATTACGGGCAGAAAGAGAAATATCACCACTTGTCCCAGGGCTTCAACCGCCGGCTCGACACCCTTCAGGCGGCGGTGCTGCGAGTGAAGTTGAAGTACCTGGAAAAGTGGAACGCCGCACGCCGCTGGCAAGCCGAACTCTACCATCGTCTCCTGGCGGGAACCGAACTTGTGCTTCCGAGTGAGGCTGTCGGCGCCCAATCGGTCTGGCATCTCTACGTCATTCGCACCGAGCATCGCGACGCGCTGAAAGAACATCTTGCGAGCCGAGGCATTGCTGCAGGCATTCATTATCCGGTCCCGATTCATTTGCAGCCGGCTTACAAGAATCTGGGGTACAAGCGGGGGGATTTTCCGGTCACCGAGCAGTACGCCCAGCGAATCCTTTCCTTGCCGATGTACGCGGAGCTGACGCCTGAATTGATTGAGTATGTTGTGAATAGCATCTTAGGTTTCCTCTCCGCAAACCAGAATGGTCATGGGTTGTACGAGCAGCTTGTCAGGCACGCTACCCCGTCGTCCCTATGAATTCAGCGGGAATTCCATCATGAGGAACAGTTAGCGAAATGCAGGTGCTTAGGAACCATCAGACTGCAGGATCTGAATCTGAAGCCTCTGCCTATCCCCACAATAGGGTAGGGCCGCTGCCAGCCTTCCGACGACTCCAGTCGCTAAGCGCGAATTCCTTGATCATTGCGCTCCTCAGCCCTTTTCTTGCGCTAACGCGTGCGTCTGTCCAGAAAATTCTTCTGGCCGTCGTCATCCTCGATATTCCCTTACAGTTTGGAACGCACCTTTTCTACGACGAGAGGGTGGAAGAATTCGGCGCGATGGGGGGATTAAGCATCTCAGCCGCGACCATAGCTCTCGCGGGCTTGTATGTTTCTTGGTTCATCCGGTCGCTAACCAAAAGAAACTCCGAAGAGCGCCGTCCGTTTCACATCAGTCGGCCCCTTCTCCTGTATCTCGCCTTCATTGTAATGTCTGTGTTTGCGGCTCAAGACACGAGCTTGGCCGTTTTTGAAACCTGCCTGTTCATAGAATCTCTTTTGCTCTATGTCTACGCGGCGAACTGCGTTCGAACGCGGCAAGACGTTCTGTTCGCGGTGTCCGTTCTGCTGGCCGGCGGCTTAGTGGAAGCCCTGGTTATAATCACCCTCAGCTTCACGGGAATGCCTAGCGCGATCTGGGGCCTGCCCACTCACATGCACGTCGAGTCTGTTGCGCGAGGCGGTTTCATGCGAATCGGTGGCACCGTCGGATCAGCCAATACCGCTGCGGCCTACTTCAGCATCTTGCTTTCGGCTGCGGTCAGCTTGCTGTTCACGAACCTTGGGCGCGCGCACAAGTGGCTGGCAGGAGCAGTTCTGGGTTTCGGCGGAATAGCGCTGATCTTGACATTCTCGCGAGGCGGATGGATCGCCTTGTTTGTGTCTATGATCCTGTTCGGCTTGTTTCTCGGTCGTCAGCGCGGGCTTTCTTTGCGAGCGCCCATCGCCGTCATTGTGATGCTGGCGCTATTGTATTTGCCATTTCACAGCCTTATTTCCGCGCGCCTCCTCGGCGATGACAAAGGTTCTGCCGAGTCTCGCATCCCTTTAATGAATCTGGCCTTCCGAATTTTCGAGGACAACCCCATCCTGGGGGTAGGAGCCAACAATTTCTCCGTCGTCATGGGCCGCTACTTGACCCCCGAGTTCCGTCACGGTTTCCTCTACGCCGTTCACGACAAGTATCTTCTGGTCTTGACCGAAACAGGAATTGGAGGTTTGTTGACGTTTCTGGCCTTCTTGTTCGCGGCTTTGCGCAGAGCGTGGCAATGCTGGAATCTCCATGACAATTTGTTGTCCCCGCTTGCTCTCGGCTTCATGGTGGGCATCGTTGGTCACATGGTGCACATGAACGTGGATATTTTTCGTGGCCGCCCGATTCAACAATTGCTTTGGCTGATTGCCGCCCTGCTTGTAGCCATGCATAGGATGCGCACGGAACCCTCGGTTTTGGCCGCGCCTTCGCGCGTCGCATGAGACTCATAAGACACTACGGAGCTAATGCTTAACGCAAACGCAGAAAAGGACGTAGCGCCCAAGACCAACGCGCCCGTGATGCCCGGATCCGAGGCAGCGTGTCTGGATTCCAAGATGCGTGCGGCCCTGAGGTTGCATGACTACTTGGTCGCTTCGCACTGGAATGGCCACGCTTTGACTGGACCCGACGTAGGCATCCGCTTTAATTCTCGCATCGGGCGTTTCATCAAAAGCTATCTGCCTCGCGTGAATTGGAAAGACAACTACTACTACGTTCAGGCGCAAGGGTATTGGATTCTCGCCAACTGGCAACTGTATTCGAGCATGCGCGACAACAGGTATCGGGATATCGCCTTGCGCTGCTCGGA
Source organism: Candidatus Limnocylindria bacterium (assembly GCA_035490055.1). Taxonomy (GTDB): domain Bacteria; phylum Acidobacteriota; class Terriglobia; order Acidiferrales; family UBA7541; genus Acidiferrum. The sequence goes on along the minus strand of DATHIB010000071.1, from coordinate 48,316 downwards.
ATTCCTTTTGGGTCGCCAGCAGGAAGATGGAGCCTGGCTCTATCCGAATCCGGAATGGCGGGGGCGAATCGCAACCGCCGAGGGAACCTGGGGATCGCTGGGGCTGTTGGAGACCTACCGGCAAACGCGTGACAGAAAATTTCTGACGAGCGTCGAGAAATGGCATCGGTTCGTTGTTCGCGAAATCGGCTTTCAGAAAGTCGGCCAGGAACTTGCTGTGAACTACTTCTGCGGCAAGAAAGGGCCGCGCGTTCCAAACAATTCGGCTTTTCTCGTGCGATTCTTGGCAGAAGTGGCCGAGGCCTCCGGCGACGATTCTTACTTGCGGCGTTGCACCGGCTTATTCAAGTTTCTGCGCGCCGTACAAGAAGCAGCGGGCGAATTCCCCTACACCGTCGGGGGTGTGGAGGGTGGCAAAGTCTGGCCGCATTTCCAATGCTTCCAGTACAACGCGTTTCTATGCCTCGATCTGATGCGCTATTTTGACCTCACCGGTGACGATGCCGTCCGGCCTCTTATTCGAAGATTGCTGGGCTTTTTGCGCGAAGGGCAGGCGCAAAACGGGCGTTCTTACTTCGAGTGCGGCGACCGCCATCGTGATGTCACCTATCACACGGCTGTTCTCGCCCAGGCTTTTGCGCGAGCAAGCCAGTTTGAAATTCCTGGCTACGATGCCCCGGCAGATCGCGCCTACGACTATCTTTTGGGACTCCAGCGGCCAGACGGCGGCTTTGATTTCTCACGGGGCGACTATTACTTCTTCAAAGATCGGCGCTCCTATCCTAGAAACCTGGCAATGATTCTGGACCACCTGCTGCCCGTTGCGCCGGTGCGAGTGCGTCGTCCAGCGCCCCTTGAATTTCACTATTGAGGTTATGTATCGGCATCTGTACCTGGATCCCGGCTTTCTTCCTATGAGAGTTCTGATCATGACGGCGATGTATCCCACGCCGGAGAATCCCGCATTTGGCTCATTCATTCGAACCCAGGTCGAATCCCTGCGGCGCGCTGGCGTGGACGTGGAAGTCCTCATTTTGCGAGGGCGCTCCCGTAAATGGAACTATCTCAAGGGTATCTTTCAGTTACGCAGACACCTCGCCAGAGGCTCGATTGATCTTGTTCATGCTCACTATGGCTTAGTCGGAATGATTGCGCGCACGCAATGGAAAGTTCCCGTCGTTGTCACCTACCACGGAGACGATTTGTTGGGAACAGTCAACAAGCGCGGAAAGAAGACGCTTCCAAGCACGCTGATCGTCGCAGCGGGGCGCATCCTGGCTCGTTGCGTTGATGCGGCCATCGTTCAGAGCCAGGAGATGGCACACAAGCTGGAGAGTGGGGCGCATCGGTATAAGGTCGCAGACTAGCGGTGATCGCCGGTCGCATTTTGAGCAATCAAGCCGGCGCCGTAATCGTAAAGAGTCACGAGATGGCTTCTAAACTTAAGCGGGAAGACGTCCATATCATCCCCCACGAAATAGACCTCCAGGTCTTTCGGCCAGTGGGGAAGGAACAGGGCCGTGCCGCTCTGGGCCTGGATCCCCGCAAAAAATATCTGCTGTTTGCAGCCAACCCGAAAATTCCGGTCAAGCGCTTTCCATTGGCAAAGGCCGTGGCGGACGAACTGCAGAAACAGGATTCCTCCATAGCGTTGCTGGCCATCTACAAAGAACCGCAGGACCGGCTGGCGCTCTTCATGAGTGCCTGCGATGCCCTCATTTTCACCTCCTATCAGGAAGGCTCGCCAAACGTGGTCAAGCAGGCTATGGCCTGCAATTTACCGATTGTCTCCACCGACGTGGGGGACGTGCGTGACGTCATCGGCGCTACAAAGGGTTGCTACGTCTGCAAACCGGACGTGCGCGAGTTTGCCGACTGCCTCGTCGACGTACTGCGCCGTGGTGTAAGGACTCAGGGGCGCGAAAAGGTAAAGCACCTTTCCGGACCTGCGGTCGCACAGAGGGTCATCGAAGTCTACGAACAGGTTTTGAGCAAGCGCAAAGGGCATGCGGTGGATCGCGCGGAAAGTAAACCTCTCTCGGCCGGAACGTAAAAAAAACAAGTCAAGACTAGGATTTAAATTATGTGCGGAATTTGCGGCCTTTACGAATACAAAACTCACCGGCCCGCCAGCCAGCGGGTTCTCAGCGATATGCTCCAGGTCATCCATCACCGCGGCCCGGATGATTCGGGTGTGCATATCGACAAGGATCTTGCTCTTGGCATGCGGCGCCTCAGCATCATCGACCTGGGCGGCGGAAAACAGCCCATCGGCAACGAAGACGGCAGCGTCGTCACTGTTTTCAACGGCGAGATTTATAACTTTCAGTCCCTCCGCGAAGAGTTACAAGGCCGCGGCCATTCGCTCAAGACCGCAAGCGATACCGAAGTGATCGTCCATCTTTATGAGGACTTCGGTGATGAATGCGTGCAGCACTTGCGCGGGATGTTTGGCTTGGCTGTGTGGGACGCTCCCCGTCGGCGCCTTTTCCTTGCCCGTGACCGTCTCGGAATCAAACCCCTGTACTTTACGCAAGCGGGCGGGAGGCTGGTCTTCGGCTCTGAGATTAAAGCGATTCTTCAGCACCCTGGCGTGCAGGCCAATCTCAGCCTGGAGGGCTTGAACAATTTCCTTTCACTCAAATATGTCCCTTCGCCGCAGACCATGTTTGAGGGAATTTATGCCTTGCCGCCGGGCTGCTGCCTCAGCTGCGACGAAAGCGGCGTAAAGCTCCGGCGCTACTGGGATCTATCGTTTGCCAATCAATGCCACGGCCTCCCCGAAGAGGCCTATGCCGAACAACTTGCGGAGTTGCTCCGCGAGTGCATCAAACTGCATCTGGTCAGCGATGTGCCGTTCGGCGCGTTTCTCAGCGGCGGGCTCGACTCCAGCACGATCGTAGCGCTGATGAGCGAGTTTCTGAGCGAGCCCGTCAAAACTTATTCCGTTGGCTTCGAAGGCGATGGGGAAGCGTTTAGCGAGCTTCCCTATGCGCGCTTGGTTGCCAAGAAGTATCAGACTGACCATCACGAAGTCTTCATCGGTCCCAACCATCTCATCAACCTCTTAGAGAAAGTGATTTGGCATCTCGACCAGCCCATCGGCGATGAGGCTTCTCTCGCCAACTACATGGTCGCGGAGCTGGCCTCTCGTGACGTGAAAATGGTCCTTACCGGAGAGGGCGGCGACGAGTTGTTTGCCGGTTACGCGCGTTACGCCGGCGAACGGCTGTCGCCTTTGTTCCGTTTTGTTCCTGAAACCGCCAAATCCCTGGCCTTGGCTGCGAGCGGGCGAATTCCCAGGCTGCGGCGTCAAAAACTTGCCCTGTTTGCTCTTTGCCAGTCAGACGAAGTGACTCGCTTCATGAATTGGTTTCCGCTCTTCAACTCGGACACCAAGCAAGCGCTGCTTTCACGCGACGTGAAGGAAGCCTTGAGCGGTTATGACGCAAGTCATGTGTTTGCCGAACACCTGGCTCGCACCGACGCTACGGAGCCGCTGAACCGTATGCTCTACGTGGATACGAAGCTCTGGCTGCCCGATGATTTGCTTGCGCGGGGCGACAAAATGAGCATGGCCACGTCGCTAGAGGCCCGCGTCCCGCTTCTCGATCACAAGCTCGTCGAGTTCGCTGCCTCGCTCCCGCAAAATCTCAAAGTGAAAGGCTTGGCCCGCAAATATTTGCTCAAGAAAGTGAGTCAGGCGTGGCTCCCTCCTGCAATCATTCGACGGAAGAAAAAAGGCTTTCCCGTGCCTTTCACGATGTGGTTTCGAAAAGAGGCTCGCCCGTTCCTTCGGGATGCTCTCTCTCCGTCCACGGTTCGTCGCCGCGGGCTTTTCAATCCTCTTTTTGTCGAAAAGTTGCTCGGTGAGCACGAAAGAGGATTCGCAGACCACGGTTCTCTGCTTTACGGTTTGCTCAGTGTGGAACTGTGGCAACGGCGTTTTATGGATTTAGGACTGCGCCCGGAGCAGCAATCCAGCGCTTTGGCCGCCCACGCTCAGTGAAGAAGGCTTGAGGAGGTAAGAATGAGAGTCAGTGTATTCGGTCTCGGCTATGTCGGCTGCGTTTCGGCAGCTTGTCTGGCTCGTGATGGTCACACGGTCATCGGTGTTGACGTGGATCAACAAAAGGTTGCGGCGGTCGCTTCCGGCCGGTCTCCGGTCATCGAACGTGGGCTCGACCAGCTCATCTCCGAGGTTACACGCACTGGAAAACTCCGGGCAACTCTGGACAGCAAAGCCGCAGTAGAGCAGACCGATGTGAGTCTGATTTGCGTTGGCACGCCAAGCAATGGCAACGGCAGCCTGAACTTGCATTATCTCGAAAGAGTTTGCATGGAAATTGGTGGGGCCTTGGCTGCAAAAAAAGACTATCACGTAGTCATCGTCCGCAGTACCGTGCTCCCAGGCACCCTGGAAGGGACGCTGGCCCCCATTCTAGAAAAGCATTCGGGCCGGCGCAGGGGCGATGATTTTGGGCTGTGTTCGAATCCGGAGTTTTTGCGGGAAGGCAGCGCCATTGAAGACTACGATCATCCCTGCCAAATCGTCATCGGCGAACTCGATGCACGCAGCGGTGACGGCGTGCAAGACTTGTATCAAGCAATTCAAGCGCCCGTCGTTCGAACGCCCATCAAGACTGCCGAAATGCTGAAGTATGTGAACAACGCATTCCACGCCGTGAAGGTCGCCTTCGCGAACGAAATCGGCAATCTTTGCTCTGCCCACGGGATCGACGGCCGTGAAGTCATGGAGCTTTTTTGCCGGGACCGCAAACTCAATATTTCCTCTTCCTATCTCATGCCCGGGTTTGCTTTCGGAGGATCGTGCCTGCCGAAAGATTTGCGCGCTCTGGTGTATCGTTCGAAAGAACGTGATATCGATTGTCCGCTGCTCAGCTCCGTTTTGCCGAGCAATCAAAGGCAAATTCAGCGCGGCATTGAACTGGTGGGAGAAACTCGCCGGAAGCGCGTGGGCATTCTGGGTCTGAGTTTCAAAGCGGGTACCGACGATATCCGCGAGAGTCCGATCGTCCATCTTGTGGAAGCGCTGGTAGGGAAGGGCTGTCAGGTAAGCATTTACGACGAGAAAGTGGAGCTCAGCCGGTTGACTGGTGCGAACAAATCCTTTTTGGAACGGGAGCTCCCGCACATTGCCACCCTCATGCGCGATTCCCTCAGCGAAGTCTTGGCACAATCCGAAGTCGTGGTGATCGGGAACGGCAGCGCATCCTTTCAGGCCGTGCCGGAAATGTTGCGCGACGAGCAGATCTTCATCGATCTCGTGGGAATCACCAGAGGACACCATCGGACTCCGGCGCTGGCTGCAATTCTTTCACAAACAGGTGCTTATGAAAGCGTCCTCCAATAATCGCATCCTGATGCTGCTGGAGAATCAGGCTTACCCGCAGGATGTGCGCGTCCGCCGGGAAGCGAATGCGCTGACCGCTGCGGGCTACACCGTTTCCGTCATCTGTCCGGTGAAGTCGGGCCAGCCATCTCGGGAAGTGATCAAAGGAGTGCGCATATATCGCTATCCGGAGCCATCTGGTGCGAATGGCTTTCTCGGATACCTTTGGGAATACGCATACTCCACGGCCGCTAGCTTTGCAATATCGATGATCGTTTTTTTTCAGGGCGGTTTTGACGTGATCCACGCTCACAACCCGCCGGACACGTTTGTATTTATCGCCGCTTTTTACAAAATGTTTGGCAAGCGCTTTGTCTTTGATCACCATGATTTGTCTCCGGAAATGTACGAAGCGCGCATGCCGGGTGGCGGAAACCTCGTGGTTTACCACGCGCTGGTCTTGCTGGAGAAACTTACGTGTTTCTTCGCCAATCATGTGATCGCCACGAACGAATCCTACAAGAAAATCGAGATGGAGCGCGGCGGCGTCCCGCAAGAACGCATCACGGTCGTGCGAAACGGAATCGAGCTCGACCGCGCGCGCAACACCGAACCCGAGCGCGCCCTGGTGGAAAAAGGAAAAATCATCATCGGTTACGTGGGAGTGATGGGATTTCAGGACGGCGTTGATTATCTTCTGCGCGCGCTTCATCACCTCATTCACGATCTGCGAAGGACCGATTTCTATTGCGTGCTTGTGGGCACTGGAGACGCATGGCCAAAATTGCGCGGCCTGGCGCAGCAGTTGGGTCTCGATCCATACGTCTGGTTTACCGGATTCGTTCCGAGCGAAAAAATGCGGAGCTGCATGTGCGCGGCAGACATTTGCGTGGCTCCTGAGCCTTCAAATCCATTCACGGATCGCTCCACCATGGTCAAAATGGTCCATTACATGTCAATCAGCAAACCGATCGTCGCGTTCGACTTGCCCGAGCATCGCTTTACCGCGGCGGACGCAGCCATCTATGTAAAACCGAACGATGAACTCGCATTCGCCAAAGCGATCTCGGAATTGATGGACGATCCTCGCCGCAGGGAAGCTCTCGGCGCGTTGGGACGGCGGCGCTTCGAAGCCGAATTGGCGTGGGAATATTCCGTTCCCAAACTTCTTGAAGCTTATCAAGCTATTTTGCCCAGACCCAAAAAGACAGTTCGCAACGTCACCGAAGAGCCAGGAATCGAGCTTACGCCCAGACCGAAACCCAAGTCTGTCCACGCCACGCAAACCGCAAGACTGGAATCCGGCGGTCCCACGTAAGTTCTGGCTTCGTTCCTCTTCGCCAGCGTGTTGCCCGAAAGCGTCTCCGTGTTCCGAATGTAAATTTCAGGGAAAGTGAATCCACATGAACGTCGTGTGTGTAGATCCTCGAACAGGTCCGCTGTGGCGGTCCCTGGTCGAGAAAACGGAAAGCAGCGTTTTTCACTCGCCGAGCTGGATCCGAGTGCTGACGGACACGTACGGCTGGGAGGCCAGCGCTTACGTGATCGTGGATGACGCCGGAGAGCCGCGGGCCGGACTTCCTTTCTGCCGGATCACAGATATGTTTGGCGAACGGATCGTGGCCCTGCCTTTCTCCGATTACTGCGACCCGCTGATCCCTGACGCGGAGTCCTGGCGCGTATTGATCGATAAGCTCTTGCCGGAGCATCGTCCCATCAATTTGCGCTGCTTGCACAATGACGTGCCTCTTACTGACGAGCGGTTTAGTCTCGCAAAGCAAGCGAAGTGGCACCGGCTCGACTTGCGGCCGGAGCTAGACGCGCTATGGCGCGCCATGCACGATTCCACTCACAGAGCAATCCGGAAATCCGAACGCGAGGGGCTCACGGTGCGCGTGGCTGAGTCAGAGCAGGAGCTGCGGACCTTTTTCGAGATGCACCTGAAGGTCCGGAAATACAAATACGGCCTTCTCGCGCAACCCTACAGCTTCTTTCAAAACATCTGGCACCATTTCGTGGACGCGCAGCAGGGATTCCTTCTTCTGGCGATTCATGGGGACAAGATTGTGGCGGGCGATTTCTTCCTGGAGTGGAAGGATACGCTCTACTACAAATTCAACGCCTCTCTTCCCGACGATCTTTCGCACCGGCCGAACGACTTGCTGATCTGGGAAGGGATCAAGCAGGGAAAAAATCGTGGACACGCTTTTCTGGACTTCGGTTTGAGCGACATAGACCAGGAAGGGCTGGTGAGATACAAGCGGAAGTTCGGCACGGAGGAAAAAACGATCTCCTTCCTGTGCCATGAGCCCAATGGAGGGCCGACGCCCGCCGAAAGGGAAATGAGAGGACTTCTCAGGAGAATGACTAGCCGTTTTACGGATCATATGGTACCGGATCCAGTGACAGAGAGAGCGGGAGAGGACCTGTACCGGCTCTTTACATGATACTCGGGGTCCAAAATGGGAAGAATTGGGTATACCCCGGCAGTTTTCGCAAGAGCCGCAAACAAAGGACTTACGGCATGCGAAAATGGAAGAGTGTGTAAGCCCATGAAAATAAAGAGCGCGGTAACGTGCCGTTTGCGAGGGCGAAAGCTGACGAAGTTAAAGTAATACTTGAGGAAGAAGATGCCGGACGCGGGTGACACACGGCAATTTGTGTAAGAGCGGATTCTAAGTGTGCCTTGGAAAGGCGGTGGTCCACAGCGGGTAGAAGCCCCGCCCGGGAACTGGTTCGCTCTACCCGGTGCAATCGGAGCAGCAGGGTCGAGGACGTTGCCTAGCTTGTAGCAAAAGCAAAGGGATTAGTATCCCGGCAAGAATTTGCGACGAGCCCGGAGAATGCGACACTTTATGACAGTTAGAAGCAAACCGCGCCGCGCCCTTGAACGCACGCACTAGAGCGTTTCGGGGATCAGCGTTTGCAGTGTGTACCGGATTGCCCGGATCGCAATGATCGCGTAGTGTGGAGACGAAAATGCCGGGGGCAGACAATTTCACGTCAAGCCGAACTCTCCCAATGAGTATCAGTTTGCGGGATATCGGTGGGAACGCTCTCTCGATTCTCACCAGTGACGTGATGAACCGTGCGACGAGCTTTGTGGTGTATGCGATGGTCGCGCGGCACTTGGGCACGTTCGAGTTTGGCCAGCTTTCGCTGGCGTTTTCACTGTTCTATGTATTTCAGGTATCCGCGGTTGCCGGGCTGAAAATACTGATTGTCCGCGACGTGGCGAAAGACCAGTCTCAAACCAGGTTATATTTCAAGAATGGCTGTGTGATAGTGGCGGCTTCGTCGTTTGCGTCGGTCGTGCTGCTCTCCCTGTTCATCCGCCTAATGCACTACTCGCCCGCGACGAACTTGATCGTGCTGCTGCTCTCCGTCGGTCTTTTTCCATATGCAATCGCGGCGGTCTGCGAGGGCATCTTTCAAGCTTGCGAACGGATGCGCTACATCGCTTGTGTCAATGTGCCTGCGAATATCGCTAAAATCGGCGGAGCGTATCTGCTGCTGTCGCGGAATCACGGGTTGTACACGGTCATTCTGATTTTGCTGGCTTCTTTTTTCGCCGTCGCTGGAATCGAGGTGTACTTAATACTCCGGCGATTCCCGGCGCAGCGGGCATCCATTAGCATTCCGTTTTGCCTGGCCACGGTTCGATCCGCGATCACATTTCTAGCCATCGACAAATTAGTAGCCCTTGAGAGCAGCTTGAATGTCATTCTTCTATCTAAACTGGCAAGTGAGAGCGAGGTTGGTCTATATAGTGCCGCATCTCAACTACTGGTGCCGTTGGCGCTTGTCTACCAGAGCATCGCGCAGAGCATTTTCCCTGTGATGTGCCGGAAAGTGGAGCCCGGGCATCAAGTTCTGAAGCACATTGCCCAACAGGCCACGGAATTGCTCCTGGTCCTGGCCTTGCCCGTGGTCACCGGGATCTATTTCCTTGGCAATTGGGCTCTCATTCTCCTGTACAAGAAGCCGGCGTTTCTTGCGGCTGTGCCCGCTTTACGCGTCATGGCCTGGATACTAATCTTTCAGGTATTCACAAGTGTGCTCGGTCAAGTACTGCTAGCCTGCCACCGCGAGAAAGTCACTTTAAGGATTGTAATCGTTGTCTTGCTGGTGACTCTGGGAGCCGGCTGGCCGTTGATAAGCCATTTTGGTCTTCGCGGAGCCGCCATCACGTTGGTGCTCACGAGACTGATTGCCAGCATTCAGCACTATATCCCTGTTTCAAGCCTGTTTTCAGGGTTCCCCCTTGGCAAGATCGCCTGGAAGCCGGTTATCGCGGCGAGCTGCATGGCTGCTTACTTTGCCGTAGCCACAAATCTAGAGGCCGTTCTGAGAGGCGTTTCTGCAACTCTGATTTATGGCGCCGCCCTGTTTGCTCTTGCCATCCTGGCGCCCGGAGGTCCTCGCCAATTTAAGAACAAATATCTTCTTCTTGGGTCGGAGTAGCCATGCGAGAAGATCTAAAGGACACGCACGGCAAAGCGGAATCCGGAGACCGTCTACGCGTTGCCCTGATTTCCTACGATTTCGGAGAGTACTGCATTCGGTTAGCGAGCGCTCTGGCGCAGCATGCAGAAGTTTTATTGGCTCTGCCGGAACGGATGGCTGGCCCTTACCGTGCCAAGCTGAATGACGCCGTGCACTTCTTCCCGTTTCCGAGCGCAAGGATTCGGCAAGCAGTAAAGCAATGCCGGACGATTGGTTCGATTTTGCGGAGCGTCCGGGAATTTGGGCCCGATGTGGTCCATTACCAGGGCGTTCACCTGTGGTTCGACTTGGCGTTACCTCTGTTCCGCCGTTATCCGCTGGCGTTTACCATCCATGATTTCCGTCCGCACCCGGGCGATCAGCCCTTTCAGCAGACTCCGTTCTGGATTGAAATGTTTGCGCGGCGCCGCGCGGACCAGTTGATTGTTCATTCCCGACCAGTCCGAGATGTGATGGTTCGAGAGTGGCCCGGCAGCGCAAAGAAAACCTCCATCATTCCTCACATTCAGATCGGCGAGGGTTTGGGTTCAACGGAGGTGCAAGAGGAAGAAAACTTGATTCTCTTCTTTGGCCGAATTTGGGAGTACAAGGGCCTGGAGTATTTGATTCGAGCCGAACCCCTGATTAGCGCTCGCGTGCCGAATGTTCGCATTCTGATTGCGGGACGAGGGGAAGATTTCTCCCGCTACACCGAGATGATGGTCCATCCGGACCGCTTCATCGTTCACAACGAATACATCTCTGAAGAACGCACGGCCGAGTATTTCCGCCGTGCCAGTGTCGTGGTCCTGCCTTACATTGAGGCTTCGCAGAGCGGTGTGATCCCCCTCGCATATTCTGCTGGTAAGCCCATAGTAGCGACCCGTGTGGGCGGACTCCCAGAAATGGTGGAACATGGCAACACGGGGTACCTGGTTGCGCCGCGAGACACGGCAGAACTGGCGGAAAGCGTCACACGCTTATTGCTTGATGCGCCGCTCCGCCGTCAGATGGGAGCGAATGGGAAGCGGAAGATTGAGGCAGAGTGCTCTCCTGATGTAATCGCTCAAAAAACGATGGAAGTCTACCGGCGCGCAGTTGGGAACACTTATCCTTCTCGAGGGTTCACGCGCGTCAAGGCTTCTCCGACCGTAACTTCTCGTTCCGGATAGGGCCAATAAAATGAATAAGAGGGAGCGAGCCGGCCTACGTTACTGCTCGTAACCGGCTCTCAAGACTCCCTCTCACTCAGGATTGAGGAGTGGTCCTGGCTAGGTAAACTTCTAGTGCTGTTGCCAAATCCCAGCCTGCGCTTTACCATCAGCCCCGACATCGTCAGAGGATAGGATGAGTTGATGCCTTTATTTATTTCGCCGCCTTAGTGCTGGTAAGCCCCCAGATCGACGCTACCGCCTTGTGGGCGTGCCTTACCGTTGATGTCCGTGTAGATAAACACGAGAGAATGGAGACCGCAGCGACCACAAGGACAAAAAGATATTTTCGAGAAATCGCACCAAAGAACCTCCAATAGGCTTTGTGTGGGCTTAGGATCGCCAGCTCGCCGGAGCTGAGAGGCTGGATTGGGATCAGCGGCCGTTTTAGAAGGACAAGATGCCGGTTCTTGTGACTTTAAAGACAACTAAAGATCAGCGAGCCCCGGCGAAATTCCTATGCGCTTCGAAGCATTCCGCCCACAGGGGAGAAGATAAGGTCTAGTAGTTCTGATTTATGTCGGTTGGAGTATGATTCTAGCGTCAGACCTTTGGCTCTAAGCTGTCTGGCTTAGCCCTACACTCGAACAGGGGCTATCTGCCCTAAATGCCGATGAGACATATCAAATGTACAGCGAAACCTTGAGCTGACTTTTCAGGGAACGGAGTAAGCCGAGGCAGGTCTTCGCCCGATTGCCCAGCAGAGCGAATCCGCTTCACGGTAATGGGGCACAATGACTGCGCGCCGAATTGAGGGGCCCGAGGCCCACGTTGCAAAATCAGCTCTGAGTCATCCTAAAGAAGCGATTGTCCCCCTCTATCCCGAAATCGTGAGAGGCCTGCCTATAGGCGTGCTTGTGCTGCACCTCGAAAATCCGCAAGACGTCAGGAGCTACAGGATCATTGACGTCAATCCTGCAGCGGCTGAAATCACGGGGGCAACATTGGATGATCTTCTCGGCAGGACGCAGGCGGAATTTCCGGGCCTTTTGAAGGGCCCGTTTGCCAACCGGTGCCTCGACGCGATTCGTGACCGAGAACCAAAGAACCTAGGCGAAATATCCTACGGGGATGAGCGCATTCGCCAGGGCATTTATTCCATCAATGTATTTCCTCTTTCCGGTCATTTTATGGGAGTGGCCTTTGAAAACGTTACGGATCGCAAGGCTGCGGAACAGGCTGTGCGCGATAGCGAGGAACGCTTCCGCTTGCTGGTCGAGGCGATGCAGGAATATGCGATTTTCCAGTTGGACCCCCTTGGGCACGTGGCTAGCTGGAATGCCGGCTCCGAACGCCTGAAAGGCTACAGCACGGATGAAATCATCGGAAAGCACTTTTCCGTGTTTTATCCGCCGGAAGATGTGGTGAATGGCAAGCCGGAACAAGTACTGGCGGAAGCAACCCAGCGCGGACAAAGCGTGGACGAAGGATGGAGAATCCGCAAAGACGGCTCGCGGTTTTGGGCCAACGTGGTGCTCACGGCGCTGCGGGATACGAAGGGCAGGCTGCATGGGTTTGCGAAGCTCACCCGGGACATGAGCGAAAGGCATGAGAAAGAGGAGGCGCTGACAAAAGCCAAAGAATTACTGGAGCTTCGAGTTGAGCAGCGGACGGCTGTGCTCGCCCGAGTGAACAATGAGCTGCGAGCTGAGATCGCGGATCGCGAACGGGCCGAGCAACAGCTCAAAGCTTCGCTCGATAAACTCCGCGCTCTTACTGCGCGTCTGCAAAAGGTGCGCGAAGAAGAACGTACCTCGATCGCACGCGAGATTCATGACGAGCTCGGCCAGGCTTGCACGGCAATTAAGATGGATCTGGCTTTGATCAGCCGGAAAACAACCAAGCGACAAGAACAGCTCCGAAGCAAAATCGAGTCGACGGTCCACCTGGTGGATGACATGATCGTTACACTGCGAAAAATTGCGTCGGAATTGAGACCGAGAACTCTGGATGATCTGGGCTTGACGGCGGCACTGGAATGGCACGCGCAGGAATTCGAAAGCCGCACCGGTATTCGCTGTCGCGTTATCGTGCCACAAGAACTGTTAAATTTGGATACGGAAAGATCCACAGCCATCTACAGAATTTTTCAGGAATCGCTCACCAATGTGGTGCGGCACGCGCAGGCGACGCGCGTGGAGGCACGCCTGGAAAGGGACGTGGACGAGCTTATCTTCCAAGTTCACGACAATGGCAGGGGGTTTGATCCCGAGGAGGCCAAGGCCCGTAAATCTCTTGGGCTGGTTGGAATGCAAGAGCGCGCGCTCCTGCTCAACGGGGAGCTGAAGATCGCAGGAGCCCCCGATGCGGGAACCACCATGACGTTGCGGATTCCGCTATCACCGCAGGCTCGGCGAAAACACGACTAGAGATGAAAGTCTTAATAGCCGACGACCATGCTGTTGTCCGCCGCGGGCTCAAGGAAACGATCAATGAATCCTTTCCCAAGACGACCTTTGGGGAGGCGAAGACGGCCCAGGAAGCGATTGAATCCGTACGGCGGCAAGATTGGGACGTCGTCATCCTGGACATCAGCATGCCGGGGAAAAGCGGGTTAGACATCCTGGATGACCTGAAGCGTTTGCGCCCCAAAGTACCCGTTCTGTTTTTGAGCATGCATCCTGAGGAGCAATATGCGAAGCGGGCGCTCAAGGCCGGGGCGGCCGGTTACCTGACCAAAGAGAGCGTGCCGGAGGAACTGAAAACGGCGGTCAAACGAGTGCTTGGCGGGGGCCGATATGTGAGTGCAGCACTGGCCGAGAAGCTGGCGTACGACTTGAGGGGAGGAACGGACGTCCCACTCCACGAACTACTCTCGGACCGCGAATTTCAAGTATTGCGGATGGTCGCTTCGGGTAAGACCCTCAAGCAGATCGCCGGCGAGATCTCCCTCAGCGTGAAGACGGTCAGCACGTATCGTTCGCGGATTCTCAAGAAGACCGGACTCAAAACAACGGCGGAACTGATTCGCTATGCTCTCCAGAGCCAGCTCGTGGATTAATGAGAGTTCATATATCGATAATAAAAGCAAGAATGTCCAGCTGGTTTGATTTGATGCTCGAAGCGCTGTTTCTGTGAGATACTTCCGCACATGTAGTTCTCTTTGTCCTACAACAGAATACTGTTTTCACCGGATGTTTTTCCGTCCAGATTTGTCGTTCTCTAGAGTCGCGGGGGCGATCCTCGAGGAGAAAGAAATGAAGGTCTTTATTGCAGATGACTCGAAGGTAATCGTCGAGCGCCTTGCCGATCTCTTGCGGGATATACCAGGTGTGGAACTCACGGGACAGGCCGGCGATGCGCCGGAAGCAATGCGCTGTATTGAGGAAAAGAAACCAGACGCTCTGATTCTCGACTTGCAAATGCCAGGTGGCTCTGGACTTGAAGTTCTCCGCGCGATTCGTCCGGACCATCCTGCCCTTCAAATCTTGGTCTGCACGAACTACGCTTACCCTCAGTATCGTGAAGAATGCTTCTCAGCCGGCGCGAATTATTTTCTCGATAAATCGGCGGAATTCGAAAAAATACCAGCTATTCTCGGCGAACTGGTCAAAAACTTCGCAAAGAGCGCTCCCGCGGCAAGGCAGACCTAACTCTTCAACTTCATATGGATTCCTGCCAGGCGAAGGACTTTCCCTTTTTCGCTTGTTTCTTTAGGTCTTTAGGGAATGTTGGTGACACACCCCGGCTAGTGCTGGTAAGCCCCCAGATCGACGCTGCCGCCTTGTGGGCGGGCCTTACCGTTGATGTCCGTGTAGATATATTTTTTGAGGTCAGAAACGATGGCTGAAGCCATGCCAGACAAAGTACTGGGGTCAATGCCGCGGCTGTAGGCTGGGCTGAGAGGCAACAGTGTTAGCGCGGTGCCGAGTTGTGAAGCAGGCATCGCCGAGGAATAACCGCCCTGGGTGAGGGAGGGTGCGCTCACAAACAGGGGGTCGGCCTGGATGAATTGCGAAGGATCGGAGTAGCTAAAGTTATAAGAAGCGCCGTAGAGCAGGTTGGTGTAGAAGAAGATGTTGGAACTGCCGTTGTACTCGCCGTAGGCGGGGTAGCCGCTGTTCCAGGCATAGGCGACGTTGTTGACGATGTAGCCGTTGCTGGCGCCGTTGGTTCCGAAGGAGGGGAAATTGGGCTCGTTGGGATCCAGGTCGTTTTTGTAGCAGGTATTGTTGATGACATAGAAGTTCTGGACGTAGTTGGGCTGGATGCAGCGGCCGCCATTGCCGTAGACGACGTTGTTGAGGATGAGGGTCGGGGGCGTGTTGCCGCCGAGATCGAGGATGATGCCGTTGCCGTCGGTATGGTTGGAAGTGTTGTCGAACTCGCCGACGACGGTGTTGTTGGAGATGATGTTGTGAAGGCCGGAGTAGGTATCGAACCACTGGCTGGAGTTGAGAGAGATGCCGCTGGTCCAGCTCCACCAGGAGACGTTGGAGGCGTTGGAGGGGATGTAGCCGTTGTGGCTGACGAGGTTGTGATCGGCGGTGATGTAATCGCAATGGACGGTGGAGACGCCGGAGCCGCCGGTATTGCTAACGGAGTTGCCGATGAAGCGGAGGTGGTGAGAACCGGAGCAGAAGAAGCCGTCGAGGGCGTTGCCCTGGCCGTTGAGGTTGAGGTTGCGGAATTCGAGGTAGGCGGGGTTAGAGGGGAAGCTGCCGCCATTGAAGCGGAACATGACCTGGCCGTCGGGGGCGCCGGTGTAATTGATATTGACGGGGCTGTCGCCGTAAGCCTTATAGACGATCCAAGAGGATGGGGTGCCGCTGGCGGGCGGAGAGAAAGTGGAAGAGAAGCTGTAGGTTCCGCCGAGGAGGCAGACGACCGAGCCGGGGCCAGTGGCGGAAGCGGCACCGGAGAAGGATTTGGGTGAAGAAGGGCTGGTGCCGGAATTGCCGCTGCTCCCAGACGGAGAAGCATACAGCGTGCAATCGGAGGCGAGCGAGCCGTTGCTGATAGTAATGGTCAGCGAAGAGCTGCCGGCAGTAGCTCCTTTGACGTCCTGAACCTGCACGGTAAAGGAAAACGAACCGGCGAGAATCGGCGTGCCAGAGATCGTGCCGCCGACGTTTACTGAGAGCCCGTTTGGAAGTGCCCCATTGAGGAGGCTCCAAGTATAGGGCGCGGAGCCGCCTGACGCGCTAAGGGCGGCGTTATATGAACTGGCCATGGAGCCGCCTGGCAGTTGCGTGATGGTGATTTGCAAGGGGGAAGAGGCTGCATTGACCGTGAGAGTGGCCCCGGCACTGGTAACGCTTCCTGCCGTGTTGCTGACATCAACGGTGAATTGCTCTCCGTTGTCGGCAGAGGTTGTGGCCGCGGTGGTGTAAGTAGAAGAAGTGGCACCGCTGATGGCAGCCCCATTTTTGTTCCATTGATAGCTCAGAGGCGCTGTGCCTGCGGCTGTGACCGAGAAGGAAGCGGGCTGACCTGCCGTAACAGTCTGACTCAGAGGTTGCGCGGTGATCGAGGGCGCCACTGCGGCTGCATTGACCGATAGCATCGCTGCGCTGCTCGTTGCGCTTCCGGCTGCATTGCTCACAACCACGGTGAACTGTGTCCCGTTGTCGGAGCTGGTAGCGGCGGCTGTGGTGTAAGCAGACGACGTCGCTCCGCTGATGGCGACATTATTTTTCTTCCATTGATAGGTCAGAGGGGCGGTGCCGGTAGCTGTTACGGAGAAGGAAGCGGTCTGGCCCGCAGTGACAGTCTGACTTGCCGGCTGCATAGTGACGGACGGTGCCACCGCGGCCGCACTAACTGTCAGCATCGCTGCGCTGCTCGTTGCGCTTCCGGCTGCATTGCTCACAACCACGGTGAACTGTGTCCCGTTGTCGGAGCTGGTAGTGGCGGCTGTGGTGTAAGCAGACGACATCGCTCCGCTGATGGCGACATTATTTTTCTTCCATTGATAGGTCAGAGGGGCGGTGCCGGTAGCTGTCACGGAGAAGGAAGCGGTCTGACCCGCCGTGACCGTCTGGCTTGCTGGCTGGGTGGTGATCGATGGCGCCACCGAAGCCGCACTAATTGTCAGCATAGCTGCGCTGCTCGTTGCGCTCCCGGCTGCATTGCTCACAACCACGGTGAGCTGTGTCCCGTTGTCGGAGCTCGTCGTGGCTGGCGTGGTGTAACTGGAAGAGGTCGCGGCAGCAATGGCGACACTATTCTTCTTCCATTGATAAGTCAGAGGAGCAGTGCCCGTAGCCGTCACGGAGAACATAGCCGTCTGGCCCGCCGTGACCGTCTGGCTTGCTGGCTGGGTGGTGATCGATGGCGCCACCGAAGCCGCACTAACTGTCAGCATAGCAACGCTGCTGGTAACACTTCCGACTGAGTTGCTGAGCACGACCGTGAACTGCGCGCCGTTGTCGGCCGCTGTAGTGGCAGGGGTGGTGTAGCTGGACGACGTCATACCCGCGATCGCAACGCCGTTCTTTCTCCACTGGTAGCTCAACGGAGCAGTGCCTGTGGCCGCCACGGTAAACGTGGCCGTCTGGCCCACCGTCACGGTCTGAGCTGCAGGTTGCGCCGTGACAGATGGCGCCCCCTGAACAGCTGTGCTGCCCGAAACCATTCCAGAGCATCCCGAATTCACAATTGCGAGTGGTATCGCCAATAAAACCAGGGCCCAACGATTCATTGTGCGTCTCTTTCCCGAAATCTTCTCCGGCGCGGCTGGTCGGTTCCGAATTGGAACACTCAGCCGAGAGTACTTGTACTAGCCAGCCGGTCCGGATCGGACACACTCGGGCTGCACAAGAGACGTTAGACGGGATGACGTTGGGCCCACAACTGCTCGCAGGGCCAGAAAGAGGGCGGTGCGGTTTCCGCCCAAGAGGGATGTCGGGCTAAGTCCTACACCGGCCGAAGGTGCAGCGATTCGCTTGTAAACATATGATATAACATGGGTTAAGAATAACTGGAGAGGGTGGAAAGGGACAGGAGGGGTACAGGTACTACTGTACCCCTGTAGGAGTTACTACATTAGCGGAGGAGAAGTCCTGGCGACATAAAGTTTGGCTTCGCCGCAAACTTGTTTGCGGTGCAAACTGAATATTTTGCGAAGTCAAGCGCACATTGTCTGCACCCTAAATTCGTCAGCAAAGCACAAGGGTGCCTTAAGCACTAACACTTGCTGCGGAAACTTTAGGAATCTGCGCCGTCACGAACTGCGCCGTCACGGTTTCCACCGGTTGGCCGAAGCTGTGGTATTCAAAGCCGCGTTCCATCATTGCCTTGGGCTCAAGCAGGTTGCGGCCGTCGAGCACTAGCGGCCGGGCCATAAGGCCGTGGATACGCTCCCAGTCGAGCTGACGGAACTCCTCCCACTCGGTGAGGATCAGCAGCGCGTCGGCGTCTCGGGCTACTTCGTAGGGTTCGCGGCAGCACTGAATCTGCGGAAGAATTACAGAAGTTCTATCCATCGCCTCCCGGTCGTACGCGCGCACTTGTGCGCCATCCGCTAACAGCCGGCGGATCACTTCTAGCGACGGCGCAAAGCGGATGTCGTCGGTGTTTGCTTTGAACGCCAAACCCAGCACCCCCACTTGCTTGTCCTTTAGGACCCAAAGCGCCTGCCGAATTTTCTCAAGAAAGATGTCGATGCGGCGCTTGTTCACGCGCTCAGCCTCCTTGAGCATGCTGAAGTCCACGCCGGTGCGCTCCGCCAAGCGGATAAACGCCTGGACATCTTTGGGCAAGCAGAAGCCACCGAAACCGAGCCCCGCAGCCAGGAACCGCGGCCCGATGCGCGAATCCAGCCCCATCGCGCGAGTCACTTCTTTGATGTCGGCGCCCACCTTCTCGCACAGATCGGCAATCACATTGGCGTAGGAAATCTTCAGCGCTAAGAAAGAGTTTGACGCATGTTTGATCAGCTCGGCGCTATTGATCGTGGTGACGAGCAGTTCCGGCGAGTGAGTTGGGGGACACCCGCCCAAGTGCATCGGACAATGGAAGCGCCCTTCCAGGATAGGACGGTAGATCTCTCGCAACTGCCTTTCCGTGGCCTCCTCATCCACACCAATCACGATCCGGTCTGGGTGCAGAAAATCCTCAACGGCTGTGCCTTCCCGCAGGAATTCCGGGTTGGAGGCCACACGGAACTCCGCACCCCCGTTCCGGCGGTAGTGTCCGAGCTGGCGCTTCAGTTGCTGGCCCGTTTGCGCCGGCACCGTGCTCTTCTCCACCACCAGCATTGGCGTGCGCGCTTCGGTGGCGATCAGCCGCGCTACGTTGTCAATCGCAGACAGGTCGGCGTCGCCAGTCTCCAGCGGTGGCGTGCCCACACAAATGAAAATGGCTTCGGCCGTCCGCACCGCCTCTCCCGCATCACTGCTGAAAGAAAGCCTATTGGCCCGGCAATTCGCCGCCAGCATGCCATGCAAATAGGGCTCGTAAATAGGCACCACGCCCGCCTTCAGGGAGGCGATGCGTTCCGGGTCGTTATCTGTGCAAACGACATGGTGGCCGAGCTCTGCCAAGCATGTTCCCGTCACCAAACCCACATATCCGCAGCCAATCACAGAAATTCGCACGGTCGGCCTCCTAAATTGCAGCCCATCCAATGGCACTCTCTACTGCGCATTATCTACCCGCGGAACCGCTCCAGCTCAGAGAGCCTTGCTCTCTACGGAGGATGTTGTACCAACAATGGTATGCAAAGTAAGCGAGGCCCCCAGATCAAACAATCGGTTACATACCGGAGAGATGCGCAAGGAAAAAGCGTAAAAAGGCTAGGGTAGAACCCCTATGGTTCAGAAGTTTATTGCAATCCCCATCGGAGGATTTGCTGAATTGCCCACGCTTATGCGCCGGCCAACAATAGCCACTGGCCTCTGGATACCGCTCGGTGAAAGTGCTCTGCTGGATGACCCGGCAGCCGAGCGTATCCAGAGGTTTCTCGGCCTGATCTCCTTGATCTGCGCATTTTCGCGTCCCGCGGCCCGACGAAACGGGCGCCAGTTGTCAGCTTACCCTGGCCGCCCTTACCCCATCTTGACTCGACAGGACGGCTCCTATATCGTTATGGGCGAAGTCAAAGCGGAACTCGGAAATTTCAGTTTTCTCCTGTCCCCGCGCTGTTAAACGGAGAGTTGATGCCCAGCCGAACTCTTTACGTTGATGGGGAATACCTTGCGAAGAATCCGACCTGGCACGTTGAGGAGTCGGCTTGGAAGGCCCACCAGGTTCTTCGCATGCTTCGGAAGAATGGAGTTTCCCCTAAGACCGTCTGCGACGTGGGCTGCGGCGTCGGAGAAGTGCTCAATCAGCTTCAAGAAAATCTAGACAGGGAATGCGTCTTCTGGGGCTACGACATCTCCCCACAAGCTATCGATGTGGCCAAGACTCGATCCAGCGGGAGGATCCACTTCGAGCTTGCCGACTTCGGGCAGGAGACGGATAAATTCTTTGATTTGATCCTGGTCTTGGATGTAATCGAGCATCTCCCGGACTATTTCAGTTTCTTGGAGAGACTGAAGGCGAGGGGCCGCCACAAGATATTTCACATCCCTCTGGACCTTTCTGTGCAAACGGTATTCCGCAAGAATGGGCTCGTCAAACGGAGAGAGATGTATGCGCACCTTCACTATTTCAGCAAAGAGACGGCATTGCGGACTCTGGAAGATGCCGGCTATGAAGTGTTGGATTACTTCTACACGCCGCGTTCGGTCGAGCTTGGTTCGGCGCCAGGCCAGTTGCTTCTGAAACTCCCGAGGAAACTGTTGTCCACCATCCACAAAGATCTCACTGCCCGGCTGCTGGGTGGCTTCAGCCTTTTGGTTCTTGCTCGATGAGTCTGGAATTCCCGCCGTGCCCTTGGCCGGCGGTCGGGAAAAAGCCGCGGTCTCTCGAATGGGCCGGGATGAATTCCACCGGGAGACGGCGGGGGACGGCCCGGCCAAACTCCCCCCTTCGCAGTTGATAGCTTCCTCTCAACTCAACACCTCACACTCACGGACAACGGCCGCCCGAACAGATCGCGGCATCATCGATGTAGATCGTAGCTGTGCTTGGATTCAAACTCTTGGAGTAGTTGTTCACACTCCACTGGCAGTCCCCGTCCGCATAGCGAGTCTGAACATTTGGCACATCGAAGATCTGCGCACCGCCCTGCCAGAACGTCACGTGCCCGGCGTTGTCCCCGGCGCACTTGTAGAAGGCTTCCACGCGGAACCATTGGCCATCCGGAATGTTTTTGATCGCCTGCTGGTAGGAGGTTTTCGTATTTTGGTCGTACAGGTAGAAGTACATGGACCCGTCCGGACGATTGCCCACATTGAGGGCGAAGAACGGATCGCTAGCGTCGCCGCGTTTCGATTTCCATTGGAAGACGTTCCACCACGGTGGATTGCCGTTTGGAATGTACCGTCGCGGGAAGTAGTACCAGACGCTGTAATGGAGCTCGGACTGACTTTCGGGCTCAAGCCAGCGAAACAATCGGACACCGCTGGTAGAGATTTCGGCGGGATTCAATGTATTGATATATAGTTTCGCCGAATGGATGCCGCTGTGGGCGGGAGAAGCAATATCCACAGTCGCTGTCGCCGTTCCGCTATCAAGAACACCGCCGCCAGTGTTGGGCCCGCCCGGGACGTCGGGACGACTCCATTGTGAGAGATCACCTGTTTCCATGTCCGCCGACCAGAGTACGGAACCCGATGGCGTCACGGTCGCTTTGGAATCCGCGCTGCTGGTAAGCTTCCAGCTTCTCAAGCCGAAAAACTTTGCAGCAGGCTCCTTGCCAGCCTTGCTGACGAGACCGGTGGCTATCGTTACGATTACGGAAGCGAACAAGGCCATCCTGAATCGGCGCACCTAGAATCTCCTGTTGACAATGCTGGGATGAAAGCATAAGGTGCGAGGCGCAGTAGAGGCGATGCAAACCTCGGCTTTTCGAAGTCGCCGCCCCTGAGAAACGCGGACTTTTCCCGCCTCCGGTACTTCAATCCGCTACACTGCTAGAGTTTCCCGCTGGCCAGCGGACTTCCGCTCCTTGGAAATGCAATCCGATGCCAAAGCGTCCGTCGCGCAGCCGTTGACAATAGACAACCCGAGCCTGTACGCGCAGATCCCCCGTCGTGGAACTGACCATCAGCGCTTCATCCGGGTTCATCTGCCTCTGGGCAACGACGCGCAGGCCACCAGCACAGGCGTTCTCAGTGAGCGTACGCTCCGTAGCCGAAGGTTCCCGGAAGCGGGAAATCTGCACCGGCACAGCCAGTGGGGTTCGTCTTTCACGTCGTCCGGACCGCGAGGCCATACTGTAAGTGCCCTCCCTTGCAAAACTGCTCTTGTTTGCACCGGCTTGACGATGCAAATTCTTTGGTGAACTGCGTTTTCTCTCGCCTGGGCATCCTGCCAACGATGCGATGTCCCGACTCGGATGAACTAACGGCAAAAAGGTTGCCGTCCCCTGGCGCTTACCCTAATGCTCGGTTTCCCATAACGCAATCGGTGATGCTCGATCTGCCTGACTACCATCCAGCTCTTTAATCCGCCCTTGTCACAAGGACGGGCTTCGACCGAAGCCGTTTTTCTTCGTACATGGCCTCGTCCGCCCGGATCATCAATTGCTCGATCGATGCCGGGCTGCGCGGGCTTGTGGGGTCGAAGCGCGCCGCTCCCAAACTGATCGATAGCGTGCAACGTGAGTGTCTCGCATTGAGTTCCTTCAAGTTCCGATCGAGACGAGCGCGGATGGTGGACTCGCTGTGACCGGAGACCTCCAAGGCGAGTACGGCAAATTCGTCACCGCCGAATCGCGCAATGACGTCCGAATCCCGAAACGTCTTTTCAAGAACCTGCGCGGCGTGAACCAGCGCCAGATCGCCTTCCTTATGGCCAAACTTGTCATTGATCTGCTTCAGCCCATCCACGTCGGCAAAGAACACCAAGATCGCGCGACCGGACCGGCGCCCGAGTTTCAATTGCCGTTCCGCAAGGGCCAGGAATCCGCGGCGGTTGTATACGCCGGTCAGTTCGTCGCTGAGCGCAAGGCTGCCCAGTTCTGCTTGCAGCATGCATTGCTTCACGGCGCACTGAATCGCGCGCATCAGGAGTTTATTGGTCGAGCCATTCTGCGCGGTGCCGAGTTGCCCGGCAGCCGACTTCGTGCGCACGTCTTGCAATAGCCTGGCAAGTTCTCCGTTGGCCTTCGCGAACACTGCTTGGAGGATTTGTTCCACGGCTTCTTTTCCCTGCGGAAGATCCAAGGCAGGAATGTCGAAGCCAAAATGTGAGTCGGGATCCATCCCTAAGCTCAGGTATGTGGCGCCCATGGATTGAGCCACGGATGCCGCCAAATCCTGGCGATTGCGAATGCCCTTATCTAACTTGTAGGAAGGCATTGGCATTTTTGTCCACGCTCCGTTTCCTTGCGCTGCCCCAGTGCGATTCCAGCGGGCCCTTGCGAATTCTCTGGCCTGAACGCAATCGGTGCACGCCCTCTCCTGAGCTCCGCCAGCAGCATCCGTTCATCGCCCAAGAACAATAAACGGCGCGCAAAACTCTCAAGTTCGGCCAGGTTCCCTGGAAAGCCCCGCATCCACAGAGTTCTCAAAAGTGCCGAGGAAACTGGCACTGGGGCGCGTCTATGTTTCATGGCGAGAGGCGCGATGGCGTCCCCAAGCATCTGGGCCATGGTCTTCCTCAATTCGAGCGGAACGATGTTTGCCACTTGTGCCACCGCTGGTTTATCCTTCCCCCCCGCCAAAGGGTAACGATCGAAACAGCTTGCAATCCTTTGAGGTACGGCCGCCGCCGTGTTATGGCCGGTTGGAGGTTCGGGGGTTGCCTTGTATGAGGTGGGTGCCCTACGCACGGTGGCGGCCCTCCCTTTCTTCCTGCAGCATAGCCGCTTGCCGGGATGTTACAATCCAGTGAATCACCCCTTTGGGATAGGTAGAATGCCTGAAAGAGGGCTACTGAGAAGCCCGGTTGTAGAGGGTGCCTTGAAGCACCATCGCCGTTCTTACCAGCTCGCTTCGCCCCCTTTGCCGTTCAAGTCCTCGGCCAAAGTCGCCACTAAGAGGTAGAGCTGCGGTGAAATCCCCGTGCTGAGCGTCATCACAGATGTTCCCGCGTGCCAACCACAGTTGGTTCAAGTTCTCCTGCGAAGGCCCCGAAGCTAATCGGAGCCTTTGCGAATACCTTTGCGAATAAAAGATGCTTTACGGGCCGGGTCGCGCAAGCGGAGCTGAAGGAGTTCGCGAACGGGATGTTTGGAGTAGGACTGCAGCTCTTTTATTCTTGAAGTTGCTTGAGAGGTATTGACCGATGCCGCGCTGAGTGATCTCCCGCTTGTGAATGCGGTATTCACCGGGTTGTGAGGACGTCTCCCCTTTGTTATTCAAAACAGGCAACGTAGATTCTCCGGGGTGCTTGAGAGATTGTTCGGCTACTTTTAGGGGAATTCTGACGGGAGGAGAGAATAAAAAAGATGTCTGCCAACCGACCCCAGGCATGCAACTCCAAAATTCGCAATCGCAGGGAACGGCAGTGCTGGTTGTGGTCAGTTCAGTGCTTGGCGCTGCTCTTGCTAGCGGCGCTGGGATGCGTCTCGGCGGCGGCCCAGTCCGTCGCGTATGTGCCCACCCACAAATCGAATAGCGTTGCGGTGGTTAACACCGCGACCAATTCTGTGATAGACATAATCCCGGTGGGGATTCAGCCCCTTAGCGGGGCCATGTCGCCGAATGGCCAAGAAGTTTATGTAACCAATTCCGGTTGGATATTCGGATCCAACTCCGTATCGGTGATCAACACTCTTACAAACACCGTCGTGGCCACCATCCCTGTTGGGAATTTCCCCATCGGCGTGGCCTTCACGCCGAACGGCGCCTTCGCCTATGTGGTGAATAGCAATGCCAACAGCGTCTCGGTGATCGACACCGCCACCAGGACCGTCTTGTCCACGATCAATGTCGGAGCTAGCCCTTGGGGCGTAGCCTTCACGCCGAACGGCGCCTTCGCCTATGTGACGAATCAGTCCGCGAACAACGTCTCGGTGATCGACACCGCCACTAAGAGCGTGGTGGCCACGGTCCCAGTGGGAAGCAATCCCGTCGGCTTGGCCATCACTCCGGACGGGGCCTTCGCCTATATAGCGAATTTTCTGTCCAATAGCGTCTCGGTGATCAGCACCGCCACCAACACCGTTGTGAATACGATTGCGGTGGGTGCTACCCCCATTACCGTCGCCATCACTCCGAACGGCGCCTCCGCTTATGTGCCGAATGACGGCTCCAACAACGTCTCGGTGATCAACACGGCCAGCAACACGGTGACGGCCACGATCGCCGTGCAAGCCAACCCTCGCGGCGTCGCGGTCACCCCAGACGGGGCCTTTGCGTATGTCTCGAATAGAATCGCTAACACCGTTTCGGTGGTCAACACGGCTACCAACAGCGTGGTCGCAACGGTAATGGGAGTGGCTCTTTTCCCTGAGGCGGTGATCATCCGGTGATCATCCCGGCTCGATGAGTTGGAGCTGGGGCCGGCAGCGAGCGACGGTTCCGAAAGCATCCGCTGAGAAGACCTCGGGTGCGAATAGGCAACAGCAATCTGGCAGGTCGAATAACTGCCTGAGCGTCAGGGGTACTGGTCCGTGGAGGCATTGCCGCGCAGCCGGTGCCCCAAAATGCCTCAGGCCTCTCCGCCGTCAAAATGTTTGATTCGCCGGATGGGATCGACAGGGTGACAGGAGATTCAAATAAGCCCACAAGAGCAACTCAGGTATTTTCCGCAGATTTCTTGGGGTGTTTACCTGCTTCCCCGAGGCCGGAGGCTCTACCTAATATTCCGCCATGCCGGGGCGTGCATCACAGACAGGGGAAGAATCACCCGAGAGCGGGATCTACTCCATCACACATCAGAATCACCAACTCCCCAACGTGGTGATCCTTCTCAAGGGCGAGACATTTCCACCGTGCACGGAGTGCTTACCTCCGGTTTCTTTTGAGTCGGTGGGTGCAACCCCTTACGTCTCCGGACGTCCTGCTATCGGCTCTACACACTCTAATGTGCTCGATTCCCGGGCGAGCCCGATGAATGCAGTGAGTTTACACACCTGGAAATCGGCATGAGCAAAGAAGTTTGGCGCGAACTCTGCCGAAAAGCAGGCTCCGGAGAACCCCTCACAAAGCTTCCTTTGGAGAAAAGCTCTTATGGAGGTCAGCTAATGCGACTCGTTCGATCTGCAGGATGGATTCTCCCTGTCAGTTCGCTTTCGGTCTTAGCCCTATCGGTGCTGTTTCATAACACGCCTGCAGTCTCTGCTCAGACCGCAACGCCTCCCAGCAGCTCGATTAGTAGCAGCTCGGGCCCGGTGTCGTGGGATTTCGCTGCCGTCGGGGGCGGTACCGTGACCAACGTGGGCATACAGGACATCTGCCCACCGGGCATGTGTGACGACCATGACCTCACCGTCGTGCTCCCTGCGCCGGCGGCAACTTTCTACCAGACGATGACGGCCAAGCTGACCATTTCATACACTTGGACGAGCACGGTGCCTACCGACCTGGACGTGTTTGCTATCAGCCCCAGCGGGGCCGACCATGGTCCGGGTTCGCCAGATGACACCTCGACTGGATCTGGTATAGAAATCCTGACTGTCACCGATCCCGTCGACGGAGCCTGGCACATCCGTTCGGTCGCCGCACTGGCGCCGGTGCCGACAACCGCTCACTCGGTAGTGACACTCACCACCGCCGCGCGGCCCACTTCGCCACCACCACCGCCGCCCGCTCCTGGCGCGCCAACGTTCGTCAACTATCCTGCGCCTGAGGACTGCACAGCGCCTAACACGCCACCAGGCTGCATCCAGCCAGCGACGGGATCTACGACCGCCAGCACACACAGCGCGGGCGAGCCGTCAATCGGCGTTGACTGGAGTACGGGCAAGGCCTTCATCGAAGCCGGAAACCACACGCTGCGGGTGACCTTCAATGATTCCGTTACTCCTGCCACGGCGTTCTGGGAGGACCAGCGGTCGCCCTTCGCCCGTCTCAGCCTCGATCCCATCCTCTTCACCGATGACGGACACTTCGGCGGCACGAATCGCACGTTCTCGTCACAACTCAATGGCGTTACCAGCGAGCTATCCTTCACCGATGACGACGGTAACAACTGGCTGCCGACCCAGGGTTCCGGCCAGCCAGCAGGCGTTGACCATCAGACGGTCGGAGGTGGCCCCTACGCCGTGCCTGCGCCTGCGGTGCGCGCATATCCGCACGCCATCTACTACTGCTCGCAAGACATCGTGACGGCCTTCTGCTCGCGGAGCGATGACGGCGGCCTCACCTTCGGACCCGGCCTTCCCATCTATGTCTTCACCAGTGTTAGCGGTGTTGACCGCCCGGTCGCTCCCGGAACCTGCGGCGGTTTGCACGGGCACGTTCGCGTTTCGCCTGACGGTACTGCCTACGTTCCCAACGAGAAATGCATGGACGCGACTGGCGTCAGCAGGCCAGGAGTAGCCGTTTCGACCGACAACGGTTTGAGCTGGATCGTGCGGACCGTGCCCGACGCCCAGAGCATCAGCCCCGGCAGCGACCCGTCCGTTGCGGCAGGCGCGAACAACACCATCTACCTCGGCTACGTCAACGTGGATGGGCACGCGAAGATCGCCGTGTCACAAGACCGCGGCTTGCACTGGTCGAAGTCCAAGGACGCGGGCACTCCGTTCGGAACTCAAAACGCGGAGTTCGCCGAGGTGATCGCGGGCGACGACAACCGTGCGGCTTTTGCTTATCTGGGCACCCCGACCGCAGGCGATACCCAGTCCGCCGACTTCCCTGGCATCTGGCATCTCTATGTTGCATTCACGTACAACACGGGTCGCACTTGGACCACCGTTGACGCGACACCCTCCGATGCGGTTCAGCGCGGCTGCATCTGGAATCAGGGCGGCAGCAACCCCTGCCGCAACCTGCTCGACTTCAACGACATCACGGTGGACAAATTTGGACGCGTGCTTGTGGGCTACGCTGATGGCTGCACCGGCTCGTGCGTGAACGATCCTTCACAGAACGCCTCCGCCGGCCCTGCCACTGCGCAGGATGCGCTTGCCACCATTGCGCGTCAAGTGGGCGGCCGTGGCGTTTTTGCCGCTCTGGACAGCACGCAATTCGGCACCAGGAGAGGCAA
The DNA here is from genome assembly GCA_035490055.1 of Candidatus Limnocylindria bacterium. Lineage (GTDB taxonomy): Bacteria > Acidobacteriota > Terriglobia > Acidiferrales > UBA7541 > Acidiferrum. Next base: position 20,116 of record DATHIB010000071.1, on the reverse strand, counting down.
CATCGTAGGTGGTGGCAACCTGTGCTACGGTGATCCCGCGAGCGGTGTCAGCGGCGGTCCGGATTGCAATAAACACTAATGAGCCACAATCCTCTGCTGCGTTTTTTGTTTTGCGGATTGCTCTTCTCTCCAGCTTCGCTGATCGCCAACCAGGCGCCCGGCGGCCCGCCGCAGAAGACGAAAGCTGGCGAAGTCCCTCCCTCCGCTAAGGAAGAGATTGACGTGTGCCGGCTGCTCACCAGCGCGGAAATCGAAGCTGTACAGGGCGAGTCGGTCAGGGAAACGAAGCCCAGCGTGCAGCCGAATGGCGGCATACGGATGTCGCAATGCCTCTTCCGCACGGCCACGTTTGCGAAATCGGTCACTGTGGCCTTGGTCGCGCCCGCTCCCGGCAAATCTTCTGCGCTCGTGCCGCGCAAATTCTGGCGAACGCGGTTCCATCCGCCCGAGCCGAAGGATGAAGACGAGCGGCCTGTTCCCGGCAAAGCTCCGGACAAGGTTGGTCCCGAAGGTGAGGAGGACGCGCCGAAACCGCGCCACCTCGACGGGCTCGGTGAGGAAGCCTACTGGGTGGGTAACGGGATCACGGGAGCGCTTTACGTGCTCCAGGGCGACGTCTTCCTGCGCATCAGCGTCGGAGGAATTCACGAAGAATCCGCGCGCATCGAAAAAGCCAAGGTGCTGGCCCGCGATGTAATGAAGCGCCTTTGATCCCACACGCCGCACTCAGCAACTCCATGGATATACTTTACCTACAGAGCGAGGCGGCTCTTCGGACCGGGCTCATCGCGCTTGGAATCCGCCGGTCTCATTTCTCGGAAAAGATGTAAATTGGACGACATCACTAACCCGGGGCTCAGATGCACGGTGGGAGGGAAATGTATTTTGTTGGTTAGGTTGTCCGCCATAACACGAACCGCAATCTGGCCTTGGCGGTGTGGTTGCTGGTAAATCGACGCTGTGATGGTGCCCTTTTGGAAGTAGGGAGACATTTCCGCGAACAGGTCCGTGGTTATCAGCTTTACTTTTCCAGCCACGCCCCGCGCCCCAAGCGCATGGCACACTGGCAAACAATTCACCGTGTTTACGTAGATCCCCGCAAGGCTCGGGACACGGCGCAGGAGGTCGAAAGTTTTTTGGAAACTTTCATCTTCATCTTCGTGTCCTTCAATGACGCTCACGATCTTTCCGCCAGCGCAGTGCCGCAGGAACGCTTCCGAAAAGCCATCGGTTTTCTTACGATGATCCTCGGCAGTAAGCATGCCTGCAACGACCGCAACCTTCGAACCACGCGGAACGAGCTTGCCCATCAGTTCACCGGCCAGGCTGCCATTCAATGACGGCTCCACGCAGACGATGTTGGAACGGCGGCTCTTGGGGGCGTCGGTGGATACGCAAACTATACGAATACCTTTCTCTTCCGCGTCGTCAATGAGCGGAGTCAGATCTTTTGGATTTCCTGCGGTGAGAATAATTCCGTCGACGCCGCTTTGTACCAGTTCCTTGAATACCTCGGTATCTCATTCTCCGAGCGCCTGCACGGGACGGTTCACGAACTGAATCCCCAGTTGTCCGACGCGCCGGGCTTCATCCAGGACTCCGCTCCAAAGCTGGTCGTAGAAATAGTGAATCTCCCGGGGCATGCACACCCCGACTCGAGCGCTCGCTTTGGCAACGGACAAAGCGCGAGCCGCCAGATTCGGGGTGTAGCCGATCTGTCGCGCAACTTGCAGAATCCTTTGGCGCGTGGATTCCTTGATCCCTCCGCGCCCGTGCAAGGCGCGATCCACAGTTCCAATCGAAACCTTCGCCATCTCGGCGATCAAGTGGATTCCGCTTCTCTCTTTAGCCATTTTTGACGCCCCAACGGGTTCAGCCGCCCGGCGTGGAATCTCGATTTGAGTCCGAGAACCATCGCTGAGGAAACTGCCGGCTCTGCCACGTGCCTTGCAGTTGGGTCACTTTTTCTTCCAGCGCCATTCGGGAGATTAGGTCCGAAACCCGTGCTCAACGCCCAGTTTTGGGTCGCGATAGACGTGGCACTTTGTGCCAGTACGCTGGCACGCTCAAGGGTGCAAATCGCCAAAAGGGAAAAAATGGTTTGCGCAACTAGCCAGTCGAGAAAAACGCTTCAGAGCCGCCTCCGGATGAATCATTTCAATTCTTGCAGTCCAAAAAGCGTGTGGTACTATATCATGGGCGTTAACGTACACGTTAAATTCATTTCCTTTCTTTTTCGCTCCGTTCTTTTTGCGTCGGGGACATTTTCATGCTGCGCAGCCTTGGGCAAGTCTCTCGTCCTGCCGTTTTTCTCCTTTTGATGCTGCTCTCAGTCGTCTTGCCAGGTGCGAACGTCTTTGGAGCGTAGCGCGCCAGAAATCTATGCAAACCTGCGTTCTCGGAATCGACGCTGGCCTCCGATGAGAGGACAGAAGCTGCGCATGCTGCTTTTGGTAGGTGTGCTCTTCGAAGCCGCGTACGCGTATCCCTTGCTTGCCGAATCGAGCCACGATGCTTGGTTGCGGTATGCGCCAATCGCGGAGACTGCGCGGGAAAAATACGCCTCGCTTCCCGCGGCCGTAGTTGTGCTGGGAGATTCTCCAGCGCTTGGCACCGCGCAAGGAGAACTCATTCGGGGCGTCAGGGGCATGCTTGGAAAGACGCTGCGCGCCGAAAAAGATCTGCCTCGGGAGAGAGCCATTGTCTTGGGTACATTCGAATCGCTTCAGGCCGTGGTGCCTTCTTTTCACCTTCGCAGTCCCTTGAACGAAGAAGGCTTTTGGCTGACGACGGGAAAAGTGCACGGATTCCCCTGTCTTATTGTTACAGCCATGACTGACCGTGGCGTCTTGTATGGTGTGTTCGCGCTATTGACGAAGATTGCTTCGAACGCGGAAATCGCATCCTTGGACGAAGTGCAAAAGCCTTATGCCCGGCTACGATGGGTGGACCAGTGGGACAACCTCGATGGCGGAATCGAACGTGGATACGGTGGGCGTTCGATCTTTTTCGAGGATGGCAGGGTCCGCACCGACTTGACGCGCGTCCACGAGTACGCTCGCTTGCTCGCTTCCATTGGGATCAACGGCTGCTCCATCAATAATGTCAATGCGGATCCTCGTCTTCTTGAAGATGATTTTCTGCCGCAACTCGCTCGCATCGCTGACGCCTTCCGTGAATGGGGTATCCGGATCGCCGTAGCAATTGATTTGAGCAGTCCCAAGGTTATTGGAGGGCTGGATACATTCGATCCGCTGGACCCGCGTCTCATCCAATGGTGGCGCGAGAAAGTGGACGCGATCTACAGGCGGATTCCAGACTTCGGCGGATTTGTTGTCAAGGCGGATTCCGAAGGCCGGCCCGGCCCGTCCGCCTATGGCAGGACGCCCGCGGACGCCGCCAATGTGATTGCCCGCGCGCTCAAACCCCACGGCGGCATCGTTTTCTATCGGGCGTTTGTATACGACCATCACCTCAACTGGCAAGATCCTAAGAGTGACCGCGCGAAAGCTGCGTACGATATTTTCCATCCCCTCGATGGCAAGTTCGACGACAACGTCATCATTCAGATCAAACATGGGCCCATTGACTTTCAGGTCCGCGAACCTGCTTCTCCCCTCTTTGCCGGGTTGCAACGCACCAATGTGGCAATGGAGCTGCAAATCACTGAGGAATACACCGGGCAGCAGCGGCATTTATGTTTTCTCCCCTCGATGTGGAAAGAGGTGCTCGATTTCGATATGCACCTGAACCAGGATGGCACGTTTGTCAAAGACCTTGCTTCCGGCAAGACGTTTCGTCGTCCGGCGGGGGGATTTGTCGGCGTTGCAAATGTCGGCACAGACGTGAATTGGATCGGGCATCCGCTGGCGATGGCCAATCTGTACGGGTTTGGCCGCCTGGCGTGGAATCCCGATCTTAGTGCGAGAACCATCGCTGAGGAATGGACGCGACTGACCTTTGGAAACGATCCAGCTCTTTTGAGTACGCTTGCCATCATGCAAGTCAATTCGTGGAAAGTTTATGAGAGCTACACCGGTCCCCTGGGAGCCCAGACGCTGACGGACATTCTTGGAAGTCACTACGGACCCGGAGTGGAATCGTCCGAGCGCAACGGCTGGGGTCAATGGCACCGCGCTGACCGTGACGGGGTCGGCATGGATCGTACTGTGGCCACCGGAACCGGCTATGTAGGACAGTATCCTCCGCCACTAGCCAAGCTGTATGAGTCTTTGGAATCCACGCCTGACGAGTTACTGCTTTTCTTTCATCACGTGCCCTACACACGCGTGCTGAAGTCCGGGAAAACGGTGATTCAACACATTTACGACTCGCACTACGAAGGCGCGGAACGCGCCGCGCAGTACGTCCATCAATGGGAATCGCTGAGGGGCCGCATCGATGAACAGCGTTACTCCGACGTTTTGGCCCGGCTTGAATATCAGGCGGCGCACGCAATTGTCTGGCGAGATGCCGTCTGCAACTGGTTCTTTCGGACTTCCGGCATACCTGATGCGCAACACCGCGTGGGAAATTATCCCGATCGCATCGAAGCGGAAGCCATGGAGCTCCAAGGCTACTCGGCCGTGGACGTCGTTCCGTGGGAGAACGCTTCCGGGGGCAAAGCAATCGAATGCGAGCTGGCGCGAGGATGCACGGCTTCTTTTCGTTTTACGCGCGACGCAGGGCGGTACGAGATCGACATTCAGTATTTCGATCAGAACAATGGCGAATCAAATTTTCGGGTCTTGGTGGGGGGCCAAGTTGTGGATGAATGGACGGCGAACGATACACTCCCTGCTGCAAGAATCGGAGGTGATTCTTCGACGCGGCGGCGCATTCGCGGATTGGCGCTACGCCCGGGAGACCAGATTCGCATCGTGGGAATTCCCGACAGGGAAGAGCATGCGGCACTGGACTACGTCGAGATTCGCTCCTCACTGAACTGAGGTCATTCATTACGAACGCGGGAGCGAAATTCTTGTGACGGATCGTTCGTTGAGCTGCGCACAACATTCGCGAGAAAGTATCCGGCTTCACCGAATTTTCCCGTTCTTCGTTAGACCGTCGAGCCAGCGCCGTGCGGTCGCGGCTTCAGGGCTATCGCCATGGCTCTTCAGGAATTTCACGCAGGGTCTGCGCCGCGTCGTCGTACTGCCCTACGGCGGTGAGCGACTGTGCAACAAGCAGTTCGATCTGGGGCGCCTCTCCCTTGGACTCAGTCAGCGCTAGCTGGGAGATTTTCAGCGCCTGGTCATATTGTTGGCGATAGTAATACGCTTTGCCCAGCGCCCAATGGCTCTCCCACCCGCCAGCTTCCAACTGCAGCGATTTCTCGAGCGGTGCAATGGCCGCTTCGTATTTCGCCTGGTCGGTAAGAGCCATTCCCAGTGCCCCCAAAACGTGAGCGTTACTTGGATCGATCTGGGCGGCCTTTTCCAAAACGCTTTGCGCTTGCGACCAATTGCGCTGACTGAGGTACAGCACGCCTTGTACAAAGAGCACCTCGGGGTGCCCGGGCGCGAGCTTCATGGCTTCGGACACGTATTTTTCGGCGTCTGAGAGTTTGTTAGCACTTAACGCTTGCAATCCTTTGTCGAGAGCTTCCTTCGCTTTCGGAGCGAGCAGCGGTCTGCCCGGATCCCCGTGTTATCTCCCGTAGCCGATTCCTTTTGCAGATAGATGTCAACTTCGGCTTTTACGGCGACGGGCACCGCCACATCCTTTTGTGCGGTCTTGTATCCGGTCGCGCTGACAACAAGCGTGTAATCACCCAAGGATCGCAGAATGAAGAACGCGCGTACGTGTGAAGCCTCTTTCTGGTCGGTGGGCATTCCTTGCTTGAAGATCTTCACATTCGCGGGAGCGGAGATGGGCTCCCCCGAACTGTCGCGCACGGTTACGGAAATTTCCGCTTTGTCTCCCCGGAGCAGGAGGTTCGCGAACATGCAAACAGTATTTCAAGCAAGCGCGGAGTAAATCCGAGATTGTGGTCGTATGATGGTCTTAACCGGCCAATCTCTGCCCATTTTCAGGGCGTCGCGAGGTTGCGCGCTTCGGTAACGATTTTGGTGAGCCGGTTGGAGAGGCGGTCGAGGCGGTGCCGAGAAGTGCCGTTTGGCAGTGTCCTGCGAAACATCTCGAGCACATGTTGAGCAGCGAGCAAAGAATCGATCAGACCATCGAGGCCCGCTCGGGGAGTGATCGGTGTCTTCGACTGCGGAACAAGATGGCGAGGTTTTGAGCGAGCCAGCTCAAATGCCCGCTGGAGATCATTCAACGTCACATCAAGATATTGCATGGTCATCTCGGGAGAGGTGTGACCTAGTAGTTTCATTACCGTAGGCAAGCCAACGCCAGCTCGAAGCATCTCCGAGGCATAGGTATGGCGAAGCTGAGGGGGGACGATGCGGGTGAAAAGGCCAAGCGCGTGGCAGACCTGATGCAAGTAATCGCGGAGTTGACGAACGAGTGCCTCTTTGGCGCGCGGACGGGCCAGAAGCCGTCCATCGGCAGGCAGTGGATCAAGGAAACGAAAGAATTGGAGGCGCCGGACGAGTTCACACACAAAGGGATCCACGGGGACCATACGTTCTGTTTTGAGTTTGCCGAGCGGAACGTGAACCGCCCATTGATTCGGGCCGATGGCGCGAAGGCAGTCGAAGGACAGATCGGCACATTCCCCGATGCGCATGCCAGTGTGGCGAATCAGCAGAAAGGCATTGCCACCCAGATCATTGCGCAAGCGGAATTCCTGCTGCAAGAGTTCATCTTGTTCTGTCGTGAGTGGGCGTGGAAGTCTTTGCGGGAGGCGCGGAATATCCTCGCGGCGGATCAGATGAGCGAGTTCAGGAAGTTGTTCGGTCCAAACCAGTTCGTTGCATATGCCGCGCAGAGCGCCGAGCAGGTTGATATAGGACGCGGTCGTGAGCGCTGGCGTTTGCGAACGCAGACGGGACATCCAGCCGAGGATGTGGGGTTCGCGGCGCAATTGGTCCAGGCGCTGCACCTCAGGATGATCTGCACCGAGATAGCTCAGGAAATTGCGGACCGTGCCGCGGTAATGACGAGTCGTCTCGGAACTGAACGAAACACTGAAGGAATCGACCGCGCGATCGAAGACCGGAGCCAGAGGATGTTGGAGCGGAGGGCGTCGCGCGCGGTTCATGAGGAAGCCTTCGGAAGGGCGCGAATGTGCTGCGCCACGGCACGTGCATACTCAAGGTAGACGTCTTGTGGGGTGACCAGCACATAGAGCAGCGTGGTCTGGATATCCGCGTGACCCATCAGTTGCATGAGCGCAGGAAGACTCATACCGGCGCGGATCATGTCGGAAGCAAAGGTGTGTCGACAATCGATGCGGGTTGGCGAGCTGGATGCCGGTGGCCTGGCGATGGTAGCGGAATAAAGATCGTAATCCCCCAGCGGTCATGCGTGTTCCGCGCGCGTGGCCTTTGAGTGAGACGAAGAGCGCGGCGGAACAGGGATTCGGTCGTTCCAGTCGCAGATAGTGTTCGAGCAGTTGCACGGTTTCTGGCGCCAACGGCAGGGAGCGAAATTTGTTGCCTTTGCCCGGGACGCGAAGCTGTGCTTCGGAAAGCAACGCGTCGTCGCGATTCAAAGCTAATACTTCGGCGGAGCGGAGCCCTTGCAGGAGCATCAAGCCCACGATGGCCAAGTCGCGCGAAGAGCGGAAGCTCGACCAGAAGCGCGCTACTTCATCCACCGAGAGCGGCACGATGTTGCGTTTGGGCACCTTCACTCGCAACCGGCTCATGGCCGCCCACGGCCGACCAAGGCCCATGGGCTTTCGCTGCAAGAACGCTTGATGAAAGCCGCGGGCGATCTGGCGGGCGCACAGCTGTTGAAACTGTTCCGCATTGAGATGGGTGCCCAACGAACAAGTGGCGTGGCGAAAACCCGTCTGCCACAACACCGCGAAATCGAACAGACCTTCAACCAGAATCACCGTGGGAAACTGGCGAACCGATTCCCAGGCGAACAAACCACCCTTGGAGCCAGGAAGGAATTGATGGGCGAAGGCGGCCGCGATACTGCGGCCGTAGAGGTTGACGATGCGTCCGCCTTGGCAGCACGGGAAGATGATGCGCTGGTAGAAAGCGTCGCAGCCTTGTGAGTTGAGCAGGCCGAGACGCTGCAGAAGATCGAAGGAATAGCCTTGCGCCGTGAGATGACGGCGCAAGCTCCCGCCAGGAGCGTAGCCGATTCGCAGTTTTTTGATCAGGGAAGGGTCTTGCAGTCCTCGTTGCCGAAGATAACGCAGCGCCTCGGGGTAGCGTTCGAGTTGTTGTTGATAGAAAGTGGCAGCTCGCTCGAGCACGGCGGCAGAGTCGGTTGGGAGAGCACTTTGCTGCTCGAGGTAAGCGAGACTTTGGCGAAAGGACAGATGACGGGACAACTGGACAAAGCGAATGAGATCGCCGCCCTGGCCACAGCCGTGACAGTAGAAGAGATTTTTGCGGACGTTGACATAGAACGAAGGCCGGGCTTCCGTATGCAGTGGACAGAGTCCAACGAATTCGGGGCCGAAAGCGATAGGCCGGGCGGTCCAACTCTGCTGCCGCAGATAATCGAGCAGCGAAAGACGCTGTTTCAGTTTTTTGACGTCCTCGCCCACGGCGCAGTTTTGCCTCTGGAAGTCAACGTAGGAGAAGGTGGACAGCATTCCCAGGCAAGGATGGTGGGTAGAGAACTTTTCTCAGAGACGCAAGGGCCAGAGAATTTGCAGAACCGGAGTTAGCCAAGACAAAGACCCCACTTGGTGATCGGCGGGATCGCTGTGTGCCAGCCAGTGATCCACGCGGACGAGCGTTTGGTGGAGAAAGGAAAGTGCCGGTTGAGAACGGTCCAGGCCGTGGGCCCAGCGGCGGAGTGTGGAAGGATCGGGCACACGGTTAGGGTCTTTGAGCGTAGGTGCGGCCTCTTCCCAGGAGCAGTGCTTCACAAAGCGCCGCTGCAATGCCTGAGAGCGCGTCAGCACACTGTAGTGCGTGTACGGGAGAGAAAGCAGCGGGAGGAGGGTGAAGGTACTCTTGCAACCGGGACAGCGACCGCGACGAATGCCAATCCAATCGTGATGCCCATCATGCGCTTGCTTGCGGCGGCGTCCGTGACCAATGATCGAATCAATTTCACACCCCGGGCATCGCCACAGAATAACCTCGGCGCAGCTCGCGGCCCAATCCGTTTCGAGCTTGTGCGGCGGTGCGGAAAATGGGATAAACAGAATCGTACTTCATGGAGCTCTGCCCCGGCATTGACCGGCTAAGATCTGAGCCGGAAGCGGGGCTCCTTCCTGCTGACACAAAAATCCAACTGAAAGAGAATAACCCTTCTCGCCTACAGCTTTTACGGGTGTGATTCAAAGAACTGGCCGGTAATAATGGGCTAGTCGGAAGTTAAGTTGCAAAAGATCGGAGGTTACGGGCTCGGAAACGCCTGCACCGTGGCGAACAAAAAGACAAAGTGCCGAGGGAGGGAATTGGACCAAACGTCTACCGGTACATTTCAACTGGCGGGCGGCCGCATGCGGGCGCCCAGGGCAGGAAGCGTCTTGAAGATACTTGGCGGTGCACCAAAAGCGTAGGTTCATGTGCCAGCGGAAAAAAGGGCTTGTTGACCCTCATTGCGGTTCAGCCTGCACTTGCGGAGATCCCATAATCACCGCCTGATCGTGCTCAAGAGAGCTTCGACGGAGATCCTGCGAGCGCGCCAGTGCCTTCTGCGCGAGTTCGGTTTGGCCGAGCTTCCGATAGGCCAAATACAACTGATAATGGACGTTGCCGTAATGGTCTGTAGGAGCCGCCTTCATGAGTTTCGGGATGGCATTGGCAAACTGTCCCAGGCGCACGTACGCGGTCCCCAACAAGCCGCTGGCTTCAGCCAAATCCGGTTGAAGGCGCAGAGCGCGCTGTAGGTACGACACGGCCTTTTCGTTCTCCCGTGTTTGCACGTAGAAGCGTCCCAGCAGATAGAGCGCGTGCGTGCGCGAGGGATCCAGCGCCAATGCTCTCTCCAGCTCACTCTGCGCATCGTCATCAGAATGATTGTCGAGGTAAAGTTCCCCGAGAGCTTCGTGAAGTTCTGATTCATTGGGCCGCAACTGCAGTGCCACATGAAACTCTTTGAATGCGTCGTCGAGATCCTGGCGAAGGGCGTAGCCTTCGGCACGCAGCTGGTGAGTACGCCAGGAGTTGGGAGAGGATTCCTCCAGTCGCGCATACGCCTCAGCCCCCAGCGCTTGGTAGGTGCGCGCCAACCAGTAGCTGGCCTCGGCATTTTCGTTGGTGGCGCCCTGCACTTGTGCTAACGCGTCAGCCGCAGCTTCATATTGTTGCGATGTAAAGTACGTTTTTCCCAACAGCAGCCGCTCCGAATCGGTCAGCTGCTTTCGGGCTTGCAGCGACTCTGCGCAGCGAGAGTAGCGATGGGCTTTGCAGGGGTCCTGATCCGCGCGGGTTCCCGCGGCAGCATTCGGTGCTTGTTGCCATGCCGAGAAGTCGGCTTGGAACAATTTCCATTGGCGGTCTGAAAGAGCGCTTTCATTCGTGGTGGTGTATAGAGCCGCCAACAAAAAATGCTTGGCCGCTCCTTCTGTTTCGTCCTGCAGGCGCGATAGGGAAGCCTTTGCCTCCTGTGGGCCGATGGACAGGAACTCTCGTTGCACAACCAAGAATTCAGGAGAGATTTCCCAAACTTTCGCGAGAGATTCAAGCGCTGCTGTAGCTTGGCCCCGGGCCAGTTGCAGATTGGCCAAGCCGAGCCACGCTAGTTCATTTCCAGAATCGAGCTTAAGCTCCAGGTGAAACTCTGTTTCGGCGTCTTCCAATTTCTGTGCGTGCAGATAGGCCTGGCCCAGGGATGTATGCAAGCCGGGCTGCCGTGCCTCCGCTGTGAGCGCCTTTTCGTATTCCTTCACTGAATCGTCCCATCGGCTGCGCTGAAATAAGAGATCACCGAGAAAACGATGTCCCCAGGCCGATTCACGATACAAATGCGCTCCCCGATAGGCCAAACTAGCAGACAGGTCCAGGTATTCGTGTCCGAGTTTGAACCAGGCCTCGGACTTGTCGGAATCAAGCACGGCGATCTGACGGAACTCCTCAACCGCGCTTCGGAAGTCTTCCTGGCCCAAGTAGCACGAAGCTAGCGCCTGGCGCGCCTCGCGGTTCGAAGGATCGAGTTTCAGTGCACGCTGGAGGAAGGGAATGGCCTTTTCCGGGGAGCCGAGTTTGAGGTAGTCCATCCCGACGATTACGGTGGGGCCGAGCATGTTCGGTCTTTCACGCAAACCCTTTGTCAGGTGGCGCACCGCCAAGTCGTATTCGAAGAGGCTCTGGTAGGCGAGGCCCAGGTTGACCTCAGCTTCGACTAAGCTTGAGTCAAGAGCCAGCACCTTCTTGAATTCTTCCGCGGCACGAGCGAACTGCCCTTGCTTTAGGGCCTCTTGGCCTGTGCGGAAAAACGCTTCGACCTGCCCTTCGGATGTCTGGCAAGTTGCGAATGAGGGAACCAGCAACCATAGGGCGAGAAAAATGAAGATGGTCGCTATCGGGCAAGTCTTTTCGCGTCGGGCAGACAGCAGGGCTGCAAAATTCGATCGGAAGTACGCAATCAAGGAAGTTCGGCGAGGCGATGGATCAACACTGTTGCCCTTGGAGCACATGGAAAAGGATGTTTCCACGCAGAATGTTACCAGAGAAGAGAGTCGTGCGCCGGGCGGGAAGGCCCGCCCGGACGCCGACGTTAGCAAGTTAGAAGGTGAACCTCAACGCGAATTGGACTTGGCGCGGGACGTTGTACTGCCCGGTTACTTGACCAAAAGAAGTACTACCGCAGCAGCCGCTATTTGGCGGACTGAACTGTGGGTGGTTGAACCCGTTGAAGAACTCTGCACGGAACTCGGCGCCAAGCCTTTGGTCTGGACCAAACTTCGTGTTCTTGAAGACGGCAAAGTCAAAGTTCTTCATCCCGTCGCTGCGTAAGTTGGGCTCGGTACGCGAGTCGTTCCCGAAGCTGTAATCGGTGCCGTTCGTGAATACGCTAGTATCGAACCAGTGGGCTAGCCGATCGTCCAGAGAGCCGGAGGTCCGGTGCGATAGAGCAGTTCTCGTCGCTCGGGCACAGCCCACATTCGGAATCCCGGAGTTGCTGAGAGGACCAGGGCAACCGCCGATGATAATCGGGAAGCCGCGCTGGACGGTGACGATGGCATTGATTCCCCACCCGCCGATCAATTTTTCGGCGACCGTGCCCAGGTTATTTGCATACTTCTTGCCCTTGCCAAAAGGCAGGTCAAGAACGGAAGCAAGTACGAAGCGCTGGGAAACGTCGAAGGCGTCCAGGCTTCTCTCGCCGCGCAGGTTGTAAACGTTGGCGTCGTTCCAGCCCACCGGAGAGGCTTCCAACCAGTTGATTTCCGAGTTGGTGTCGTCGATGAGTTTGGAGACGGTGTAGGAGGCAAGCACCTGCGCGCCCGCAGCGAAGCGCTTCTCGACCTTCATCTGCATGGAATGATAAATGGAATCGCGGTTATCGGGCTCGGCCATGGCCACATTGTCATACTGCGGAAAGGGCAGCAGTAACTGTGCTGCCTTTACCGTCGGACTAGTGCCTATATTACCTGACAGCACGGGCCCAGTACACCCTGTGCAATTCCCGGCGAACGGGTTGTTGACCAGAACCGTCAGGTTTTGAATTATGGCGTACGCGGCCGGATTATTAGGGCACGGTCCAGCTGCCGTCGCCACACACGCTGGACCGGTGGGCAGATCCGCGAGCGGCAATTGGTCAAGGGTTTGATCATGCATGGGCAAATGTGTGCCCTTGGACCCTGCATATGCCACGTCAACCAGCAAATTGCCGGGAAACTGGTGTTGGATGTCCAAATTCCATTGTTGTACGTTAGGGGCGGGATTATTGGGCAATGACGCTTCGTTGCCACTCCCCTGCACGTTGATCGCGGCCTGGTTTCTCCCGAAGGGCGGAGTGATTCCGCTCGGGAAAGGATTGAACAGTCTATCCTTAGGGGTAACTCCGTCCGACGCCACTGAGTTCCATGTCGTGCTGAAGCTATTGATGAAGAGGTTGTGGGGAGCATCGTTCCAGCGAATATCAACCGGAAGGTAGAAAATTCCGTAGCCGGTTCGGATAACCGTATTCTTATTCAATTGGTACGAAATCCCAAGGCGCGGGCTGACATGGTTCCAGGCGTCAAATGCACTGCGGCCCGGATGCTGCGAGCTGCTCACCAGATCATATGAGCCCTTCAGAGTCGCGTTTCCTGCCGCGGCCCCAATGGGGCTGGTTTCGTCGGGGTTGAAAGCAACAATGCGATTGGTCCGCTCTGTCCAGTCCCCCTGGAGGTCGACGCGAACCCCGAGGTTCAGGGTGATCTTCCGGGTGACTTGGATGGTGTCGCCCGCATAGATCGCCTTGTAAATATTCTGGTCGGCCGTCCTTGCGGGCTCGGTCACGCTACCGTTAGCCCCATAGCCGAGCAGGAAGGAAGCAAAGCCATTCCCCCCCGCGAGCGCGTCAGCGCCAGGGTTACGGCCCGTGCCACCGTCTTGAGGGTTTGCCGCCGTATTGAGGGCATCAAAATAATACAAGCCGGCAGGATCGTTGCTTTGATAGTAGTTGTTGCGGAGCACGCGGAATTCTCCGCCGACTTTCAGGTTGTGTTTCCCCATAATATGGGAGACCGAGGGGGTAAAACTGTACGTGTCGTCCCAAGCCCCGATGCCGCTTCCGGCTCCTTGAGTGCACCAACTGCCGGCGCCCCAGTGGTTATCCCCGTTCGCCTCCGAGACGCACACGTCCGGAATGTGAGTGTAGGACATCTGGGAAGCTAACGCCGCCCAGTTTGGACCAAACTTCGACATGTCGATGCCTTGGGTGATCGGCGTGCGCAGGTAGACATACCGGGTGTAACCAATGTGCAAGTCCAAGATCGTCTTGGGTGAGAAAGCAATGGTGTCACCCAAGGAAACCTGGTGAGCAATGGTTGTTTCAGTACAGCGGTCCTTGCATATTCCATTATACGGGTCGTCGGGGAGCGATAGAATATTGGAATGGGTGTACCGCCCGAAAATTCTCTGTTTGGAACTCAGGTTATAGTCAATGCGCTCGTTGTACTGGTCGACGTCGCCACCCGTGCTATAGTTCTCGGCAAAGTTACCGTTAGGGCTGCCCACCAGATTAGGCATCGGCATGTAGGACAAAAGCGTTTGGGCCGTGGAGTCAATTCGGGCCGGATCGATCACGTTCGGTACCCCTCCGAATGAGAATTGCGTCCTGCAAGTCGGATTGGTTGAGATGCAGTTCGTACTGGTGAGGGGGTCGTAAATGTTAAGCGTTGAGGCCGTATTGGTTGACCCTACGTGCGAGAAGTCCCCGCCACGTTCAGCTTGGGTGGGAACATATCCCAAAAAGATATTTCCCTTACGCTGCCGAAAGCCCTCATAGCTGGAGAAGAAGAATAACTTATCCTTGATAGCGGGCCCTCCGACGTTGGCGCCAAACTGGTTTTGGGTAAACGGAGGACGGTCGAGGCCGCTGGCGTTGTCAAAGAAGCCATTCGCATTCAGCTTCTGGTTGCGCAAGAATTCGTACGCCGAACCATGGAACGAGTTCGTACCGGATCTGGTTGAGAGGTTGATGACGCCGCCGGCAAATCGCCCGTACTCGGGACCCAGATTGTTCGTCTGGACCTTGAATTCCTCGATGGCATCTTGCGTTGGTATCACGGTGACAACGTTCAGGTACGCTCCATTGGTAGGCACGCCGTCGATCAGGATTTGGCTCTGTCCGGCCATGCCTCCGCCAACTTGAAAATCTCCGAGAGCGAAGGGATTAGCGCCGACGGGATTGCCCCCCGAGGAATTGCCCGCCGACGGGGTGCCCTGTGGCACGACGCCCGGCGCCAGACCCACTAGTGCGAGCGGGTTGCGCCCATTCAGCGGCATCTCCGTAATCGTTCGCTGCTCGACCACTTGCCCCAGCGAGGTCGTTTCCGGCTGGAGGAACGGCGCCTCGCCGGTCACCTCGACAATCTCGGTTTGCGCTCCGACTTGCAGAGAGACATCCACTCTCAGTCCACTTTCGATCTGCACCACGATGGGCTCGCGCACGAACTTCTTAAAGCCCGTCTTTTCCCCCTCCAACTTGTAGCGGCCTGGCGAAATATTGACGAACGTATAGTTGCCGGACGAGTCGGTTTCTATGTTGCGCTTTTGAGCGGTATCCAGGTTCGTCAATGTGACTGTCGCGCTCGCAACTGCAGCTCCACTTGTATCCGTAACGGTTCCGGCGATGGTGCCGTAGACGTTCTGGCTCCATCCGGACCTAGGCGCGAGCGCCAAAACGACAATCGCCACTAAAAAGGCAAACCAAAGCTTTCTGAGATGCAGCATTTTTTCCTCCCGCGAAGGTTATCTAAAGTCGGTAATATTCGCTTGCCGATGCACCAAGCGGCCGCGACACATTCTCATTACGGGATGTTGTAGCAAAAATTTTAAACAAGTAAGGTACAAGGGCCACCCCATTTGCGCCCTTTATTAGACCCATTCAATACAAAAGTCAAGCACAATTTCGTTATTCTAATGAAATGCATTAAAGAAACGAATCTGGCGAGGCTTGCCTGCGCTATCTGAGTTTCGCTTTGTATACGCCTTTGCAGTCGCATACTTTACTGAATTTGCGTCGGCGGCAACGGGCTGCGGGAATTGGTGGCGATAGGGCATGCCCGATACAGGACGCGCTGCAGTTGAAGATTCTGTGAGTCGCTGCTTATGCTTTGGCCCACCCGCGGTTCGGTACGGGACCAACACCTTCCTTGATGGTGATGAGCCGATTGGCAGGGATCTGCTTAAAAGTTTCGTGCAGGCCACTTGGCCAATACACGTCGATGTCCGCCGAAGTGGAGTTTCCCAAACCGAAATGCAAGCGGGAATCGCTGCACGAGAAAAAGCTGGATTGACTCAGGACCGCTTGCGCCTGGGTCTTACCTCCATAGTGGACAAGCACCCGGGCTCCAATGGCGCTTCGATTGGACTTTACGCCCTCCAATTTCACTTTGATCCAGTTGGACTTACCGGTGAGGTCATTGCGCAACAGCGAGGGAGGCTCGTTGAGATTGACGATCAGTATGTCGATATCCCCGTCGTTGTCGAAGTCTCCAAACGCGCATCCCCGACTACAGTGTGCCGCCGCTACACCCGGACCAGCCTCCCGGATGAGTTCTTCGAACACGCCCTTGCCCAGGTTCCTAAAAACGGCCCGTGGTGTTTTATTGGGATATTGTGGCAATGTTCGTTCCACTTGGGGGTAAACATGCCCGGTAACCATAAACAGGTCCGGAAGACCATCGTTGTCGAGGTCGACGATGCCTGCTCCCCAGCACACGTAACGAGTTTCAACTCCAAGGCGCGAGGACCCGGTAGCGTCCTCGAAATTTGCTTTTCCGTCGTTGTGATAAAGGATGTTGGCGTCATCCGCGAAGTGCGTCTTGAATAGATCGAGATGTCCATCTAGGTCATAATCGCCCACTCCGACGCCCATTCCGGCCTGCTCCATGCCATCTTCACTCAGGGCCGCGCCCCGCAGAACTCCCTCTTCGCGAAAAGTTCCATCACGATTGTTCATGAACAAGAGACTGGGAGTAGAGTCACAGGCGACGTAAATGTCTTGCCATCCGTCTTCATCAAAATCCGCCGCTACGACAGTCATGCCGTAGGTGGCTGCGGCTCGAGCGATGCCGGCTTGTTGCGTTACATCAGTGAACGTTCCATCGCCATTGTTTCGATAAAGGGAATGCCTGCCCGTGGCTAACCCTCGCGGCCCGCATTCAACGGGAATTCCTTTCCATCTACAGTTGGGGTTTTCGCCCGGAGCGGCAGCATTTTCAAAGGAAAAGCGAACGTAGTTGGAAACGAAGAGGTCAAGATATCCATCGCGGTCATAATCCACGAAGGTGCAGCCCGCGCCAAACCTCTGTTGGTCGCTCCAAAGCCCGGCGGCTTTCGTCACATCGCTGAAAGTTCCGTCTCCGTTATTGCGGTAAAGCACGTTCTGCCCGAAATTGGTGCAAAAGATGTCGTCAAAGCCATCGTTGTTGTAGTCTGCGATGCAGACTCCAGAAGCCCATCCGAGCGAGCGCAACCCTGCTTTTTCTGTGACATCCGTAAAGGTTCCATCCCGATTGTTCTTGTACAGCCGATTCGTCGTGCCCTCCGGAGCGCCTCCGAGACGAGTGCCGCATAGCACAAAAAGATCCGTCCACCCATCGTTGTCGTAATCAATGAACGCGCAGCCGCAACCTGTGGACTCCACGATGTACTTCTTGATTTCTGGGTCACCATAGATCACCGGCGCATGCAGGCCCGCGGCGGCAGCGGCGTCCACGAAATGGGCGTTGAAGGGACGCCCGGAAGCTTTGGGCCTCGGCAGGGGCTTGGCCGTGTGAGTTGATACACCCTGCGCCAGCAACCGATTCGAGTGAAAGGAGAGCGCCGCCCCCATCCCTAGTTGGACAAACCTACGACGGCCGAAATTCATGGCGCAAAGGGATCGTGACTGTAGAAAAGCGCCGTGCCGCTCATTTCTGCCTCGAGGCAGACTTTTCAGCGACCATCTGAGGATCGGCGAATTGTAACCAGAAACCCATCATCTCCTCGTCGCTGGGTTCACCCCAACGAAGTGCTTTGGACGGATCGGGGTTCTGAAAATTGTTCTTGGAATTGTCGAAATAAGCGATGGTCATGAGTTTCGTGCCTTTGGGCAGCAAGAATTGCTTCTTCAAGAAGTATGTCTCCTGCCATCGAAAATCATAATGGGGAACGTAGAGGAGCACCTCTTCGCGACCATCCGGATAAATGGCTTTGGTCAACATGTTTTTGCCGCGAAAATGCATGTGCGCAGTGTAGGCAACAGCAATCACATCCTTCGGCAAAGTAAAGCAGGAAGTCACACGGTGATTGGCGTCGTTGGAAGGGATAAGAAACATGTTGTTCCAAATTTCGTACTGCCCAATCTCATGCTGGACGGGTTCCCGAGCGAATACCAAACCGATGCTAGTGCGATCCTTTACATCCAGCCCATGATGATTGCTGTAGTGAATCTGAAATTGCAGATAGCCGCCCGCCGGGATTCGCAGCGCATAGCCTGGAGGCCGCGTCTCCGCCAAGTGTCCCGGAAGATAGATCGCCGGCACGATATTCAGGTAGCCAGAGGACTCGCCGGGAACGCCGCCTCCATCCGGCGCTGCGCACCCATCATCAATGACCGGCGCATCTGGGCGAAGGTGCAGCACTTTTCCGGTGCGGTAGTGATATTGGTCTTCGCCTTCGTCGGACTTGGCGTGCTTTTCCAGATGCTTCGATACTTCGGACTGATCGATCACCGACACAGTGGCGTGATGAACCACACGACGATCACCGGGAAGCACCTCAGCGGCCTGTATCCATTTGTCTTCCGTGAAATTTGTGGGGACGTAGATGTATTCGTAGTCGTCTTGGACGGTTTTGGACACCGGGAACTCAGGAACGGTTAGCACAACGTCCGGCTTGATATGCCAGCCTTGCGTGAGCACGGGGTCCGCCGAGGAAGCTTGAGGCTCGCCTTTTCTTGTTCCGGTTTTTACCCAGGCGTCTATGATCGCGATTTCCTCGTCGGTCAAGCGAGCATCATTGCTGAATTCGCCGAACGCAGGATCGGCATGCCACGGGGGCATCTTGCGTTGAACCACGCTCTCCCGCATTATCCGAGCAAACGGCAGCACTTCCTCATAGGTCATCAGCGACATGGGCGCAATGTCGTTCGGACGATGACAGGCTACGCAGCGCTTTTGCAGAAGGGGCGCCACGTCTTTGTTGTAAGTAATTTCTGGTTTTGAAACAGTGGGATTTTCCTGACCTGCCACTGCGACGCCGCACAATCCAATACAGAATGGAATGAGGAACGTTTGCCACAGAAGCATGTGAATTGCGACTCCACAGAACAACGATACGGCGACCGCCCGATGCCGTTACTCGCGATGAAACCGCGCGCACGAGCATTTAGCCATCTCTTGCTTATCCGGTTGTTTCAGGTCGCCACCAGCCCTGGCTGTGCATGCCCCGGCGAAGCCCAAGATGTCGTGGTTTGCTGAAGCAACCAGATAAGGAGAAGCCATCTAGCGGTTGATTTTACACCTGTACGGCATTTTCGCGGCGGCTGGAGAGTGAGACTCCTTATCAATAACAAAATCTGGCGATGTTTCTTTCTTTCTCTTGGTCCTCCAGACGAGCTCACCATAACCAAACCCCACGCTTTGTCTTCGCCCCGGTAAGTTTTGATAAAGTACTCAAGGTGGCCAATTTGGACTAATGGCGGCTTTCCCTACCGCGCCAGCAAGTTCCAAGGAATGGTCGCATTGATTTTGCAGGACTTATTCCCTCTGCCTTCTTGTGGCGGCTACGTTTTCGATATTGATATTATTGTGCACCAAAAGCACACCAAGCCAACTCGAGAACTATACTAAAGTATTGGAAACTACTCAATTGTGAGCATCTGCTTTGCAAGCAGAAGGTTACACGCAGTTCGCCGGTCTGAGCGCGCGGTGCCAAGCGCTAACGGAGATAAACCCAATTCATTGATGGCGCGCCCGGAGGGACTCGAACCCCCGACCCTCTGCTTCGAAGGCAGACGCTCTATCCAACTGAGCTACGGGCGCATCCTTGGCTACTCACCTGATTCTACTAGACTTGCAAAACCAATTCGACATCCGATTCTTCCGAAATCTTGGAGCAACTTGGAGCAATTGAAACAGGCGGAACGGTGAAACCGACGCCCATTGACTCCGCTTCTGCGAGACGAAGGTCGAGTTCCAAATCCAAACGAGAATAAGTCTCCGACATCGTCTCCGGTGCATGCCCCATCCAGAAGTTGTTAATGTCTTCCTGAACGCGCTTGCCTCTCAACCAAGTCTTCCGGAAACGGCGGAAAGCGTGAAAGCCCATTCCTCTTTCATCGATTCCCATCGCTTCGAGACGAGGCGTAAGCCAGCGTTGTTCAAGATTGTTGTGCAAGTACGGAGTGCCGTTCCGGGTCTCGAATA